>NZ_JBQFTX010000001.1:0-1074039 GCF_056538905.1 Ruegeria sp. BE10
CGCCATTGTTGCCGCCGTTGCCGTTGCCGGAATTGCCACCGCCGCCATTGTTGCCGCCGTTGCCGTTGCCGGAATTGCCACCGCCGCCATTGTTGCCGCCGTTGCCGTTGCCGGAATTGCCACCGCCGCCATTATTGCCGCCGTTGCCATTGCCGGAATTGCCACCGCCGCCATTATTGCCGCCGCCGTTATTGCCGCCGCCACCGCCGCCGCCGCCGTTATTGCCGCCGCCACCGCCGCCGCCGCCATTGTTGCCGCCGCCGTCGTCACTGCTGCCGCCGCCGTTATCACCGTTGCCTGAAGCGCCAAAGGTGTCGCTGTCACTATCGCGATCAGATGCAGCCGTGGACGCCGTTGGCAAATCAGTCAGGACAGCCGCAAAAGCCGGACAACTATCAAGTGTACGGGCCAGAATGTCCTCGAAATCAGCTCGGCGTTGGATATAGCGCAACATGCGCGTATCGACGACTGAGCAGCCGCACAACGTTTCTGTCGATACCGATTGTCGGGCTGTTTTGATGTTGCATCTTTCCGCCTGCGCCGCGCTGGCGGTGATGAACGGTAATGTTGCTGAGACAAATACAAAAGATAATAAATGGGATTTCACGCGCATGGCGCCGCTCCTTCAGAACTCGTTACTAACACTATTGCACTACAGTTTGTGCTTTACGTTTTGGTACATCAATTGTGCCATACTTCAACCATAATTACACCCATTTTGGGTCACATTTACAAGGGGTGTTTAATTTGAATTAATTTTAGGAACAAATTTTACGCGAAAAAAATACACTTAAAACAAAGAGAAAGCCCGCCAAAACGGCGGGCTTTTCGTATATTTGCGCAGTTCATGCGCGCACAAAATTGTCAGATGTGTGGCATTGTTGCAATTGCGGCAACTATACTTAAGGGAGACTCAAGCAGACTTCGCCATACGCTTGCGTTCATGCGGGTCCAGGAAGCGTTTGCGTAGACGAACAGCGTTTGGGGTGACCTCAACCAATTCATCATCATCGATATAAGCAATCGCCTCTTCCAGCGAGAACTGAACGTGGGGCGTAAGCCGTACGGCATCGTCAGATCCGCTTGCGCGAACGTTGGTCAGCTTTTTACCCTTGAGAGGGTTTACTTCCAGATCATTGTCGCGCGAATGCTCACCGATAACCATGCCCTGGTAAACGTCGGTTTGTGGGGCAACGAACATGCGGCCACGCTCTTCCAAGTTCCACAGGGCATAAGCCACGGCCTGACCCTTCTCCATCGAGATCAGAACGCCTGCGCGACGGCCCGGGATCGGGCCCTTGTGCGCGGCCCAGCCGTGGAACACGCGGTTCAGAACACCGGTGCCACGTGTGTCTGTCAGGAACTCGCCATGATACCCGATCAACCCGCGTGAAGGGACGTGTGCGATGATCCGGGTTTTGCCTGCACCGGCGGGGCGCATTTCGGCCAATTCACCTTTGCGTGCACCGGTGATCTTTTCGATCACCGAGCCCGAAAACTCGTCATCGACGTCGATGGTGACTTCTTCGATGGGTTCCAGACGCTGGCCGTCTTCCTCACGGAACAAAACCTGCGGGCGCGAAATGCTGAGTTCGAAGCCTTCACGGCGCATATTCTCGATCAGAACGCCCATTTGCAATTCGCCACGACCCGCGACCTCAAACGCCTCGCCCCCGGGGGTATCGGTGATGCGGATGGCGACGTTGGATTCGGCCTCTTTCATCAGTCGGTCACGAATGACGCGGGATTGGACCTTTTTGCCGTCACGACCTGCCAGAGGGGAATCGTTGATGCCAAAGGTCACAGTGATGGTCGGTGGATCGATGGGCTGGGCGGGCAGGGCTTCTTCGACCTGCGGGGATACCAACGAATCCGCAACGGTGGCTTTGCTCATCCCTGCGATGGTAACGATGTCCCCAGCTTCGGCCACGTCGATGGGTTGCTGCGCGAGGCCACGAAACGCCAGAATTTTCGACGCGCGGAAGTTCTCGATCAGGGTGCCATCGCGGGACAGCGCCTTGAGGCTGTCGCCCGCCTTCAGCGTGCCGCTTTCCACGCGGCCGGTCAGGATACGGCCGATGAAGGGATCACTGCCCAGCGTGGTCGCCAGCATGCGGAACGGTTCGTCCTTGCGTTCGGCCTGTTGCGGGGCAGGGACGTGATCAACGATCAGGTCGAACAGCGCGGTCAGGTCCTTGCGCGGTCCGTCCAGTTCCATATCTGCCCAGCCCGAACGGCCCGATGCGTACATTGCCGGGAAGTCCAGTTGGTCATCATCAGCGCCAAGGTTGGCGAACAGGTCGAAACATTCGTCCAGCGCGCGGTCGGGTTCGGCGTCGGGCTTGTCGACCTTGTTCAAAACGACGATCGGGCGCAGTCCCAGCGCAAGCGCCTTGGAGGTCACAAACTTGGTCTGTGGCATCGGGCCTTCGGCGGCATCGACCAGCAATACAACGCCGTCAACCATGCTGAGAATCCGCTCAACTTCGCCACCAAAATCGGCGTGGCCGGGTGTGTCGACGATGTTGATGCGCGTGCCCTTCCACTCGACCGAGGTGGCTTTAGCCAGGATGGTGATGCCACGCTCGCGTTCAAGATCGTTGCTGTCCATGGCGCGTTCAGCCACAGCTTGGTTTTCCCGGAACGCGCCGGATTGTTTGAGCAGCTCATCCACCAGGGTCGTCTTGCCGTGGTCCACGTGAGCGATGATTGCGATATTGCGCAGGTCCATGAGAGGTCAGCCTTTGAACGGGAAGTTGCCGCGCGCATAGCGTGGTTTGACCAAATAGACCAGCCCTAACCGGCGATCAGTGGCCGGCCGTCTTGGAAAACAGGTGAATGATAAGGATTCCGGCCAAAATCATGATCAATCCAATGACGGCTGGCCAGTCCAGCCTTTGCCCGAAAACAATGAAGCCAATGATCGCGATCAGAAAGATGCCAAGCCCGGACCAGATCGCATAAACAATTCCGACTGGCATGTATCTTAGCGTCAGGCCCAGCAGGTAAAAAGCAATGCCATAGCTGACAACCACCAGAACGGAGGGCCAGAAACGACTGAACTGTTGGCTGGCTTGCAGGGACGTTGTGCCGATGGTCTCTGCGATGACCGCCAGCAACAAGATCAGATAGGCTTTGGGCACGGTAGGTATCTCGACAAATGTTTTGCGAGGTTGAGCATGAAAACGGCAAAGCGAGCAAGCAAAATTTCGGAATCTCGGCATGCGCAATGACGCTAAGGCAAAAACATTAGCCATTTGGGAAGTATGGATAACCTGACTATTTTTTGACCCTAGGTTATGTTAAAAACGCGTTGTTTTTTAATGATTTTTGTTTTCCAGGTTACATCGCATGACTAAATTTGCAGGAATAATAGTTTTTGTTTCGGCTTTGATCGTGGCGCTTGGGTGGCTTGCTGGCGGGGGGTCCGTCGACAAAAACGCGGCCAAGTTTGTTGAACGGTTAGATAGTTTTCAGGTTTGAGCGCCTGCCGAAACAAGGGAAAAAGAGGCCTTTGCGCCTCTTTTTTCTTTTCCTACATGGTTGCCGTGGCAGCGAAATAGGCATCTAGCTGGGGTTGCAGCCACGCCCATAAGTCGGGTGCGCCGCGTTTGACCGGAGTGCCGACACGGGTTTCGATCTGCGCATAACTGACATCATAATCCACCCATGATCCGCCGCCCGTTGCCAGGTTTCCGACTGGTGCCTGAAAACGGTCGACTGCCTTGGCAAAGCGGGCATCGGGACTGTCGGCTGCTTCGAACTCATGCCACAGAGACAGAAAGGTCGCCTTTTGATTATCCGGTAGCATCCCGAACAGGCGCTCTGCTGCGGCTTGTTCTTCGGCTTCTTGGGCCGCGTGGTCGACATGACCATGAATGGGGTTATCCCCGGCGTCGATCTCAACAACATCATGCAGCAGAAGCATTTGTAAAACGCGGTCAATGGACACATCGGGTGCTGCGTATTCGGACAGAATCCAAGCGTACAGCATGATGTGCCATGAATGCTCGGCCGAATTCTCGAACCGCTCACCGCTGAGCAGGCGCGAAGCCCGGTAGACGGATTTCAGTTGGTCGCTTTCGGCAAGAAATCCAAGGCGAGCTGAGAATGAAGTCTGTGCAGGGGTGTCTCCGTTCAGCAGGCATTGCGCTGCGGTATAGGCGTCTGGAAATTCGGTCTTCAGATAAGCGGCCCGCCCGCCGTTCAGATTGTCCTGAACAATAGCTTTGTGATCCGCCCTCGGGGCCGCGGCGCAGAGGACCTGAAACATCGGCTGGCAGCGATCAAGGGATTTCGCGAATCTGGCGTCTTGGGTCTGATCGGCCTCGAACTCTTGCCACAGGTTCAGACAAGCCTCGGCCTGCTCTTCGGGCAAAAGATCGAACAATTCTGACGCGGCGGCTTGCTCGGCCCGTTCGACCGCTTGCCAATCGGTTTGCAGATGGATCGGATGATCGCCGACAATGATTTCGACCAAATCATGCAGCAACAGCATGCGGATGACCCGATCAATGCTGACACCTTCATCAGCCAAGGGTTGCATAACCAGCGCCCAAAGCGCGAGTTGCCAGCTGTGTTCTGCCGCGTTTTCAGCGCGGGATTGATCCAGAAGAAAATTCGCGCGATCAACCGATTTCAGCCTGTCCACGCGTTTAAGAAATTCGATTTGCGCGGACAGTCTGTTTGTCATTGTTTTTCGATCGCTTTCAATTTGGAGCGGTGATCCGAGAGCCTCTGGATCACGAACTTGCGGGCTTTGCGCTCGGCCAACCGCACGCGAATTTCGGTCAGGAAGGCTTCTTCCAAAGTCTGCGAGGACGCTCCCAGATGTTCGCCCACTTCGACAAAGAAACGGTCGTCGCCGGTTTCATCCATCACTTTCATTGTGTCCTCGGCCAGCTTGGCGGCCAGGGTGGTGATGGTGTCAGACATCAGCGTGTGTTCTCGGTCAGGCGGCGTTTCACATAGTCGCTGACTTCGGTCATCAGAGTATCCATGTGACGATCCTGGAAGAAGTGATCGGCGCCATCAACCTCGTTATGGGTGATGGTGATTCCCTTTTGTTCGTGCAGCTTGTTCACCAGCGAGGTTGTGTCCGCAGGTGGTGCCACGCGGTCGGCTGATCCGTTGATGATCAGGCCCGAGGACGGGCAGGGTGCCAGGAACGAAAAGTCGTACATATTTGCAGGGGGTGACACGCTGATAAAGCCGGTGATTTCCGGGCGCCGCATCAACAACTGCATTCCGATCCATGCACCAAACGAGAAACCCGCGACCCAGCAGTGTTTCGAGTTGTTGTTCATTGACTGCAGGTAATCCAGCGCCGAGGCTGCGTCGCTCAACTCACCAACACCCTGGTCGTATTCACCCTGGCTGCGACCCACGCCACGGAAATTGAACCGCAAAACGGTAAAGCCCATGTTGTAGAATGCGTAATGCAGGTTGTAGACCACCTTGTTGTTCATGGTCCCGCCAAATTGAGGATGCGGATGAAGCACGATGGCGATCGGTGCGTCTTTTTCCTTTTGCGGGTGGTAGCGGCCTTCCAGGCGGCCTTCGGGTCCGGGAAAAATCACCTCGGGCATGTGTGCTTTGGTCCTGTCTTTTTCTTCTTGGTGCCGGGATATACTTGACGGTTATCGTCGGGCACCTTAGAACGGTTCTAATAATTTTGCATTGCGCAATGCGCTGCCCGTCGGAGATACGCACTGGCAGCGGCGGCGTCAATGTTTTCGCGCGGTATCGACCAAAAGGGGACGAGAATGAAGCTTTCGACCAAGGGTCGCTACGCGATGGTAGCTATGGCCGATATCGCCCTGCAACCGACAGATACGCTTGTAACGCTGAGTGAGATTTCTGAGCGGCAGGACATCTCACTGCCTTATCTTGAGCAATTGTTCGTGAAACTACGCCGAGCCGATCTGGTCTCATCGGTTCGCGGACCGGGTGGCGGGTATCGGTTGTCGCGGTCGCCTTCGGAAATTCGCGTGGTCGAGATTCTGTCGGCGGTCGACGAAACAGTGGATGCGCTGCAAAAAGGCGCAGGGGCGTCGGGTGCGTCATCAGGAAGCCGGGCGCAATCGCTAAGCAACCGTTTGTGGGAAGGGCTAAGCGCCCATGTTTATGTTTTCCTGCATCAAACCCGACTGTCGGACGTAATCAGGAACGATTTGGCCCCGTGTCCCGCGGTTCCGAGCCTGTTTGCAGTAGTGGACGAGTGAGATTATGCACTTGGTCTATGAAAACGCGATACCACTTCGCATTCGTGAAAAGGTGACTCCATGAGTCGTGTTTACCTGGATCATAATGCCACGACTCCTTTGCGCCCCGAGGCCAGAGAGGCGATGATCGCGGCGATGGAGGTTTGCGGCAACCCGTCTTCGGTGCATGCCGAGGGACGTGCCGCCAAGGCCTTGATCGAGAAGGCGAGGGCGCAAATCGCGGCGGCCTTTGGTGCGGATGGGGCGGATATCGTATTCACGTCGGGTTCCACCGAGGGGGCGGCGCTGACCTTACGCGGGCGTGGCCTGCATGGATCTGCTGTTGAGCATGACGCGGTAAGATCCTGGATTACAGAAGACTTGCCAGCGGACGCCTCGGGCCGCGTTCAAGTCTCCGATCCTGCTCAATCGACCTTGCAGCTGGCGAATTCGGAAACCGGTATCGTGCAGGCTTTGCCTGCGGGGCTTGCCGTAACCGATGCGACGCAAGCTTTTGGAAAACTACCGGTGGCCTTCAACTGGCTGGGTGCCCAAATGGCGCTGATCTCAGCGCATAAATTGGGTGGGCCCAAGGGTGTCGGCGCTGTTGTGATGAAACGCGGCACGGATTTGCCTGCCCAAATTCAAGGCGGTGGTCAGGAAATGGGGCGCCGGTCGGGTACCGAAAATGTCATTGGAATCGCGGGCTTCGGGGCCGCAGCAGAAGCCGCTGCACGGGATCTTGCCAATGGGGTTTGGGACAAGGTCAAAGAAATTAGAAATATTCTAGAAAATGCCCTTGAGGCCGGTTCTAAATTGACTATTTTTGTCGGGAAGGATCAGGATCGCCTGCCTAACACATTGTGTTTTGCCACTCCGGGATGGAAAGGCGAAACGCAGGTCATGCAAATGGACCTGGCGGGGTTTGCCATCAGCGCGGGTTCTGCCTGTTCCAGTGGCAAGGTGCGCGCCAGCGCGGTCCTCACGGCAATGGGGTATGATGAGGTCACGGCAGCCAGCGCAATACGCGTTTCGCTGGGACCTTTTACGACGAAAGAAGATGTGCTGCGTTTCGCCGAAACGTGGCTGGAAAAAGAGAAAAAGCATCGCGCGCGTGCCGCGTGACTTGACGGAGTGAAGGAAATGGCCGCTTTGGACCAGACCCAGGTAAAAGAAGGTGTCGATCAGGAAACCGTGGACGCGGTGCGCGAGGCTGGCACTTATAAATACGGCTGGGATACCGATATCGAAATGGAGTACGCACCCAAAGGTGTGAACCCGGATATCGTTCGACTGATCTCTGACAAAAACGAAGAGCCCGAATGGATGACCGAATGGCGTCTGTCGGCATTTGAACGCTGGACCAAGATGGAAGAGCCGACCTGGGCGATGGTACATTACCCGCCGATCGACTTTCAGGACCAGTATTACTATGCCCGTCCCAAGTCGATGGAAGAAAAGCCAAAATCGCTGGAAGAGGTCGACCCCAAACTGCTGGCCACCTATGAAAAGCTGGGCATTCCGCTGAAAGAACAGATGATTTTGGCCGGCGTCGAAGGCGCCGAGAATGCGCCCTCCGAAGGCCGTAAGGTCGCTGTGGACGCGGTATTTGACTCGGTCTCTGTTGGTACGACCTTCAAGGATGAGCTTGCCAAGGCCGGTGTGATCTTCTGCTCGATCTCTGAGGCGATCAAGGAACACCCTGAACTGGTTAAGAAGTACTTGGGCACTGTGGTTCCGGTATCCGACAACTTCTATGCCACGCTGAACTCGGCCGTATTCTCGGACGGATCGTTCGTTTACATCCCGCCGGGTGTTCGCTGCCCGATGGAGCTGAGCACCTATTTCCGCATCAACGCCGAAAACACTGGTCAGTTCGAACGCACGCTGATCATCGCCGATAAGGGATCATATGTGTCCTATCTGGAAGGCTGCACCGCGCCGCAACGTGATACCGCGCAGTTGCATGCCGCTGTGGTTGAGATCATCGTCGAAGAAGATGCTGAAGTTAAATACTCGACCGTTCAGAACTGGTTCCCCGGTGATGAAAACGGCAAGGGCGGTATCTATAACTTTGTGACCAAGCGGGCGGATTGCCGGGGCGACCGGTCCAAGGTGATGTGGACGCAGGTCGAAACCGGCTCGGCCGTGACCTGGAAATACCCGTCCTGCATCCTGCGTGGCAATGAAAGCCAGGGTGAGTTCTATTCGATCGCGATTGCCAACAATTATCAGCAGGCCGACACCGGCACCAAGATGATTCACCTGGGTAAGAACACAAAGTCGCGCATCGTGTCCAAGGGCATCAGCGCGGGCAAGGCGCAGAACACCTATCGCGGGCTGGTTTCGATGCACCCCAAGGCGAAGGACAGCCGGAACTATACGCAGTGTGACAGCCTGCTGATCGGTGACAAATGCGGCGCACATACGGTTCCATATATCGAGGTCAAGAACAACTCGAGCCGTGTGGAACACGAAGCGACGACATCCAAAGTGGACGACGATCAGCTGTTCTACTGCCGCCAGCGCGGTATGGACGAGGAAGAAGCCGTGGCCTTGGTCGTCAACGGGTTCTGCAAGGACGTGCTGCAGGCATTGCCGATGGAATTTGCCATGGAAGCGCAGCAGCTTGTTGCGATCTCATTGGAGGGCTCGGTCGGTTGACCGGTCGAGCTTGACTATCGGCAACTCTAAAAGGTCATTCCTTGTGGAAACAGCTGCAGATTTCAAAAGATGGGTTAGAAGCTCCAGACGCTCTGGCGTTTTTAGAGCTACAGCAGGGCAGGTGGTTCGGGCTCGGGTTCATGACCGAACAGTCTTTTTTTCCGTGATCAATCCAAAAGATACGATACAAAAATGTCACTTTGGGGGTGCGTTCTACGAAGTCGAAGAGCTTGGGATGATTTCAGAACACTTCCCTGTTGGCGGCAGTTTTTTGGATATCGGCGCAAATGTCGGGAACCACAGCCTGTACTTGGCGCTGTTCCTTCACGCGTCTCTAGTAGTTCCTGTTGAACCCAATCCAGTGGCTGCCGAGATTTTGGTTAGCAACCTCCACTTGAATGGGATGGAAAGTAAGGTTGATTTCAACTGGGTTGGGTACGGTGTTTCGAACGAGGCACGCTCGGACCTTGGTGTGTCTTGGAACGCCAGGAATTTGGGTGGGGGCAAACTGATTGAGCAACAAGGGTCTATTCCCGTTGTCCCGGCTGCAGAATTGGTTAAAGACCGCTCATTCGACTTTATAAAAATTGACGTCGAGGGTATGGAAATCGCCGTTCTGGAAAGTCTTTTACCCAGTTTGGGACAAAATCGCCCTGTGATTTTTGTCGAAGTGGATGACAAGAATGCTACCGAATTCCACGAACTGATCGCGACCAATGGTTATGAGGTGGTCGACCAGTTCAGGCGCTACCGCGTTAACGAAAACTTCCTGATCAAACCCAGCGAGGGACCGGCAAAGGTCGCTAAGTCTGCATAACCATCAGGTAGAAACCAAAATTCAAACAAGGCGGCAGGCAATCAAACTGGCGCGAAAAGAGGAAAAATCATGCTGGAAATCAAGAACCTGCACGTACAGCTTGAAGACGAAGACAAGCAAATCCTCAAGGGTGTGGACCTGACGGTCGAGCCTGGCAAGGTACACGCGATCATGGGACCGAACGGCTCGGGCAAATCGACGCTCAGCTATGTGCTGTCAGGACGTGACGGCTATGAAGTCACCGAAGGTACGGCGACGTTGGAAGGCGAAGACCTGCTGGACATGGAGCCAGAAGAGCGTGCTGCCGCTGGCGTCTTTCTTGCGTTCCAGTATCCGGTCGAAATTCCCGGCGTTGGCAACATGACTTTCCTGCGCACGGCGGTAAACGCTCAGCGGAAAGCGCGCGGAGAAGAGGAGCTGTCAGCGGCAGACTTCCTGAAAGAAGTGCGCGCCAAGGCCAAGACGCTGAAAATCGACGCCGATATGCTCAAGCGTCCGGTCAATGTTGGTTTCTCGGGCGGTGAGAAAAAGCGCAACGAGATCCTGCAGATGGCTATGCTGGAACCCAAGATGTGCATCATGGACGAAACCGACTCGGGTCTCGACGTGGATGCGATGAAGCTGGTGTCCGAAGGCGTGAACGCGCTGCGCAACGAAGGTCGCAGCTTTTTGGTCATCACCCACTATCAGCGGCTGCTGGATCACATCAAACCGGACGTCGTACACATCATGGCCGACGGTCGTATCGTGAAGACCGGCGGACCCGAGCTGGCGTTGGAAGTTGAACATAACGGCTATGCCGACATTCTGGCCGAGGTGAACTGATGGCTTTGCCACAAGAGAAACTGACCGCAACCGAGGAGCGGCTGGCATCCCTGGCCATGCCTGAGATGTGCGGATGCACCCGTGCCGCACGCGAGGATGCGCTTGCGCGTGTGCAAGAGATGGGCCTGCCTGGCCGTCGCGATGAGTACTGGAAGTACACACGTCCTGATACGCTGATCTCGGCTCAAGCACCGCGCGCCGAGGTTTTCGACGCGGGCGAGCCCATGATTTTCGAAGACATGGACAATCTGAAAATTGTCTTCGTCGACGGAGTATTCAGCCCCGAGGAATCCGATGATCTGACACTTGAGGGTGTGATGATCGACCGGATCGAGGATATCTGCGGCAAGGACATTCACTGGGCCAAAGAGCTGTATGGCACGTTAGAGAGCCGTGGCCAGACCCCGGTGCCACGTCCGTTGGCTGCGCTGAACACAGCCTTTGCCAAAGATGGTGTTGCCATCCATGTGACAGGCAAACCGTCCAAGCCGATCTGCCTGATGTATCGTCACGCCTCGGAAACATCGGACGCGATGCTGCATCACGTGATCCGTGTCGAACCAGATGCCGAGGTCACCGTGCTTGAGGTTGGTCCGGCCGCGTCGCGCTTTAACAAGGTGATGGAGATCGACATCGCCGACAATGGGACGCTGCATCATGTGCGCGCGCAAGGTCGCGATCATGAACGTCGGGCAATGACTCATATGTTCGCCCGTCTGGGAACGGAATCGACCTATAAGTCATTTACCCTGACCGCAAACGGCGTTCTGACCCGCAATGAGCAGGTCGTGGAACTGACCGGAGATGATGCGGTTGCCCATGTGGCAGGTGCATGTGTCGGAGACGGTGATTTTCACCATGACGACACAGTGTTTATCACCCATGACGCGGTGAACTGTGAAAGCCGCCAGGTGTTCAAGAAGGTTCTGCGCAACGGTGCGACCGGCGTCTTCCAGGGTAAGATCCTTGTGAAAGAAGGCGCGCAGAAGACAGATGGCTATCAGATCAGCCAGTCGCTTCTGTTGGACGACGACAGCCAGTTCCTCGCCAAGCCCGAGCTTGAGATCTATGCCGATGATGTGGCCTGTTCACACGGCTCGACCTCGGGCGCGATTGACGAGACGGCTCTGTTCTACCTGCGATCACGCGGCGTTCCGGTCAAAGACGCAACCAACATGCTGACACTGGCCTTTCTGGCCGAAGCGGTGGACGAGATCGAAGACAGCGAAGTTGCTGAAAAGATCGTGAACCGTTTGGAAGATTGGCTGGCGCGCCGCAGCTGATGCCAGTCACATCGGATATCGTGGCCACGTACCGGGGGCCGGGGCGCGTCGTGCGTCGGCTTCTGGATTTGGGGCAGCGGGAAGACAGGGCCTTGGTCTTTGTCATGGGGTTTTGCGTGGTGGCTTTCATCGCACAGCTTCCCGGCCTCGCGCGGCGGGCGCATTTGGAAGGGCTTGAGCTGAACGCGCTGATGGCCGCGGCTTTGCTAGGCACTGTTTTCATACTGCCGTTGCTGTTTTACCTTCTTGCGTTCGTATCATACGGGGCCGCTCGTTTGGTTGGCGGTCGCGGCACGGCTTATGGTGCCCGTCTGGCTTTGTTTTGGGCTTTACTGTCGTCGACACCATTGGTGTTGTTGAACGGTCTGGTGGCGGGTCTCATCGGGCCAGGACCTGCGTTAACCCTGGTAGGGGCAGCCTGGTTTGGCGTGTTTATCTGGTTCTGGCTGGCGGGCTTGAGACAAACACAAAGGCAGGCGGAATGAATTTCTCGACCCTAGGTAACATTGCGGTCCTGACGCTGGTCAACCCGGCTGAAGCGGCCCGGCACCTATTATCCTTTCGCGCCGGGCGCGAAGTTCTGTGGCTGGCCTTCTGTCTGGCCGTCGTTTTGAATGGGCTGGTGCAGTTTGGGATCGAACATCTGGTTCCTTCGCCGGAAGGCCTGAATGTTCCAACACCCGAACCGATTTTCATGAGCCTTATCCGCTCGGCCGCCCTAATGATGTTCAGCATTGCGGCGTTCCTGTTCGTCGGGCGTTTGCTAGGCGGGTGCGCGTCATTCGACGAGATCATGACGCTGACGGTCTGGTTGCAGTTCCTGCAAAGCGCGGCGATGTTCGTAACGCTTGTGCTGGCCATTTTCGTTCCGGTTTTGATGGTGCTGTTTTTGTTCGCCACAGCGCTGGTGAGCCTTTACGTCACGCTGCATTTCCTCAATGAAGCGCATAAGTTCGGAACGCTTTGGAAATCCTTTGGGGTCATAGTGTTGTCTGCGTTGATCGCAGCCCCCTTTGTCCTCGCTTTAACACCCAGCGGCCCGGTATAGGGATTTGAAGACCATGTATGACGTAGAAAAAATCCGCGCGGACTTTCCGATTCTGTCGCGTGAGGTAAACGGCAAACCGCTGACTTATCTGGACAATGGTGCCTCTGCGCAGAAACCTCAGGTGGTGATCGACGCGGTGACCCGCGCCTATGCCGAGGAATACGCGAATGTGCATCGTGGTCTGCATTACCTGTCCAACCTCGCGACCGAAAAGTACGAGTCCGTCCGCGGCACCATCGCCCGTTTCCTTGGGGCGGCGGATGAGAATGAGATCGTCCTGAACTCGGGCACGACCGAGGGGATCAACCTTGTGGCCTATGGCTGGGCGATGCCGCGCCTTCAGGCCGGGGATGAGATTGTCCTTAGCGTCATGGAGCATCACGCCAACATCGTTCCCTGGCATTTCGTGCGCGAACGGCAAGGGGTTGTCCTGAAGTGGGTCGATATCGATGCGGATGGCGGGCTGGACCCGCAGGCCGTGATCGATGCAATCGGTCCCAAGACCAAACTGGTCGCGGTCACGCAATGCTCGAACGTGCTGGGAACGGTGGTGGATGTTAAGGCCATTACCGAAGGTGCGCATGCCAAAGGCGTTCCGGTGCTGGTCGACGGCAGCCAGGGTGCCGTGCATATGCCGGTCAATGTGTCGGATATCGGCTGCGACTTTTATGCAATCACCGGGCACAAGCTGTATGGCCCGTCCGGTTCGGGCGCGATCTATATCAAATCCGAACGCATGGCCGAGATGCGCCCCTTCATCGGTGGCGGCGACATGATCAAAGAGGTCAGCAAAGATCAGGTGATCTACAACGACCCCCCAATGAAGTTTGAGGCCGGAACACCCGGTATCGTGCAAACGATTGGTTTGGGCGTGGCGCTTGACTACATGATGGACCTGGGGATGGAGAACATCGCCGCCCACGAAGGCGCGCTTCGCGACTATGCGATGCAGCGGTTGACTGGTTTGAACTGGCTGCAGGTACAAGGCACACGTCCCGATAAGGCCGCTATTTTCAGCTTTACGCTGGATGGGGCAGGGCATGCGCATGACGTGTCGACGATCCTCGACAAAAAAGGGGTTGCCGTGCGGGCCGGTCATCATTGCGCTGGTCCACTGATGAATTTCTTCGGCGTGACCGCCACCTGCCGCGCCAGCTTTGGTTTGTACAACACCAAGGATGAGGTCGACACGCTGGTCGATGCCCTTGAACTGGCGCATGATTTGTTTGCCTAAAAGCTGGCCGATCCGGGTGGATTTTCAGTTGCACCCGGATCGGAACAAGGATAGCTAACGGCCAAGGCACCTGTAGCTCAGCTGGATAGAGCGCTGCCCTCCGAAGGCAGAGGCCAGAGGTTCGAATCCTCTCAGGTGCGCCATACCACCTCGCATTAGCAGTTATTCTGAGTGTCTTATATTGGAGAGTGCTTCCCTTAATTTGACGCTATGATGACTGGTCCTGGTACAGTCCGGTAAGCGACAATATCTGGTCGATGGAACGCAGTTCATCGAGGTTGAGCTGTTCTTTTCATAAGGAATAATTCTAGGTTACATAAAAACAAAGAGCGCCCAGAGGCGCTCGTTGTTTTTTAAGATTTTGGAAGTCTTAACCGCCCCAGCTACGGACCTCACCGCAGTCCATATGGACGAAATTCGAGCGGGAGTACTTGCCCACTCCACCAGCGCGGCAGGACATTGCAGCCTTGGCCATTTGCGACACTGAACGCGACGACAGGCGAAGGTCAGCCGCCTGACCTTTCATGTGCAATGAGTTCTTGGCAACCCGACGAGAACGAGACCGAAGCATCGCGTTGGTTTGCGGAGAACGATAGCCGGACAGCAGCATATAGGGCTCATTTACATCCAGAAGGTTATGCGATGCAGCCATGATGTCGATCGTGCGCAGATCCATGTCTTTGCTCTGATCGGTCCGCCAGTCACGCATGAAGTGATTCACTTCTTTGACAGCGTCCTTGATGTATTTTCCATCGACCCAATATATCATGTCAATCCGTTCGCCGGTGCGACCGGAATACATACGAATACGGCGGATATCGCCGCCGCCTCGAAGGAAACCTGCTGCATTGGAATAGGTCGGTGCGGCCACAACTGCCGTAGCTGCAAATGCGCCCAGAAGGGCACGCCGGGTCAAGCCCGATGTACTGCTCATCGTCATTTCAGTTTCGTCCCGTACTGTTCCTGCCTGCACACGATGTTACGCGCGCGATATTAATTTTTTCCCATCCCAGATGCGGGATTTATGACACAGTCGGATTTGTCCGCCAAGAAGTCTTTCGGATTCATCAATTCAAGGGGGAATTTTCGGCAGTTTTTTGCGCAGGTGATGCGAATATGTATAATATTGAGACATTTGGCGGCGCATTTCCGCCGGGCGATGCAAAGACGCATCACGCACCGAAAGATGCGCCAGGTTGATACGTTTGTGAATAGACAACGCGCCCAAGGCGTAACCATATTTGATCCGCGCGCATTTCTGCTGCGTAAAATAATGAATAATTAAGGCCATCCAATGTTCTCAGGTATTCGGACCCGTTCTGGTATTATTTTCACCGCATGTTTTCTGGCTTCGGCGTCCGTAGTGAATGCAGACACCCGGCCAGCGACGGCGTTTCAGATGGCTGTTGCCGAATTTGCGCCCTCGGGGTCAGGAATCGCCGAGTTTTACCGCGAGAATGGTTTTGCCCCGGTTTGGGTTGGCGAAACGCCGCTGCATTCGGCGCGCCGCGCACGGCTGATCCAGGCCTTGTCATCGACCGATATGCATGGATTGCCGCAGGGTTCGGACAGCGTCCAGTCCCTTGTGGAACAGATGCAAGAGGCCCGTACGACGCGCGATCTGGGCGCTGTTGAGGTCAGTCTGACCCGCGCCTTCGCTGAATACGCGCGCAATCTTCAGTCGGGCGCGCTGCGCCCATCCCAGATTGATGATGGGTTAGTGCGCAAGGTTCAAAGGGCTTCGACAAAGGAGCACTTGCAGGGGTTGATCGCAGGGGAAAATGGCTCGTATTTCGATCAATTGGCCCCGCAGACAACCCAGTACCGGGCCTTGATGAAGCAGAAGTTGGTGCTGCAGGACCTCATCCATCAAGGCGGTTGGGGCGCGACGGTTCCTGTTGCTAAGTTGGAATATGGCGACACCGGACCCAATGTAATAAAACTGCGCAATCGTTTGGTTTCCATGGGGTATTTGCGTCCTACCGCCAGCCCGGAGTTTGATGCGGCTTTGTTGGGTGCCGTTCAGGCGTTCCAGACAGATCATGGTCTTGCGCCGGACGGTGTGGCCGGTCAGGGCACGATTTCCGAGCTGAACCGCAGCGCCTCAGACCGTCTAAAGGCTGTCTATGTCGCATTGGAGCGCGAGCGCTGGTTGCCGCGCGAACGGGGTGAGCGGCACATTTTGGTAAATCAGGCTGATTTCTCGGCCAAGATCGTCGATGACGGTCTGATCACGTTCGAAACGCGCGCGGTGATCGGCAAGAACACACATGACCGACGCAGCCCCGAGTTCTCGGACAAGATGGAGCATATGGTCATCAACCCCAGTTGGTATGTGCCGCGCTCGATCATCACCAAGGAATACCTGCCCCAACTGCAATCAAATCCCAACGCCGTTGGCCATATCCAGATCACCGACCGCAGCGGTCGGCAGGTCAATCGCGGCGCGGTGGATTTCACCCAGTTCAACGCGCGGAACTTCCCGTTTGCGATGCGCCAACCGCCCAGCAAAAGCAATGCGCTGGGGCTGGTGAAGTTCATGTTCCCCAACAAGTACAACATCTATCTGCATGATACGCCTCAGAAAAGTCTGTTCGCGCGTGAGGTGCGGGCGTTCTCGCACGGGTGTATCCGCCTGGCAGATCCGTTTGATTTCGCCTATGCGTTGTTGGCCAAGCAGGAAGAAAACCCAAAGGCGTTTTTTCAGCGTGTTCTGGCCACGGGTAAGGAAACCACGGTGCAATTGGAACAGCATGTTCCGGTTCACCTGATCTACCGCACGGCTTATGTCGGCCCCAAGGGTGAGGTTCAGTATCGCCGGGATGTCTATGAGCGTGATCGGAAAATCTGGGAGGCCTTGCAGAAAGCAGGGGTGGCCCTGCCGGACGTTCAGGGGTAATCAGCGGGGCAGATCCTTAAACCGGGAAGCCCGATATGCACTATACCATCCAGCAAATCGCCGACGCTCTTGGGGCAGACTGCCAGGGCGATACTGGCCTGATCGTTGAACGCGCGGCTGAGCCGGGTGATGCAGCGGCGACCGATCTGGCGATGGCGATGTCTCCGAAATATGCCGAGGCTCTGAGCGGCAGCTCGGCACGGACAGCCGTGTTGTGGGAAGGTGCGGATTGGCAAGCGCTAGGGTTGGAGGCGGCCATCTTTGTGCCCCGTCCGCGTATGGCGATGGCCGGGATCACCACAATGTTGGATCGCGGGCAGGGCGTAGCGCCGGGTATTCACCCTTCGGCCGTGATCGACCCGACCGCGGAAATCCCCAAAGACGCAGCCATCGGGCCCTTGGCCGTCATCGGTGCGCGGGTTCGTATTGGCAAAGGCGCAGTTATCGGCCCGCATTGCGTGATTGGCATGGATACGGTTCTGGGCGAAAACGCCATGTTGCGTGAGATGGTTAGCATCGGGTCCAGGGCGCAGATCGGTGATCGTTTCATTGCCCAACCCGGCGCACGGATCGGGAGCGACGGGTTCAGCTTTGTTACCCCCGAGGTTTCGGATGTTGAGAATGTCCGCAAAACAATGGGCGACAAAGGTGATGCGCGGGCGCAAAGCTGGCTTCGCATTCACTCGCTGGGTGCAGTTGAGATCGGGGATGACGTTGAAGTCGGCGCCAATTGTACCGTCGACAACGGAACGATCCGGAATACCTGCATCGGAAACGGGTCCAAGTTGGACAATCTTGTGCATGTGGGGCACAACACACGGGTTGGGCAGGATTGTCTAATTTGTGGTCAGGCTGGCGTGTCCGGCTCGGTCGAGATTGGCAATAACGTGGTACTGGGTGGCCAGACCGGCGTGGTCGACAACATCTTTATCGGTGACGGCGTGATAGCGGCGGGCGGCACTAAAATCCTGTCCAACGTTCCTGCGGGTCGGGTATTAATGGGATATCCGGCCATCAAAATGGAAACCCATACCGACATCTACAAAGCACAACGTCGTTTGCCCCGCATGGCGCGTGACGTCGAGGCGTTGAAAAAGGCTGTTTTCAAACAGCCCCCGAGTGATTAAATCATCCGCAACGGGAAAATCAGAGGACCGACATGAGCATCACCGACCGCGTCATCGCAATCATTGCTGAGCAGGCCGTGCTGGAGCCTTCGGACGTCACGCCCGAAAGTACACTTGAAGATCTGGGTATCGACAGCCTGGGTCTGGTCGAGAGCATTTTCGCCATCGAAGAAGAGTTCGATATCTCGGTCCCGTTCAACGCGAATGAACCACAAGCCAGCGATTTCGATATCTCAAATGTGGCAGCGATCATTGCCGGGATCGAAAAGCTTGTGTCGGAAAAGGTCTGACCTGAAGTTATGAAACGCGTTGTTATTTCCGGGGCCGGGACGATTAATTCGCTGGGTCACTCTGTCCCTGATACGCTTGAAGCTATGCGCGAAGGGCGTTGTGGTATCTCGCAACTTGAATTCCGCGATGTTGAGCGGCTTTCCATCAAAATCGGCGGCCAAGTGCGCGGGTTCGAGGCCGAAGGGCGGTTTAATCGCCAGCAGATGAGCCTTTACGATCGCTTTACGCAATTCACGCTGACCGCAGCTAAAGAGGCGATTGACCAATCCGGGATCGAGTTTCACGGAGATCTTGCTGCTCGGTCCGGTGTGGTTCTTGGCACCGCCGGTGGCGGCGTGTCCACTTGGGACGATAATTACCGTTCCGTCTACGAGGACGGTAAAAACCGTGTGCATCCATTTGTGGTGCCCAAACTGATGAACAACGCGGCGGCCAGCCATGTGTCTATGGAACATAACCTGAAGGGGCCAAGTTTTACGGTTTCAACCGCTTGCGCCTCATCCAATCACGCGATGGCATTGGCGTTTCAGATGGTCCGCAGCGGCGCAGCACCTGCAATGATCACGGGTGGATCAGAATCCATGTTGTGTTTCGGCGGCGTCAAAGCCTGGGAAGGCCTGCGCGTGATGTCCAAGGACGCTTGCCGCCCGTTCAGCGCCAACCGAAATGGAATGGTGCAGGGCGAAGGGGCCGGGGCTTTTGTCTTTGAAGAATACGAACATGCGCGCGCACGAGGGGCAGATATTCTGTGTGAGGTTGTCGGCTTTGCCATGTCCTCGGATGCGTCTGACATCGTAATGCCCAGCAAACAGGGCGCGGCACGGGCCATGGCCGGTGCGCTGACCGATGCGCGCCTGAATGCGGATCAGGTCGGATACATCAATGCGCATGGGACGGGCACAGCGGCGAATGACAAGACCGAATGCGCGGCGGTGGCCGGTGTGTTCGGGCCGCATGCAGATGACCTGATGATTTCGTCGACGAAATCCATGCACGGGCATTTGATTGGGGGTACTGGCGCGGTCGAGTTGCTGGCATGTATCATGGCGTTGCGCGACGGGGTGATCGCCCCAACCATCGGTTATGAAGATCCAGATCCCGAATGTGCATTGGACGTGGTGCCAAATGAGGCGCGAGACGCGAAGGTGGATGTTGCGCTTAGCAATGCGTTTGCCTTTGGCGGGTTGAACGCGGTTTTGGCTCTGAAACGGGTCTGAAGCTTAGGAAGCAAAACGACAAAACGCCGCCCGAAGGACTGGGCGGCGTTTTCTGTTTTACTAGTCATTAGTTTTTGATGACTTCCAGCTGGTCAAACCCGGCAGTGAACCCTGCTAGAGATATTTCCAATTGCAGTGCCTGCGAAGGTGCCAGAACAGAAACCATCGACAAGGTACCTTTGGTCCCACTCTTCAAAGCTTCGACGTCTTGCTGGGTAAAGCCCACTTGCGCAAGGCACCCAATGGGGTTGCAGTGGTGATAGTTGTATCGTTTGCCCGGCGCTCCGTCGATCGACAAGGATATCTGAGCTTGCAAAAGCACTTCGAGGGGCACAACGATGATCGCAGCAGCTACGGCCGGAGCTTCTTCGGGCAGCTTTTCAATCGTAATTTCCGCAATAGGCTGGTCTTGCTGACCGGTCAGAATCTGTCGCATGACACAAGGTTCGCTGTCAGTTCCTGTATTGATGCACATGACTGCCCAGTCGCCGGTCTCTTCCTTAAGGTACTGCTCGCCAATACGCGGGCCGGATTCCCCAAGATCCAGGTCAGCACCGGTTTGGGTTTGCGGAGCCTCGGCATCCTGCGTTGCTTCTTGTGCATAAGCGGCACCACACCAAAGCGCAGCGGCCACCAGGCTGAGAGATAGAGTGTTCTTGATCATGAATGCCTCGGCAATGTGATTGAGCTTTTTGACCCGTCTATCATCCTTGGATCATGGTGTCAGGCATTAAGCTGCACAAATGGGTGACCGTAGTCAGCTTTTTGCCGCTTTCCAGTGCTTGAAACCTGGATGAAACAAAAAAGAAAGGGAACCGGTGGAGCGGCTCCCTTTCATAAAATTTTCTCCCCGTCGGACTGGCCGACTTAGTTATGCGCAGACGTTACGAAAGGCGGTCGCATGCGTCAACTGAAAACCTAAAATTTTAATGGAAGAACCAGCATTGCTTTAAAAAAACCGCGCCCGAAGGCGCGGTCAGTCGACAGGGAGGAAGTTTGCCGCACCCTACCTCTGACAGCGAGGGCAGCAAAATGACTATCGCAGTCAAAGGTTAACTTTGTATGCTGGGTTCAGATCGGTGGAAATTAAGGCCTTACCTACATGGACAAAAACATTTTTCTGGGCGGCGCGGGTGAAGATTACAGCCAGCCTCAAAACCTGACCCTCAAATATGCCAACCGGCACGGGTTGATCGCGGGGGCGACGGGCACAGGCAAAACGGTGACGTTGCAAATCCTGGCCGAGGGGTTCTCGGCTGCGGGCGTCCCGGTGTTTCTATCCGATGTCAAAGGCGACTTGTCCGGGTTGGCAATGGCGGGCAGTGAAAGTCACAAGTTGCACCAGGCGTTTCAGGATCGCGCGGTTCGCATCGGCTTTCAGGATTATACCTATGCCGCATGCCCGGTGACATTCTGGGATCTGTTCGGCGAACAAGGCCATCCTGTTCGAACGACCGTTACAGAAATGGGGCCATTGCTATTGTCTAGGCTCATGGACCTGAGCGAGGCGCAGGAAGGTATTTTGAACATTGCTTTCCGAGTGGCGGATGAAGAAGGGATGCCGTTGCTGGATCTCAAGGATCTGCAAGCCCTACTGGTCTGGATCGGTGAGAACCGCACACAGTTATCCCTGCGCTATGGCAATGTCTCGACCGCTTCGATTGGGGCGATTCAGCGGCGGTTGTTGGTGTTGGAAAACCAGGGCGGGACCAATTTGTTCGGAGAACCCGCGCTGGAATTGGCCGATCTGATGCGTACTGATGCAAACGGGCAGGGGATGGTGAACATCCTGGCCTCGGATAAGCTGATGGGGTCGCCGCGTCTCTATGCGACTTTCCTGTTGTGGCTGTTGAGTGAGCTGTTCGAGGAATTGCCCGAGGTTGGCGACCCCGACAAACCCAAGTTGGTGTTCTTCTTTGATGAGGCCCATTTGTTGTTCGAAGATGCGCCCAAGGTTTTGGTAGACAAAGTAGAGCAGGTCGCACGGCTGATCCGTTCCAAGGGTGTCGGCGTCTACTTCATCTCGCAAAACCCGGCGGATATTCCCGAAGATATTCTGGGACAACTTGGCAATCGGGTGCAGCACGCGCTGCGTGCCTTTACCGCGCGGGATCGCAAGAACCTGCGTTTGGCGGCCGAAACCTATCGCGAAAACCCGGCCTTCGACACCGAAACCGCAATCCGAGAGGTTGGCGTGGGTGAAGCGGTCACGTCGATGCTGCAGAAGAAGGGCGTGCCAGGTATTGTTGAACGGACGCTGATCCGTCCACCGGGAACACAACTTGGGCCAATCACCGCGTTCGAGCGTCAGGCGATCATGACAGCGTCACCGATGCAGGCCAAGTATGGTACATTGAAGGATCGGAAATCGGCCTTTGAAATTCTGCAGGCACGCGCCGATCAGGCCGCGCAGGCTGCTGCAAAAGCAGAAGAACAAGAAGAGACACAATCTGTCGCTGAACGCGAGTTCGCCACGGCCAGGCGCTATTCCGGTGGCCGGGTCGGGCGATCTTCCTCTCGCGTTAAGCGGCAGAAAGATACCTTTGCTACAGCAATGAGCGAGGCCGTCATCAAAGAGCTAAAAGGAACAACCGGGCGCCGCATTGTTCGTGGAATTCTGGGCGGGTTGTTCCGCGCTAGGTAAGCCCAAGGCGCCGCACAGCGGTTTCGTTGCGCGGCGCTATTTAGGTTACTTCAGACGACGCTGACCTTCCTGCCGGCAGTAGCCGTCAGCCTCGGCCACAGACATCTTTGTCGCGGGGTAGTCGATGGCACGATCCCAGATGACGCGATCCGGGCGGTACAACTGGCACGTCACCACACCCTTTGAGGTCTGGACCTGAACTGGATCGGTTTCCAGATCTTCGGGTGACGGGATACATGCGGCCAGGCTGGCAACAACTGTCAGCATTAGGATTTTTGGGATAAACGAAGTTTTCATGTGTCGTCTTCTTACTCTCGAGAGGTGACCTGTAGTATCAGCGTCAACTGACTAATTAACCGTGAAGGCGATCTGGCGCAGGTCCGGAAACTGCCCAACGATAATTCGGTCTATTAAGGTTCGGTTCATGAATCAAGAAACCGCGCCGATTTTGAGGCGCGGTTCCGAATATTCCCCTGAAAGTGATCTATTTCTCGGGGATCAAACCCCTTGGACTGAATCTGAGAACAATCAGCAGGATCAACCCCATGGTCAGCAGGCGCATATGCGCGGCGCTTTCGATCAGATGTGCCTTAAGCGCGCTGCCATCAGGTAATCCAGCGGTGATCAGGTTCATCAGCCACAGCCCGATAGGTTCGACCTGAACCCACAGGAACCAGATCACGAACGCGCCCAGTACCGCACCAAAATTGTTACCTGATCCACCGACGATCACCATTACCCAGACCAGGAATGTAAACCGCAATGGCTGATACGCGCTGGGGGTCAACTGGCCGTCCAGCGTTGTCATCATAGCACCTGCAATTCCGCAGATGGCCGAGCCCAGCACAAAGATCTGCAAATGGCGGCGGGTCACGTCCTTGCCCATCGCCTCGGCCGCGACCTCGTTGTCACGAATGGCGCGCATCATGCGGCCCCAAGGGCTGTTCAGCGCCTTTTGCGCCATCCAGAGCAGTACCAGCAAAACGATCAGGAACAGAAACGAATAGCCCAGCTTAACCGCCAGCGTCGAAGCCGTGACTGTATCCAGCCCCAACCATTCGGCGCGCGCGACAAAGCCAGGGTCATTCTGCAGATCGACCTCGTACCCAACGACCGGCGCAGGGCGCGGGATGCCGTAGACGTTTTTGACGCCTCGGGCCAACCAGTCCTCGTTTTTCAAGATCGCGATGATGATCTCGGCAATACCCAGCGTGGCGATGGCCAGATAGTCCGAGCGCAGGCCCAGAGCAGTTTTGCCGATTAGCCACGCAGCGCCAGCCGCCAGCAGTCCACCTGCGGGCCAGGCCAGCAGAACAGGCAGATTCAGACCGCCGAGGTTGCCCGCAACAGCCGGTTCAATGGCTTCGACCGCTGCGGTATTGGGGTCGAGAACAGCGCGGTAAACAAAGAAGCCGATGATGAGAATGGCAATGATCGACAAAGTCCGAACCCGACCTTTGGGCATCTTCTGCGCCACCAGAACTGTGGCCACAACGGTTGCAGCGCCCAGCAGCAGGGCCAGTACAATACCGAAACCTCCGGCAGACCAGGCGCCAGGTGTTGTCGGGGTCGAGACCAGAACAACGGCAAGCCCGCCCAACGCAACAAAGCCCATGACCCCGACGTTGAACAAACCGGCGAACCCCCATTGCAGGTTCACCCCAAGCGCCATGATGGCCGAGATCAGTCCCATGTTCAGGATCAATATCGCGGCGTTCCAGCTTTGCGTGAACCCGGTCAGCAGGATCAGGCCACCGACAACAGCGAAAAGCAGCGTATTTTTGACAGGCTCGGTCATACCGCTTTCCCCTTAAACAGACCCGTTGGTTTGAACAGAAGCACGATCAGCAAAATGACAAAACTTACGGCGAATTTGTAATCGGTGGACAGGAATTGCACCAATCCCGACGGCTCCAGGCTTTCCGGGGCAAGATAGGTCAGCACCTTTTTCCAGGCGTAAGTGATCGTGACCTCGGAAAAGGCGATGATGAATCCACCCGCGATGGCCCCCACAGGGCTGCCCAGACCGCCGACGATGGCCGAGGCGAATATCGGCAGAAGCAGCTGGAAATAAACGAAAGGTTTAAAACTCTTGTCCAGCCCGTACAGGACCCCGGCCGTGGTCGCGAGCGCCGCAACGATGATCCATGTAATCATCACCACCCGCTCGGGGTTGATACCGGACAGTAGGGCGAGATCTTCGTTATCCGAATACGCACGCATCGATTTGCCAGTGCGGGTTTTGTTGAGGAACCAGAACAACAGCACAACGGCAACAACTGCAACGATGACGGTAATGCCCTGAGATGTCTTGATCGCCAGCCCCTCATTCAGCCCGGTCATGGCCTTGAATTCACGTGCGGAGATCACAAACCGCTGACCGTCCGAAAACCTCTGATCGTCCGGGCCGATGATGAACCGCACCAGGCCGTTCATGATGAACATCACGCCCATCGACACGATAACCAGAATGACCGGCTTGGCCTTTTGCTCGCGATAAAATCGATAGACCAATCGGTCGGTGATCAGCACCAGAACGATACAGCCCAATATGGCAAAGGGCAGGGCCAAAAGGGCGGTCGGCAGCGGACCAAAACTGACCCCAGCGGCCTGCAGCCCCCAGGTGACCAGAACGGCGATCATCGCGCCAAAGGCCATCGTGTCGCCATGGGCAAAGTTGGAAAACCGCAGGATACCGTAGATCAGCGTGACCCCCAGCGCCCCCAGTGCCAGCTGGCTGCCATAAGCAATTGCAGGCACCAACACAAAATTCGCAAGCGCGACAAGCGCGTTCAGTATGTCCATCTCACCTTCTCATTCCGCCGGGTGCGGCCTTATGGCATACCCGCGCGCAAAGACACAATATTTCAACGGTTATGGACGGTCGAATTCCGAAGAAAAACTGCATATGGGCAGCGTTCCTTTCGGGCAATCAAGGCGCGCCTGACAGGATCATGTCCGTCAGACGCGTCGCTGGTTCAGCTTTGCTGTTCTTGGGATAGTAAATGTGGTCAATTATTGAGCGTACAGACCCCGCGTTCGTTGCGCTGTTGCCCGCCAGAGGCGCGAACTTCAAGATGACCGGTCTCTGAATCTACCGTGTATCCCACGCTACCGTTGCTTTGAATTTGCAGAAATTCCTGCGCGCCGAGGCTGGGGATCACAAGGACTTCATGTTCTTGACCCTCGGCCAAAAGCAAGCCCTTGGATTGCCCTTCGACCTGTTTCAGCACGACTTGGTGGGCTGGTTCAATTGGGTTGCACCCACCGGGGTTGCAGGTTTCGGTAATCTGGCACTCGTAAACAAATTCACCTTGCGCGGGGGCTTGCGACACGGCCTGCGCGGTCGCAGGCAGAACGATGGCGGCAAGCGCAGCCAGATATTTCATAATATGTCTCCTGAAGGGGGCAATTGCCCGAAATATTTGAGAATCCAATCAGGATTCCCGCTGTTCGCGCGTTCGTGATTAGGCGGGGATCGTGGCGGAAATTGAGCCGAGACGAGGCGGAATTCTGAAGGGATTAATTTTAACAATTCTTAGGGGAGTAGGGTAACCAGCCGGGAACAAACCGTTTTATTGGAGGTTGTTTATCCGACCAGTGGCGCAAAGCTGCAAACGCCATTTTCTCGCCACGATTGGTTGCCTGAAAGCACGCGGTTTAACCGTGTCAAAGAGGCGTTGACACGCGAACACAGCCTTTCACCTGGGATCAACTGAAAGTGAGGACCGTCGTGCAGCCTGTTGAAGTTATTTAGCTAAATGATGATCTTGCCCTGTGCCAGAGGGCGCTGACTAATGGGAGGTACATCATGAAAATCTGTGCAGCAGTGATATTGAGCGCGGTTTTGCCTGCGATGGCGCAAGCCGCATCAAGCGACCCTCTGGACGGGGCGGATTTCGTCGTCAACTGCGTGTCGGACAGTACTGGTGGCGCGGTGACATTAGCGAGGTCCGGAGCCACGGATAAGGGATTTATCGTCACAGATGATATCCGCGGAGAGGCGACGATCATTGCGGGTCTGAACTCGCTGACCTTCCTGCACATCATGGACAAGGATGTCGTGACCTTTGTCGTGGATTTCGAGGACTTGAATTATGACATGTCGATCAAAGGCCCGCATGCTGCGCAGGACTTCGGGTCTTGTGGTGATCCGATTGGGTGATTGAAATCAGGTGTATGGGTGGTGAAGACAGGGCTGACGAGAGAAGGTCCCGTTTTCTCACCTCGAAAACTTAAAGCTATTTTGGCAACACGAATTCCGTGCTTCAAGATTTGGTTTTTCACCCTGCATATGGTTACAGCTGGAGAGCGCAACAAGTGCAGCTAGGAAGCTTAATTTCGTTATTAGTCTGAATCGCAAAGTAATTTCTGAGTGTGGTATTTGCCAGGTTCACCCCAAAATTTTCTATATACGGTTATTTCCCAGGGTAAATCATCATCCTTGTCTAAATTGGCTCTACTATAGCTAATTTCTTCTAAGTCACCAGTCATAACAAGCGCATAACCTTTTACGTTGTAAGGGGAATCTTGTTGCCCATTGAGCCAATCTTCCAGACGGAAGGTTATCTCTGGATCAAAACCAGCATCGTCCAGATACCAAACAGGCAATGGGAGCTTACCAGCACGAGGATTTATGAAATCCACCCAAGCTGTTACTTCCTGCCAAGTGTCAAACGGGTAATCAATCGGAGTTATCGACTTGGAAACTGACAAGTCGTGAACCAATGCCGTGTAAGCTATTTGAGTAGATTCATCAGTTTTCTTACAAAGAAACTGGTGGTCGCACTTTTGAATTATGGTGCAATCGAATTCTACAAAATGGCTTTGCGGCCCCGAATACGCCAATACAGCGGTTGATGAAATTGCAAGAAATAATGAAGTAGCGGCGTATTTTTTCATCACCCCCCCAAGAAACTCTTCCGAACTTCGGGATCAGCCAGCAGTTCCTTACCCGTGCCACTATACGCATTCCGCCCCTGCACCAGGACATATCCCTTGTCCGCAATCTCCAAAGCCTGACGGGCGTTCTGTTCCACCATCAGGATTGGCAGGCCGGTGCGTGAGACCTCAATGATCCGGTCGAACAGTTCATCCATCACGATGGGTGAGACACCGGCGGTGGGTTCGTCCAACATCAGCACCTTGGGCTGGGTCATCAGCGCCCGGCCGACGGCGACCTGCTGGCGTTGACCGCCCGAAAGCTCTCCGGCCGCCTGGTTGCGTTTGTCGCGGAGGATAGGGAAGAGGTCATAGACCTGCTCCATCGTCTGACTGATATCGTCGCGGCGGATGAAGGCACCCATTTCGAGGTTTTCCTCAACCGTCATGGACGTGAAGATATTTGACGTTTGCGGCACAAAGCCCATCCCCCTGATCACCCGATCCTGCGGTGAAAGCTTGGTAATGTCCTCTCCGTCCAGTCGGACTGCGCCGGCGCGCACGTCCAGCATACCAAACACGGCTTTCATCGCCGTGGACTTGCCCGCGCCGTTGGGGCCGACGATCACGGCAATTTCACCCTTGTCGACGGCAATAGTGCAGTCGTGAAGGATGTCGGGTCCCTTGCCGTAGCCACCGGTCATGGTATCTCCGATCAGGAAAGGGCCACCGCTGACCTTGTGGGTTTCGCCGCTGGTGGGATGCGCGGGGGTCATTGTGCCAATGCCCTTGGTATTGGCAATTGTTGCGTCCTTGTTGCCGTGATCGTCCTGATAGGGGTTGTCGCTTGCGCCCGCAGTCATGTCTGGGCCTCCAGCTTGTCTTTGTTCTTCAGGCCGGTGCCCAAATAAGCCTCGATCACGTGTTCGTTGGCCTTGATCTCGTCCAAAGTGCCCTCTGCCAGAACCTTGCCCTCGGCCATGCAGATCACCGGGTCGCAGATTTTGCCGATGAAATCCATGTCATGCTCGATGACGACAAATGTATAGCCGCGTTCTTTGTTGAGGCGCAGGATGGTGTCGCCGATGGTCATCAGCAAGGTGCGGTTGACGCCTGCGCCGACCTCGTCCAGAAACACGATCTTGGCGTCGACCATCATGGTGCGGCCAAGTTCCAACAGTTTCTTTTGCCCGCCCGAAACCTGACCTGCCTTGTGGTCGGCCAGGTGTTCGATGGTCAGGAACTCCAACACCTCGTCCGCCTTGGCGCGCAGGGCGCGTTCCTCGTCGGCGATGCGTTTGCGGCCAAACCAGGTGTTCCACAGTGATTCACCCGATTGCGCGCCGGGCACCATCATCAGGTTCTCGCGGCAGCTCATTGACGAAAACTCATGCGCGATCTGGAACGTGCGCAGCAGCCCTTTGTGAAACAGCTCATGCGGAGGCAGGCCAGTGATATCTTCGCCATCCATGAACACCTTGCCGCTGGTCGGCGGCAGCACACCTGCGATCACGTTGAACAGGGTTGTCTTGCCCGCACCGTTCGGTCCGATCAGGCCGGTGATCGAGCCCTTTTGGATTTCCAGCGAAGCACCGTCCACCGCGTGGAACCCGCTAAAATGCTTATGCACGTCCTCAACGACGATCATGGTTTTCCCTTGCCTTTTCCCCGAAAACAGAGGTGCAGCCTTTTGTCACTGAAACAGCCCGGACACAAGGCCCGGGCTGTTCGGTTTTGCTCTGTCAGATGAGGATTTAACGGTAGTTAACCGTCTTCATCTCACCATCGATGACTTCGATTTCGCGGTATGCACCGGCGCTTTCGCCGGGGCCGATCAGCTCAACACCCGAGGCGCCGACATAGTCGATGTCTTGGCCCGCTGCGAGGAGCTCCAGACCCTTGGCCAGCTCACCCGGATAGATCTTTTCACCCGGTTCGTTGGCAACATCCATGATCTTGCCGCCATAGTCCGCCGGGTTACTGGAACCCGCGGCCTGCATGGCCAGCAGGAACAGCGCCGCTGCGTCATAGGATTCGGGTACAAAGATCGACGAGCCGTCAAAACCTTCGGCTTCGGCCATGGCAAAGAACGAATCCGCAGCTTCGCTTTTCGATCCCGGGGCCTGACCATACGAGCCGTTCAGATCCGGACCGACGTTTTCAGGCAGCGAGTCACCGATCATGCCACCCGGCAGACCAAAGGTGTCAAATGCGCCGCTGTCCAGCGAGGACTGAATGATGCCCAGACCGCCCTGATCCAGATAGCCCGCAACGACCAGAATGTCGCCACCTGCCGATGCCAGCGCGCCGACTTCGGCCGAATAGTCGGCTTTGCCGTCTTCATGCGCGGCGACGATGGTCACTTCACCGCCCAGCGCCTCGAACGAGGATTTGATCGCCTCGGACAGGCCCTTGCCGTAGTCGTTGTTGGTATAGGTCAGAGCGATCGAGTTGACGCCGCGCTCTTTCAGGATGTCGGCCATGATTTCGCCTTCGCGCGCATCCGATGGGGACGTGCGGAAGAACAGGCCGTTATCTTCCATAACTGACAGGCCCGGAGAGGTGGCCGAAGGTGAGATCATGACCATACCGTTCGGCACGGCGACGTTTTGCAGAATGGCACCGGTTACGCCCGAACAGTCTCCGCCAACAAGGCCATTGATGCCTTCGGCAACCAGACGTTCCGCATTAGCGGTGGCTAGAGCATTGTCAGCGCAGCCCGTATCAGCACGTACGGGCGTTACGGTGGACCCTTCCAGCAGTTTGCCGGAATCCGAGACTTCTTTCATCGCCAGCTCAGCGCCGGACGCCATTGCTGGCGAAAGCGATTCAATCGGGCCGGTGAAACCGAACATAATGCCCAGTTTAACGTCTTCGGCCATGGCGGTGCCGGCCAACAGTGCGGTTGCTGCGGTTGCAGTAAGCAGCTTTTTCATGTGGTTACTCCCAAATTGGAACGTGTTCGTTCTGGGCACGACCCTAGGCAAGCTGTTCGGAAAAGAAAAGTCCTCACGCAATTGTGTGGTTGTCACCTGAAGTTCTGATTGTTTTGTTGGGTTTGTCCCGTTTCTGGCGGCTGGCATGCTGCAGGTGGAGAGCTGAATGTTGAGAGTTTTCACGATTCTGTTTCTTGTCTTTAAGGCGGGGCTGCTCAGTGCCGACGTACTGCAAACTTCTTCTGGCCCTGTGCGAGTGACGCCGATGGTCGAAGGATTGGATGCCCCGTGGGCAATTGGTATTTTGCCGAACCAGGGGGTTTTGATCACCGAACGTGATGGCAAACTGCTTTATGTTGCGGATGGGAAAGCCAAATCCGTCAAAGGTGTGCCCGACGTTTTGGCCAAAGGGCAGGGCGGTTTGTTGGACGTGACGGTCGCCCGTGATTTTAGCCAAACACGCGAGATATTCCTTACCTTTTCCAAACCACAGCGCGGCGGCGCCGGAACGGCCCTTGCGGTGGCCCGATTGTCTGAACGCGGTGATCGGCTGACCAACCTGCGTGTGATCTTCGAGGCTGTCCCGGGTGGCTCATCAGGGCGTCACTACGGTTCCCGCGTGGTGGAAGCCAAGGACGGAACTTTGTTCGTCACAATCGGCGACAGGGGGGAACGCCCCAAGGCGCAAGACAGGTCCAATCATAATGGCACAGTGATCCGCGTGAACCGTGACGGATCGGTTCCCGGTGACAATCCCTTTATTCAGGCAAGCGGCGTGCGGCCTGAGATCTGGTCCTATGGCCATCGCAATCCGCAAGGGGCCGGTTTGGACGCAAGGGGCCGCCTTTGGATATCGGAACACGGGGCAAAAGGTGGGGATGAGGTCAATCTGGTTCAACCAGGGTCGAACTACGGTTGGCCAGTCATCTCCTATGGCGTGCATTATTCCGGCGACAAAATAGGAGAAGGCACCGCGAAGCCGGGTATGGAACAACCAGAGCATTATTGGGACCCTTCCATCGCCCCTTCGGGTCTGATGGTTTATTCCGGCAAGCTTTGGTCGGACTGGAAAGGGGATATCTTCGTTGGGTCGCTCAAGTTCGACTATATCGCGCGGCTGGCGGGATCGCCGCTGCGCGAGGTTGAACAGATCAAGGGCCCTGAAACGATTCGGGTGCGCGACATAGTCGAGGCCCCTGACGGGTCAATCTGGTTCATTTCCGTGGGTGAAGGGGCCGTCTATCGTATGACCCCTGAGTAACTTACACCGACAACCGGTCGCCCTGCGCTCCACGCTCGCGATAAGGCGTGGTATTGTAATGCGCCCGGTAGCATTTCGAGAAATGGCTGGGCGAGGCAAACCCGCAGGCCAGCGCCACATTGATCACACTCATATCTGTTTGCATCAACAAGTTGCGCGCTTTGTGCAGGCGCAGCTCCATGTAATACCGTTTGGGCGAACGGCTCAGGTAGCGGCGGAACAGACGTTCCAACTGCCGCGTCGACATGCCGACATCCTTGGCCAGAATCGAGGGTGAGATCGGTTCCTCGATGTTCTTTTCCATCATCAGGATGACCTGGCTCAGTTTTGGGTGGCGCACGCCGATCCGAGTTGGTGTCGATAGACGCTGGGTGTCTTGGTCGGTGCGGATCGAGGAATAGATCATCTGATCCGCAACGGCATTCGCCAAATCCTCGCCGAAGTCATCAGCAATGATTTTAAGCAGCAGGTCGATGGAAGACGTGCCGCCTGCCGTCGTCATCCGGTTGCCGTCGACGATAAAGACGGACTTGGTCAGTTCAACCTCGTCGAATTCCTCGACAAAGCTGTCGGAGTTTTCCCAGTGAATGGTTGCGCGTTTGCCATCCAACAGCCCGGCCTTGGCCAAAGTATAGGCCGCTGTGCATAGGCCACCGATGCGCAAGCCGCGCCTTGCCTCGCGGCGCACCCAGTTCAACACCTTCTTGGTGGTCGCCGCCTGAACGTCGACCCCACCGCAGATCATGACAACATCGTCGCGCTGCAGCTCAACCAGGTCTGAATCCAGCGCAAAGGTAGTTCCGGCCGAACAGCTGACTGTTTCGCCACCTTCACCCATCAATGTCCACGTATACAGCGTTTTGTCCGCCATACGGTTGGCTATGCGCAGGCTGTCTAGTGCCGAAGCAAACGACAGCAGAGAAAATTTGTCCAAAAGGACAAATACGAAATTGCGGGAGTTGGCCGCAGTGTCTTCCACCGTGACAACTTGGCGTTGCTCTTGCATGGCGAGGTGTCCTTGATTCGGCGCCCGGCGACTTTTTGTCCGACGTCAGATTTGGCAGCCACCTTGATCAAAGCTTGTTTGCTGCGTCAAGAGGGCCAAATCGTATATGGTCAGTCTTCAATGCATTTTGTATAGAAGCAACCTGAATACTTCAGCGGAGATCAAAGCTATGACTGAATGGCAAAAAACGAACTGGCGCAACAAGCCCCGGGTTCAAATGCCAGACTATACCGACGCGGCCGCGCTGGCCAAGGTCGAGGCGCAGCTTTCACAGTATCCCCCGCTGGTCTTTGCGGGCGAAGCACGGCGTCTAAAGCAACATTTGGGTGCCGCCGGTCGCGGCGAGGCCTTCCTGCTACAGGGCGGGGATTGTGCAGAAAGCTTTGAACAATTCAGCGCGGATGCGATCCGTGACACGTTCAAGGTGATGCTGCAGATGGCAATGGTTCTGACCTATGGTGCCAAGGTACCGGTGGTCAAAGTGGGCCGCATGGCCGGCCAATTCGCCAAACCGCGCAGCGCCCCGACCGAGGTGGTGGATGGCGTTGAGCTGCCCAGCTACCGTGGTGACATCATCAACGAACTGGCCTTCACACCCGAAGCACGGATTCCGAATCCGGGCAAGATGCTGCAGGCCTACACTCAGGCGGCTGCGACCCTGAACCTTTTGCGCGCTTTCTCGACCGGTGGTTTCGCCGATATGAGCATGGTGCATTCCTGGACTTTGGGCTTCACCGATGTACAGGACGTGCAGAAATACTCGGAAATCGCCGACCGTATTCAGGACACTATCGACTTCATGGGCGCGGCGGGGATCACGGCGGACACCACACATGAGTTCTCGACCGTTGAGTTCTACACCAGCCATGAAAGCCTGCTGCTGGAATACGAAGAGGCGCTGACCCGTCTTGATTCCACCTCTGGCAACTGGCTGGCCGGTTCGGGCCATATGATCTGGATCGGTGACCGCACCCGTCAGCCGGACGGGGCGCATGTAGAATTCTGCCGCGGCGTCCTGAACCCGATTGGTCTGAAATGTGGTCCCTCGACCACGGCAGAAGACCTCAAGGTTCTGATGTCCAAGTTGAACCCGGAAAACGAGGAAGGTCGCTTGACCCTGATCGCGCGCTTTGGTGCGGGCAAGGCGGGTGAGCATCTGCCGCGCCTGGTCAAGGCCGTCAAGGAAGAGGGTGCCAAAGTCACATGGGTCTGCGACCCGATGCACGGTAACACAATCAAATCGGCGACGGGCTACAAAACCCGACCGTTTGATTCAGTCCTGCGCGAGGTGCGTGACTTCTTTGGTGTGCATCAGGCCGAAGGCACCATCCCTGGGGGCGTGCATTTTGAGATGACCGGTTTGGACGTGACCGAATGCACCGGTGGGGTGCGTGCCGTGACCGAGGAGGACCTCTCGGATCGTTATCACACTGCGTGCGACCCGCGACTGAACGCGACGCAATCGCTGGAACTGGCCTTTTTGGTTGCGGAAGAACTGACCAACCTGCGCCGCGATCGCAACAAACGTGAAGCCAGCTAAGACTTGCTGTCTTTAAGGTTAAGAGGCGGGCTGCACTGGCCCGCCTTTTTTGTCAGTCGTCCCGTGACGCAACCAGTCGTAGATGTGATCCGGGTTTCTTGAATTCTGCTTGCTCTTCCGCAAACCCGGCCGAGATTTGCTGCGCCGGTTGTTGCGGTGCCTGAACGTCTGAAACAGCCCGCACTCTGGTGTCGGGGATTGAGAAACGGCGAGGCGTCGCGCCGAGTGCGCCGTCGGACATCATGACACCCAACACGCGGCTGACATCGCCAAGATCGCTTTTCAGGGGCAACAGGATCATACGTGCCTGCAACTGGCTGCGGCCCAGTTTACCGGCGGCGACCAATCCAAGCTCGGCAATTGCCGGCTGGGCAAAGACCTGCTCCAATACGTCCGATATCTGGCCACGAGCGCTGGGTTCGAAAAACGCGGTTAACGGCATGCCGCGCACTTCCATGCCTGCCAGCTGTGTTAGGTGGCTTCCAGCCAGACGAAACCGGGCCAGACCGGGCGCGATACGTTCCAGAATGAAAGTGTATTCCAGAACGTTCTCAAGCCCGCGCGGATCGATCTGCGCACGTTTGGGGACACCGTCGCCGGTTAACAGCGCGGTCCAGTATGCCTCGACCTGTCGGATGGGCGAGAGGCTGCGCCCGCTGTCAAAACGATCCATTGCGACGATCTTTCCAGAGTTCGATCCGAACCTGTTACCGAAAAACGTTTTCATTTACATCACCCTAGCGTCAATCGCCCGTCATTTATCTAAAATTCCAGATATCGGGACCCTTCAGGTCCGATCATCCCTGACCAAAGCCAAATTGACACGAGTTGAGTCAATTTTGGAGGAATTCTTTAATGAATGGTTAACTTCTGGGCGAAGGCCGAAAACCAGCAAACTCTTGCCCTGCGCCCGCCGATGGCATTAGGTGCGACAACCGAGCAGACAAGGACAGCCAACATGATCAGATCCATGACCGGATTCGCCGCAGGCAAAGGGGCGTATGGACCGCATAGCTGGACGTGGGACCTGCGCAGCGTGAACGGCAAAGGTCTGGACTTACGGCTGCGCATGCCCGAGTGGCTGACCGGGCTTGAAACCGCCTTGCGTGGCCAGCTGTCCAAATCACTGAGCCGGGGAAATGTCACCTTGTCCTTACGGTTAAGCCGCGAAGAAACTGCCCCTGATCTGGTTCTGAATGAAGACGCCATGGGCGCGGCACTTGCTGCGCTGGCCCGTACGCAGGAAATGGCGGTAGAAAGCGGCGTCGCGCTGGCACCTTCGACCGCGGCGGACCTGATAGGGCTGAGAGGAATGTTGGAGGCTGGCAGTGAGGTGGACGACCCCGCGCCTCTGGTCAAGGAATTGACGAACGAATTTGCCGACCTGTTGGCAGCTTTCGTCGACATGCGCCAGACAGAAGGCAAGGCTCTGGCAGACATTCTGGACGGGCAGCTTGCTCAGGTCGCCGACTTAACGGCGCAAGCGGCCGAGCTTGCAGAACAACGCAAGGACAAGACCGCCGAGGCACTGCGCGAAAATCTGGCCCGTGTGCTGGACAATGCGCAAGGGGCTGACCCAGACCGGGTCGCGCAGGAATTGGCGCTGATCGCGGTCAAATCCGATATCACCGAAGAAATTGACCGCCTGAAAACGCATGTGAACGCCGCACGCGATCTGCTGTCGCAGGATGGAGCCGTGGGGCGCAAGCTGGATTTTCTGATGCAGGAGTTTAATCGCGAGGCCAACACGCTGTGTTCAAAGGCGCAAAGCGCCGAGCTGACCTCGGTTGGGCTTGAGCTGAAGGCGGTAATAGATCAGATGCGCGAACAGGTGCAAAATGTTGAATGACGATGGGAACAACTGACATGGCAGATCGCCGCGGCCTACTTATCATCCTGTCTTCGCCTTCCGGGGCGGGGAAATCCACTTTGGCCCGAAGGCTTATGGCCTGGGATGAAGGTCTGGAGTTCTCGGTTTCGGCCACGACCCGCGCACCTCGTCCGGGCGAAGAACACGGACGGGAATATTACTTTCTTTCAGAGGATGAATTCAGACAGCAGGTTGCCAAGGGTCAGATGCTGGAACATGCGCACGTGTTTGGGAACTTTTATGGCTCTCCGGCTGGCCCGGTGCAGGACTCGATAAATGCGGGCCGCGATGTTCTTTTTGACGTGGATTGGCAGGGTGAGGTTCAGATCCGCAATTCGGATCTTGGTAAGCACGCATTGTCGATTTTCATTCTGCCACCCTCGATCCCCGAATTACGCCGCCGCCTGGAAACCCGCGGGCAGGACAGCGAGGACGTGATCGCCAAGCGGATGCTCAAAAGCTGGGATGAAATCAGCCACTGGGGCTATTACGACTATGTGCTGGTCAACGATGACCTGGATACAACCGAGGAAAAGCTGAAAACCATCGTCAGCGCAGAGCGTATGCGCCGTATCCAACAACCAAGACTGCAAGACCACGTACGCACCTTACAGAACGAATTTGAAGGTTTGTCATGACTATCTATGCCTTGGGCGAACACGCACCACAGATCCACGACGATACTTGGGTTGCACCCGATGCCAACTTGATTGGCAAAGTAGTGCTGGAAGAAGGGGCCTCGGTTTGGTTCGGCTGCACCATCCGCGCTGATCATGAAGAGATTCGCGTGGGCGAAAGCAGCAATGTGCAGGAAGATTGCATCATGCATATTGACGCCGGTTTTCCTCTGACCATCGGTAAGAATTGTACCATCGGCCACAAGGTGATGCTGCATGGGTGTACGATCGGGGAAAACACGCTGATCGGCATGGGAGCCATCGTGTTGAACGGGGCAAAGATTGGTAAGAATTGTCTGATCGGGGCAGGGGCCTTGATCACCGAAGGCAAGGAAATCCCCGACAACTCGCTGGTCATGGGAACGCCGGGCAAGGTCGTGCGGGAACTGGACGAAGCCGCGGCGCAGAAAATCACGCTCAGCGCGTTACATTATCAACAGAATATGCGCCGGTTCCGTGACGAGATGAAGCCTGTGTCCTAACTTGCCGGGAAGGGTCTGAAGAATGTCAGACGACCTGCTTGCCGAATTTGTCTCGGCCATTCCGATGCCGGCTTTGATGGTTGATCAGACCGAACGGATCATCGCCGCCAATGACGATGCCAAAACCCTGCTGACGCAGAATATCGTCGGTCGGCATTTCGCGACGATTTTGCGGCAACCTGGGGTGATTGACGCAATTGAACAGTGCCTGCATACCAATGGTCCGGCAAAGGCGCGCCACCTGTCCAATGACGGAGCGCAGGACACCACGTTCGAGGTCGAATGCCGTTATCTGAACGGTGTAGGGGCGGTGTCCGGCGGTGCCATGCTGGCGACTTTCCAAGATGTCTCGCATGTCGAGCAGGCCAGCCAGATGCGGCGGGATTTCGTGGCGAATGTCAGTCATGAGTTGCGCACACCGCTGACAGCGTTGATGGGCTTCATCGAAACGTTGCGTGGTCCGGCGCGTGATGACGCCGCCGCGCGCGCCCGGTTTCTTGAGATCATGGCCGACGAAGCCAATCGTATGAACCGATTGGTGGGGGATCTGCTGTCACTGAACCGTGTCGAAAGCGAAGAACGTGTGCGGCCCAAAGATCAGCTTGAATTGACGGGGCTGTTGCAATCAACGCTGAACTCACTGCGCCCGCTGGCCGAGAGTGCCAACGTCGAGGTGAGCTTGAACGCGCCAGAAGGGCCTGTCTCGCTGATCGGGGATGGCGACCAGCTGCGTCAGGTCTTCACCAACCTAATCGAGAACGCCATCAAATACGGTGGCAGTGGGGGCAGCGTCGACATTCGGGTGGAATCATCCGAACGCGATTCCGTCATGCGTGGCCCGGCTGTCAGGGTATTGGTCAGTGACAAGGGGCCCGGCATTGACGCGATACACCTGCCCCGCCTGACCGAGCGATTCTACCGTGCCGACAGCCACAGATCGCGACAACTGGGCGGAACTGGGTTGGGCCTTGCGATTGTAAAACACATAATCAACCGCCATCGCGGGCGTTTGCGGATGCAAAGTGAAGTTGGAAAGGGTTCAACCTTTACCGTAATATTGCCGCGATAGCAAAAGCTTGCCAGCCGTGGTCTGCCTGCCATGTAAAAAGCGCATTGCAGCTTTGCGTTCCAACGGCCTGTTTTCATGCGATCTGTCATAAAGCTGTTACATACCTGTCACAAAAGGCTTACGCGCGACTTTTAGACGTTGGCGCAAGATCATCATGGGGATGATCACAAACTGATATGATCAAGGAGACTGGAATGTCCTTTGTAAAACTGTCGGCTTCGGCGCTTGCTATCGCTGCCGTATCGGCCACCGCTGCTACTGCGCGTGACCAGGTTCAGGTTGCGGGTTCTTCGACCGTGCTGCCCTATGCTTCGATCGTTGCAGAAGCCTTCGGTGAAAACTTTGACTTCCCGACACCAGTAGTCGAGTCGGGTGGTTCGTCTGCGGGCCTCAAGCGGTTCTGCGAAGGTGTTGGCGAAAACACCATCGACGTGGCAAACGCATCGCGCGCGATCCGTGAAAAAGAGATCAAAGCCTGTGCCGAAAACGGTGTGACCGACATCATCGAAGTGCAGATCGGTTATGATGGCATCGTGTTCGCCTCGGACATTAACGGTAACACGTTCGAGTTCACGCCGGAAGATTGGTACAAAGCCCTGTCCGCTCAGATCGTTGTGGACGGCGAGTTGGTCGACAACCCGAACAAAACCTGGGCCGACGTGAACCCGGATTTCCCGGCGCAACCCATCGCAGCCTTCATCCCGGGCACCAAGCACGGCACCCGTGAAGTGTTCGAAGACAAGGTGATCCTGGCCGGTTGTGAGCATCTGGGCGACTTTGACGTCTACAAAGCGGCCAACGGCGACGACAAAAAGGCGGCTGAGAAAGCCTGTATCGCTCTGCGCACCGACGGCGTTTCGGTCGACATCGACGGCGACTATACCGAGACCCTGGCGCGCATCGATAGCAATAAGGACGGCATCGGCGTCTTTGGTCTGGCGTTCTACGAAAACAACACTGACAAGCTGCAGGTTGCGACCATGTCAGACGTTGTTCCGTCGACCGAATCCATCGCATCGGGCGAATACCCGGTGTCGCGCCCGCTGTTCTTCTACGTGAAGAAAGCGCATATCGGCGTGGTTCCCGGCCTGAAAGAATATGCTGAGTTCTTTGTCGCGGATGAGATTGCAGGCCCCGATGGCCCGCTGGCCGAGTACGGCCTGGTCTCTGACCCGGAGCTGGGCAAGGTTCAGGAAACCGTTGCAAACGAAGCCGTTCTGGGCGGTGGTTCCTAATCCATATCGAAAACCGAACCGGGGCGTTTTCTTCACGCCCCGGTTCTTTTTGGCTCCACTCACTGCCATCCTCACGGAGTTCTCATGGCGTTATCATGGCTGTTGCTAATCCTGCTTGCGCTGGCAGTGATCGGATATTTCACGGGCCGTTCCCGAGCCCTGGCTAGCGCGGGGGGTAACGCCCGCGAACTGCATTCGTTGCCGTCTTATTACGGCTACAATGTTGCCTTCACGGCGCTTGTTCCGGCCTTGGGCGTACTGATCATCTGGCTTTTGGTGCAGCCAATGATCATCGACAACGCAATATCCGGTTTGATCCCTGACAACGCGATCGCCGAAGGGTCGGATCGCGGCCTTGTTATGAGCGAGGTGCGCCGCGTGGCTGACGGCCTGAACGGTGCTGTTGCCGCTGGCACGATGACCGAGGCACAAGCGCAGAACGCGAATGCGGATATTGATACACTGACCGCGGCCCTGAAGGACGCGGGCCAGGTTCTGACGCAAGATATCACCCAGCCAATCTTGATGGACGCTCAGAAATACCGCAGCATGACCAGCAGCGGGTCTGTGGCGATGCAGGTCGTAGTGCTGGCGCTGGCCTTGTTGGGTGCGGCCTTTGCTTATGTTCGCACGAATAAGGAATTCCGCGCGCGCAACGTGGTCGAGCAAGGTGTTCTGGCCTTGCTGCTACTGGCTGCGTCGATTGCTATTCTGACCACCGTAGGCATCGTCTTGTCGATGTTCTTCGAGACGCTGAACTTCTTCCAACTACACTCGTGGAAAGACTTTTTCTTCGGCAGCACCTGGGCCCCGAATTTCCGCGGTGGGAGTGAGCTATCGATCCTGCCGCTTTTGTGGGGTACGCTCTATATCTCGGTGATTGCCCTGTTGGTGGCGGTGCCCATTGGCCTGTTTGCGGCTGTGTATCTGTCAGAATACGCCTCGACCGTGACGCGGTCGGTCGCGAAACCTTTGCTGGAAATCCTCGCGGGTATTCCAACCATCGTTTACGGCCTGTTTGCCTTGCTGACCGTGGGGCCTGCGCTGGTGTCCCTATTCGGAAATGGCGGCGCGTTGGGGTTGGGGTGGATGGCAAGTTCCAATGCCGTTCTGACCGCTGGTTTGGTGATGGGCATCATGCTAATCCCGTTTGTCTCATCACTGTCTGATGACATCATCAACGCGGTGCCACAGTCGATCCGGGATGGCTCGCTTGGACTGGGCGCGACGAAATCTGAAACCGTGCGTCAGGTGGTTCTGCCCGCCGCGCTGCCGGGGATCGTGGGCGCGATTCTGCTGGCCGCCAGCCGCGCCATTGGTGAGACGATGATCGTGGTGATGGCCGCCGGTGCAATCGCCAAGTTCTCGGGCAACCCGTTCGAGGCAATGACCACCATTACAACCCGGATCGTCAGCCAGCTGACCGGCGACACCGACTTTGCCAGCCCCGAGACACTGGTGGCCTTCGCACTGGGTCTGACACTGTTCATCATAACGCTGGGGCTGAACATCTTTGCCCTCTACATCGTACGCAAATACCGGGAGCAGTACGAATGACCGATATTTCCCAAACACCTGGCGCTGCTCCTGCGGCGAAACCCAAGGGCGGTTCGCTGTTTGAAAAGGACGCGCGCACCAAGCGGCGCAATGCGGCTGAAAGTCGGTTCAAGATGTACGGTGTCGCCGCAATCGGTATCGGGTTGCTGATGCTGGTCGTGCTGGTCACGAATATTGTGACCGCTGGGACCGGGGCCTTCCAGCAGACCTATCTTGAACTGAATGTCGAGCTAAAGGCCGACAAGCTTGATAAGAAGGGCAACCGCAATATTGAGGACATCAAGAAGGTTTCGACCTTCGGTTACGCGCCCCTTATTGCATCGGCTCTGGAAGCCGAAGTTCAAGAGCTGGGCATTCAGACCGATCTGAAACCCAAGGCAATGGGTAAAATCCTGTCCAAGGCAGCGCAAGCCGAGCTGCGCAATTACGTCATCGCCAACCCAGATGAGATCGGCAAAACGGTCAGTTTCCGCTTTTTGACCAACAGCCGCGTCGATGGCTATTTGAAGGGCCGTGTCACACGTGAGTCGATTGCCAACGATAAGAGCATCACGGTCGAACAACTTGATTTCGTTGATCAGTTGCGGGATGCGGGCGTGCTGTACAAAGCCTTCAACCCTGATTTCATCTTTGGCTCGGACGCATCTGATCAGCGGCCCGAGGCTGCGGGGATCGGTGTATCGATGCTGGGTTCGCTGTTCATGATGTTTGTGGTGCTTGCGCTAGCGCTTCCGATTGGCGTTGCGGCCTCAATCTATCTTGAGGAATTCGCACCGCAGAACCGACTGACTGATATCATTGAGGTAAACATTTCGAACCTCGCTGCCGTGCCGTCCATCGTGTTTGGTATTCTGGGTCTGGCCGTGTTCATCAACTATATGCACCTCCCGACATCCGCTCCGCTGGTCGGTGGTCTGGTGCTGACGCTGATGACCTTGCCGACGATCATCATATCGACCCGCGCGTCGCTGAAGGCGGTTCCGCCGTCGATCCGTGATGCAGCGTTGGGGGTAGGGGCCTCGAAAATGCAGGCGGTGTTCCATCACGTTCTGCCTCTGGCCGCGCCCGGCATCTTGACTGGCACGATCATCGGCCTGGCGCAGGCGCTGGGAGAAACCGCGCCCCTACTGCTGATCGGAATGGTGGGCTTTATCGCCTCGAACCCACCGGATGGCATCGTCGCGGGCTTCCTGTCGCCAAACTCGGCCATGCCGGCGCAGATCTATGAATGGTCCAAGCGCGCCGACCCGGCCTTTTATGAACGCGCATGGGGGGGCATCATCATTCTGTTGATCTTCCTTGTGACAATGAACACCATCGCGGTACTTCTGCGCCGCCGCTTTGAACGCCGCTGGTAAAAGGGGCCCAAGATGAACCAGATGACAAGTGTGGAGAGAAACGTGGACTCCAAAAACATCAAGATCGCCGCGAATAACGTTCAGGTCCATTACGGCGATACGCACGCCATCAAAGACGTAAATGTTGAAATCGAGGACAAAACCGTCACGGCATTCATCGGGCCGTCGGGCTGCGGCAAGTCCACTTTTCTGCGGTGCTTGAACCGGATGAACGACACGATCGACATTTGCCGGGTGCAGGGCGATATCCTGCTGGATGGCGAGGATATCTATGACAAGCGCGTCGACCCAGTACAACTGCGTGCAAAAGTGGGCATGGTGTTTCAGAAACCCAATCCGTTCCCCAAGTCGATCTATGACAACGTGGCCTACGGTCCGCGCATTCACGGTCTTGCGAAAAACAAGGCGGAACTGGATGAAATCGTGGAAAAATCCCTGCGCCGCGGTGCGATCTGGGACGAGGTAAAGGACCGCCTGGACGCCCCTGGCACCGGCCTGTCCGGCGGTCAGCAACAGCGCCTGTGCATCGCCCGCGCTGTGGCGACGGAGCCCGAGGTTCTGCTGATGGACGAGCCATGCTCGGCCCTGGACCCGATTGCAACCGCTCAGGTTGAAGAACTGATCGACGACCTGCGCGCGCGCTATTCGGTGGTGATTGTCACTCACTCGATGCAGCAGGCCGCACGGGTCAGCCAGAAGACCGCATTTTTCCATCTGGGCAATCTGGTGGAATTTGGGGAAACCGGGCAAATCTTTACCAATCCCGTCGATCCCCGCACGGAAAGCTACATCACCGGCCGGATCGGCTGAACACAGGTATTCAGATATGAGCGAACAACATATTGCATCCGCCTTCGACCGCGACCTAGAAGCCATTCAGGCCCATATCATGAAGATGGGCGGTCTGGTCGAAGCCGCCATCATGAACTCGGCCCGGTCCCTTGAAACACGCGACGAGGAACTGGCTCAGCAAGTTCGTCAAGGTGACAAGGCCATCGACGCTCTGGAAGAGTTGATCAACGAAGAAACCGCCCGCCTGATCGCGCTGCGTGCGCCGACCGCCAGCGATTTACGTCTGGTGCTGTCAGTTCTGAAGGTATCTGCCAACCTGGAACGCATCGGCGACTATTCCAAAAACATCGCCAAGCGCACCACGGTTCTGGCCAGTGGGGGGGATATCAACGGCAGCGCGGCTGCCTTGCGTCGTATGGCGCGCGAGGTTGAACGCATGCTGCGCGACGCACTGGACGCATATATTCAGCGTGATGCCGAACTGGCCGCCGAGGTGATCGACCGCGATGAAGAGGTCGACCAGATGTATAACGGTCTGTTCCGCGAATTGCTGACTTTCATGGCCGAGGACCCGCGCAATATCTCGTCCTGTATGCACCTGCATTTCATCGCCAAGAACATCGAGCGTATGGGTGACCATGTCACCGCGATTGCAGAACAGGTCGTGTATTTCGTCACCGGCGAGCGCCCGACCGAGGCGCGCCCGAAAGCCGATATAACCTCTCAATCCGCCTAGGAGTTCAGACGAATGTCCGCTGATCAACCAACCGTTCTGGTGGTCGAGGATGAACCGGCCCAACGTGAAGTGCTGGCCTATAACCTCGAAGCTGAAGGGTTCCGCGTATCCAAGGCCGCCAATGGCGATGAAGCCATGCTGTTGGTCGACGAGGAACAGCCTGACATCATCGTATTGGATTGGATGATGCCGAATCTCAGCGGGATTGAGGTCTGTCGCCGTCTTAAAATGCGCCCTGATACCCGCGCAATTCCGATCATCATGCTGTCGGCGCGTACGGAAGAGATCGACAAGGTGCGCGGTCTGGAAACCGGCGCAGATGATTATGTGGTCAAACCGTATTCAGTGGTTGAACTGATGGCGCGGGTGCGAACGCAGCTGCGCCGGGTCCGCCCGGCAACTGTTGGTATACGTCTTGAATTTGACGACATCATTCTGGACGCGGAAACGCACAAGGTGAGCCGTAACAGCAAACCATTAAAACTTGGCCCAACCGAGTTTCGCCTGCTGAGCACATTCATGGAAAAACCCGGCCGCGTCTGGAGCCGCGAGCAACTGCTTGACCGGGTTTGGGGCCGCGATATCTATGTCGATACGCGCACCGTAGACGTCCATATCGGTCGGTTGCGAAAAGCACTGACGCAGCATGGCGGCAAGGACCCGGTTCGAACCGTTCGCGGCGCCGGTTACGCTCTGGGTTGAAGGTCGGGGCAGGGGTATGAGTTTTGCTCATAGTCAGATGCCAAACTCTTACTGTCTTTTGCTGAAAGGCCGGGTTAGTTTGCCGCGAAGTTGATTGAGCGGAGAAGCACCATGAACGCCCCTGACACCAAGCCAACTCTGCGCGCCAAAGATGCGCCTGATATGGGTAAATTCACATGGGATGATCCTTTTCGTTTGTCCGATCAACTGACGGAAGACGAACGTATGATCGCCGCCAGCGCCAACGCTTATGCGCAGGAAAAGCTGCAACCAAGGGTGACCGAGGCTTATCAGAACGAAGAAACCGACCCCGAGATCTTCCGCGAAATGGGTGAAATGGGCCTGCTGGGCACCACGATCCCCGAGGAATACGGCGGACTGGGGGCAGGGTACGTGTCCTACGGTCTGGTCGCGCGCGAAGTTGAGCGTGTAGATTCGGGCTATCGCTCGATGATGTCGGTGCAAAGCTCATTGGTGATGTACCCAATTTATGCCTATGGCAGCGAAGAACAGCGCCGGAAATACCTGCCGAAACTGGCCAGCGGTGAATGGATCGGGTGTTTCGGTCTGACCGAGGCTGATGCAGGATCGGACCCGGCAGGTATGAAAACTCGGGCCGAAAAAATAGACGGCGGATACCGTTTGACCGGCAGCAAGATGTGGATCTCGAACTCTCCGATTGCGGATGTGTTTGTGATTTGGGCCAAGTCTGACGCCCATGACGGTAAGATCCGTGGCTTTGTCTTGGACAAAGGTCTTAAGGGACTGAGCGCTCCGAAAATTCAGAACAAGCTGAGCCTACGGGCGTCGATCACCGGCGAAATCGTTTTGGACGGCGTTGATGTCGACGAAAACGCGCTGTTGCCGCACGTTCAGGGGCTGAAAGGTCCGTTTGGCTGTTTAAACCGTGCGCGTTATGGCATCAGCTGGGGCGTGATGGGGGCGGCTGAAAACTGCTGGCACACCGCGCGCGAATACGGGTTGGATCGAAAACAATTCAATCGTCCGCTGGCGCAGACGCAGCTGTTTCAACGCAAGCTGGCAGACATGCAGACCGAAATCTCATTGGGCTTGCAGGCAAGCCTGCGTGTTGGCCGTCTGATGGATGAGGCGAACGCCGCACCCGAGATGATTTCGATCGTCAAGCGCAACAACTGCGGTAAAGCACTGGATATCGCTCGGATGTCGCGGGATATGCACGGCGGTAACGGTATCTCGCTGGAGTTCCATGTCATTCGCCACATGGTCAATCTTGAGACTGTGAATACCTATGAAGGGACCCATGATGTGCATGCGCTGATCCTGGGGCGGGCTCAAACCGGGTTGCAGGCATTCTATTAAGGTTTGCGTGTAATTGGTATTATGGTAAAAAGATGATATGCCTGATATGCCAATTACACTATTTTAACAATGGATTACGACGGTTCACTGAACTGTCGTTTGAATAAGCTGAATGGAACTGCGCGGAAAAACTGTGGTTGTCACCGGTGCCGCTCAGGGTATTGGCAAAGGTCTGGTTGAGCGGTTCGCCAAAGACGGTGCCACTGTTGTCTGTTCAGATATCAACCAGCGCGGCGCAAAATCCGTGGCCTCACAAATCGGAGGTCACGGACTGGCATGCGATGTGTCGAGCGAAGACGATATCAAAACTCTGATCAACACTGTTGAAAACGAAATTGGACCCATTGATCTTTTCTGTGCCAATGCCGGTATTCTCACACTTGGCGGTCTGGATGTTCATGACCAGGATTGGGATCGCATCTGGAAGATCAATGTCATGTCCCACGTCTGGACCGCGCGCCATATGGTGCCGCGTATGGTTGCGCGTGGCGGTGGTTATATCATGATCACGGCGTCTGCGGCTGGCTTGCTAAATCAACCCGGCGCCGCACCGTATGCCGTCACAAAGCATGCGGCAGTCGGATTTGCCGAGTGGCTGTCAATTACATACGGCCAGAAAGGTTTGCGTGTGTCCGTTCTATGCCCACAGGCGGTTCGCTCCGAAATGACGCGCGGGCATGAAACTTCGGTCGCTGCAATAGACGGCATGTTAGAGCCTAAAGAAGTGGCTGATGCCTGTCTTTCAGCTATTCAGTCCGAGCAATTTCTGGTCCTGCCGCATCCCGAGGTTCGGGATTACATGCAACTTAAAGCTGGTGACTACGATCGCTGGCTGTCCGGAATGCAAAAGCTAAATCAGCGGTTTATCGAAGATACCTAAGGTTTGTGCCGCACCTTGCGCATCAAACCTTCCTGCGCCACCGAAGCGACCAGTGTGCCGTCTTGGGCATAAATGGACCCACGATTGAAATTACGTCCCTGCCCGCTCCAGGGAGAATCCATTGCGTATAGATGCCAGTTTTCGAAATTTATCGGCGCGTGGAACCACAAAGCGTGATCCAGGCTTGCTCCGTTGACGTCTCCGGCAAACCAACTAAGCCCATGCGGGCGCAGGCCGGACGTCATCAGGTACATGTCAGACGCATAAGCCAGAATCAGATGCTGCGTCACCGGATCAGTTCCGGCGGCAGCTTTCATGCGAAACCAGATCTGGTTTCGGTCGTCTGATTTTTCGGGGGAAAATGGATTTTGGTGATCCACTTCGCGCACCTCGATTGGACGTTCTCGCAGCAGTTCTTCGCGTAATTTTTCGGGAACCTGGTCCACGTATCTTTGGCGCAATTCCTCGCGGGCCGGATAAGCTTCGGGTGCTTTGGTCTGCGGCATGGCGTGCTGGTGATCCCATCCTTCGTCCTGAACATGAAACGAAGCTGACATGTTGAGGATTTGTTTGCCATGTTGGATCGCAACGACGCGACGTGTGGTCATGGAACCTCCATCACGCGCTCTATCAACTTGATAAATAACAGGAATAGACGGATCACCAGCGCGAATGAAATAAGCGTGCAGTGAGTGGCACAGGCGATCTTCGACAGTTCGATAAGCCGCTGCTAGGGCCTGAGCGATCACCTGACCTCCGAATATGCGTGTTGGTGTTTCACCTCCGGATCCTGTGCCACGGAACAGATCAACCTCAAGCCTTTCGATGTCCAAAAGGTCCAGAAGAATACGTTCTGCTTCGGTCATGTTGCGGTCTCCGGGTGTTTTAAGTCTTGGGTATCAGCGGTCAGAACGTCATTCAATCAATGCCCCGAGGACAAGCGCCTTTAGCTCTGCCCGCGATGGGTATGAACTGGAGGGTGACAACTGGGTGAAGAAGACTGTGGTCAGGTCGTTGACCCGGTCGATCCAAAAGTATGTCGACGCCATGCCGCCCCAGCCAAAATCCCCCAATGAGCCTGGCACTCGGGTTCGACCGGGGTTTATCACCACAGCACCGCCCAGGCCGAATCCGGTACCCTCCATGGGCTGTTCTGCGAAACTTTGCGGACCCATCGAGGCGATGTCGCCTGGCAAATGGTTGCGCATCATGTAGTCCACAGTTTTGGGACCTAAAATGCGGTGTCCCGCGCCCTGCCCGCGATTTCGCAATATCTCCGCAAACCGTGAATAGTCGTCGATCGTGCCAACCAAGCCGCCGCCACCCGAAAACGTCGTAGCGTTTTCGAACGGAGACCCTTTGGCCTGATCAACCAGCCGCAGGGTCTCGGCACCGGTTTGTGCCGAATTCAAGGCCATCGCGTCCCCGGCCAACGGAGTGTACAGCGACGCAAACCGATCCCCTGCCCCTTTTGGCACTGAAAACCCGGTGTCCTTCATTTCAAGCGGTTCAAGAATTTCCGTCGCGAAAAACTGGTCCAGAGTTTGGCCCGAAACAACCTCGATCACGCGACCAATTACGTCGATGCCCACGGAATATTCCCAGCGAGTGCCCGGTTGAAATGCCATAGGCAGAGCAGCGAGGTCTCGGACGCGATCGGCTAGAAGACCTTGATCTGGTTTGAACATAAGGTCCTGTTCATCCATCGCTAGCGGCAGCACTCCGGGGTTGAAGGGATAGCTGAACCCACTTGTATGCGTCAGGAGTTGATGCAGCGTCGGCGTAGGTGCGTCTTCGGTTTGATCTAACCGCGCGGCCCCCGGAATCAGTGCCTGCATTTTGGAAAATTCTGGCAGAAATTCTGATAGTTGCGCATCGAGGTGAAACAAACCCCGCTCGGCCAGCATCATCAGAGCGACAGTGGTGATCGGTTTGGTCATTGAATAAATGCGCACAACTGTATCGCGCTGAAAATCCAGATCATCTTCAACGCTTCTTTTGCCGCAGGCGTTGAAAAACACCTCGGAACCCTTGTGTTTCACCAACAGGGAGTTGCCCGCGTATTTTTGCTCATCGACATAACGCTGCATCCAGTCGGCAATGCGGCTCAGGCGGTTCGCGTCGAAGTTTGTCATTGATGATTAACCCCTTGGTACATGGGCGCGATCTTGCGGGCTTACGTGCTGAATTGACAGGGAAATCGACCACACGGACTGCAAGCCTGTTACACTAGGGTCGTAGCGGATTCGCTTGTCACGAGTTGGTTCATTTCTAGTGTTCAAATTCTCGGAGGAGCAACATGGCGCAACATATAGATTTCGTTTATGATTTTTGCAGTCCCAATGCATTTTTGGCGTTTAAGACCTTGCCGGACTTGGCAGGCGAACACGGTGTGCAGGTGAACAATGTGCCGGTCCTGCTGTCGACGGTTTTCAAGGTGACCAACAACCAAAGCCCGTTTCAGGCCTTTTCGGAAAACCGTCAGAAATCGGCCTATCTGACTCATGATCTGCATCGATTTGCGCGCACGCGGGGCCTGAGCTTTCACATGAGTCCTCATTTTCCGATTAACACCAAATTTGCCATGCGTGGGGCTGTGTTTGCGTCCGGAAAACCCTGGGAAGACAAATATATGAACGCTGTTTTCGATGCGATTTGGGTGCATGGTCAGAAGGTCGATGAACTGGGTGTTCTGTCGGAAATCATGCAAGAGAACGATCTGCCAGCGCGTAAAATACGCGAGGCGATGACCAGCGTCGACATCAAGCAACAACTGAAAGACCAGACCAAGGCTGCCGTAAAACGCGGTGTGTTCGGCGTTCCCAGCATGTTTGCGGGGTCCGAAATGTTCTTTGGCAAGAATAGTCTGGGAAATCTAGGGTTGGAGCTGTCAAAAACCCCTTAGCCTTCTATGGCGTCCAGCCCGTGGCGTGCGAATATTGGAACATACGAACCAAGTATCATCGCCCGTTCCGGGTCGGAAGCATTTCCGTCCTGCGCGCGTTTGAAGACCCCCTGCAAAATCGCGGCCATACGAAAGAAGTTAAAGGCTAGATAAAACCCGAAATTGTCGATCCCGGAAAGGCCACGACGCTGGCAATACTGATCGATAAATGCCTGATCTGAGGGCAGCCCTAGACTTGCCCGATCAATTCCGGCCAGACCCCTGCCCTCGGCACCCGGCGGCATCTGCCACTGCATGATAACTGCCGCCAAATCTGCATACGGATGCCCGATCGTCGACAATTCCCAATCCAGAACCCCGATGCACTGTGTGCCGTCTTTCTCAAACATCAGATTGTCGATACGGTAATCACCATGCACCAGCGTTCTTTGGCCGTCATCTGCGGGTATCGAACCTTCAAGGGCGGTCATCAGCGCATCCATCTCGGGGATATTTGCGGTCTCAGAGGCGCGGTACTGTTTGATCCAGCGCGCAATCTGGCGTTCAAAGTAGTTTCCGGGGGGGCCATAGTCAGATAGTCCGGCGGCATCGATATCCACCTCGTGGAGGTCGGCCAGTACACGGTTCACTTCATCCAGCACTGCGGAGCGGGTGGCATCGGTTTCCCCGCTCAATGTAGGTTCTAGAAATACGCGCCCTTCCAGATGCTCCATAACATAAAAATCCGACCCGATGACATCGCCATCCTCGCACAGCAGGTACATTTTGGGGACCGGTACGGCACTGTTGGCCAACGCGCTTTGAACACGGAATTCCCGATCCACCGCATGGGCAGATTTCAATAACGCACCCGGAGGCTTGCGACGCAGAACATAAGACTGATCGGGGGTCTTCAGCAAAAAGGTCGGATTGGATTGCCCTATCGCAAACTTTCTCGCCTGCAACGGCCCACAATAGCCCGGAAGATGCGACTTGAGGTACGCATCCACAGCTGCCAGATTCAAACTCGTGCTGTCCATCTACGCCTGAATCCTCACAAAGCTTCGGCAAATATGTTCCCGGCCGTCTCGACGTTGATCCCACCGGACACCGGGATCACTGCACCGGTGACATAGCTGCCGCCACGACCGCATAGGAACAGCATACAGCCGGCAATATCCTCATCGCGCCCAACCCGACCCAAAGGAACCGAGTTACCAACCCTTTCGCGTGTCTCTTCATCGGCCGTGGCAAAGGCAGTCATCTTCGAGACGAACGGCCCCGGTGCCAGCGCGTTGACCGTGATGTGGTAGGGTGAAAACTCCTTGGCCATGACCTTGGTCAGGTGCAGCACTGCCGCTTTCGAAGCCGAGTAGCTATAGGCCCCATCGCCCATCGGCACCTCACCCATGACCGAACCGACATTGACCACTCGCGCCGGGTCGTCAACTAAGCCAGACTGCATCAGCATCGGCAACAGTTTTTGGGTCAGCTCGAACAAACCCGCGACATTGACCGACATAACCTTGTCCCAGGCCTCATGTGGGAATTGTCCCATAGGCGCACCCCAGGTTACGCCTGCATTATTCATTAGGATATCAAGGCGATCTGTTCGCTTGTTAACCTCGGATACAAGCGCCGCGATTCCATCTTTGGTTGCAACATCTCCGCCGAACCCTTCGGCATGACCGGGCGCATCCAAAGCGTTCAGCTCAGCCGCAACGGCTTCGCAGGCGTCTGCCTTGCGGGATGCGATCAGAACACGCGCCCCTGCCCGCACCAATGCCTCGGCCGCCATTCGCCCGATGCCTGTTGCGCCACCGGTGACCAGTGCGGTTTTGCCTTGCAATGAGAATAACGTGTCGGGGGTCATGGTCTGCTCCTCGGTAAAGTGGCTATAGGCACGTCTGGGAAATGGTTGATTTCTTGACAACTCATTGGTCCGCGCCAAAGCTCCTCATATCCGAATAACAGGGATAACGGGTTTAATATGCAAGCTTTACTCAGCGTCGCGCCGGGCGGGCCAGATACACTAGAGCTGACCAGCCTGCCTGATCCAGTACCGGGTAAAGGCGATTTGCTGATCGGGGTTAGGGCCGCAGGCGTTAATTTCCCCGACACACTGATCATTCAGGACCTCTATCAGATCAAGCCACCCCGCCCCTTTGCGCCGGGCGGTGAAATCGCCGGGGACGTTCTAGCCCTTGGCGAAGGTGTAACGGGTTTCAACGTTGGAGACCGTGTTCTGGCGCTGACCGGGCATGGCGGGTTTTCAACACATCTAACAATCTCCGCTGCAACCGCCATTAAATTCCCAAGCTCGATGCCATACGAGGATGCGGCCTGCTTTGTCTTTACCTACGGCACGTCTTATCACGCGTTGAAAGACCGCGCCGCCCTGCAGCCCGGGGAAACCCTGTTGGTGCTGGGCGCTGCCGGAGGGGTCGGGTCTGCCGCGATTGAGCTGGGCAAGGCCATGGGTGCACGTGTGATTGCCGCAGTCTCCTCGCCCGACAAAGCGGATTTTTGCCGAGATTTGGGGGCGGATGAAACGCTTATCTACTCCCGTGAGATGAACAAAGAGGCACAAAAAGAATTCTCATCGGGAATCAAAGATTTGGCAGGGCCGTTAGGTGTAAATGTCGTTTATGATGCTGTAGGTGGAGATTATGCGGAACCTGCGCTGCGTAGTATGGCCTGGGCCGGGCGATATCTTGTGATCGGTTTCCCGGCGGGCATTCCCAAAATACCTCTGAACCTGCCATTGTTAAAAAGCTGCCAAATTGTAGGGGTTTTTTGGGGAGCATCGGTGCTGCGCGATCCTGTAGGGCATTCAAAAAATGTGAATGATTTGTTCAAGTTATACGTCGATGCTCGTATAAAACCGCGGATCAGCGCCAAATATCCGTTCGACCTTGCCTCCAAAGCTCTGACTCATCTGGCCAACCGTTCTGCCCTTGGTAAAATCGTGGTGACAATGCCTGCAAGGGCTGAATATGATTGACGGTTTCTTTAATCGCTCGCCCTATACGCGCGTTGGCCGGTGGACATTCCCACCTGTTCGCGTTTAAGAAACTGGTATGGGAACAGTGAAATAATGCACAAAGCTTTGATTTTGAATGGCCCGAACCTGAACCTTTTGGGCACCCGACAACCCGAGGTTTATGGAAGCACCACGCTGGAGATGGTTGAGAATCTGTGCGTCAGCCACGGATCTTCCATCGGTCTTGACGTGTCGTGCTTTCAGTCAAACCACGAAGGTGCCCTGATTGATGCCATCCACGCGGCCAAGGGGGATCAGGACGGTATTGTTCTGAACGCAGGTGCTTATACGCATACCTCAATCGCCCTGATGGATGCGATTGCGTCCGTTGAACTTCCAATGATCGAGGTCCACCTGTCCAACATCCATGCCCGCGAAGAATTCCGGCACGTGTCCTATATCTCGAAGGTGGCGATCGGCCAGATTTGTGGCTTTGGCCCGCAGGGCTATGTGATGGCTCTGGACGGATTGGCGACGCATCTGAAAGGCGGGTCGACTGCATGAAGCTGAGCGAATACCTGCACTTTCTCAGCTATACCAAAACTTTGGAAGAGCTTTGGGACGCCCATTGCCGTCAGATGGCCGAATACGGGTTTGATCGGCTGATCTATGGCTACACCCAATACCGCACCGAGACATCGCTGGGTGATCCAGAGGATTTCGTGATTCTGACCAATCATGGAAAGTCCTATCTGGATGGATTCCTGCGTGGTGGCCTGTATTTTCATGCTCCGATGTTGAAATGGGCGCTAAGCAACGAAGGTGCCGCCAGTTGGAATATTGCCCAAGATTTGGTGTCCAACCGCGGATTAACACAGCAAGAACTGGACGTTCTGGAATTCAATCGAAAGCACGGCGTTGCGTTCGGATATACAGTCAGTTTCACCTCGGTTTCGATGCGTTCCAAGGGGGCGATTTCCCTTTCCGCCGGAAATGCGACCAGCCAGGACGAAGTGGATGCGATGTGGGATGAGCATGGTGACGATATCCTGCTGATGAACAATGTTGCGCATCTTAAAATCCTCACCCTGCCCTATAACGCGCCGAACCGAGCGCTGACCAAGCGCCAGCGTGAAGCGTTGCAATGGGTCGGTGACGGCAAGACCACCCAGGACATTGCCCTATTGATGGGGCTGACATCGGCTACGGTCGAAAAACATTTGCGATTGGCGCGCGAGGCACTGTCGGTGGAAACCACCGCTCAGGCCGTTCTGAAGGCGTCACTACAGAATCAGATGTTCGTTATGGAGGTCTAAGGTCCGAGAATTGACGCTCAGGAGCGTCAATTTACCCTAGGTAAGGAAATCATGACTTTCCAATCTGGGGGGCTGGTTGCAAAGTGAGAGTGTTCCGTGAGTGGTGGCTTTAGCCAGGGAACATTTGGTTGGATCTTTGTAATACCAAGGCTCTCCAATCGCTCTGACACAAAGGCGCCTATTTGTCCGCGTCAGTTTGTCGGAATTTTGAGGGGCCTCGACCATCCCCATCATGCGGGGCCCCTCATACCTTTTCAGAAACGTTCAGGACGCGAGTGCGTCCTTTTTTATTGGCCAATGGCTTGAGTGGCCTAAAAAAACCGGCCACGACTTGCGCGACCGGTTTCTTTGGCTCCCCGAACTCTGCAGAGTTCGGGAGTGCTTTTTTAGCCCTGTGCGGCTTTGGCAACTTCTGCTGCGAAGTCTTCTTTTTCGACAACGATGCCTTCGCCAACTTCCAGACGGACAAAGCCGGTGATGGTTGCGCCTGCCTCTTTCGCCGCTGCTTCAACGGTCAGGTCAGGGTTCACAACGAAAGACTGGTTCAGCAATGTGGATTCCGCGACGAATTTCTTCATGCGACCAACGATCATCTTTTCGATCACCTGCTCCGGCTTGCCGGATTCGCGGGCAATGTCCATCTGAACCTGCTTTTCTTTTTCAACAACAGCCGGGTCCATGTCTGCCTCGGACAGGGCCGCCGGGTTCACGGCTGCGATGTGCATTGCAACTTGTTTGCCGATGGCTTCATCGCCGCCAGACAGAGCAACCAGAACACCGATTTTGCCCATGCCGTTGGTGGCCGCATTGTGGACATAGGACACAACAGTGTCGCCCGACAGCTTGGCCATACGGCGGACCGACATGTTCTCACCAATGGTGGCGATTTTGTCGGTCAGAGTGTCCGCAACATTCTTGCCGCCCAGATCAGCAGCCAGCAGCGCCTCGACATTGTCGACGCCTTCTGCGGCATATGCGATCTTGCCAACCATTTCCTGGAACTCGGCGTTTTTCGCGACAAAGTCGGTTTCCGAGTTCACTTCGACAGCAACACCGTTGCCACCGTTGACGTGAACAGCGACCAGACCTTCTGCAGCGGTACGGCCCGATTTCTTGGCCGCTTTGGCCAGGCCCTTGGTGCGCAGCCAGTCAACGGCTTCGTCCATGTTACCTTCGGTTTCGGTCAGCGCTTTTTTCGCGTCCATCATGCCTGCGCCGGTCGAGTCGCGCAGTTCTTTAACCATTGCTGCTGTGATTGCCATCTCTTGGCTCTCCTCAATTCAAACGGAATTGGGGCAGGTCTACCCTGCCCCATATGTCATTTAGGTGACGGGCAGCTTACGCTTCGGCTTTGGCTTCCGGCGCGGCTTCTTCTGCGGGTGCTTCTTCCGCAACAGCTTCTTCAACCGGAGCTTCTTCGAACGCACCCAGATCAACGCCTGCTGCACCCATCTGCGCGGTCATACCGTCCAGAGCGGCCCGTGCGGCCAGATCGCAGTACAGCGCAATCGCGCGCGCCGCGTCGTCGTTGCCGGGAATGATGTAATCAACACCGTCGGGCGAGCAGTTGGTGTCGACAACGGCCACAACCGGAATACCCAGTTTGTTGGCTTCGGCGATGGCCAGTGCTTCTTTTTTGACGTCGATGACGAACAGCAGATCAGGAACGCCGCCCATTTCGCGGATACCGCCCAGCGAAGCCTGCAGCTTGCCCTGGTCACGTTCCATGCCCAGACGCTCTTTCTTGGTCAGGCCCTCGGCGCCCGATTCCATGGCTTCGTCGATCTGGTTCAGACGGTTGATCGACTGAGAAACGGTTTTCCAGTTGGTCAGCGTGCCGCCCAGCCAGCGGTGGTTCATGTAGTACTGAGCCGACTTTTCAGCTGCTTCAGCGACGGGCTGAGCTGCCTGACGCTTGGTGCCGACAAACAGAACGCGGCCACCTTTTGCGACGGTGTCACGAACGGCTTGCAGAGCCTGATCCAGCATCGGAACGGTCTGAGTCAGGTCCATGATGTGGATACCATTGCGCGAGCCGTAGATGAACGGGCCCATGCGGGGATTCCAACGCTGTGTCTGGTGACCAAAGTGAACGCCAGCTTCCAGCAGCTGACGCATGGTGAACTCGGGAAGAGCCATGCTATTTTCCTTTTCCGGTTTACGCCTGGGCGGGGGTGAAAGAAGCGGATGCTCCAACCGGCGGTCTTGATGAGGATGTCTCCCTCAAAAAGCCCAAACCCCGCCTGCGGGTTTGAATGGCGCGCGTATACGGCAGGTTTTCAGCTAGTGCAAGGGCTTTTCGCCCTTATTTTTCAAGCCGTGCCAGTGCGTGCGCGTGGCGCACGGCCTCTTCACAATATGCGGCCAGCGCCTTGCGGCTTTCGAAATCGCTAACCTTGGCCGGTGCATGAAAAATCAATTCAACCGCACCCTGCTCGCGCGCACCCAGCGTTTTCAAAAGGTGTGGGGCGAAATCCATATCTCCCCACCAGCCATAAAACCGGTCGGGTTGCCCTTTGGGCGCGTGATACACAACCGAGACTGGCTGCACATACATGAAATCTCGCAATTCATCTGCGAAGAACGCGGCGAAAAGAGTTGTTTTAAAGGGTAAAACGCGCTGCCCGTCGGTCGAGGTCCCTTCGGGGAAAAACAGCAGCTTATGACCAGCTTTCAAGCGAGTTTCGAATATTCTTGTCTGTTCTCTTGCTTTCTTGCGGTCCCGCTCGATGAACACGGTTCCTGTTGCACGGGCAAGCCAGCCGATACCGGGCCATTTGGCCACCTCGGCCTTGGACACGAAATAGACGCGCTTGCGCGCATTCAAGGCGAAAATGTCCAGCCATGACGTGTGATTTGCAACCACAGCGCCGCGCTGTTGCATCAATTCGCCCGAGGTTCGAAACCGTATCCCGAGGATCCGAAACGCATTGCGGCAGACAAATTGCGAAATAAACGGCGTTACGGGGCGGCGCACGCCGTACAACGGACGCTCGATCAAGCGCACGACCAATAGAACTAGCAAACCTCCAAACACCAATACGGCCAGTGGTAATCCGCGGAGAAAAACCAACATCCACCCCACCAACCCCAGTTTGATGGGGTCTGGTTCATCCTCGCTGTTCCAAAGCGGTTCGTTCACCAATTTATGCCCCGCCATAGATGCGTTTCTGCCGCTCGTTCATGCGGGCCGTATCGAGGATCAGGCAAACATCAGTGGTGTTGAATGAATGGTCGATGAACGCGCCTTCTCCCACGAAACCTCCTAGGCGAAGATAGGCCTTGATCAATGCCGGAACCTGAACCATTGCAGCTCGGCGATCCAGATCGGCGGGCGCAACAAGATCCATGGATTCAAATACTTCTGGTTGTGCCCTCACCCTCAAATCAGGCGGCGCGAGATGGTTGTGATGCAGCATCGACAAGGGCTGCGCCAATTCCTGAACATCCGTTCCGTGAAAGCTGGCGACACCGAACAGAACTTCGATATCACGCTCGTTTACATAGGCCGCCAATCCGTTCCACAGGTGATACATGGCAGTGCCCCCGCGATAGTCACGGTGGACGCATGAACGGCCGAGTTCCAACAGCTTGCGACCGCTTTGCTTCAAAACAGTCAGATCGTATTCATCTTCGGAATAAAACTGCCCCAGTTCCGCAGCACGTTCGCCCGGTAATAGCCTGTAAACGCCAACAACTTCGCCTGTCAGGTCGTCTATCGCCAGCATGTGATCAAAATACGGATCGAACTTGTCGCGCTCCAGTCCGGCGTCATGATCTACCATCTCTCCGCCACCGCCCAGTTCGCGAACAAACACGTCATAGCGCAGCCGTTGGGCAGCGCGCAGTTCGTCCTCGGTCTGTGCAAGTTTGACGGTAAAGGAAGGGCCTGCGTCCGGCATTGATGGTTCCGTTCTTGTTTGCGCGCTGATACCGCAGTTTCCGTAGGGATGGCAACAAGAGCGGATACGCGGGGCCGTTAACCTTTCCTAAACCAGTTTCACAGATCAAAGACCGGCATCAGGGCGATGCGCGTTCCGTCAATCACCACTTTCCCCTGCTCGCGAAAGTTCACGGTGATCTTGCCCCCAATGTTGGACTGCACCTGTCCAACGCCCCAATCGGGATAATCGGGGTGGCGGACGTACATGCCCGGTGCAAGAATAGCATTAAGGTCTGTCATGCGAGGGCTCCGGTCCGGCGGCAGATGCAGCAGGAGGTACGCATGAGCGACACCACAGTCAACCTAGCCGAGTTGATCGGATCCCGGATCTGTCACGATTTGATCAGCCCCATCGGGGCGATCACCAACGGTCTGGAGCTGCTTGAGATGGTTGGCGCAGCCCAGGGGCCTGAGATGGAACTTATCTCGGGCAGTGTTGGCAGTGCCGGGGCGCGGATTCGGTTTTTCCGCGTGGCGTTTGGTTCAGCCAGCGATCAGCCCTTGGGCCGAACCGAGGTCTCGGAACTGTTAAAGGATGTCGAACGCGCAGGCCGCGTGCGCGTCAACTGGCACCTGACCGAGGCGGTGCCGCGTAATCAGGTCAAACTGGCATTTCTGGCGTTGATGTGCTGCGAAAACGCCATGCCTTTTGGGGGCGAAGTGACCATCGATCAAAATGTTGAAAGCTGGACGGTCACAGGATCAGCCGACAAGCTGAATGTGGATAATGACCTTTGGAAGAATCTGCCGACAGGGCGATACCCCAATAAAGTCACGCCCGCACAGGTGCAGTTTGCTCTTTTGCCAAAGACTGCCACGTCGGTGGGGCGGCGGGTTGCGGCGGAAACCACCTCAACCCGCGTTGTGATCCGGTTTTAAGACCGGGTCGTTCCATTCCCGCGCACAAGATACTGAAAGCTGGTCAGCTGCGCCGCACCCACCGGGCCACGCGCATGCATCTTACCGGTCGCAATGCCGATCTCGGCGCCCATACCAAACTCACCCCCATCGGCAAATTGGGTTGAGGCATTGTGCATCAGGATCGCACTGTCGAGCCGTTCAAAGAACCGTGCAGCGGCGGTCTCGTCCTCGGTCATGATGCAGTCGGTATGGTCCGAGCCATTGAGGCGGATATGTGCGATGGCTTCATCAATATCAGCGACCGGTCTCGCCGCGATGATACTGTCGAGGAATTCCTTTCCCCAATCATCGGCCGTCGCAGCCACGGTGCCATTCTGGGCCAGCGCGCCTTCGGCGTGAACCTCAACACCTGCGGCCATTAGCGCAGCGATGACGTCGCGTCCCAGTGTTTCCACCACATCCTGATGGATCAACAGGCATTCGGCTGCGCCGCAGATTCCGGTCCGCCGGGTTTTGGCGTTCATCACCACGTTTAGCGTTTTCTGCGGATCGGCGGCTTTGTCGATGTAGATATGCACGATGCCTTCAAGATGCGCGAAAACAGGCACGCGCGCCTCGCGCTGCACCAGCCCCACCAGGCCTTTACCCCCGCGCGGGACGATAACATCGACATAATCCGTCAGGGTAAGCAATTCCTGAACCGCAGCGCGGTCTCGCGTCGGCACCAGTTGGATGGAATCCTCGGGCAGGTTTGCGGCCTTTAGCCCTTGGACCAGGCAAGCGTGGATGGCTCCCGAAGAATGAAAGCTCTCGGACCCGCCACGAAGGATCACCGCGTTGCCCGATTTCAGGCACAGCGCGCCGGCATCTGCTGTCACATTGGGGCGGCTTTCATAGATAACACCGATCACACCCAAAGGCGTACGCACACGCTGGATATGCAAACCCGAGGGCATGTCCCATTCGGTCAGCACCTCGCCCACAGGATCAGCCTGATCCGCGACCGTGCGCAGCCCGTCAACCATGCCCTGAATGCGCGCCTCGTCCAGCATCAGGCGATCCATCATTGCCGGGCTCAGCCCTTTTTCACGACCGAATTCCAGGTCTTTCTTGTTGGCCTCGATGATTCTGGCACGGTTGGCCCAAACCGCATCAGCGGCGGCGATCAGGGCTGCATGTTTCCGTTCGGCGCTGGCAAAAGCCAATTCGGCCGAGGCTTTCTTGGCGCGTTTTCCAAGATCGGCCATCAGTGTGGGGATGCTGTCGAAATCCTTCATCTCAGATGCCTTTCAGTCGGTCTTTTGGTGTTCTAACATCGCTCGGCTACCGCGCCAAATCGTCTCGGTGGATCAGCACGGCCCTGCCCGGATAACCCAGAGTCGCCTCGATTTCCGAGGATTTTCGCCCCTTGATCGCGTCTGCTTCTTGCGCGGTATAGCGGCTGAGGCCCTGTGCCAAGCGTCGCGCTTCCGGGTCCAGAATGGCCACAGGATCGCCACGGCCAAAGTCTCCGGTCACCTCAACGATTCCTGCTGGCAACAGGCTTTTGCCATTGCCAAGCGCCTGTGCTGCGCCCGCGTCCACCACGATTTCACCACGTGGTTTCATCGCCGAAATCCACCGTTTCCGGGCCGCATGTGGGTCCAGGGTCGCGGTGAACCAAGTGCAATTCGCACCGTTTTCAAGTGATTTCAGAGGGTTCAGCGGCGATCCTTCAGTAATCGCCATATCACACCCGGCGGCTGTCGCCATCTTTGCAGCTAGCAGCTTTGTCTTCATTCCGCCTTTGGACAGGCCTGACCCAGCGTCACCCGCCATCTGTTCGATCTTAGGCGTAATTTCTTCGATCACGTCGTAACGCGTGGCCGAGGCGTCCTCATTCGGGTTGCCGGTATAGAAACCGTCCACGTCGGATAGCAGGATCAACTGATCCGCGCCCACCGTGACAGCGATCTGTGCGGCCAAGCGATCATTGTCGCCATAGCGGATTTCATCCGTTGCGACCGTATCGTTTTCGTTGACGATAGGCACGACACCCAAACCCAGCAAAGTTTCAAGTGTCGCGCGTGAGTTCAGATAGCGGCGGCGGTCGGCGCTGTCCTCCAACGTCACCAAGACCTGCGCGGTAGTGATCTTATGCGGCGTTAACGCCTCCTCGTACGCGCGAGCCAGCCGGATCTGACCTACAGCAGCGGCAGCCTGAGATTTCTCCAGCGGCAAAGCCTCCATCGGCAAGCCCAAGACCCCGCGACCCAACGCGATAGACCCGGATGACACCAAAATGACGTCCGTTCCCTGCCCCTTTAGCCAAGCTACGTCCTGCGCCAAGGAGTGCAGCCAGTCCGAGCGCAAAAGGCCCGTGTCCCGATCCACCAGCAAGGCGGACCCGATCTTGACCACCAGACGCTTGGCTGAGGTCAGGGTTGCCACGTCTTCGCCTCCTCAACGGGCTTTTGCCGCAGGCGGTTTTCGTCAATCTGGGTACGCAATGCGCGCAGAACCTCGGTCACGCCCAGATGCGCCACACCGGACATTGTCATGACGGGGCCGCCGACGGCCTCTTCCAGCTCGGCCTTAGCCGCTTCGCGTTCTTCGTCATCCAGTGCGTCGACCTTGTTCAGCACAGTAATACGAGGTTTCTCAGCCAGTTCGCCGCCATAAGCCTCAAGCTCGTGAATAATGGTCCGATAGTCATCAGCCACGGTCTCAGACGTTCCATCAACCAGATGCAGCAGAACGGCGCAGCGTTCCACGTGACCCAGAAAACGATCTCCGATCCCACGGCCTTCGTGGGCGCCTTCGATCAGGCCGGGAATGTCAGCCACGACAAACTCGACGTTATCAACGCCGACCACACCCAGGTTCGGGTGCAGCGTGGTAAAGGGATAATCCGCAATTTTCGGACGGGCGTTGGATGTTGCGGCCAGAAAGGTCGACTTTCCAGCATTGGGCATGCCCAGCAAGCCCACATCGGCGATCAGTTTCAGCCGCAGCCAGATGGTGCGGTCGATCCCCGCCTGCCCCGGATTGGCCCGGCGCGGGGCCTGGTTGGTGGCAGATTTGAAGTGCAGGTTGCCGAAGCCGCCATTGCCGCCTTTGGCCAGCAAAACCCGCTGACCGACCTCAGTCAGATCGCAGATGACGGTTTCTTCGTCTTCGTCCAGAATCTCGGTACCAACCGGCACCCGCAAGACAATGTCGTCGCCGTCCTTGCCGGTGCGCTGCTGACCCCGACCGGGTTGACCGTTCTTGGCAAAGAAATGCTGCTGATAGCGGAAGTCGATGAGGGTGTTCAATCCGTCAACGACCTCGGCCCAGACAGATCCGCCTTTACCGCCATCACCGCCATCGGGACCGCCGTATTCGATGTACTTTTCGCGCCGAAAGCTGACGCACCCGCCACCTCCGGCACCGGACCGGATGTAGACCTTTGCAAGATCGAGAAATTTCATGACTGTCCCCTACTGCAAAGGCCCCATCGGCCACAAGTCAGAGTTTCTTAGTATACGTCCAGGTGGGCACATTCGCATCACGCGCCACCGAATAGGTTTCGGCATCACCCAGATATTCAAACCCGCAATGGGTCAACACCCGCGCCGAGGCCGGATTGTCCTGAAAAACGCTGGCAAACATAGTGGCGTTTTCCAACGGGTTGGCATTGACCAGCGCTTCGACCGCCATCGAGGCAACGCCCGTGTTCCAATAGACCGGCGCGACCCAATAGCCCACCTCGGACTGGTTGCGATCCAGGCGCGTCAGCGAGATCAGGCCGATCAGCTCGGGACCGCCATCTTTGGTGGCATCCATTGCCCAGACGTCTTCATCGCGTTCTTCGGACATCGCGCGCGTCACAAAAGCTTCGGTCGAACCCGGTGGCAGCGGATGTGGAATTGCTGTGGTCATGCGCGCCACGCGCTCATCACCTGCATAATGTTCAATGAGACCCAAATCCGACCGGCGCAATGGTCGCAGATCGAACCGCTCGGTTTCAATGACCGGCTGGTTTATTATTGCCTCAAGCTTCATGAGTGCGTTCCTCCTCCGAACAACACGAATAATACGGACGCAACGGTGAGACTGGCTAACGTCCACATCAGATATTTTTCAATTGGCCGTCCTTCAACCGCGTGGGCAATTCTATCGCCCGCAAATGTCCAAATTGGATGAAGAATGACCTGACAAAACAACAAACAGAGAGCAATCGTTACTGTGGCCTCAATACTGGGCGTCCCTGCCGCTACAAACCCGGTAAACCCTGCAATGATCATCGCCCAAGCCTTTGGATTTAAGGGATGAACGATCAAACCAGCCAAGAACCCGGGTGCTTTGCCATCAGCCTGCTGACGCGACAGGCGCGTATTGGCGATCTTCCAGGCCAGCCACATGATATAGGCTGCTGACGCGTATTTCAGCGCCGTAAATACCCCGGGCGCCTGATCGGCCAGTTGCAGCAGGCCAAAGCCCACAGGCCAGATGATCAATTGCTTCCCTACAATGACGCCCCCGACAAACGGAAGTGCCGCCCGAAAACCATAGCGCGCACCAGTTCCCAACAGGACCATATTGGCGGGTCCTGGGGTGCCGACCTGACTGGCGGCGAAAATCAGGAAACTTGTGGTTGCGACGGGCATAGGTGCGTTCAATCAAAACTACGTTAAAACGAGAAAGGGGACCGGCATTTTCTGCCGGTCCCCCAAGAATTTTCAAACCTTATGGGTTTCGGCTTACTCTGCGGCCTCCGCCACTGGCAGGACCGAAATAAAGGTGCGGTTTTTGAGGCCTTTGTGGAACTTCACAGCGCCGTCGACAGTTGCAAAGATTGTATGATCTTTGCCCATGCCTACGCCTTCGCCCGGCCAGAACTTGGTGCCGCGCTGACGCACGATGATGTTACCTGCGATGGCGGCCTGGCCACCATACAGTTTCACGCCAAGGCGGCGACCAGCTGAGTCGCGACCGTTACGGGAGGAACCGCCAGCTTTTTTATGTGCCATTCTCTCTCTCCTTAGCCTTTAGCCAGTTCTTTGGCCTGCTCAACCCATTCGGGTTTCACTTTGATGGTGTCGATAGCAGCAATCTGCTCGTCCGACAAGGCGGCCAGAGCGGCAAAGCTCTCGATACCGGCGTCGGCCAGCTTTTTGGCGGCGGCGGGACCGACACCGTTCAGGGCTGTCAGATCATCAGCGGCAGCAGCAGCAGCGGCAGGTGCCTCTGCTTTGGCTTCAGCTTTCTTGGCAGGCTTTTTCGCCGCCGGAGCAGCTTCGCCAGCAGGTGCCGAACCAGTTGCAGCTTTGATGCCCGATTTGTCAGCGCCCGATGCCAGGATGTCAGTGATTTTGACCAGAGTCAGTTTCTGACGGTGGCCAACGGTACGCTTCGAGCTGTGCTTACGACGACGCTTGACGAAGTTGATGACCTTGTCACCTTTGATCTGTTCGATCACTTCGGCCTGAACGCCTGCGCCTTCAACGAAGGGTGCGCCAACAACCGGTGCGTCACCGCCCAGCATCAGAACATCGTTGAATTGAACTTTTTCACCTGCGTCGGCAGCCAGCTTTTCAACACGGAGCACATCGCCCGCCTGAACCTTGTACTGCTTGCCGCCAGTCTTGAGGACCGCAAACATGCGTCTTTCCTTTTCCAAACCGCGTTCTGTGGTCCCCGTTTGGGTGTTTTGGCTTTCGCCACCTCGAACAGCGCGCCCTTTTTCCGGGCTGTGTGACGACCCGTGGGAAAAGCCCTTTGGGTCAATAATAACGAGACCCGGCGCGGAAGAACCGGCCGGGATGCGCGCTTATCCAAAGATTGCAGGGGAAAGTCAACATCAAATGCGACGCTAAAGGTCCGATCCTTTCAGCACCTGAGCGACCGCCTGACCCAGCTGATAATAGATCGTGTCGAACATCCGGTTAAAGCTTTCAAACAGGGCCGTATTGATCGCTTTGCCCGTTTCAGTGCGTGAAAAGGCGATGTTCTCGCGCATTTGACTGTCGGTCAGTGGCTTGTATGCCAGCAGAAAAAAGGAATACAGCCACATTCGTGTGTCTTCGGTCATACTGTCTTTTTCCTCAAGCAGCTGTGCCAGAAGTTCCCCGTCGTCCCCACCAACCCCTAGGCTCATCCCACGGAAAAAATTGTAATCTGCACTGATGGAGTTATGCACATTCTCGTCAATCAGGTTGTTGACCTGAATATACTCGTCGACCAGACGATATAGTTCCGTGCTGCGATCACCGTTTTTGTAGGCGTCCTGTGCCATTTCTTCGATGGCTTCATCTGCCAAGGCGACACGGGCGGATAATTCCAGCGAGGTGATAGCCTGCCCTAAATCGCTTTCGAAAAACAGGATGGCGCGGTCCATCTGGCTTTCGGACAGGGTTTCCGCGAATACACTTTCGACCTGATCACGCATTCTGTCCGCGTCGTATATCCGGTCTACCTGATCCAGAAAGACCGGGCCGCCATTGTTGTTCAGAAAGGTTTGCTGAAGGTCCTGCCCAAGTGAACTGCCTTCGTCCCGCAGGATGTCGATGACCGCGTCCACTTGCAGGGCCTGCATAAGTTGTTCGACCTTTTCCTCGGCCTGCAAAGGCGTGGTCCAAACGAACAACGCCAGGAACGTCGCGATAAAACGCATCAGATATCCTGTGCCGGGTGCAAGTCCGCCATCCGAGTGGCAAGAATTTCGAATTTCATGGCCATGATTTCATATTGAACGGCATTCAGCAGTTCATAGACCTCTTGCATTAGCGGCTGCTCTAGCGCATCGGCATAAGCATTCACGTCAGCATCGGAAAAATTCTGATACGTATAGGCAGCCCCGGCCAAGGCCGATAACTGCAACGCCTGTCGCATGCTTGTTTCGTTCTGGCGCATCATGAGGCGCAGTTGATCAGCATCCAACTGAAGATCAATTACCCCCGAAGCACTGGCGGCCAGCAGAAACCGCAGTTGAATCTCTTGCAGGGCTCGCAATGCGGTCCCGCTTGAATCAATGGCCCTATTCATGCGTTTGAGGCTTTCAACACGGTGCGAGCCGTCTTTGATCAACTCAGCCACGATCTCTTGCCCCTGCTGCTGCTTGGCCTCGTCATCATCCAGCATATGCGAGGCGTTTTCCGCCTCGACCAGACGCTGCCCCAGGTCCGAGGCGTAAAATTCCACTGCATGAAGCAGCGCCTCGTCTCTGAGTGTCTGCTCCAGAATCGACACGGCGGTTTCATGCATGTCTTCAGTGTCGAATACTTCTTCGGTCAGTCGGGCCCAATCGGAGCCGAAACCATCCGGGTCTATGCCCAGCATCTGCGGCGCCGACGCAGAAGAGAGCGCGATACTTTCCAGCGCCACGTCAAAACCAGTTGTAGTCAGAAACGCTTCGATCCTGTCTCGCCCGGCGGCAAAGGACGACACAGGCGCCATGGCCAGTGTCAGAAGCAATAAGAATAGGGTCAGAGCGGAGCGGCGAAGAGAATAAGTCATACTTCAAAGCCTAGGCGTTTTGTGCCGTCTGGCAATGGAAAATCCCGTCATAGTGAATTTCGGGAATTTTCTGCTTGCACCCCCGCGCGTTCCTCACTAAATCCCCCCCTCACAGACCCCCGCGGAGAGGTGCCGGAGTGGTCGAACGGGGCGGTCTCGAAAACCGTTGTGGGTGCAAGCCCACCCAGGGTTCGAATCCCTGTCTCTCCGCCACTATCTTCTTGAAATTGAAAGCTAGTAATAGGAATTCAGGGTGTAGTGTGCTTTCTGCCCTAGTCGACAGGTACGGCCATTGGTGTCCTACTGCGCCCCATTTTAGGACTTCCGGCTATGCCAATTACGGCCCTTTGGCGCAGACTATGATACATTGACACCCTTCCAGACTGCAATCAGGCAAACGAAATAGGGATCCTGCGTCTGCGGGATCCCTTTTAAATGTTGCGGGGTTAAAGGCTTCAGCGAAAGCCGTTGTCGCTGTTCTGCCTTAACCTGAGCGACTTTTTCCTGTGTCAGGTATCTCAGGTAGTAACGGCTTGTGGTAATTTGTTTGTGACCGCTGCAGTAAGACATGCCTCGCGTAGAGCGGTCTGAGTTGTCTCTCTTTACGAAGGATCCGATATAGACACCAAAATCCTGTCAATCTCGCTGTGAACTGGCTCCCATCCCGTGGCTAGTTTAAGAGCGCTGACATCCGCACAGATCTTTGCGATGTCACCAATACGTCTGGGCGCGTAGACCGGTGTGATCGAAGGCGCATGGCGGGCGTTACTTATTGAACTCCCCTTCCCGACCAATATTAGTTAAGGGAACCTTGGCAACCACCTGAAATGTTCTGAAAGCTATTTTGCCAGACAGTTCATAAAACTACGTTTAGGTGCGTGAAACGCTCTGCCCCAAGCCGCAGGATACGCACCAATCAGACAAACTTCTTTCAGCCATCAGACGCGAAATTGAAGGTGGAGAACAAAAGTTCTGAAATTTAGGACACTGAAAATCTCTCGCGTTAAATAGCGGTTGCTCCCATTGTTGACGAGATCACCGCAGGGAAAAATGCGACACTTCACATATGTTCACTGGGCTTTTCTTTTTGCTGAAAAATCTGCTGAACCACGATAGCGCATTGATTTATAATCGATAATAGAAATGATTAGGCAAATCCTAATGTTTAGTGAGGAAGTCAATTCTTAGGACGGCAACGCAGCCCGTATATACCTGAATGGAATTTCGCGATGCTCAGGGGAGGCGCAATTGTCTGACAAGGAAAATATCGCGATTGACGTGCGGGACGCGGTAAAACGTTATGGCGATTTTACGGCGCTCAAGAAGATCTCGCTGTCGATCATGGACAATGAGTTCTTTACCCTTCTGGGTCCGTCTGGCTGCGGCAAGACAACTCTCCTTAGAATGATCGCCGGGTTCGAGGCCGTAACCGAAGGTGCGATCTACCTATACGGAGATGAAATCGAGAACCTGCCGCCCAACAAACGCCCGGTGAACACAGTTTTCCAAAACTATGCTTTGTTTCCGCATATGACCATTTTGGACAATGTTGCATTCGGGCTGGAAATGCGCGGGGCCTCGAAATCCGAAGCGCGTAAGAAAGCGGGTGAGATGCTGGAATTGGTACAGCTCTCTCAGTTCTCGGCCCGTAAGCCCAGCCAGTTGTCAGGTGGCCAGCAACAGCGTGTTGCGCTGGCACGTGCCCTGGCGCCTCAGCCCAAGGTTTTGTTGTTGGACGAACCCCTGTCTGCACTGGATTTGAAGCTCCGCAAAGCAATGCAGCTTGAGCTGAAGCATCTGCAACGTGAAACCGGGATCACCTTTATCTTCGTGACCCACGACCAAGAAGAAGCGTTGACCATGTCCGATCGCATCGCGGTTATGTCCGCTGGCGAGCTGCAGCAACTGGGGTCCCCGACGGACATTTACGAGCGTCCGCACAACATGTTTGTGGCTGATTTTATTGGCGAGACCAACCTATTGGAGGTTTCCGTTGACGATATCTCGAATGGCCGTGCGACCTGCCACCTTGGCGGTGGGCATGAGTTGACCTGCAACTCGGTTGAGGAGGTCGGCGTCGGCTCCAAGGTTCACATGTCAATCCGGCCAGAGCGGTTGTTTATGTCGGACAGCCCTGCCGAAACCGAAAGCCTGAAAGGGCGGATCAAGGAAAACATCTTTGTCGGCACAGATATCACAACCATCGTGGATTTGCAGGATGGCCCAGATTTTGTCGTACGCACCTCAAACTCAGACCGCGGCAACAAGCGGATTTTTGAGCCGGGCACCGAAATGTATGTCAACATGGAGCTGGGGGCTGGTCGCCTCCTGGTCGACTAATGGCGGCGGGTGCGGCAAGCGGCGGTAGTGCAACGACAGATACCTATAAAGAGGCGCGAACATGGCTTCTGCTGCCCGCATGGGTGACACTGGCCATTCTGGTTCTGGCGCCGGTCATCATGATGCTGATCTACTCTTTCCTGACAAAAGAGTTCCGGGGCGGCGTCATTTGGGAATTCTCGCTGGCGGCTTATGATCAGTTCTTCTTTGATCGAGGATTGTTCGGTGACGACCCCCCTAAGATAGAATGGACCTATATCACGATTTTCTGGCGCTCGATCTGGCAGGCAGGTGCTGCTACATTGCTCAGCCTCGTTATTGGCTTTCCAACGGCCTATTTCATCGCCACCCGATCCGAAAGCATGCGTCCGGTTTGGGTGTTCCTGATTACCATCCCCTATTGGGTGAACCTGTTGATCAGGACCGTGTCGATGAAATTCCTTCTGCGCGATCAGGGGCCGTTGAACGACTTTCTGATGAATATCGGCCTGATCGACAGCCCCCTACATATCGTTAACACCAATTTTGCGGTGCAGCTCGGCCTGTTCTATTCATACCTGCCCTTCATGGTGTTGCCGATCTATGCTGCAGTCGAGCGGTACAACTTTGCCCTATCCGAAGCCGCGGCCGACCTCTACGCGTCGAAATGGACCACACTGCGCCGCGTGCTGCTTCCCGCGGTCAAACCCGGAGTATTTGCGGGTTGTATTTTGGTGTTTGTTCCGTCGATGGGGTCGTTTCTTGCACCCGACCTTCTGGGTGGCGCTAAAAACTTTATGATCGGCTCGCTGATTGAGGAGCAGTTCAAAGGCAACGCCGGCAACTGGCCGTTTGGCGCGGCCGCGTCGATGATCCTGCTGACAATGGTTTTGATCATCCTGATGTTCTCGGCCCGCCAGCAGGCCAAAGCCGACAAGGCGGGGGGCTGATCCATGGCAAGCAAGCAATTCGACATCAAGTCTTACACTGGCTTCAAGGGGATCACCCTGCTGTGTCTAGTCATTCTCTATGCGCCGCTGGTTGTGGTCACGATCTACAGCTTCAACGCGTCCCAATCACTGACCAACTGGGAAGGCGTTTCGCTCCGTTGGTATGCGGATGTTTTCACCGGGCCTGAAAGCGGTAAGTTCAAGACGGCTGCCAGGAACAGCTTTATCATTGCGATCATTGCCTCAACCACTGCAACCGCAATTGCAACGTTGGCCGCAACTGGCATGGTTCGAGGTGGCAAGTTCCGCTTTCGCACATTGTCCTTTGGGTTGATCAGCCTGCCGCTGATGGTGCCCGAGATCGTTCTGGCCGTCGCGACCCTGATCTTCTTCAATTCGATCGGATTCGAACGCGGGCTACTTACCATCCTACTTGCCCATATCGCCTTTTGTATTCCGTTTGCCTATCTGCCGATCTCGGCCCGTATGCAGGGGATCGAGGACAGTTATGAGCAGGCCGCACTGGATCTCTATGCTACTAAACGGCAAGCATTCACTAAGATCCTCCTCCCGCTGATGATGCCCGGCATCATATCAGGTTTTCTGCTGGCCTTCATCGTCAGCCTGGATGACTTCATCATCACCAACTTTGTGAAAGGTGCCGGGGTCGAGACTTTGCCAACAGCGATCTTTGGCTCGGTCAAACAAGGGATCAAACCGAATATCATGGCGATTTCGACCATGTTGCTGAGTGTGTCCATCCTCATGGTCACGATCAGCTATTTCGTCAGCAAGTCTGACAACACAAAATAACCAACAGATGGAGAGACACATGAAACATATGATGAGAAGCGGCGTTGCTGCCATTGCTTTGGCTATTGGCGCGAACGCTGCCGCCGCCGATGGTGAACTGGTTCTGTACCATTGGTTTGAGTACATCCCGCAAGAGCTGCTGGACAAGTTCACCGAAGAAACCGGCATCAATGTCACCATGGACACCTACGACTCGAACGAGGCGATGCTGGCCTCGCTCAAGGCCGGTGGTATCGGGACCTATGACGTATCGGTTCCGGGCGATTACATGGTGTCGATCATGGCCGGCGAAGGCATGTTGGACACAATCGCTGACGGTGAATTGAAGAACAAGGGCAACATCGCCGAGGAATGGGCCGATCCCGGTTTTGATCCCGGTCGGCAGTCCTCGATCCCGTATCAGTGGGGCTCGACCAGTTTTGCAGTCAGCCGTGATGCGTTTGACGGCGATATTCAAACCACCGATATTCTGTTCAATCCGCCAGCTGAACTGCAAGGTCGTATCAACATGTTGGACAGCCAGGGCGAAGTGATGGCCATGGCCGCGTTGCATATGGGTATCCCGCAATGTTCCACTGACCGCGAGCAGTTGAAGGCGCTGAATGCCATGCTGCAAGAAGCTAAACAGCATTGGGCGTCGTTCAATTCGGACACCGCGAAAGAGGTTCTGGTTTCCGGTGACGCAGCCGTAGGCCAGATCTATGACGGGTTCTCTGCCAAGGCGCGCGAGGAAGGCGCCAATGTGGAATACGCCTTTCCGACACAAGGTTACATCGCCTGGATGGACAATGTCGTTCTGCTAAAAGACGCCCCCAACCGCGAGAACGCGCTGATATTCATGGATTTTCTGCTGGAGCCCGAGAATATCGCAGCTGTGTCCAACTTTGCGCAGTACAACGCCGGTGTGAACGGTGTGGGTGAATTCCTAGACCCGAAGCTGGCTGAACAACCCGAAAAGAACCCTCATGCCAATGCAGGCTCGGGCGTGTTCATCGAAGTATGTGATGAGGAAACCCAGGCGGTCTATGACCAGATCTGGACCAACTTGAAGAAATAATTCAGGCCTTATTCCTGACGCCAAAGCCCCCGGTTTTTCCGGGGGCATTTTCGGTTTCAATAAGTGTCTGTTTTTTAGCGGCTGATGTCTTCGAGGATGCGATCCATCATCGCGTCGCACGCGTTCAGCTGTTCGATTTCAAGGTATTCATCCGGCTTGTGTCCCTGACGTTCCATGGAACCCGGCCCGCAGACAACAGTTGGAATCCCCAACTCGCTGAAAAACCCGGCCTCGGTGCCAAAGGCGACTTTGGTGGTGGCGTTACTTTGCGCAAGTTTCTGGGCGTAAGCGATGACACCCTCGGTCTCGACAACATCCAGTCCGGGATAGGCGTTATACTGTTCGACCTCAATGCGCGCCTCCGAGCATAGGGCCTGATACCGGGCCCCTACCCTGACCGCTGCGTCTTGTATCTGTGACAGAATATCCTTGCCATGATCCAAAGCAAGATGACGGTATTCAAAGGTCAACTCAGCGCGGTCGGGCACAATATTCAGGGCTCTGCCGCCCGACAGTATACCCACGTGGAAGGTCGTATAGGGCACCGAGTAAGCCGGGTCGCTGTTACCACTCTTGGCGTAAACGTCCTGTAGCGCACGCAACTCGGCCACAAAATCGGTTGCAAGATGCAGTGCATTGACAAATTTAGGGGCCAGCGCGGAATGCCCGCTTTGACCGTGGCAAACAGCGCGCAGCGCAGCTTTGCCTTTGTGCCCGATAGCGACCTGCATTTCTGTCGGTTCGCCGACGAAACACGCGCGGGGCTGACCCAGCATTGGGGCGAGCCGATCCAGCATGTGTTGAATACCGACGCATCCCACCTCTTCGTCATAGGACAACGCGATCTTAAGGGGTTCTCGCAGGTCAACCCCAGCAGTCCGGTCTGCCAAAGCCATAACCGACGCCACATAACCCTTCATATCTGTGGTGCCACGACCGTAGACACGGTTACCTTCTTGCGTCAGGCAAAACGGGTCTTTGGTCCAGCTTTGGCCTTCGACTGGGACAACATCCGTATGCGCAGACAGCAGAACTCCGTCACCGTCAGGGCCTTTTTCCGCGTAGAGCCCAGTTTTGTCGCCGCCGGGATCGGTGATGCGATGAACCGCAAAGCCGCGCGCCTCTAGAAACTCTTCTACATAAGCGGCAAGTTCGAGGTTCGAGTTCTTGCTGACCGTATCGAAGCCAACCAGTTTATCGAGAATACCCAGTGTAGACGTCATGCGACTTGAACCTGCTTTTCGGATTGCCGACCGGTTTGACCCCCTCTGCGTTGGGGATTTTAGATTAGCCTATACGACAGGCAGAATACTTAAATCTGGGAATGACGAAGCAGAGGTTAGGAGATTTCTAAGGACCTGCGGTCACTCTTTCTCTGGAATGCACAAACCCGGGAGGGTTCCCGATTTTACGGCGTGCGCACAATGATCGACAAAGGTTTTCAGAGTGTTTGTTTCATTCTCGGCCCGGGCGCGCAGCAGACCAAGGCGCATGGGGCGCACCTCTCCAGCCAAAGGCACAAAAATCAGTTTCTTTCCGTCCGGTGACAAGCTGTTCAAGGGGCGAATATTTGCAATGGAAAAGCCGAATCCGTTGGCAACCAGTGAACGCATCACCGACATATCTGCGGTGCGTTCCGCGATATTGGGCTTTATATTGGCCTCGCGGAAAAACGACAAGAAGTACTCACCGCTGAATGGAAGGTCCAACAGAACCATCGGGCTGTCCTGCAGGTCTGGAATCGTTAATTCGACCTGCTTCGCCAAGGGATGGTCTTCTCCCAAAACCACATAGGGCGGGAGCGCGTGCAGAGGTTGGAATTCAAGATCAGTGGGAATGTCCAGGTCGTATGTCAGTGCAATGTCCAGCTCGGCCCGGCGCAATTGGCTAAAGATGTCAGCCTGATTCAATTCACGTTGTTCAATTTGTACATTAGGGTAGCTGTCCTCGAATTCGCGCCGCAAGCCCGGCAAGACGATCTGAGCGAAAGTCACAAGACACCCTACGGACAGAATGCCCTGAACCTTACCCGTGATTTCCCCAGCAAGCGTGGCCAGCAGTTCGGCTTCACGCAGAACGAATTCGGTTCGTTCCATGATCTTGTGTCCCGCCTTCGTCAGCGACAGACCGCGCGCATGTTCGCGCACAAACAACGTAACGCCGAATTCGACCTCAAGTTGAGTTATCGCCGCCGAAATCGACGGCGACGACACGTTCAGCTTGTCGCTGGCCGCAGCGATACTGCCTGCCTTCCCGACCGCAACAAAATACTCAAGCTGTCGCAGCGTGTATCTGAAAGGCAATGGTACATCTCCGCTTGGCCGTGGATTAAGCTTTGTACTTGATCCACGTGGTCTTCAAAGCAGTATACTTTTCAAGTGAGTGCAATGACAAATCGCGTCCAAAACCTGACTGTTTCATGCCTCCGAATGGTGTCATGGCTGACAATGCATCCACCGTGTTGACCGAGACGGTTCCCGCCATCAGCTTGTCAGACACCCGGCAAGCGCGAGACAGGTTGTCAGTCCAGACTGACGCGGCCAACCCATAGATCGAGTCATTTGCCATCGTGACCGCCTGCTCTTCTGTGTCAAACGGGATCACCGACAAGACGGGGCCGAAAATCTCATCCCGAGCCAATGGGTTGTCATGGGTCACGTCGTCAAAGATGGTCGGTTGAACAAAACAACCTTTACCGTCCACGGTGACACGTTCACCCCCTGTCACCAGATTGGCCGTGTTCTTACCTTCGTCCACAAAGCGCATGATGCCTTGTGTTTGCTTCTCATCGACGATCGCTCCCATCTTCGATGCCGGGTCTAGCGGGTCGCCAGGCTGCATTGCTTGCGCGCGGGCAATCAGCTTTTCAACAAACGCATCCTTGATCGAGCGCTCTACATAAAGCCGAGAGTTGGCCGAACACACTTCGCCCTGATTGAAAAAGATGCCAAAGGCCGCCATGTCCGCGGCGGCGTCCAGATCCTCGCAATCGGCGAAGACCAGATTGGGGCTTTTGCCGCCCGTTTCCGGCCAGACCTGTTTCAGGTTCGACTGGCCCGAATATTGCATGAACATTTTACCAATCGCGGTAGAACCAGTGAAGGCCAGGCAGTCGACATCCATATGCAGGCCAAGTGCCCTGCCCGCCGTCACCCCAAAACCGGGAACAACGTTGAAGACGCCATCCGGAACACCGGCTTCAGCCGCCAGCTCTGCCAGGCGAAGTGCTGACAGGGGCGATTGTTCTGCGGGTTTAAGCACAACCGAGTTTCCCGCAGCCAGTGCTGCAGCGGCTTTCCAAGTCGCCATGTCCAGCGGAAAGTTCCAAGGGGTCACGGCACCAACAACGCCCAGCGGCACGCGGCTGACCAACGCCAGATCGCCAGGGCCGGTTGGGGCCACTTCATCATAGACCTTGTCGATGGCCTCGGCGTACCACTGAAAGAAATGTGCCGAGCCCGGCGCGTCGATAGTCGCCGCATCAGTCACCAGCTTGCCCATATCAAGGCTGTCCAGCAGCGCCATCTCCTCCAGATTATCCCGGATCAAGTCAGCCAGTTTCAGCATCACTGCCTTACGGTCACCCGGAGCCATACGCGACCAGCGGCCATCCTCAAAGGCAACACGACCTGCGGCAACTGCGCGATTGACGTCTTCTTCGTCACATTCGGCGACCGGTGTCAGAACCGCACCTGTGGCCGGGTTTATACTGTCAAAGGTCTTGCCTGACGCAGCATCGGTGAATTTACCGTCGATAAAGGCTTGCCCCCGAAATGACAGACCGGCGGCACGGCTTTTCCAATCCGCGTGGGTATTGTCCAACATTTTGTTTCTCCCTGATTATTCGTCGCCGGGGACGCCATAAGACGGTGCCTCGCGCGGGTCGAGCGCACGCTGGATATAGGCGTCAAGTTGCGGCTTATAGATGTCCCAGGCGGTCGCGATGGCCTCAATGGGGCAATCCTCGGTCCAGTCACAGCGAAGATCGGCGACGGGCCAACTGACTTTGTCGACAATCTTCATGCCTGCGGAATGCACCGGGCCAGCCTCGCCCCCTGCGGCCAATCCGGCGCGCATGGCGGCGATCAGACGGTCGCCGATATGGCCCGAGGCCGACAGAAAGCCATCGACGATGGCCTGCGGGACCCCGTCATTGGCCAAAAGGTTGCCGCCCGAGGCGGCATTTTCAACCTGTGCTTGCGTCCAGATACCAAGGCTGTTGGGACCGGAATGGATCGCCGTACGCCCGGCGATATCCACCGCCAGAACCTGCCGGTATTCGATGAATTTTGCCTTTGCGGTCATGGCCTCGATTGCTTGAGGTGCTGTCTTGCCCTGCTCCATCAGGTCCAGCGTCAACGGACCGAGGCTCGGGTCTGTAACGTTCTGCGATGCAACCGCGCCAACACCTGCCCGCGCAAAAGAACAGCGCGCAGCCACGGCGGGTGACGATGACGAAATCGCCAGACCGAACATACCGGTTTCAGCGCAGCGGGCGACCAGTGAAAAAGTCATTCGGATCTCCTGAAAATAGAAAGTCCGGACCGCGCCTGTTTGGAGGAGAACAAGTGGCGCGGTCCGGCTAAGGTGGTTGATCTGGTGGATCAATCGGGAATAACGGCGGTTCCGTCGATTTCAACCAACCAGTCGGGACGCGCCAGTGCCTGAACGACCAGCCCTGTCGAAACAGGATGAACACCTTTGATGTACTCGCCCATAGTGCGGTAAACAGCCTCACGGTGGCGCACATCGGTAATGTAGACGACCACCTTGACCAGATGCTCCATCGAGCCGCCGGCTTCTTCGATCAACTGTTTGATGTTCTGCATCACTTTGTGGGTCTGTTCGACCGGATCATGACTGTCGATATTTACCGCATCATCCAGATTTTGCGGGCACTGACCGCGCAAGTATACCGTTTTGCCGCCCTGTGTCACAACGGCCTGACACAGATCGTTGTCCAGGTTTTGCTCAGGATAGGTTACTTTGGTGTTGAATTTGCGAATGCGTGTATGGGCCATTTCGAAGTCCTGACTACTTATTCCGCCGCGGCGGGGGCGATGATCGCAGCTTCGCCGTCGTATTCAGCATAAGCGCGTTGAATAGCGATCTGATCGGCGATGTATTTCGCGTCGTGCCAGACACCCCAAATGAAGGTTGAACCGCGTCGCGATTGCCAAGGCAGGCCCAGAAAATAGATGTCGGGCTCGACAGACACGCCTCGCTGATGGATCGGTGCGCCTTTGGCGTCAAAGGCGTCGGCCTTGATCCAACTGAAATCCTGACGGAAGCCTGTCGCCCAGATAATTGTCGTGATGCCTTCCTTAGCAAAATCGACTGAAGTCAGGGGATTGGTTAGGCTATCGGGATCAGCAAACCGCTCTCGTGCCTCTGGCTCTTCGGGCAAATCAATACCAGTACGAGCGATATAGGCGTCCGCCATGTCCAGCATTTCAAGGTAGTTGGCATCGCCCGCAGCGACGTTGCCTTGGAGATCATCGGCAAAGCTGAGAATACCGTTCTCGAAGCTTTTGGTCATCCCGGTAAGGGTCACCCCTTCATTTCCCAAGCGGCGGAAATCCATCGTGTGGCCGCCATGCGCGCCGCTGACCGAGATCGTGACGTGTTCAGTACCTGGTTTCTGTGCAGCCATATCCCAGAGTCCCAGAACGCCCAGCCACCAAACGTTATCGCGGCTACGATAGCGACGCGGGGGGCGGTCATGCGGACCAACAGACAGGAACACCTTGCGACCGGCGCGATTTAACTCATCCGCAATCTGAGCACCGGACGAGCCGGCGCCCACAACCATCACCGCCCCTTCGGGCAGTTGCTCGGGGTTTTTGTAGTAAAAGGAATGAAGTTGCTCGACGCCGGCCGTTTCCGGCACAATGGGCGGAATAACCGGGTGCTGGAAAGCGCCTGTTGCGGCGACAATGCGCTTGGCATGGATTTCACCGGCGGTCGTCTTAACACGGAACCCACCTTCGCCGGGCAACCGTTCGGCGTTCAGTGCCTCAACACCCTCGCGGATTGGGGCGTTCACCATTTCTGCGTATTCAACCAGGTATTCGGCGACACGGTCCTTTGGCACAAACGCATCCGGGTCATCCCCGTTAAACTGGAGGCTGGGAAAACGGTCATGCCAGCATGGTCCATTCGCAACCAATGCATCCCAACGGCCGGTGCGCCACGCCTCGGCAGTTCGGTTCTTTTCCAGAATGATATGGGGCACATCGTTGTTTCCAAGGTGCTCGCTTAGCGCGATACCCGCCTGCCCGCCGCCAACAACCAGCGTATCCGTTTTCTCAATGGACATGTGTCGGTTCCCTATTACTGCGTCTCGAATTGACCTGAAATGGTCGTTGTACGCGTGCATCTTGCGCTGCCTGGACGGACGAACGACCACAACGGGCCGAAGACCTTGCACTTTCAAAACAGAAGACATCAGAGCGGAGCCATCGCATCGACCAACACCGAACAAGGGTCGCTTTGGCGTTCCGTTTCCTGTGCCACTCCAGCACGTTTTGCACGTTTCCGGGTAAAGGTTTCACAAGTTGGGAACAGACGAAATTACTGTCTAACTTACTCTTAATTAGGCTTTGACTAACCCGCCGGGAATTGCCCTTGTTTCCCAGCCGGTTGTCCGCTTTCCGACAGATACGGCGCGATCAGATAGTATAGTTCACCCTGCGAAGAGATATGACATTTCCGGTAGAGTTGCTTACGCAAAACCTTGACGGTCTGAGGGCTGATACCCAGTGTCAGTCCAATAGAAATCGATGAATGACCCTGCAGGATTAACAACGCCACCTGCGCCTGCCTTGGACTTAATCCGATATCTTGTTCAACAGACAAACGCTGACGCAGTTGCGCGACGATATCTTCCGGCTTTTTTTCATTCGAGGGCTTCAGATCAGGCCAATTCCTTCTCACCAGCGCATTGACGATCGGCGCGACATTTTTTGCGATGGCAAAATCCCTGCTGGAAAAACGCGATGCGGTGGTTGCGTCCCTGCCGAGACAAACGGTGATCGAACTCATGGGGTTGAGACCGGCGTAAAAGGCCAGCTCGTCCGTCAACGTCGTGTTTGTGTAATAGGATTTAAAGTACTCGTTCCGTTGAAACTGATCCGGGGCAACATCGGTCAATCTGTAAAGACCGTCCGCCGCGCGGCTTTGATGCAGGCCATAAAACGGATCCAACAGATAAGCGCCTTTGACATAGTGGCTGTCGATCCGTTCAAAAACGCGGCTGTCGCGGGCATGGGTCATTAGTACCATCGGGCTGCTGCGCCAAAAAAATGCGATGATTGCGAAGTTGTCGAAGGAACAGGTTGCATCCAGCCACCTGTAGAGCGCATCGCCGAACCCTTCTGATCCTATTGCCATTATAGCGGCTGATAGAGCGTCTGGTGCTTCAACAGTTGACATTTCGAATACCCCCCTGGGGGTATATACCCCTCAAATCAGCCTAAGTAACCTTTGATATGAATATAGGTGGTATGCTGTCGCCAACACGTTGGTGGTTCCTAACAAGCCTCACCGGATCAGCGGAATTGCATCGCGAAAACAAAGGGGTTGATCATGGCCAAAGATACACTCGAAATTCTTGCACAGGACGAACACCTGATTCAGTCCTTCGCTGATCTAAACGCACTTAAGCAACAAGGCGCGCGCACCGTGATCTCGCGCGCAAAGGGCGCATATGTTTACGACAGCGATGGCAATGAACTGATCGACGGCATCGGCGGGTTGTGGTGTGTCAATATCGGCCACGGCAATGATGAAATGATTGAGGCGATTTCCAATCAGCTGAAAACGCTGGACTATTATTCCACCTTTTACAACTTCACGCACCCGGCAGCGGCAGCACTGGCTGATAAGATTGCGCAACTTGCACCGGGTCATTTGAACGCCGTGTATTTTGGCAATTCCGGTTCCGTCGCCAATGACAGTGCCGTTCGGATGCTGCATCACTACAATATCCGCAAAGGGAAGCCGGAAAAGAAACTGGTTCTGTCAAGACACGGGGCCTATCACGGCTCGACCCATCTGGCGATGGCGATGACCACGCCCGGTTATTCCGAAGGCTGGCACGCGGCCAGTGAATTGGTGCATCATCTGCGCTCGCCCCATTACTGGCGCGAAGGCGGTGATATAACCGAGGCCGAGTTCCTCGACGCGCTGATCGACGATATGACGCAAAGCATTGAGCGTATTGGTGCCGAGAACATCTGTGCCTTCATCGCCGAACCGATCCAGGGCGCGGGTGGTGTCGTGACCGCGCCAGCTGGTTACCACAAGCGCGCGTGGCAGGTCTGTCAAGCTAACGACATCAAATACGTTGCTGATGAGGTCGTTACCGCCTTTGGTCGCCTTGGGCATTTCTTTGCATCAGAAGACGTGTTTGACATGGTGCCCGACGTCATCACCACGGCCAAAGGTCTGACCTCAGGCTATCAGCCGCTGTCTGCTACGATCGTTTCCGAAGATATTCACGAGGTCATCTCAGGCCCCAACAGTATGTTCCTGCACGGCATGACCTATTCGGGCCACCCAGCAGCTGCGGCAGCGGGTCTGACCAATATCGCAATTATGGAGCGTGAAGAAATTCCTAAGCGTGTGCAGACAACCGGGAAGCAGTTTGAAAACAACCTGCGTGGCCTGACCGATATCGAAATGGTCGGCGAAGTGCGTGGCAGCCATTTCATGATGGGGGTCGAATTCGTCAAGGATCGCGACACAAAGGAAGGCCATCCGGCAGAGGCGCAAGTTGGTCTGAAAGTCGCACGCGCTTGTCAGAAACGCGGTCTGATTGCTCGTCAGCTCGGCAACGTTCTCATCTTGTCTCCGACGCTGATCATGGACGAGCCGATGATTGACCGTATCGAAGCCATCCTGCGCGACGCCATCACCGAAGTCGCCGCTGGTCTGTAATCCCGCTTTTGGGGCGACACGGCCCCTTTATCATCTTAGCCATCCATAAGGAGCCAGCTATGCGCGATCCACGCTATGACATCCTGTTTGAACCGACGAAAATCGGTCCCCTAACAGCCAAGAACCGGTTCTATCAGGTGCCTCACTGCAACGGTGGTGGATATCGCGACCCATCGGCGGCGGCTGCGATGCGAGGCATCAAGGCTGAGGGTGGCTGGGGCGTGATCTTCACCGAACAGTGCGAAATGCACCATACATCTGAAATCACCCCATTTATCGAGCTGCGCCTTTGGGAAGACAAAGACATCCCCCAATTGCGTAAGATGTCCGAGCGCATGAAAACCCATGGTGCTCTGGCTGGCATTCAGCTTGCCTATTCAGGCATCAACGGTCCCAACCTTTATACCAAAGAAGTGCCACTGGCCCCTTCTGCCATGCCGATCCGGACCTTTACCAATGATCCGGTGCAGGCGCGCGCCTTGGACAAGCAGGACATCAAGGATTTGCGCCGGTGGTTCGTGAATGCCGCAAAACGCTCGAAAGAAGCAGGTTTCGACCTGATCTGCCTGTATGGCGCGCATGGGTTTGGTATCTTCCAACACTTCCTCAGCAGGGCAACCAACCAGCGCAGCGACGAATATGGTGGCTCACTGGAAAACCGCGCCCGATTCAGCCAGGAGGTTATCGCCGATATGCGCGACGCCGTGGGCGATACGATGGCGATCACGCTTCGGGTGTCGTTGGACGAGACCATTGGCGATCTGGGCTTCTCGAATGCCGAAGTGCGTGACTACATCGAAATGAACAAAGATCTGCCCGACCTCTGGGATCTTGCGCAGGGTACTTGGGAGGATTGCTCCGGCCCTTCGCGGTTCAAAGAAGAGGCTGCCCAGGAACAACTGGTGCGTGGCATTCATGAATTGACCGAAAAACCGATCGTTGGGGTCGGACGGTTCACTTCGCCCGATGTTATGGCCAAGATGATCAAGTCTGGCACACTGGATTTCATCGGCTGCGCCCGACCGTCGATCGCTGACCCGTTTCTGCCGAAAAAGATCGAAGAGGGCCGGATCGAGGACATCCGAGAGTGTATCGGGTGTAACATCTGCATCACTGGCGATATGACCATGTCAATCAGCCGCTGCACCCAAAACCCGACCTTCATGGAAGAATGGCGCAAAGGCTGGCACCCAGAGAAGATGAACGACAAGGGGGATAGCTCGAACGTGCTGGTCGTAGGTTCTGGCCCCGCCGGGCTTGAGGCTGCCTGGGCTCTTTGTCGCCGGGGGTATGACGTCGCCGTCGCCGAGGCGCGTGATGTGATCGGCGGTCGCGTGGCCCGCGAACGTCTGCTTCCGGGGCTGTCGGCCTGGGGCCGTGTCGTGGACTATCGCGACTATCAACTTAGCCAACGTCCGAACGTGGAAATCTATCGCGAAAGCGAGTTGGATGCCGAGAGCATTCTGGAGTTCGGTTTTGAAAATGTCTGCATCGCCACGGGATCTACATGGCGCAACGACGGGGTCTCGCGTCAGCACGTCGTGCCAATGCCGATTGCCGAAGACGCCAAGGTCTATACACCGGACGATCTGATGGATGGCACAATCCCATCGGGCCGCGTGGTGGTGTATGACGATGACCACTATTACATGGGTGGCGTTCTTGCCGAACTTCTGGCCAAAAACGGTGCGCAGGTGACACTGATCACTCCGTCGGCTTATGTCAGTGACTGGACGAACAACACGCTCGAGCAAATCGCAATCCACCCGCGGCTGGTGGATGCAGGTGTCGAAATCGTCCTCAACCAGGGTGTCACCGAAATCCACCCAGATCACGTGGTCTCGAACTGCGTCTACACCGACCGAACCTGGAAGATCGAGGCGGATGCGGTTGTGGTGGTGGCGTCACGTCTTGAAAACAACACCGTTTTCAATGACCTGAAAGCCCGCGAGGTCGAATGGGCGGACGCAGGTATCAAGTCGGTCAAGTTGATTGGGGATGCCAACGCACCGGGCCCAATCGCTTGGGCAACCTATGCCGGCCACCGCTATGCGCGTGAGCTTGACGGTAAAGATATTGGTGACGACTTGCCATTCCGCCGCGAAATCACAGAGCTTGCGGTGGACTAAAGTCGTGACCGCGTAACGGGTGGTAGAGTGCTTACTCCGCCGCCCGTCACATTTGAACGCCAACTGCTATCTGCGATGCTTCAACGGATACAACCGTATTCTGTGCGCCCCAATGTTCGCCTTCACCGGTCAGCGGCAAATTACTCGCTGTTTTTCTCAAATTCGCAATAGCCTGTTTACCTGCTTTATCTTTAAAATTGAGAGCCGTTTGCAATGGCCGCGAATGACTGCCCTCAGCGCCGTGCTTGACTATTTTTGCCGTCACAAAGCCCTTGTTGTATTGATCCAAGGACTTCCGTTTGTTGTCTAAATCGGAACCGCAAACTGTTGTGAGTGCAAGCCCAACCAGGGTTCGAATCCCTGTCTCTCCGGCATTATGTCCCTTGGCTACGATACTTTCGGACCAATGATGCGAAACGGCCCTCCCTGCGCCCGGAAGAGACTGGTTTTTAACCGGCTGACATCAAATCTCTTTTCCTTTGCGCATCCCTGATAAGAGCTGCAAGCCGATAGAAACCGTGCGCCATCTTGGTATACGGCATCAAAACAAAGAACGTCAGGACCGATCCAAGATGGATGGCAAGCAGCACTGGCATCATGGCTGTTGAACCGAGGGCGTAAAGACCAAGTCCACTCAACCCAACAAATCCAAGCAAAAAGATAAAGGCGATATCCCCTCCCCACGCCATAGGGTCACCGAGATCGCGGTCGGATTTTTGTTTGAGATACACCATAGCGCCACACCCCACTGTCAGCAAAACACCACCGGAAATCCCAAACAGTTTAGGCAATGACCAGAACCCATAGGGCGCATGCATGCCAAAGCCGTAGTGCATCACTGTTGCGATTGAAGTTGACGCAAAGCACAACAGGAAGCCGTACATTATAGCTTGGTGAAGGTGTCGCCGCGCTTGGCTGAAGCGGTCTTCGTCCTCAAAATTGCAGCCCTCTGCGTGCCCAGCAGCAAGATCCTGCATCTTTCCTGCGCGCTTGAAAGAAGCTGTCACGTCCGCAATTTGAACAGGTTTGCCGCCGACTTCGACCCAATAGCGCCTTAGGCTTATGGCTAAACTAAAGAGCGGCAGCAGGAAGGCAGGTGCAAAGATCGCGACCATCGCATTATGCGACAAGACAGCATAGAACCCCTCGCCTCCGCTCGATCCAATGGCGCGAATGGCCAAGAACAGCATGGCAAATCCAATTACAAGCGCCAGGGCTATGGTGCCACCATGGGTGTGGAACCAACGCGCCAGAGGTTGCGGCCAGGCGAAGCATTCCCAGCTGTTCCGCCGCACCTCGGCCAAAGCTTTGGGGAGGTTCAGGTCGAACTCATGCGGAGCTGTGTACTGACAAGCGTAATAGCAACCCCGGCAGTTGTGGCACAGGTTAGCCAGCTGCGTGATATCCCCGTCGGAAAACGCGCGTTCAGCATGCAAAGACGGAAAAACCGAGCAATAGCCTTCGCAATACCGGCAGGCGTTGCAAATTTCGGCCTGACGACGGGCCTCATGAATCAGTTCAGTTTGCATAAGCGGCGGCCTCACGTCCTGCGATGCGTCCAAAAACGGTGCCTATGGTCATGCCAAAGCCCGCCAGATAACCCTGTCCAAGGATCGACCCGGCCATGGTTTCTCCGGCGGCCCAAAGGTTTTTGATCTTTCCGTCAGGGGTCGAACACTGAGCGGTATCGTCTACCTTGAACCCCAAATAGGTGAAGGTCACGCCGGTGCGTAGCGAATAACCATAGAACGGTGGCTCGGTGATCGGGCGGGCCCAGTTGGTCTTGGGCGGTGTCAGGCCAGAGGTTGTAACACCGTCCAATTCAGTTGGGTGAAAGCCAGTTGTGTCACCACAAGCTGCGTTAAATTTGCTGACAGTCCGGGTCAGCTTGTCGGCTGGCAGGTCCATCATCCCGGCCAATTCTTCCAACGTATCCGCCTTATACGGCGGGAACACTGACGGCATAAACAAATTCAGCGATTTGGCATCGATAATCACATAGCCCACCTGATCCGGTTGGGCTGCCACAAGTCGTCCCCAGATCGCATAGCGCTTTGGCCAGACGTCCTCACCCTCGTCATAAAACCGTTCGGCATCTTTGTTCACAACGATGGAAAACGGAACGCAATCAAGACGAGTGACAATCCCGCCATCGAATTTCGCCGCGCGTCCGTCGATGGCAACGGCGTGACATTGAGTCGGATCTCCAACGCTCTCGACGCCTTGATCCAGAAGGTCTGCCAACACCACACCCCGGTTATAGGGCGTTCCCCGGATCAAAAAGTTCTTTGCTGGCTCACCCCAGGCACGCGTAAGCCAATCGGTATCGGCCTGAAACCCGCCCGAGGCGACAATCACTGCTTTGGGTGTGATGCGATGCGACTGGCCTTCAAAGGTGTAATCGACCCACTCGATTTGGTCACCGCTCAGTTCCAGATGCGTAACCGCAGCCTCATAAAGCACATCAACGCCCAGACCAGCCGCCGTGCGGTAATAGGCATTCACCAACGACTTGCCACCCCCCATGAAGAATGCGTTGGTCCGTGCCAAAGACAGCGTTCCTGACAATGATGGCTGAAAGCGAACCCCATGTTCCTGCATCCACGTTAGGCACTCTTCTGAAGAACGGATTGCCAGCCGGGCCAGATGCTCATCGGTCTTTCCGCCGGTGACTTTCATCAAATCCGAGAGATATTCGTCTTCGCTGTATTCTTCTATAAGTGGACCAAGAGGAGATCTGTGCATGCAGCGGAAATTACGCGTGTGGCGAGAGTTTCCTCCGCGATACGGTTTTGGCGCCGTTTCAAGGATCAGAACTCGGGCGCCTGCCTCGGCAGCGGTCATCGCGGCACAGAGGGCAGCATTGCCGCCGCCAATCACAGCGATATCGTAAGCTTCACTTTTGGGGACCATGTCCTGACTACCTACTGGCTTTCGTCGATTGTGCGGTCGCGCTCCTGCAACGCACGTATCCGCATCCGTTGCGCGGCCTGAATATGCGCACGCATTTCCGTCTCGGCCGCAGCACCATCACGGGCTTTCAACGCGATCATGATGCGCCGATGTTCGGCCACTGCCGCCTCAGCCCTGTCACCATCCAACAGTTGCGATGGCCCAAGGATCAGCAGCGCCTTTTGAAGCGACAGCATGGATTTCGTCAAAAACCGGTTCTTGGCCGCGTCAAGCAAAGTGGCGTGAAAAACTCTGTTAATCCGTGCCGTATCTGTACCGGTGCCCGCTTCGGCCAGCCGGTCTGTCAGCACGTCCAACTCATCCAGTTCGACTTCTGACGCCGCGCGTGCTGCCAGCCGGGCTGCGGTACCTTCCAACACCGCGCGCATTTCATAGAGCTCCATGATCTCGGCGTAATCCAGACTTCGAACGGTTGCGCCCTGCCGGGGAACATGGGTGACAAGGCCATCGGCCTCAAGCTGCCGGATAGCCTCACGCACGGGGGTACGGCTGACGCCTAATCGTTCGGACAACTCGACCTCGCGCAGGCGTTCGCCGGGCAAAAGCGAGCCTTCGCGAATTTCTTCCAGCAAACGCTTATACGCGGAATTTCCTTGCGGACCGGGCTGGAAAGGGTCGTCCTGAATTGTCATTGCGGGCTCTCTTGTCATTGTGTGTCCTGATGTATACAAATGGATACATAGTGAGTCAACAACGCCGGAATTCTTCCCTTGTCCGACCAGTTAAAGACATCTTCTCTGTTGTTAAGACGGGCCGTAACACTCGGCCTTGCAGTATTGGGAACGGGAGTATTCTGGGCATTGAGCTTGCCGTTGCCCTTTCTATTCGGCCCAATGAGCGCTTGTCTGGTTGCGGCCTTGGCTCATGCCCCCATGGCGGGTTTCGATCAGGTCTCAGTCGCGGCTCGCACAATATTGGGTGTGGCGGTTGGGGCGTCTATTACACCGGCCCTGTTTGTTGAATTGCCAAAGATGGCAGCATCGATCGCGCTGATCCCGTTCTTCATCCTTTTGATCGCGCTGGTTGGGGTGCCATTCTTTCGAAAAGTCTGGGGCTTTGACACCACAACCGCTTTCTACGCGGCTATGCCCGGTGGATTGCAGGACATGATCATCTTCGGTTCCGAGGCCGGGGCAAACCCGCGCACCCTATCCCTGATCCATGGTACGCGTGTGCTGATCATCGTGACGCTGGCCCCTTTGTTTTTAACCGTGTTTTACGACGCACAACTCACCAACCCAATCGGAGAGCCCGCCCGCGACCTGCCCTTGCGTGAACTGGCGCTTATGGTGCTGGCGGCCTTTGTCGGCTGGAAAGGCGGCGAACGGATCGGCCTGTTCGGCGCGTCCATACTGGGACCAATGATACTGACTGCGGCGTTGTCTCTGGGGGACTTCATTCATACCCGCCCGCCGCGCGAGGCCATCCTTGCGGCGCAGTTCTTTATCGGCTGCGGGATCGGTGTAAAATTTATTGGCGTCACATGGGGTGAATTGCGCAGGGTTGTTGCAGCGGGCTTTGCCTATGTCGTCGTGCTAGCCATACTTGCGGCCGCCTTTACTGCTGTCGTCACTACACTGGGCTTCGGTCAGCCGGTTGAGGCATTTCTTGCTTTCGCACCCGGCGGACAGGCTGAAATGACGGTTCTAGCCATCGTTTCGGGGGCAGATCTTGGCTTTGTGATCACCCACCACCTGACGCGGATCGTTCTGGTGATCATCGGCGCGCCCATCGCGGCCAATCTTATCTTGCGTTGGTCCAAATCTCGGGATTGATCATGTGAATCGGAGCATTCTCGGCATAGGCGTTAACCTGATCGAAGATGTCGGCAAATTGCAGGTCGAACTCATCTTCGGTGACGAAACCGATATGCGGGGTTGCGATCAGGTTGGGATGCGACAGCAACGGATCATTCGGATCTGTAAGGGGCTCTGTATCAAAGACATCAATTGCGGCCTTACCAGGACGACCCGCGTTTAACGCGTCAAGCAACGCACCGGGAACAATTAGCCCTGCACGGGATGTATTCACAAACAGCGCGTCTGATTGCATCTGCGCGAAATCTGACGCCGTGACTATCCCATGCGTGTCTGGTTTCAGGCGCACATGGATCGAGACGACGTCACTGTTGGCAAAGAACGCGTCGCGGTCGGGCGCGACCTGTACTCCATCTGCTTGCGCCCGTGCCCGGCCTTCGTCCGAAGACCACCAGACGACATTCATACCGAACGCCTCGGCATAACCAGCGACGGCGCGGGCAATACGGCCATAGCCATAAAGGCCCAGCTGCCGCCCCCTCAGTGTTTTGCCTACTCCGGCCTGCCAATGCCCCGCCTTGGCAGAGGCTATCTGTGCAGGTAAATCGCGCATCCCAGCCATGATCAGAGCCCAGGTGAGTTCGGCAGCGGCATATGAGGGCGTCCCGCCATGCATGTTCGAACACAGCAGTACGCCGTGGTCCGAGCATGCCTGCACATCGACATGGGGGTACACGCTGCGCTGGCTGATAAGTTTCAGGTTGGGCAGTTTTTCAATCAAGGCGCGACTGATTTTGGTGCGTTCGCGAAACAGAACCAGCGCCTGAGCCTGATGCAAGCGCGCGGCCAGTTCGTCGGTGTCTTCGACATGATCGGTCCAGACCTTCACGTCATGTTTGGAAAGCTTCCCAAAACAGGGCAGACCCTTCAGCGTATCAAACCAATCATCCAGAATGTGAACCTTCATCGGCTTTCTATACCCTGCCCTGTTGTCAGCTTTCTTGGTGTCGGCACAAAATGCTGTGCGTCGAGTGCGGCAAGCGCATTTCGAACGCGTTCGCTTTGATCAAGTAAATGGTTGAACTGCTCATCGCATCCGGCGATCGGTGTTGGGTATTCCGACATGTCCCGCCTTAGGGCCGCCTGCGCCAACCTGAGTTCCTGACGCGCAATATCAAGGCATTCAGAATAGTCGTCCATCGTGGCACCCTTAAATTGTATACCAACGTATACCAAATTATGATCCCTTTTTCAACTCCCGTTCCATACAGATTCCGGCACATAGACATGTCCATCCGCCAACTTCCGCGCGGTCCGCACCAGACCTGCTGAGTTGACTTTGAACTCCCGGCCATTTGAAAAGTCCACCATCACGTCGATGTTGCCTGATGCATGTTCCAGCACAACATCAGCCGGGCTTACCTCGGGTCGATCCAACAGACTGTCGGCGACTGTTCCGGGTGTCAAAGCGCAAGACGCCATACATTGTGCGCCGGTAACGGCCATGGTCGGATGAGTCTTCCACGGCATGAAATACCGAATTGCTAGGGTTCCACCATTCTTTGCGGGCGCGACAAGGCCGAATTTGGGTGTCACTGATTTTGACACGTCCCCCATGCCCATCAATTTTCCAGCTTCGATCCGAACCGCCTCCATCCGGTCAAAGAAACCGCGGTTGGCATCCAACTCATCAACGCTTTCATACCCTGTCAGGCCGAAATCTGAGGCCCGCGCGATGGCCATCGGCATGGCGACATCCATACAGGTCACCTCGATCCCCTGCACTGTATCGCGCAGGTTTCCGGTGGGCAAAAATGCACCAGTGGCTGATCCTACAACCCCCATGAAACTAAGTTGTACCGGCGCTGATTGCCCGGGTACCCCGGCGATTTCTGCATCGCCTTCATAGACCAGCTCACCCCCCGGCGTCTGCACTTTGGCTACAACACGGGCACCCGTGTTGACTGCGCGAATGCGAACCTCCGTCACATCACCTTGTGGCTGGAACAAACCCATTTCGATCGCAGCCGGAGCGACGCCGGACAGGATGTTGCCGCAGGTGGGTTTGAAATCGACCAACTTCTCTTCAACTGAAACCTGCGCGAAGAAATAGTCGATGTCGGCCCAGTCATCGTCGCTGACAGACAGCATTGCAACCTTTGTGGTCACCGCTGTGCCACCACCGATCCCGTCGATGTTGATTGATTGCCCTGCCCCAAGGGCCGCGACCAGAACGTCAGCCAACCTGTCCCGATCTTCGGGCAGATCAGAGCGGCGGAAATAAGGCCCCCGCGAAGTGCCTCCACGCATGAAAATATACGGGATTGCTGTCTGGGTCATAGCGAGCCGTCCTTTACAAACCGTGTGAGATTTTTTGTGAATTCAGCCCCGTGCTGCGTGTTGTTCATCAGGTCGGGCATCATTGGACCGCTTACTTCAGTGGCCATGGCAAGCTGACCATGTCTTGCAGTAGACCCGGCGGGAAATCCCGGTTCAGAGCACCTGCCATGAAGCACATGAAGCCAATGCCGCAGGCGGTCAGGATCAGAGTTAACCGCCAGTCCGCCCTGGAACGAATGCGAAAGAAGGCGATCAGAAACCCAAGCAAGGCGAGGATGAAACCCACAACCCACGTGGCCGCGATCAGACTGGCGAACCATGCCAACGTAGACCAGAGGCCGTGAGGCGCGCTCGCGTCCTCGCCGGCGATCTCTTTGTCGGCAAAGATTGGATCACCCTCGGGCCGCCGCATCATCTGGATCAGCAATACAACGCAACAGAACAAAGACACGCTGCCGATCACCAGCGGGATGATCTTGTCGGTCATGTTGTAGTCGGGGATCATATTGGCGTTCACCAAAGCGATGATCAGATAGGCCATGATCACCAGCAGGAAGATAAGCGGCGCACGTTTGGTGCCTGCATGAACCTCACCCTCGGCCATGATCATCTTGGCTTGTCGAATACCTAGAATGATCGAAACAACCGTAACCACGATCAGCACGATGACGATTGGGCTGAACACGTACTCCATCCCCTCACCAAAGCTTTTGCGGAACCGGAAAGAGGCGATCTGGAACGCCTGATTGGTGAACTTCTCAACCGGGTTTGACAGAACAAAACCGATCAGGAAAGCCGGGCGCGACCAGTCGAAACGGCGCAGGAAGATGCCAATCAGACCGATGACAAACAAGGCCAGAAGATCTTCGAAATTCTGACCAGACTGAAAGGCCGCAAAGCTGATCAGCATGAACAGGAACGGCGCCAGATAGGTGAAGCGGATGGTTGTCAGTTTGGCGATACCGCCCGAAGCGGCGATACACAGAATGGTTCCAACGACGTTGGCCAACGCCAACAGCCAGACGATGGAATAGGTAATGTTGAGATTGTCCTTGAGCATGCTCGGGCCAACCTCAATGTCGCCAGACCCCAACAATGCAACTGCACCGATGAAAATCGCCATCGATCCCGAACCGGGAATACCAAACAGCAGTGTAGGAACAAGCCCACCACCCTCTTTCGCGTTGTTCGAGCTTTCCGGACCAATGACCCCGCGCACTTCGCCCTTGCCAAAGTTGCTCTTGTCCTTGGTGGTTTGCACCGAGTGGCCATAGGCGATCCAGTCAACGACCGAACCTCCGAGGCCGGGGATGACACCCACAACCACACCGATGATCGAACACCGGACCGACAGCCAGATATTCGCAGCCCAATCCTTTACACCATCCAGCCATCCAGCCCCCAGCGAGGCCCCCTTGGCGATAGATCGATCCTGTCGCAGCAAAGAGACGATTTCGGGGACGGCAAAAATACCCAAGCCCACGATGACCAGTTTCAGACCGTCTGTCAGATAAGGAATGTCGTAAGTCGCCATCCGCAGCGACCCGCCCGCATCGGCCTCACCGATGGTGCCGACCATCAGGCCCAAACCCGCGGCAGCGATACCTTTCAGTGGAATGCGCCCCGCCAAAATAGCGACCATCGACAGGCCGAGAATGGTGATCATCAGCATCTCGGGCAGGCCAAAGGCCAGCACAATTGGTCGCGCGATCAGAATGAACATGGTCAGGAAGGTCGCGCCAACGAGCCCGCCAAACAACGAAGACGAAAAGGCTGCTGACAAGGCCCGCGCAGCCTCGCCCTTTTTCGCCATGGGGAACCCGTCCAGCACCGTGGCCTGCGAAGCAGAGCTGCCGGGAATGCCCATCAAAACAGATGCAAACGTGTCCGAAGTGGGCACAACAGCGACCATTCCGATCATCAGCGCCAGCCCCAGGATCGGGTCCATGCCGAACATGAATGGCAGCAACAGGGAAAGACCGGCTATGCCACCGAGGCCAGGAAAAACCCCTACGGCCAGCCCCATGACAACACCCAATATTAGGTATCCCAGAACGATGGGTTGCAGGATCAGACCCCACGCCTCTCCAAGCGCAGGAAGAGCGGTGGCGAAAACCTCCATAGCGGCCGCCTTTCATAAATTGTCTTGTGTATGGAAAAGCGCGCGCCCTTCGTTACAGGCGCGCGCTGCGGCTTATCGGCCTAGTTCAGCTCGACGCCATAGGCCTCTTTCAGCCAATTCAGGACATATTCCTTGGCATTGTCGTCGACATTGGTTGCCGTCTGCAGCGCCGACTTAGAACCGTCACCGACGAAAACCGGGTATTTCCCAACGCGCTTGGAGGAGATATCAGCAAAATCCCCGCGCTCAGTCACAGCCTGAAATGCGGCGGTATAAGCATCGACCACTTCCTGCGGTGTGTCGCCCGGCAGAAAGGCCAGTTTCTGTACCGGGAAACCAGCAACGAAGAAGGCTTTCCATGCGTCCCAGGCCTCGCCGCTGGTTTCACAACCATCAGTGGCCTCGCAAACCTCTTTAAAGGTCGGAATGTCCGGGAAAGTCGGGTCGCGGACGATGTTACCGTCAGCATCCAGTGCGCCCCATGTCATCATTGGCACGGCCTGACCGGCCTCAACCAGCGGTGCCGAACCGCCCAGATACCCGGACGACGTCTGGTAGTCGATATTGGCTTCACCGCGCTCAAACATCAGTCGACCATCGCCGCGACCCTTGATGCCAAATACCGGCTCAACATTCATACCCAACATTTGCCATGCCAAAAGCGGCACGAGGTCCAGCCGGGTCGCACCCTGCGAACCGTAAATGAAGTTGGTGTCTTTCAACGCATTTGCAGAGCCATCAAACTTGGCGCCATCTTCAGTGTTCAGATAAGCCACACCGCCGGTGCCGGACGCCATCACCGGAATCCAGTCATTGTATTCATAGCGGACGCGCGGATCGCTCAGCAGATACGGGAACTGTGTCGAACCCGAGGTGCCGAACAGTAAAGTTCCATCATCGTGCGCCTGTTCCTGGAACCAGTTGGCACCTTTGGTCGAACCTGCGCCGGGCATGAACTTAACAACCACGGTTGGCTGTCCTGGCAGAGCCTCGGACAGAAGTGGTGCAAAGAAATTGGCCCATTTGGCCGAACCGCCCGTTTCCGAGAACGGGATGACCCATTCGATAGTCTTGCCTGAGAAGTCGACCTCGGCTGCGGCGGGTGCCGTGAGACCGGCGGCGGCAATCAGCCCCACGACGGCGCGACGGGTGAATTTGGTAATGGCCATTGGTTCCTCCCTGTTGACCAGACAACCATGCCAGCGACTGTCGCGCCACCATGATCGTAAATAGAACTGTGGGGTTGATTCCCCCTCCCATCTGGCAATCATGGAGTGCCAACCTTGCGCGAAACTTGCAGGAGACCCGATGCGGATCGTCATCGTCGAGGATAATGAACCCCTTGCCAACGCAATTGCCTATCGTCTGCGAGACCGAGGACATGCAGCAGATGTACTGACCGACGGCGACGCAGCGAACCTGTATCTTGAACAGGAAAGCGCGGACTTGATCGTTCTGGACATCAACCTGCCAGGTCGGTCCGGGTTGGAAATCCTGAAATCGCTTCGCAACCGTGGAGACAGTGCGCCCGTAATTCTGCTGACAGCACGCACTGAGACAAGCGACCGGGTGTCTGGTTTGGACATGGGGGCCGATGACTATCTGGTCAAACCCTTTGAAATGGACGAGTTGGAGGCACGCATCCGGGCGCTTTCACGCCGCAAACAGCTTGATTACGGAGCGCGGGAAAGCATCGGCAGCCTAGAGTTCGACCGCACTGCTCGTCAGGTCAGCGTTAAGGGTGAGGTGATGGATATTCCGCGACGGGAAATAGCGGTGCTGGAATGCCTGTTGGAGCGTCGGGGCAGGATCGTTCCCAAAAGCCAACTAACTGATTACGTCTATGGTGTAGGGGCGGATGTCGAGGTTTCGGCTGTTGAACCTCATGTGTCGCGACTGCGAAAGCGCCTTCAAAACTTGGGTATAAAGATTAAGACAGCCCGCGGTCTGGGGTATCTGCTTGAGGTGCAGAAGTGATCAACCACGGCTCGCTCAGGCTAAGGCTGTTCATTCTTATCCTGACACCTTTGGTGTTGCTTGCAGTGCTGCTTGGGTTTTGGCGTTTTATGGTTGCCCAGAAGACCGCTCAGGAGCTTTTTGACGACAGTCTACTCTCAGCTGGCCTGGCAATTTCGCGGGATGTGGCGATTTCGGGCGGTGATGCGTTGTCGCCCACCACACGCAGTCTGATCCGCGACGCATCGGGCGGTGAGATCTTCTATCATGTGACTGGCCCCGGCGGCATTTACGTGACGGGTTATGCCTACCCTCCGGCATCCGCGAACTCGTCGGTGCAAGAGGCGTACAAGCCACAGTTTTTCGAAGCGATCTACCGCGATGAACCGGTGCGCGTTCTAAAGATGACAGAACGTGTGACCTTGGAAAATCTTGTAGGTGATGCGACGGTCACGGTTTGGCAACGGATGGCGGATCGCAACGCATTTGCCAATGAACTGTCCATTCGCGCCGGAATTGTCATGGGCATCCTGCTGGCCACCTTGGCTGTTGTGGTATGGTTCGGTGTGGCGCGTGGCCTGAGACCATTGCTGGATTTGCAGGACGCAATCGACCTTCGTTCGCCAGATGACTTAAGTGAGATTAAACGCCCTGTCCCGGACGAAGTGCAAGGTGTTGTAAAGACCTTGAACCGGCTCTTTGGGCAGGTCGAACACAGCATCAACGCCCATCAAGTTTTCATATCCGAAGCAGCTCATCAGTTGCGGAATCCGGCGGCCGCAGTCCAGTCGATGGCCGAGGCGCTTCGGGATGCGAAAACGGATGATGACCGAGAAAAACGCATCCACGAGCTTGTGGCGGCCGCAAAGAACTCGGCAACGGTGGCCGAACAACTGTTGTCACTTGAAAGGCTCAGGCAACCGACGCACCAGGATCAAATGGATGAGATTGATTTCCGCTTGGTTGTGGAAGAAGCATGTGCCGAGTTGGGTGTTCACATCTTGGCGAAGGGTATCGAGTTTGACGTTACGATGCCCGAGGCGGCGATCATGGTGTCCGGTGATCGGGTGTTTTTAACTGAGGCCCTGAAGAACCTTTTGGACAACGCAGTAAAGCACGGCGGCACCAAGTTGAGCCGAATTTCTGTTGTGCTGCAGCGTGACGAAGGCGCGGTCAGTGTAACCGTAGCGGATGACGGAGCGGGCCTTTCGCCCGATCAAAGCGAAGCGGCCTTCAGTCGGTTTTCGCAACTGGACTATTCCGAAGGCAGCGGGTTGGGGTTGTCAATCGTGTCAGCCGTGGCTCAACGGCATGGGGGATCGGTGTCGATCAACCAAGTCGAAAAAGGAGCAAGCATCACGCTTGAGCTTCCAATCGCCCTTTAAAACGGACGAATCCGTATGCTGAGCCGTGAAACCGCGCATCTAAATGTATGGCGGCGTGTTATTGCCGCTCGCTCTTCGCGGATAGGCATAGCATGGCTCAATCCACGGATTTGAAAAGAATTTCCGGGATTTCCCCTTTGAACTCGGGTAATTTTGACCCATCTCGGCGACACATTTTCCAAAGGAGAGACACATGTCGCGTACTATCATATTGGCCGTGGTCATCATTGCCGCTGGCGCAGGAATTTATTTTTACACGACCCAACCAGACCCCACACCCGCCGAACAATTGCAATCGGCGGCAGAGGACGCTTCTGAGGCTGTTAGCGAAGCGGCAAGCTCTGTGACCGAGCAAGCCAGTGAGGCCGCGTCCTCCATCTCGGAACAGGCCTCAGACGCTGCTGAACAAGCAGGGCAAACAGCCACGGATCTGGCTGATCAGGCCAGTGATCAAGTTGCCGCCTTGGCAACTCAGGGCCAGGATCTGCTAAATTCATGGATTGAAGACGGCACACTGACCCTTGATAATTTTGACTATGACACGTTGGTCGCCTCGGTTCAGGAAAGCGATCTGGCGCAGAACCTTAAAACACAAGCCATCCAAATTCTGGACGATATCAAAGCATCGCCTGAAACGATCGCGACAAAGATCCAAGAACTCAGCAATCTGCTGTCAGGACAGTGAAACTTGGCGGGCTGCCATTCGGGGCAGCCCGTCCTCTTTTGGCGTAATCATTATTCCAATCACGTCATCTTGCGTGTCGATTGGTCTTCCACATTGCATTTGATTGGTTGCGAACCAGCGGAACGCACACCAAGTCCATTGCCGCTGTGCCGCTCAATCGGAAAGAGCGACTATGACCACCCTGCCCCCGACCATGTTCGGAACCGATCTGACACAAGACGGACCTTCCGGTGAGGCCACCGGCACGAAAATCAGGCGCGGGTTGCGGCCAAGGCCCAAACCCGTTTCACCGATGTACGCCGGCAAACCGACATTTAATAACGGTTTGCTTTGAAAGATGTGGTCTCAAGCTTGACCAGTGCTTCGAAAAAGAGCGATGGAAAGGTGATCATCTCGCCTTAGCAAAAAGACGCTCTGGTTGAGGGGGTATGCTCGGCGCGTTTAGAGTGTTGTTCTCGCTGTGCCAGAGGGTTTGACCGGTCAGCGCGTTGCTGCTGATCGGCGGGACGAAGCTCGTATTCCAACTTCACCTACAATCATAAAAATTACTGATAATGATTATTTAACAACGTATTATGTAACTTATTTTAACTACGGAAATTCACCCGATCACCTGTGTTTTTCGGGGGGATGTTCTGAGGCACGACCTCGGCTTGCACCTTCACGAAACTGTTATAATTTGGCGGCATGGCAACCGCTCGAATCGAAAACTTGGTAAGGCTCAAAAACTCTGAGGTGATAGCTCAGGGTAATCGGCAGTTTGTTTACCAACACCCTGATGCATCTGACGCGCTTCTAAAAGTCCCGCAACCGGACACGACGGATGGCCAGGACGGTCTTTTGGGCGACACTTGGTTTGATCGAACGTTTCGGCGATCTACTGTATTCAAAGGTTTCCTGCGCGAGTTTCACGAATCCTTTGACCTTATGGTGCGTTACCAGCACAGGGATGAGGCTATTCCTGTTTGTGAGGTCCGGGGTGTTGTGCAAACCGATATCGGCCTTGCCCTCGTCTATGAACGAATTTCCGAACCCGATGGGAAGTTGTCGCCCAGCCTGAAGGAGTTGGCGAAAAGCGGGGGCTTGACGCAAGAACATTTGGCTTCCCTGCACAAACACTTCGATATGTTGATCGAAGAACAGGTCCTTATCAGCAACAAGAATACCGGCAATATTGTCTATCAAACGTTTTCTGACGGGTCTGGCCGCTGGGTGTGGATAGACAGTTTTGGTAGCAAGCAGATCATCCCCGTTCGCCGCTGGTTTCGGTCTTTGAACCGGCGCAAGATCAATCAGATCAGAGAGAAATTTACGACGGTTGCCGAGAACGCTTTGCTCACCAAGTCAGAGCGTTAGTCAACAAACCTCTCTTTGGCCAAAGAAAATACTCACTGGGTATCGGTCAAATATTGATTGCCCAAAAGAAAACGGCCGCAATTTCTTGCGACCGTTTGAAATTTGTATTTTGCAGCGATTAACGCTTGGAGAACTGGAACGAACGACGCGCTTTGCGCTTACCGTATTTCTTACGTTCCACAACGCGGCTATCGCGGGTCAGGAAGCCAGCGGCTTTCAGTGCGCCACGCAGCGACGGATCGTACAGTTGCAGCGCTTTCGAGATGCCGTGCTTGACCGCACCGGCCTGACCTGTCAGGCCACCGCCTTTGACGGTTGCGACAACGTCGAACTCACCTTCTACACCAGCAACCTGGAACGGCTGGCGCAGGATCAGCTGCAGAACGGGACGAGCAAAGTACTTGTCCTGATCCTTGCCGTTTACGGTGACCTTGCCGGAACCCGGCTTGATCCAAACGCGGGCAACAGCGTCTTTACGCTTGCCGGTGGCGTAGGAACGGCCCAGCTCGTCACGCACGGGTTCACGCACGATGACTTCTTCGGCCACGGTTTCAACGCCTGCGACGGCGCTCAGCTCTTCGAGAGTATTGATCTGATCAGCCATCGGTCATTAGCTCCGGGTGTTTTTCTTGTTCATGGACTTAACGTCCAGAACTTCGGGCGCTTGCGCCTCGTGGGGATGCTCGGCACCGGCGTAAACGCGCAGGTTGGTCATAACCTGACGCGACAGGCGGTTGCCCGGCAGCATACGCTTGACCGCTTGGGTCACGACGCGCTCGGGGTGTGCACCCTCGAGGATCTGCTGCTTGGTGCGAGACTTGATGCCGCCCGGGTGGCCAGTGTGCCAGTAGAAGTTTTCTTCGCGCTTCTTGCCGGTCATCTGGATTTTGTCAGCGTTGATCACGATGACGTTGTCGCCCATGTCCATATTCGGGGTGAACGACGCTTTGTGCTTGCCACGCAGGCGCATGGCGACGATCGAGGCAAGACGGCCCAGAACAACGCCCTCGGCGTCGATCAGGATCCATTTCTTGTCGATGTCTGCAGGTGTTGCAGAAAAGGTTTTCATGGCAGGATAGTCCTGTTTGATGTGAAAGACCGCCCCAAATCAGAGCGGCCCGAATTCGATGGAGCGTATTTAGAGGCCCCCGCAGCGCAGGTCAACAACACTAATTTCTTTTAAATATAGTAATATCAATGGGTTATAAAATAGGTATTATTTTACCCCATAATTAAGCCCATTTACCCCCGCCCCGCCTCGCCCGCTATACTGAATAAGCAAATCGATTCAAGGAGCGTGACTACTATGGAGTGGCAACAAACCATCGCTGACTATGGCGCATCCTGGCAAGAGACGGACCCGGATAAGCGCCTTGTGCTTTTGACAAAGTGCTTTGCTGAAAACGGCCGCTATGTCGACCCGACTGCCGAAGTGAACGGCCGCGTGAATCTGTGCGATCATATCGGGGAAGTTCTACAGAGTTCTGGTGGACGTGTTGAACTGACAAGCGAACCGTCCAACCATCACGATGTTGTCCATTTTACTTGGCACATGATCGGTCCGGATAGCGGTATCGTTGTGTCAGGCCACGATTTTGTTCGTTTGGATGCCGAGGGTAAAATATCCGATTTGGCGGGTTTCTTTGGTGATCCGGCCTCACTGAATTGAACGATCAAACACTGATCTGTTCCGGCGGATTGTCCAGCAGACGCCGCAACCTGTGCATCGCATCTTCAAACCGTTCCAGGGACACATGCCCGTTCATGGCGATACGAACCGCATTCGGGGCTCGTCCGTCCCGCAAAGCGAACTCATCGGCAGACCGGAGCTGTATCCCCTCTCGTTCAGCCGCACGGCTGAAGGCTGCGGCGCGCCAGCCCGAAGGCAGGTTCAGCCATACAAAAGGCACATCCGGCGCCCAGTTCAAATCGAACCCGCCCAAGGCGTTGACCGCAACGCGAACATATTCACCCATTCGAACCCGCACGTCCCTTGCAATCTGCAGCGTACGAGGATCAGACAGCAGCAACCTGGTCAATTCCGCCAACGGCTGCGCCAAACCAAAGTACCCGTATTCCGCCGAACGCCGCAGGTCGACGCTGCGCTCGCGCGGGGCAATGGCAAACCCAACACGCAGCGCAGGTGTCAGAGTTTTCGAGATTGAAGATACATGCCACCCCCGTTCCGGTGCCAAAGCACGAAAGCTGGGTTCACGAGCGTCGCCCATGCGATAACAATCATCCTCGATGATCTGAAGGTCAAAGCGCCGGGCCACATCGACAATTTCTTTCCGACGTTCAAGCGGTGTATGAGCGCCGGTCGGATTCTGTACCTCTGGTGAAACGCAGATGGCTTGTGCTGATGTCTGGCGCAGGACATGTTCCATCGCGGACGGATCGACGCCCCACTTATCCATTTTCACGCCAACCACATCAGCGCGCATCAATTCCCCGGCCCGGCGGAACCCGGCGTAGGAAAGGTCTTCGACCAGAACGACCGGTTTTGGCCCTCGCAGGATTGTTTGAAACACAAGGCACAGCCCGTTTTGCCCCCCATGCGTCAGCACAATATCGTCATGCGACAATGCACCCAAAGGTAGGTCAGACAGCCACTCCACCACCGCCTGCCGCATGGGTTGATAGGCGTCGCGGGTCGGGTAGTTCAAAAATAGACCCGGATCAGCCTGGGCCACTTTTTGCAGGCACTCCCGGATTAGCGAGACCTGCCCAACATCCGCCAATCGTGGGCTGAAAAGACTGACATTGGCATTGTACTTGTTGTCTTGCAAATGCAGTTGGCGGGCCCAGACATCATCCAGGATTGGCGATTTGGGCGGGGCGACAAATGTACCACGTCCGACCTCGGCGTGTAACAATCCCTCATCCGTCAGAATCGTATATGCCCGCGCAACTGTGCCCGGTGTGATTTGTAACCGATACGCCAATTCACGCACTGGGGGCAGCTTTGTCCCTACCTCCAGCAACTTGTTATCAATCGCTTTTCTGATTGTATCAGCGACCAGAGTATATTTCGGCCCCTTGGATTTTGGCAGCGATTCCGGCCAAATTGTATCCATTACAATTCTTCCTTTGATTTTGGCACAATCCTGAATGTATCAAGCACATATACCGAACACTTTAACTTTGTGTCAATACAATTTGAAAGGATACCCTGATGACACGCTCGATGCACAACCCCGCCCTCTTGCTGCTGAACGACAGCCCCCGGCTGCCGCTGATCGCCGCGCTGGCCGTGCGGTTTGCGGCGACGGTCACGAAATGGGAACGTCAACGCCGTAGCCGGCTCAACCTGTCCAAGCTGGATGACAGGCTTCTTAAGGATGTCGGTCTGACAAGATATCAGGCTCGTCAGGAATTCACCCGCCCATTCTGGCAGGGTTGAGTTTTCCCCAGTCCCTTGATGGGACCTCTTCCTGGCCGGGCTTCGCCCGGCCTTTTTTATCCGAAGGCCGCCGCGGCCGATCCTTCGGGAGGTAATGAATAGGTCATCGTGGCGCGCGCGACGGGTCTGTCCGACCCTTCTGAAAACATCAGCACATCCCCAACAGCCAGACTGCGGCCCAGCTTTAGCAGTCGACATCGGGCAATAATATCTTTGCCGCCCTCGGGTTTTCTTAAAAAATCTAAGGAGCTGTTCGTGGTAACGGCTAAGGATTGGCGTCCCTTGCGCGCCAGGATCATCGCATAGACACTAACATCCGCCAACCCGAACATGGATGGCCCTGAAACTGTACCGCCAGGGCGCAGATGGCGATCTTCGACAACCAATCGCATCTCGATCGAGTCCTCATCCAGCTTTTCCACGACGAAATCCCGATGTACCTGTGGGAAGATTTGCCGCAGGTATTCCATCAGGTCTTCCCGGCTCATGACCAATGACATGCTTCCCCTCCTCGACTTGCCGACCTAGAGTTGGCCCAACATCGCTACGGAGGGCAAGATGGCAATTTTGGAACGTAACGACACAGGCGCAGTCGCCACACTGACAATGAACGCGCCCGATCGTCTGAACGCCCTGAGCGACGAAATGCTGGCTGCCCTTCAATCCGAGTTCGACAGCCTGCGCGACGACAGCGCGATTCGGGCGGTTATCCTGCGCGGTAAAGGCAAAGCGTTCTGTGCAGGTCATGATCTGAAACAGATGACAGCCGGACGTCAGGCCGAGGACGGCGGCAAAGCCTATTTCCAGGGCTTGTTCGCCAGATGCACCCAGATGATGCTGTCAATCCGGGCCCTGCCCCAACCGGTCATCGCACAGGTCCACGGTATCGCCACCGCTGCGGGATGCCAGTTGGTCGCCACCTGCGATCTGGCCGTCGCGGCTGAAGGTACGCGGTTTGGCGTGAACGGTGTGAATATCGGTTTGTTCTGCTCGACACCGATGGTTGCCCTCAGCCGGAACATCTCGCGCAAGCGCGCGTTCGAGATGCTGACGACTGGCGACTTTATCTCGGCCGAAACTGCAGCCGAGCTGGGTCTGATCAATCGCGTCGTGCCCGAAATGTTGTTGGAGCATGAAACCGTGTCGCTTGCCGATCAGCTTGCGGCCAAATTGGGTTCGGCTGTGAAAATCGGCAAACAGGCCTTCTACAAGCAGCTGGAAATGCCTCTGGAGCAGGCCTATGACTATACCGGAGACGTAATGGCGCAGAATATGCTGCATCGCGATACCGAAGAAGGCATATCTGCATTTATCGAAAAAAGGCCGCCGAACTGGCACCAATAAAGCGATTATTGTCAACAATTTTTACGATTGTTCGTAATTTTGCACTTCCCAAAAGGGCGACACTGTGGCAATGCTGGGACAGGGCTATGGCTCTAGATACACTTTTTGGGTCGCCGTGGGCGGAAGGTCCCTCCAAGCTGGTTTCTCTCACCGGCGTCGACATTCCCGCAGCGGCGACCCCAAAATTCCCATAAATTCTTAAACTAAGCGGCCTGTGTTGCGTTGCACGGTTCACTGTCCTATGTGGCAGCGCATGACACAAAAACTGCATATCGTGGGCGGCGGCATGGCCGGGTCCGAGGCCGCCTGGCAGGCGGCGGAAATGGGCGTAGATGTGGTGATCCACGAAATGCGACCCAAAGTAGGCACCTTTGCGCACCAAACTGGCAATCTGGCCGAGATGGTGTGTTCGAACTCATTCCGCTCAGACGATGATGAACAGAATGCCGTTGGCTTGCTGCATTGGGAAATGCGCGCCGCGAACGGCCTGATCATGACAACGGCGGACGCGCACCGGCTGCCCGCGGGTGGTGCGCTTGCTGTAGACCGCGATCCTTTTGCCGAGGCGGTTACCGCCAAACTGCAGGCCCATCCGCGTATCGAGGTTACAGGGGAAGAAGTCACTGCCCTGCCCGATGACGGCCACTGGATCTTTGCCACCGGTCCTTTGACATCGGCAACATTGGGTGACTCCATCCGAACCGAAACGGGTGCAGAGTCCCTGGCATTTTTCGACGCCATTGCCCCGATTGTCTATGCCGACAGCATCGATATGAGCAAAGCCTGGATGCAATCGCGCTATGACAAAGGCGAGACCGAGGAAGAACGCACCGCCTATCTGAACTGCCCAATGGACCGCGAACAGTATGAGGCATTTATCGACGCTCTGCTGGCCGCTGACAAAACTGAGTTTCACGAAGGCGAAACGGCGGGGTATTTCGACGGCTGCCTGCCGATCGAGGTGATGTCAGAGCGTGGTCGCGAAACGCTGCGCCACGGCCCGATGAAGCCGGTCGGCCTGACTAATCCTCATCAGCCTGACGTCAAACCGCATGCGGTGGTGCAACTGCGCCGCGACAATGCCCTTGGTACGCTGTTCAATATCGTCGGCTTTCAAACCAAGATGAAATATGGCGCGCAGACCGAAGTGTTCCGTATGATCCCCGGTCTGGAAAACGCCAGCTTTGCGCGGTTGGGCGGTATTCACCGCAATACGTTTATCAACTCTCCGACGCTTTTGGATGCGCAGATGCGGTTGAAATCGAAACCAAATATCCGTTTTGCGGGGCAGATCACCGGGGTCGAGGGTTATGTCGAAAGCGCGGCGATGGGCCTGTTGGCCGGTCGTCTGGCCGCGGCCGAGATTCTGGGCCGGACCCTGCCCGAGGTTCCGCAGGACAGCGCCATGGGCGCCCTGATCCACCACATCACCGGCGGGGCCGAGGCCAAGACTTTTCAGCCCATGAACGTCAATTTCGGCCTATTCCGACCTGTCGAAGGGCTAAAAGGCGGTCGGCGCGGTCGCAAGGACCGCTACAAGGCTTATACGGATCGCGCCAAGGCCGAGTGGACCAACTGGCTGGAGCAGTGTTGACTGGACGCTGTTGGCTCATGCAGCGTAGTATCTGTGTATGAGCGATAAGTACCTCAAAGACGTCTATAGTCTGGACACCCCGCAAGAGACGCATGCGCACTATCAAAAATGGGCGTCCTCCTATGATGCCGAGGTTGGCGCGCATGGCTATGCGACCCCCGGGCGGGTGGCCGAGGCGTTATGGTCAAAGCTGCCCGAGCCGCAAACTCCGATCCTGGATTATGGCTGTGGCACCGGATTGTCCGGTGTAGCCTTGCATGCGGCGGGTTTCGAAGTGATTGACGGCGTTGATCCAACTCCGAAGATGCTAGAAGGCGCTCTGGCCAAGGGGGTCTATCGAAGTCTTTCAACCTTTGAGATCACCAATCCCGATCCGTTGGATCAAGGAGCCTACAAGGCGATCACCGCAATCGGTGTCATTGGGGTTGGCGCAGCACCGCCCGAGGTTTTCGATATGCTGATGCGCGCGCTTCCCGAAGGCGGCCTGCTTGGCTTTTCCTTTAATGATCATGCGCTTGAGGACGTCTCTTACACTTCACGCTTGAATGATTGGCTTGATATGGGAGCAGCTCGGTTGCTGTTTCGGGAATACGGTCCTCACCTACCAGGAATGGACCTTAAGTCGGACGTATATATCGTTGAAAAAGCGTGATTTTTAAAACCCGATTTGCGCCGTCTCCCACAGGTCCGCTGCATCTGGGACATGCGTATTCAGCGATGCTCGCCCATGATCTGGCCGGGTCTGAAGACGGTCAATTCCTGTTGCGGATCGAGGATATCGACCAATCTCGATCGCGCCCCCACTGGGAAGAACAAATTTATGATGACCTGCGGTGGCTTGAGCTGTGGTGGCCTGAACCCATCATGCGTCAGTCCGACCGGTTGGCAGTATATGACAGAGCATTGGATGACTTGTGGTCGCGGGGCCTGCTTTATCCCTGCACCTGCAACCGCAAAGATATCGCCGCTGCGGCCAGTGCCCCACAAGAAGGTGCACCGCTGCACGGTCCAGACGGGATCATTTACCCTGGGACGTGCCATGGCAAACGTCGAGACACACAACGTCCCACGGACATTCCTTTGAGATTGGATATGGTCGCTGCAGGCCGCGTGCTTACGGGTTCAGCCCAACCCGGTGCAAAAGTCGGCGCATTTCACGAATCCGGCGCGGGACCAAATGGAGAGACGGGCACCATCCCGTTTTCTTTAGGCGAGCTGACAGACACAATCGGCGACGTTATCCTGTCGCGACGCGATATGGGAACGTCTTATCACTTGTCAGTGGTCTTGGACGACGCCGCACAGGGTATTACCCACGTTGTACGCGGACAGGACCTGTTCGAAGCGACCCGTATTCATGTTGTGCTGCAAGCCTTGCTGGGTTTACCGACACCGCAGTACCTTCATCACCGGTTGATCCGCGACGACGTAGGAAAACGTCTAGCCAAGCGTGACGATGCGCGGGCGATCTCGAAATACCGGGCCGAGGGGGCGTCGCCAGCAGATATCCGGGCGATGGTTGGACTGTGAACCGGTCACTCCATGGATGACATCAGCTCGACCTCGTCGCCGTCTCGTACCGCGGTATAGAAGCAGGTACGGCGATTTGTATGGCACGCAGCACCGGTTTGACGCACTAGAACTAGCAAACAATCGCGGTCGCAATCAAAGCGGAAATCCACCAATTCCTGCACATGGCCCGAGGTTTCGCCCTTGATCCAAAACGATTGACGCGACCGCGACCAATATGTGACGCGCCCGGTTTCCAACGTCTTCTCAACGGCTTGAACATTCATCCAGGCCATCATCAACACTTCGCCCGAGCTTGCATCCTGAGCGATGGCAGGGATCAGCCCGGCCTCATTAAACTTCAGCGAGGACGGATCAAACGTGACGGTGGCAGACATGAGAAAAACCTTTTGCATCCCGGTAGATGCTCACTATGTATGGGGAACAGACAACGAGGGAAAGTCATGTCCGGCGAGAACGACCTGATAAAGCTCTATTCCGGCCGCATTCTGGCGCTGGCTGCGGATATTCCGCATCTGGACCGGCTTGAGAATCCTGATGCTACGGTGAAAAAACGCTCACCCCTGTGCGGGTCGACGGTGACCGTGGATGTGAAGATACAGGACGGCAAGATCTCGGAGTTCGGGCAGGACGTCAAAGCCTGTGCCTTGGGCCAGGCTTCGGCCTCAGTCGTGGGCAGTGCCATCATCGGGGCGACTCGGGCGCAGGTGGAAACTGCACGCGATCAATTGGCCGCCATGTTGAAGAAAGACGGACCCGTACCTGATGCACCATTTGATGGGCTCGAAGTTCTGATCCCTGCGCGGGACTACAAAAACCGCCACGCATCGATACTGCTGGCCCTTGAGGCCACCGCCGAAGCGATGCGGCAAGCTGAACAGGCAAATTGCGCATAACATTGGAATTTTTGCGGGCAATCCGGTTTAATCACCCCGCATGATGTCGGGGGGATTGGATGGAAAAATTGCTTGAACACTTTGTTACACTCTGGGTCGTAATTGACCCGATTGGCACAATCCCTGTTTTCATAGCCGTCACGGCGGGCCTGACTGCAGCGGCCCGTCGCAAAACCGCCCTGCTCGCCGCGTTGGTCAGCGCTGGTGTCCTTCTGTTCTTTTTGATTTTCGGCCAATTGCTGATCGAGGCGCTGGATATCGGACTGAATTCGTTTCAGGTCGCTGGTGGTATCATCCTGTTCCTTTTTGCGCTGACAATGATCTTTGGCGAAAGCAAACAAGTCGTCGAACAGCATGAAGCTGAAGAGGAAATGGAGATTTCCGCCAACAAACCCAATCCGGCGATTTTCCCGTTGGCAGTACCGTCCTTGGCGTCACCCGGTGCAATGCTGGCGATTGTCATTCTCACCGACAATAACCGTTACAGCGCCGCGGATCAGGGTATTACGGCGCTGGTCATGCTGTCCGTTATTCTGATTTCGTTTGTTCTGATGCTGCTGGCGGACCCGATAATCCGTGTCATCCGTTCTTCGGGTGCTGCGATTATCAGCCGGGTCATGGGAATGATCTTGGCTTCGGTCGCAGTGAATTCCGTTCTGTCCGCGCTTCTTGAGATCATGAAAACCGGGCAGTTATAAGAAAAAACCGCCGCACCTTCCGGGCGGAAAGGGCGGCGGCAGGTTGTGCGTGTCTCGCGTGGGGTCCGGATAGCCGCACGGGGCCGAGGCAGGCCCCTCAAGGGAATTGGGACAGGCAGGTCACCCTTGACTGAAATGGGGATGACAGCGCGGTATGGTCGGCACGAGATCGCAGGCAGAAAGGCTTAGAACGCTCCGGGCAGGTGCAGTGCAACCATCAACATGACCACCAAAGACACGGCCCCCACAGCATCTTGCAAAATCGTCGATTGCGAGCGGCTCAGGGCGGTCTTGATCTGGGTCAGCATGGTCTCACCTCCGGTCGAGATTTAATCCTTTGTTGACCTTTTGTTCTCATATTTTGATGAGTCGGTAAAGAACTTTTTGAGAACATTTGTGAACTTAGTGGAACAAAATTTCTAACCTACTGAAATCAAACGGATTGCCTGATCCTGTTTCATAAGCCACAGCAGAACACGTGCCGCCTGCCCCCGGTCCGATTTCAAACGGGGATCAGCAGACAGAAACGCACGGGCATCAGTCTGCGCCGTTGCCATCAACCCTGCCTGACGTTCCAGGTCTGCGATCCGAAATTTCGGCAACCCGGATTGCGCTGTCCCGATCAAATCACCCGCGCCACGCATTTGCAGATCAGTTTCTGAAATACGAAACCCGTCTTCGGTTTCGCGTAGCACTTCTAATCGTTTCCGCCCGCTTTCACTGAGCGGAGGCTGATACATCAGCAGGCAGGTTGAATCCGCCTCACCACGCCCAACGCGTCCGCGCAACTGGTGCAGTTGCGCAAGCCCAAAAATCTCAGCGCGCTCTATGACCATGATCGAGGCGTTTGGGACATTTACCCCAACCTCGATCACGGTTGTGGCGACAAGTATCTTGGTTTGCCCGTCCTGAAAGGCCTTCATGGCAGCATCTTTATCGACCGATGGCATCTGGCCATGCACCAACCCGACCACTCCTTCGCCCAGAATGGCGCGCAAGCGCTTGAAACGCTCTTCGGCTGCCGTAAGGTCCGAAACTTCGGATTCGTCGACCAACGGACAGACCCAGTAACACTGACGTCCTTCATCAATCGCTCGACGTAGGTGCGAAACGACATCGTCCATGCGATCTGTGCTGATGATGGCAGTCTTGATGGGTTTTCGTCCCGGCGGTTTTTCGTCCAGCACCGAAACATCCATATCGCCATATTGCGCCAAGGCCAGACTGCGAGGGATCGGAGTGGCGGTCATCACCAGCACATCCGCGCCCTGCCCTTTTTCCGACAACTCCATTCGTTGCCGAACACCGAACCGGTGTTGTTCATCGACAATCGCCAGCCGGAGCGCCCTGAATTCAACATCGCTTTGAAATACCGCGTGAGTTCCGACCAGGATTTGAATATCGCCATTCTTCAGCGCCGCCAGCTTTGCACGTCGTTCCGCGCCCTTGTCCCGGCCAGTGAGGATTTCCAGCACGACCCCAGCCTCTTCGGCCAACGGGCGCAATCCCTCCAGATGTTGCCGGGCCAGAATTTCGGTAGGCGCCATCATGACGCCCTGGCCTTTGGCCTCGACCGCGATGAGCAAGGCCATGAAGGCCACCAGCGTCTTGCCCGCACCCACGTCGCCCTGCAATAACCGGTTCATACGCGCGTCCGAGGCCATATCGCCACCGATGTCGTCAATGGCCCGCAGCTGCGCTTTGGTAGGTTGATATGGCAGGCTGGCAAGAACCTTGGCCTGCAAAGCCCCCGTTCCGACACTGACCAGACCCCGCGCTTTCCGCTCTCGCTGACGGGCCAAGGCCAACGTCAATTGATGCGCAAACAACTCATCATAGGCCAGACGTTCCCGTGCGGGAGCATGAGGCGCCACATCATCTGCCCCCTGCGGGTTATGCGCAGCTGCAATTGCAGTGGCCCAGGCTGACCACCCTTGCTTAGCCACCAGGGTGGGATCGATCCATTCAGCCAATTCCGGGACCCGCGCCAACGCGCTGCGGGCAGCTTTATAGGCCGTTTTCTGTGTGATCCCCTGTGTCAGATGATACACCGGTTCAAAATCCGGAATTTCCTGGGCCTCTTCCACAGGCACCATATGATCCGGGTGGACCATCTGCGCCATGCCATCGAACAGTTCGAGCTTGCCCGAAATCACCCGCCGTGAACCTTCCGGCAAAATACGCTTCAGGTAGTCACCGCGCGCGTGAAAGAACACCAACTGGAAATCTGCCTGGCTATCCTCGACATGCACCCGGTAAGCACCGCCCTTATTGCGGGCGGGCCGGTGCGTACCAACAGTCACTTCAACTGTCAGTGTGGTCGGCAGGTCAACACCCTGAATCGTATCGCGCCGACGGCGGTCAATGACGGCATATGGCAGGCTGAACAGCACATCGCGCGGCGACTCCGTCCCCGCTTGGGTCAAGACCTGAGCTGTCTTCGGCCCAACCCCATCCAATGTTTCCAACCCCGCGAACAGCGGAAACAGGCTTTCCGGGCGCCCGCTCATGCGGTTCCGATCAGCTGCAACCAGCCATCCTCATCCAATGTTTCAATACCCAGTTCAGCAGCTTTCTTTGCCTTGGAGCCAGCACCGGGGCCGGCAACCAGAATGTCGGTTTTCTTGCTGACCGAACCCGAGACTTTAGCCCCTAATGCCTCGGCGCGGGCCTTGGCCTCGGCGCGAGTCATCTTTTCCAGCGTGCCCGTGAAGACGACCGTTTTGCCTGCGACCGGACTGCCGGCTGTGTCGGGGCGTTTCGCCTCTTGTATGTCCAGCTGGGCGACCAGCGCATCAATGCTGGCGCGCTCGGCCTTTTGCGCGAAGGCTGATATGAGGGCGCGGGCCATAACCTCGCCGACGCCATCCACGCCCAACAAGTCGTCCCATTCGGGGCCTTCGAACCCCGCCGCAGAGGTAATGGCGCGTTCAAAGTCACCCCAGTTTCCATAATGTGTCGCGATCAGGTTCGACGCGGCCTCACCCAAATGGCGGATGCCCAGTGCAAACAGTAGCCGACCAAAGGGAATTTTGCGTTTCTCGTCGATGGCCTCCCACAGATTACCCGCACTTTGCGCCCCCCAGCCTTTTCGATTGGCTAGTTTGTTCAGGTTTGCCGCGTCGCGTGTCTGCAGGGTGAAAATATCGACCGGCGTTCTGACTGGCAGATCCGGGTCATCGTAGAACATCTCGATCTGCTTGGCGCCCAAACCTTCGATGTCGAAGGCCTTGCGAGAAACGAAGTGCTTCAGCTTTTCAACCGCCTGTGCCGGACAAATTACACCCCCGGTACAGCGGCGCACTGCGTCGCCCTCTTCGCGGACCGCGTCGCTGTTGCATTGGGGGCAGGTCTTGGGGAACTGAAACGGCTCTGCCCCTTCGGGTCGTTTCGAGATATCGACATCGGCCAGTTTCGGGATCACATCACCGGCTCGGTATACCTGCACCCAATCACCGACCCGAATATCCTTGCCGTCGCGGATAGTACCACCTTTGGCGTCACGACCCGCAATATAATCTTCGTTGTGCAAGGTGGCATTCGACACGACCACACCACCCACTGTGACCGGGTGCAACCTGGCAACCGGGCTGAGCGCCCCAGTGCGGCCAACCTGAATGTCGATCGCTTCAAGTCGGGTCCAGGCCAGTTCCGCAGGAAACTTGTGCGCAATCGCCCAGCGGGGGGTTGTGGAGCGGAACCCCAGACGCCCCTGCAAGGACAGATCGTTCACTTTGTAGACGACGCCGTCGATATCATAACCCAAGGTGGATCGTTGGGCCTCGATTTCACGGTAATGCGCCAGCATCTGATCCGTCGTTTCACACAGCTGGGTCAGGGAATTGGTGGCGAAACCAAGACCGCGCAACCGATCAATTGCCTTCATTTGGGTTTCTGCCAAGGGTTCGGACAGCTCACCCCAGGCATAGGCAAAGAACCGCAATGGCCGGGATCGCGTGACGGACGAATCCAATTGCCGCAAGGAACCCGCTGCTGCGTTTCGTGGATTGGCGAAAGGCTTTTCACCTGCCTCTTCCTGCCGCGCATTTAGCTTTTCAAAGTCTTCATGAGACATGTAGACCTCGCCCCGAACTTCCAAAATGTCCGGCGCATTTTCCAAGGTTTGGGGAATATCTGAAATCGTCCGGGCATTTGCCGTGACATTTTCACCAACTTCGCCGTCTCCGCGGGTGGCCGCCTGAACCAATTTGCCCTTCTCATACCGCAAGGAAAGCGACAGACCGTCAATTTTAGGTTCAGCCGTGTAAGACAAAGGTTTAGATGCTTCTAACCCGAGGTACTTTCGGATTGAGCGGTCAAAATCCTGCACGTCTTCGTCGTCGAACGCATTGCCGAGCGACATCATGCGAACAGCATGGGTAACTTTCGAAAAACCATCAGACGGGCGAGCGCCGACTTGATCCGAGGGGCTGTCGGCGCGCTTTAGTTGCGGAAACCGCGTTTCGATTTCAGCATTTCGACGCTTGAGCGCATCATATTCGGCGTCCGAAATCTCGGGGGCGTCTTCGCCGTAATACAGCGTGTTTGCCCGCGCCAACTGTTCGGCCAATTGCGCCAACTCAGCGCGCGCGGCCTGTTCAGTCAGGTCAGATACCGGAATCAACTTGCTCATGGCCTCGCCCTGTCACTTAGTCTTGGACCTCAGTGATAGGGCGAGGTCATGTTCAGGTCCAGACGTACTGTTCAGTGAGTGAAAGCGGTCGCCCCGGACCACGGGCGACCATGTTCAAATCAGGCCCCAACCGCCATCCGCGTTTCGTCAACACTGTTGCTTTGCGGATCACGCAGGACATAGCCCCTGCCCCAAACTGTCTCGATGTAATTTTCACCACTGGTGGCGTTGCTGAGTTTCTTACGCAGCTTGCAGATGAAAACGTCGATGATTTTCAACTCGGGCTCGTCCATGCCGCCATAGAGGTGGTTCAGGAACATCTCTTTAGTCAACGTGGTGCCCTTGCGTAGGCTGAGCAGCTCAAGCATCTGATATTCCTTACCGGTCAGATGAACCGCCTTGCCTTCCACTTCGACCGTTTTGGCATCGAGGTTAACCGCAACGCGACCGGTCTGGATGATGGATTGCGAATGCCCTTTTGAGCGGCGGATGATGGCATGGATTCGGGCCACCAACTCCTCTCGATGGAAGGGCTTGGTCATATAATCGTCGGCACCGAACCCAAAACCTTTGATTTTGCTTTCCGTGTCGTCTGCGCCTGACAGGATCAGGATTGGTGTTTCCACCCGAGCGATGCGCAGTTGCCGCAGGACTTCATGCCCATTCATGTCCGGCAAATTCAAGTCCAGCAGGATCAGATCGTAGTCATAAAGCTTTGCAAGATCGATACCTTCCTCACCCAAATCCGTTGCATAGACGTTGAGGTTTGCGTGTGTCAGCATTAATTCAATGCTTTTGGACGTAGTCGGATCATCCTCGACAAGAAGTATACGCATTTACTGCTCCAATTCGGGTCAATTTACCAATTCAAATTGAGCCTGCTCAAAAATGGTTAATCTGACGTTACCGTTGAATCATTTATTCCCTTTCACCCTTAGGTTGTCGATATTTTTTTATCGCGGTCACCTTTAAAGCGTTCGTGCCGTGTTCTGCGACGGCCGCAACCCACGCGTTAAATTCCTCATCACTGAGGCCGTATCGCTTCTTGGCGTCTGACAGTGTGATCAGCCCATAAACCACCCCCCGCACGACGATTGCCTTGCGCGATGCGACCCAGCGTGTCGTATCCTTTGGCGGCAGATCGGCGCGCGATAAAACCGTTCCATCTGGTAAGGTTATGGATCTTGGACCTTCAACTTTGTGCAAAAACATTTTATGACCCTCTTCGTGCTGCGACAAAGCTGACACCACCCTACTTAATGCTGAGTGAAACCGCCCCTTGAGAGTGTGTAGAATTTTCCTATATTCTGCCGGTCTTTCTTAACCCGCACTGGAATCACCATGGCCCTCGCTGCCGAGACCCAACTCAATTCGCTTGGCTTTGCCAAACCGCCCTCGGAAACGCGGGTGGTTGTTGCCATGTCCGGTGGCGTAGACAGCTCTGTCGTGGCGGCCCACCTGGCCGACCAGGGCTATGACGTGGTTGGTGTAACGCTACAGCTTTACGATCATGGTGCAGCGCTGGCCAAGAAAGGTGCTTGCTGTGCGGGGATCGATATCCATGACGCACGCCGTGTGGCCGAGGAACGCGGATTTCCGCACTATGTTCTGGATTACGAGAACATCTTCAAAGACGCGGTGATCGACGAGTTTGCTGACAGCTATCTGGCAGGTGCTACTCCGGTGCCCTGCATCCGCTGCAACGAACGGGTCAAATTCAAGGATTTGCTGGAGACCGCCAAAGATCTTGAGGCCGACTGCATGGCCACCGGTCACTATATCCAACGCAAAATGGGTCCCAATGGGCCAGAGTTGCATAGCGCCGAGGACGCGAACCGCGATCAGTCCTATTTCCTGTTCTCGACCACACCCGAGCAGTTGGATTTCCTGCGTTTCCCTCTGGGCCACCTGCCCTCGAAGGACGCCACCCGCGAGATGGCAGCGCAATACGGGCTGGCCGTGGCGGACAAGCCGGACAGTCAGGACATCTGCTTCGTGCCCAACGGCAATTATGCCAGCGTCATCGAAAAACTGCGCCCCGGTGCGGCAGAACCCGGTGAGATCGTGCATGCGGACGGTCGCGTTCTGGCGCAGCATAACGGTGTGATCCACTATACCATCGGACAACGCCGCGGTCTGGGCATCGGTGGCCTTAGCGAGCCACTGTATGTCGTAAAACTGGACGTCGATGCGAAACAAGTCGTTGTTGGCCCCAAAGAGATGCTGGCCACCCGAACCATTCCTGTGCGTGAAATCAATTGGCTTGGGGATGAACCCTTCACCTCACGAGATGAATGGCATGTTCTGGTTAAGGTCCGCTCGACCCGACCCCCGCGCGAGGCGATCGTAAGACCTTTGTCCAATACCACGGCAGAGGTTGAGCTGTTGACGCCCGAAGAAGGTGTCTCACCCGGTCAGGCCTGTGTGTTCTACGCGTCGGAAGGCAGCCGTATCTTTGGCGGCGGCTGGATCTGGCGCGGGTACTAAATCGCGTCCGTCCACGAGTTGCTAAGGATATAGAGCCCGGCGCAAATCATCACATAGGGAACCAACCGTTCCAACCGCCGGGCCAGCGTGCCGCTCATGAACGGCGCTTTGGCCCCTAACAGCGCAACGGTTGCCAGACCAAGTGCCGCCAACACGGCCCCGATAACACCAGCCGTTCTGAACGTGGGGGCCGAGTCGGCCAGCAGAGGCGCAAGGACGGCAAACGTATCCATCGACAGGCTGATGAACAGCAGCGTGACCATGATCACCGACGCCCCGGTATCCAGATTTGCGTGCGTTTCAGTCTCGGTTCCCCGCCTTTGCCGGATCAAGGCTAAGATGCCCAAACTCAGAGGTATCAGACCCAGATACCCGGCCCAGTGCGGCACGACATCCTCAACCCCCAACGCCAGCAAAAGCGCTGCGCTGATCACGACCCCCTGCGCAAGCAGAAAGCCAAAGACCGCGCGTTTGGCCCCCGACACCAGCGATAGCGCCAGCAGCGCCGCCAGATTGTCCAGATTGGTCAGAATCTGAGCCATAAAGGCGGACAGTCCGAACAGCACGAAGTCCAGCATTACGGAGTCATCCGATCAAGAACGGCTCGGGCGGCCCTCAAACCGGGGGCCTCACCTCCGCGCCCCAGACGTTCCATCGTGAGGGTCATGGCATCGCGCTGCGCATCGGGGGCAGCCGCGACCTGTTTCAACGCCCCTGCTATCTGTTCAGGCTGACAATCATCCAGCAAACACTCGGGGACTGTTCGGGTCTCGGACACCAGATTGACGAGCGTTACAGTATCCAGCTTGACCATCCGCTTGGCAATCAGAGTGGTCAGCCAGTTCAGATTATACGCTATCACCATAGGCGTCGATTGCGCGGCCAGTTCCAACGAAACCGTCCCCGAAGCGGCGAGTGACAACTCTGCCGCCGCAAACGCGACCCGCTTTTGTGCTTGTGCCTGATCCGAAGGCATCTCGCGCGGATCGACGACAACAGGGTTTCCGGGCCAGCTTTGCATATGCTCGGTGACGGTATCCACCATATGCGCAACCGCGGGCACCACAATACGTGCGCACGGCCGTTCATTCAGATAAAGGCGCAGCGCCTCACCAAAGATCGGAGCCAGACGCTCAATCTCGCTTCCACGCGAACCAGGAAGCGCCAGTATGATCGGTGCGTCGCCCAGTTCGTAGGTCGCGCGAAAATCCTGGATATCCTGATCCGAAGCTATCGGTTCGCTGGCCACCGGATGACCAACGAAATCACACTCCATCCCTGCACGTTCCATATAGGGCGGTTCAAATGGTAACAACGCCAGAACTTGGTCGATCACCTTGGCCATCTTGTCCGCGCGCCCGGGGCGCCATGCCCAGACACTGGGGGCGACGTAATGCACCGTTCTGATATCACTCTGCGCTTTTACCTGCTTGGCGACGCGCAGTGAAAAATCCGGGCTGTCGATGGTAATCAATACATCGGGCTGCGTATCCAGAACGGCCTGAGCGGTCTCAGAAATCCGGCGTTTCAGGTGGAAGAACTTGGGCAAAACCTCAACCAGCCCCATCACCGACAGTTCGGCCATTGGAAAGCGGCTGTCCAAACCCTGTGCCTGCATCAGCGGTCCGCCAACGCCATCGAACTGGATATCGGGTACGAGACTGCGCAACCCTTCCATCAAGGCGCCGCCCAAACGGTCGCCCGAAGGTTCACCGGCGACCAGGAAGACTCGCATCAGATCGCCCGCTCACGCACATACAGAAACAGGCCCAGACGGTTGCATTCGTCGATCACACGATCCTGTTGCAACACGATCACGCCACCTTTTTCGATGACAATACCCGCTAGCCCAGCTGCCACCGCACCAGAAACGGTCCCAGGGCCAATGGTCGGCAAGTCAGCACGTCGGTCCTGATCGGGTTTCGGCGCTTTGAACAAAACGCCACCCCCCGCATCCGGTCGTTGGGTCAAGGATTGCAGCATCCAATCTGTGCCGTAGATGCTTTCGACCGCAAGCGCCTGCCCTTTGGACACCGCACAAGCCTGACCGATATCCGCAGCTCCCATGGCCCGTAGAATACCCGCTGCCCTGTCTGCATCGGACAGTTCAGCCTCGGATGGCTGCGTTTCGGTAAGGCACCCTAGTTCCGGCAGTAACGCCGGGGCAATTTCGTGAGCGGCACGAACGGTCAGTCCAGAGTTTTCGAATATGCCGATCACGGCGCGCAATGCCCCGTCATCCCCGGACATCATCGCCTGTTGCAGTACTGGAACCAGAGTCATCGTGGCCGCATCAATCCGCGATGGATCAATCGCGGGACGGCGCACCGCGCCAGCCATGCAAATCTCGGTCACGCCGCGCGCTTTCAAATCCGCAAGGAAGCTTCCCAGCTGTTCCAATTGAAAGACGATATCCGCAGTCAAAGTGTCCGGTGTGAACCCTTCCATCGCACAAATCAGAGGGCGATCGGAAAGTTGGTCAACCACTTCGCCCGGCAATGCGCCTGTTCCAGCAATCAATGCCAGCATCGACCTATTTCCTCGGCGTCAGGAACGAGCGATCGGATTGCCCGGTCACGAAATCCACGATCCGCTGCACATATTCGCTTTCGTTGTCCACACCTACCCGGTGCGCGCGTTCCATGAACGTGCCATCGCCAGTCGACAATTCGCGGAATGCAGCACGCAGGGCCGAGATATCCTCGCGCGAGACACCGCGCCGTTTCAAGCCAACCAGGTTCAGTCCGTCCAACTCACCCCGAGGCGCCTGAACCAGGCCATATGGGATCACGTCATTGGGCACCATAGTCAGTGCGCCGATGATCGCGCCACGGCCCACGCGCACCCATTGATGAAGGCCGGAAATTCCGCCCACGATCACATCATCCTCGATGACACAGTGACCCGCCGCGCCGGAATGGTTCACCATGATCACACGATCCCCGATCTGAACGTCATGCGCCACGTGCACACCTGCCATAAAAAGACAATCGTCGCCGATCCGGGTCACACCGCCGCCGCCCTCGGTTCCGGCATTCACCGTCACATGTTCACGAATGCGGTTACGCTTGCCGATCTCAAGCCGCGTATCCTCACCCCCGAATTTCAGGTCCTGCGGAATTTCTCCGATCACCGAGAAATTGAAGATCACGGTCTCATCACCGATCTGGGTGTCGCCGGTCACGACGACATGGGACTTCAATTCGACCCGGTCGCCCAGCTTAACCTGACTGCCGACAAAGCAGAATGGTCCGATGGAGCAGCCTTCACCGATCTGCGCACCGTCTTCGATGATTGCGCTGGGGTGAATGCCGCTCATGTTGTCTTTTCCATGTCCCAGTCGACATAGGCCGAAAATTCGGCTTCGGCTGCGACTTCGCCATCAACCGTCGCCCGGCCGCTGAATTTGAAGATCTTGCCACCCTTCTTACCCCGCACGGTTTCCACGTGCATTTCAAGCACATCGCCAGGGATCACTTTGCGGCGGAATTTGCACTTGTCGATGTTCATGAAATAGATCAGCAATTCGCTGTCGATCACGTCCATACCGACACCCAGCATCACACCTGCAGTTTGCGCCATCGCTTCAACAATGGTCACGCCGGGCATGATCGGCGTTCCGGGAAAATGGCCCTGAAAATGTGGTTCGTTCATTGTGACATTCTTGATGCCAACGGCCGATTGATAACCCGAGATATCAACCACCTTGTCGACCAGCAGAAACGGATAGCGGTGCGGCAAAATCCGTTGGATCAACTGGATGTCGGCGCTTTTGGTTTCCGTGCTCATGGTGTTGTAGTCCCATTCTGGATTTCTGTTTGCGGCGTGGTTAGCAATACCGCGCCCTAAGGGCAAGCAAACCTATTCACTGGCCCCATTTTCAACGGCGCTGCCGTCGCCGATCGCCGCATTGATCCGAGCAATGGCGGCATCGGTGATATCGGTTCGATCCGAACTGAGGAAAACGCTGGATCGTTCAATAATGATCGAAGCGCCGGATTCGCGTAGCAGGTCAATCAAAACCGGCCGTGCAAGTTCCAGAAACATCTGCCGAGCCTCTTCACTGCGTCGTGCCAACACGTCCAGTTTTGCGCGCTGCCCCTCCCGATGCGACTGAACCTTTTCGTCAAAGGCATCGGCCAGGGGGCGAAATTCTTCGGCCGTCATGGTCGCACGCTGTTCCGTCAGAACCTTTTCCTCCCGGCTCAGCTCGGCCACGATCCGTTCGTTTTCTTCCCCTAAAAGAACGCCTTCGGCCTCTATCTCTCGAAGGACACGTTGACCAAAGGCAGATTCAGCAAACAAACGCTCGCTGGACAACGTCACCACGCTGCTTTGCGGAACCCCCAATTGTTGGGCCGCTACTGGCTCCAAAAAGACAAGGGTCAGAAATACACACAGGGCCCATAAAGGGCCCTGCAGTTTCATGAACACACTTTTCAACATTCAGGATCAGAACCGAGCCTGAACCGTCAGGTCGAAATTCTGCTCTTTGTCAAAGTCTTCCTTTTTCAACGCTTTCGAGAAGTTGAAGCGCAGCGGACCAAACGGCGTTTCCCACAGAACCGACACACCAATTACGTGGCGGATCGAGCCGTCTTCGCCGACGATATCGGCACCGGTCGTATTGACGTCGTTTAGATTGTACAAGTTACCAAAGTCGTAGAACACGCCGCCACGCAGGCCGAATTCTTCGGGCAGACCCAGCGGGAAATCCGACTCCAAACGCGCAACCCAATAGTAATTGCCCCCGATCGCGTCATCCTGTCCGTTGGACAAGTCGCGCGGACCAAGACCCGCGGGCTCGAACCCGCGGAAGATGCTGGGTCCCAAAACAAAGCGGTCGATAGTGCGGCTGAAATCATCACCTCTCCAGTGCAGCGCACCGACTTCCATCGACGCACGCAGAACAACTTCTTCGTTCCAGACACGTGTCTGGGCGACACCACGGGCCGTCGTCTTGAAGTATTCGTTGTCGCCGCCCAGTCCTGCAGCATCGATACCGGCCTCAAACAGGACGCCTGCATTCGGGTTCAGACCTCCGATCCGGCTGTCATAAACATATGAGAGGCCAAGAGAACTGGTGGTACGCTCACCCTGATCAATTTCCGAAGAAATGACTGCACCGTTAGTTTCGTCACCTTGCTGGGTCATTTCGCTGTTTTGCCAACCATAGCGCAGACGCAGGGATGACAACTCGCCAATCGCATAGCTCAACTGAGGCCGGAAGAATAGCGTCTCGGTGTCATAACTGGCAAAGCTTGAATTGGTCGTCGACAGACCCAATCCCAGATCAAACCGAAGTTTGCGCCCCAGCAGGTAAGGTTCTGAGAAGTTCAACGTGTATTGTTCGGCATCCTGGGCAGTCGACAAATTGACGCCAATTGTTTGCCCGCGTCCCAGGAAGTTAGATTCCTGAAGGCCAATCGCAACCCCGAAACCATCAGAAACCGAGTAGCTACCACCCAGGCTCAGCGAACCCGTCGGCTGTTCCTCTACATCCACATCCACAATCACCTGGCTGGGCGAAGACCCTTCGCGCGGTTCGACATCGGCCGCAGCAAAGAAACCCAAGGCCCGGATACGTTCGGCGGCCTGACGGATCTCACGCGGGTTAAAGGGGTCACCTTCCACCGTATCGAATTGACGACGGATCACGCGGTCAAGCGTGGTTGTGTTGCCTTCAATATCGATCCGCTCGACAAAAATCCTTGGGCCTTTGGTCAGAACAAACTGCACATCCAGCGTCAAGTCACGTGCGTTGCGCGTCACGCGCGGCTCCACACGCAGGAAATCGACGCCCTGCTTGATGCCGAGACGTTCCATCCGCGCAATCGAGTTTTCGATCAGCATCGGAGTGTAAGTCACTCCCGGTCGAATTTTCAGTGCATCCTGATACGGAGCAGGATCCACACCCGGAATTTCGCTGACAGTGCTGATCTGCCCAAATGAGAATTTTTGACCTTCGGTGATGTTCATCACCAAGAAGAAAGCGTCGCGCTCGCGAGTGAATTCCACATTTGCGCTGTTCACGCGGAAATCGACATAACCACGCGACAAGTAGAAATCCCGAATGACCTGTTTGTCGAATTCGATCCGGTCAGCAATGAAAGTATCGCTGCTTACAAACGTCCGCAGGATATTCGCCTGTTTCGATTCCAGAACCCTGCGCAGGCGCCGGTCAGAATAAGCTCGGTTGCCGACAAAACTCACACGCTCGACTTCGATCGTGGTCCCTTCTGCGACCTCGAATACCAGATCGACACGGTTGTCACTGCGGCGAATGATGCGGGGAATGACCGTTGCAGACACCCGTCCCTGAGACGAGTAGATCTCGGCGATCAGGTCGGCGTCAGCCTCCGCGACTTGCGGTGTAAAGACGCGGCGTGGCTCTGATGAGATCGCTTCAAGCAGCACGTCGTCTTTTACGCGGCTGTTACCTTCAACGCTGATCTGATTGATTGTCGGATATTCTTCAACTTCGATAACCAGCGTACTGCCACGCGGCGTCAATTCGACTGTCTCAAAAACACCACTGTCAAGCAAACGCTGATACGCATCGTTCAATTCGCCCGCTGTGACCGACTGGCCCGGCTCGATTCCTGTACGTTCAATAATGGTCGAGGTTTCGATACGTCGGTTGCCTTCGACATCGAACGAATTAAAGACGAAATTTTGCGCCCACGCGGCCTGCGGAAACGGTACAAAACCTACCAATGTAAGAAGGAATATTAACGTTAGTGACCGCCACAAAATCTTGTTTTTCGGCTTCTGCCCACCGCAGGATGTGCCCGCGCCTCGCCTATCAGTCATATTTTTCACTACCCAATATTTTTGGACTTTAAAGCTGATTAGCGAGAATATTTAGCCTTGTCAAAAGACCAAAACAGAAAGCGGCCCGTGGGCCGCCTTGTGTAGTTTCAATAACAGGTCTTAAGAATCACATAGTGATCAAATAGGCCCAACCGCCCATTGCCACGGCAGTCACACCGAAGAACAGCAATGTATCCCAGTTCAACACGAACAAGCACCCAAAGCTTTTGGCGGATTTACGCAGGGCCTTTGTCATAACTACCTCTGACACGGTTCAATTACCGGCTATTAAGCTAAGCTGGAATTGAGGCGGAATTGGGGCATTTTCTTGTGATCAATGCCACAATCAGCAGAACAGATCGTTCGTAACCGAAAAGACCATAAGTCCAAGGATCAACGATACGCCAACCCCCATAAGCACGCGCAGTACACCGTCGCTGGGTGGTTTGCCTGCAATAGCCTCATACGCATAGAATACCAGATGGCCCCCATCCAATGCCGGAATGGGAAAAAGGTTCAGCAAGCCTACTGCGGTCGACAGAACGGCAATAAAGAAAATGAAATTCTGAGCACCCTGACTGGCCATAGCGCCCGAAGTTTCCGCAATGCCGATGGGACCGGAAATGTTGCAGGTGCTGATCGCCCCCGTCACCATATGCCAGACGCCCGACAAAGAGCCGTCAACAATGCGAATGGTCTGCTGCACACCGCCGGAAAGAGATGCCAGAAGGCCCGCGGGTTCCGTCGCTGGTTCCAAAGCCATTCCACCCACAATCCCGATGCGCCAATGGGTCACAAAGCCACCTTCCGGCTGCGGCTCATCCGTGCGACGCGGGGCCAGGGCAAATTCAAGCTCGGCCCCGTCGCGCCAAACGTTCAGCAACAGAACCTTGCCGTCCGATCCCTCTACATGTTCTTTGAGCTGCTCAAAGGCAAAGATAGGATCGCCGTTGACGGCCGTGATAACGTCGCCCGACTTCAGATCGATATCCATGGCTGCACTGCGTGGAACGACCTGTTGGATCAGCGCCGGGAACAACCAGGGGCCGGATACATCCAGTGTCTGCCCATCGCGGATCACCGTGTAATCCAACTCCGGTTCAACAGGCAGTGCATCCGTAAAATCAGACCAGGCCCCCTGCTGATCAAAATCAGGAACGGGAAGACCCGCAATTGCGACGATTTCATCCCCGTCCTGCAACTCCTGCACCGAACCGGGCAACGAGCGCAATTCGCCGACTGTAAAAGGATCGCGCGTAACGCCCTGAGACATAAAAATCAGGCCAAACACCACAATGGACATCACAAAGTTGAACACCGGCCCTGCGGCAACGGTAGCTGCCCGCGCCCACAAGGGCGCGCCGTGCATGGTGCGGCGTAGCTCTTCGGGGGTTTGCTCGGTGATTTCCTGCATTGCGCCTTCGTCCTTGCCGGATGCGGCGTTGGCATCCCCAAGGAATTTGACATACCCGCCGAAAGGCAAGGCTGCGATCTGCCAACGTGTTCCGCGTTTGTCGATACGGCTCCACAATACCGGGCCAAACCCGACCGAGAACACCTCGGCATGGATACCGGACCAACGCCCGACGATATAATGGCCGTATTCATGTACCGCGACGATGACGGACAGGGCGATCACAAAGGCAACGATGGTATAAAGCAAGTTGCCGAATTGAGGGATCAGAGAGAGTACGTCCAAGTTTCTATCCTGCTTTCTGCATCACGGCTTCTTCTGCCCACTTACGTGCCAGATGGTCCGTTTGCAGTACGTTATCAAGGGTTAAAGAGGCATCAAGAAGGCCGTCTGACGTCTCAAATCTGTCCAATACACTTTCAACGATCTGGGCCATCTCTGGAAAACTGACCCGGCGTGCGATGAACAGGTCCAGCGCCCGCTCTTTCGCGGCGTTGAACACCGCACCTGACAGACCGCCGCGCTGCATCACGTTACGGGCGAGGCGCAGCGCTGGATAGCGGGTCTCGTCCGGGTCCTGAAAGCGCAACTGACCCAGTTTCGCCAGGTTCAGACGTTCGACCGGTAGCTTGCGCCGATCCGGCCAGTGCAGCGCATAGCCAATTGCATGGCGCATATCCGGTGCGCCCATATGAGCCATGACCGCGCCGTCATTGAACCCAACCAGCGAATGCACGATGGATTCGGGATGCACCAACACTTCGATCTGATCAGGGGAAACACCAAAGAATTCCCGCGTTTCAATCACTTCGAGCGCTTTATTGAACATCGAAGCGCTGTCTATGGTGATCCGCTGACCCATATCCCAGTTCGGATGGCTCGAGGCTTGCTCGACCGTGGCATTGACCAGATCGCTCAACGGCCAATCGCGGAACGCGCCACCGCTGGCGGTGATAATGATCCGTTCAACCGCATCCATATCCTCGCCCACCAGCGCCTGGAACACGGCAGAGTGTTCGCTGTCCACCGGCAAAAGTCGGGCATTGTGTTTTCGCGCCGTTTCCAACACCAACGGTCCGGCACAAACGAGCGTTTCCTTGTTTGCCAGGGCTAGGGTCGCACCTTGTTTCAATGCCTCAAGACCCGGTGGCAATCCGGCCGCACCGACGATGGCCGACATGACCCAATCCGCTGGCCTCGCTGCCGCTTCGGTCAGCGCAGCCTGTCCGGCCGCAGCCTCGACACCGCTGCCGGATAGTGCAGCACGCAGGTCCTCGAGCTGATCCTCATGCGCGGTCACGGCCAAATCAGCCTGCAGTCGGCGTGCATCGTCGGCCAGCTTTTCGATATTTGCACCGCCGGTCAATGCCACCACGTCATAGGCCGACGGATTCCGGGCAATCAGGTCGATTGTGTTCTGTCCGACCGATCCGGTCGCGCCGAAAATGGAAACTCTTCGCATTACATGCCCCCGGGGGAGTAAATCAAACCCGCGATCAGAACGAACAAGGCCGCCCCCATCATCCCGTCAAACCGGTCGAGAAATCCGCCATGTCCCGGGATCAGGTTCGAACTGTCCTTGACCCCAAATTTCCGTTTGGTCGCACTTTCGACGATATCTCCGGCTTGACTGGCCATCGAGGCCAAAACCGAAATCACAACAAACATGAACCCAAATCCGGCATAGATCGCAAAAACAGCCCCCACGATGGCTGCTGCGGCCCAGCCTCCGGCAGTGCCCGACCATGTTTTCTTGGGGCTGACCTTGGGCCAGAACTTAGGGCCCCCAAAGGTTTTGCCAACAAAATACCCGGCGACATCCGTCGCCACGACCACCGAAATCAGCCAAACCATCCAGCCAAAACCCATCGTCTCGCGGATAGAGATGAAGCCCAGACCAGATGCCGCAATCCAGACGGCAAATAGCGCATAAATCGTTTTCGAACGACCGACCTGCCCCGCCCCAACCAAAGCCGGAGCCACCAGAACCGGAAGCTTAAAAAGCGGAGGCACGTGATAGCTGATCAAGACGGCCACTCCGGTCAGAATGCCAAGCTGAACGCGCACGCCGACCTTGTCCGGGTCGATCATCCGCACCAGCTCCCAGGTCATCAAACCGCAGGCAATTGCGATGAATGCTTCGAACCAAAGGCCGCCCAGCCAAACCTCGACCGAACCGATGGCAATTAAAACGGCTGCGGACAGAATCCGGGCGCTTAGGTCAGACCATCGGCCGTCGCTCATACCCGCACTGCCCCAAACCGGCGCTCGCGAGAGCCAAAGTTGCGACACAGCCGTTCCAGCTCGGCCGCTGTGAAATCCGGCCAGAGCGTGTCGATGAATTCATATTCGGAATAGGCCGATTGCCACAGCAGAAAGTTGGATATCCGCGCCTCACCACTGGTCCGGATAACCAGATCGGGATCAGGAAGAACATGCGTGTCCAGATACTTGGGCAGAGTTTCTTCATCAACTTCTTCGGGGCGCAACCGTCCTTCGGCTACGTCCAGCGCAAGACGTTTGGTGGCCCGCGCAACCTCATCCCGACCGCCGTAATTCAGGGCGACCGTCAGGTGTACCAGATCGTTGTTCTTGGTTTCTTCTTCCAGCGCGTCCATCAAGGCGATCAGCTTGGCGTCCAATCGAACGCGATCCCCAATGAACCGAACCCGGATACCATTTTCCTTCAGAGTCCGGGTTTCTTTGATGATGTAGCGCCGAAATAGGCTCATCAGCCCGGCAACCTCAGCCTGCGTGCGTTTCCAATTCTCAGTCGAAAAGGCAAAAACCGTCAGGTATTTGATTCCAAGTTCCGGGCAGGCCTCAACCACCTCGCGCACGCGCCGCGCCCCGGCGTGGTGTCCGAACAGTCTTGGCCGACCACGCGCCTGCGCCCAGCGACCATTTCCGTCCATGATAATAGCGACATGGCGCGGCCCAAGCGCGGGCGAAGTATGAGGGGTGTTGAGCATTCCCTGTCTCAGACCTGCATGATCTCGGCCTGCTTGGTCTCAAGCGCGGCGTCTACAGATTTGATCATCTCATCGGTAAGGTCCTGAACCTCGGATTCCCAGAATTTCTGATCGTCCTCGGACATACCGTCCGCTTTGGCTTTTTTGACTTGATCCATCCCGTCGCGGCGCACATTCCGGATCGAGACACGGGCGTGTTCGGCATATTGCCCGGCAACCTTGCCCAATTCGCGGCGGCGTTCTTCGTTCAGTTCCGGGATCGGCAGCATGATGATCGTACCGTTCAGCTGCGGATTGATCCCCAGCCCGCTTTCGCGGATCGCCTTTTCGACCTTGCCCACCAGACCCTTGTCCCAGACGTTGACGGTCACCATGCGCGGTTCGGGTACATTCACCGTCCCAACCTGATTGATCGGAGTCATCGAGCCATAGGCATCCACCATCACCGGCTCAAGCATCGAGGCCGACGCCCGCCCGGTCCGAAGCGAGGCGAATTCGGTTCTGAGGTTGGCCATGGCGCCTTCCATGCGCCGTTTCAGATCATCGGTATCCAGTTCGAAATCGTCAGACATGCTGCTCACTCCCCGTATTCAGGTGCTGTTTGCATGGCTTCTAAGCCATCGCAATTGGGATGTATAGCAATGATGATGTGGAAATGCGCCATTGACCAGAGGTGTCTTCAGCATTTTTTCGGTTGATTGAATACCAAACAGACCAGCCGACATCCTAGTCGGCGGGTCTGAAGGAAGCTTTTCCGATCAGGCGTTTACGTCAACGACGACGCGGCCTTTGACCTGACCTTTCAGAATATCGGCGCCCAGTTGCGGCAGATCGTTAAGGGTTGCTGGCTGAACCATTGCCTCAAGCTTATCCATCGGCAGATCGGTGGCGATACGTTGCCACGCCCGGACGCGATTTTCATAAGGCTGCATCACGCTGTCGATGCCCAGCAGATTTACGCCGCGCAGAAGGAATGGAATGACCGTCGCAGGCAAAGCAGCACCACCCGCCAACCCCACAGCCGCGACCGAGGCGCCGTATTTCATCTGCCCCAGGACGCGCGCCAGCATCTCTCCTCCGACCGCATCAACGCAGCCAGCCCAGCTTTCGCTTTCCAGAGGCCGCTTGGTGGTTTCGTTCAGCTCTTCCCGCGGGACGATTGTGCTGGCCCCCAGAGATTTCAAGTAATCCCCCGCCTCGGGTCGACCGGTAACAGCCGCCACTTCGTAGCCAAGATTGGACAGAATGGCCGTGGCCACAGATCCGACCCCACCTGCGGCCCCGGTTACCAAAACCGGCCCGTGATCGGGTGTCATTCCGTGATCCTCAAGCGCCATCACAGCCAGCATCGCAGTAAATCCGGCCGTGCCTACAGCCATTGCCTGGCGCGCATCCAAGCCATCGGGCAAGGGCACCAACCAATCGGCCAGCGCATTGGCTTTCTGCGAATACCCGCCCCAATGCGCCTCACCCACGCGCCAGCCGGTTAAAACTACCTTGTCACCGGGCTTATAGCGGTCATCTGATGACGCTTCGACGGTCCCGGCATAGTCAATGCCCGGTACATGTGGGTAGTTGCGCACCAGCCCGCCACCCTTTGGCGACGTACACAAACCATCCTTGTAATTCACCGTCGAATACTCGACCGCCACGGTCACGTCACCATTTGGCAAATCATCCAGAGACAACTGCTTGACCGAGGGGCTGGCCAAGCCGCTCTCTTCATCCTTTTCCATCACCAATGCGTTGAACATCCGATTTCCTTTCGTTTTCCTAGCGCCAGGCCGTTCTACGCCTGGCTAAATGAGTTCGGGTGCGCCGTGTAGCGACGAGGGCGACGCCCAAACCCTCCCTTAGATCCAGAAACGCTCCTGCACTGTGGCGCGGCGCATGCCGTCTGGCGTTTCAACCTCGACAATCGTTCCTGCTTCCCAGTGACTTAATCGCAGCATGCCGATTGAGACATTCGTCCCGAAATCCGGGGACCACGCGGCTGAGGTCACCTGCCCCACACGCCTTCCACCTGCGAACACAGACCACGGTCGGTCGCAGGGCGGTACTGCGTCGCCCTCAATCGCAATTGGACGAATCTGCTGTACCGGGCCTTCCTTAGCCACACGCAACAATGCATCCCGACCGATACACCCAATCGCGGTGTGAGTATTACAGAACTTGCCCAAACCACATTCGTGCGGCGTGTTGTCGTCGGTCATGTCATTGCCATAAGACAGCAAACCACCTTCGATCCGCTCGATCAGGTTGGGACAGCCCGCCCGCACCTGCAGGTCCTCACCCGCCGCAAAAAGGGCGTTCCACAACGGCATGCCTATTTCAGTGCCTTCGAGATAGATCTCGAACCCACCCTGTTTCGAATAACCCGACCGAGCCACAGCCAGGTCACGCCCTTCGAATTCGAACATATCGAATTTGAAAAACCGGATATCCCGCACGCGATCCCCGAATACGCGCACCATCAGGTCATCCGCCTTGGGCCCCTGAACCGCCAAGGGCGACACGTCGGGTTCATCCACCAGAACATCCAGCCGATACCCGTTGGCGACCCCTTTGACCCAAAAAAGCAGGTCACTGTCAGCAATGGAAATCCACCAACGATCATCGGACAACTTCACCGCCACAGGATCGTTCAGCATCCCACCGGTTTCATCGACGATGGGCACGTAAAAGCACTGCCCCGGCAGCATCCCCCGCAGATCACGCGGCGTCAGCATTTGCATCAATCTGCCCGCGTCCGGGCCGCGCAGCTCAACCTGCCGCTCACAGGAAACATCCCAGACCTGAACTTGGGATTTCAGATGCCTGTAATCTGCCTCGACGCTTTCGAAAACTGTGGGCAATAACATGCGGTTATAGACCGTGTATGCTTTAACTCCCGCAGCCTCGACACCGTCTGAGAAGGGCGTGCGCCGCAACCGGCGGGATAAGGAAATTTGCGGCATTCAAACCTCCTTTGGCATAAACACCAAATCGCTAACAGGTGCGGCTGATCCGGTCTCGGTCAGCATTTGGTGCAATTGCCCGCGATGATGGGTCTGATGGTTGAACATATGGATGACGCATTGCGCGTAAGGCAATGTAACGTCATCTTCTTTTGCCGCCGAGAACCACGTGAATTCACCAGTCAGAAGGTCCTCTTCAAGCGATCCAGCCCAATTGGAGATGCGGGCGTCGACTGTTTTGCACAGCGGCAACCACTCGGCCAGATCAGCGCACAAAGACACACTTTCCGGGATGCCGCCACCTGGACTATCGCCCTGATCAAAACGCGAAACCCAAATCCAGTTACCCCACAAAAGATGGTTAGCAGTCCTCATGATCGAGCCAAAAAAAGCGCCGCGATCTTTCGCTAACTCCTCGGGCGTCAGGTCTTGAAGAAAAGCGGACAACTGACTGTTCTGCCATTGATTATACCGCGCCATTTCCTGTGCATAGGCCCCGGTGATCATTATTTTGGTCCATGCCAGTCAATCGGGCAAATCTCGGCCGACTTACCGCCGAAATCCCAGACGCGGCCATAATCACGCACCTTGGATTTGGTTCCACGCGCTACGATGATATCCGGTCCCATCCAGTATTTCGAGTTCGAAACCATCACCGGATGCTCGGGGTCTTTACCCGCCAACATCTCAATCTCGCCCTGAATCTTGCGACCGATTACGATGCGGCGCTTGTTGCCATCACGTTCGATCTGGACAGGGGCCCGCTCGGCCCCGATGATCTCGCTGACCAGCATGGTGAACAGACCAGTTGTACCGCCCGCCTGCCCGCTGAAGATTTGCAGCAGACCGTTATAGGCCTTGCCGCTAGCGCGTTCATCGACATAGGCCGCGACTTTCCACTGGCCCTCGCCCATGCGACCGGGAATATCGACCAGCAAACCAACGTTCAAACCCGACAGGTCCTCGCCCTCGTAATGGCCTTCATCGATGATGACCCCCATCCACGCGTGGCAATGCCCTTCGGTCGGAGGATGCGCCCCCAGTGATACAACGCAGGGACAAAACACATCGCACGAGCAGTTGAGGATCAACTCTCCCTTGATGACCCAATCAGTCGGGCTCATCTCACGCCGCTTGGGATTTGGCATACGACTGTCGATACGTTGGCTGATCGGCAACCTGTCTGCTTCAGGTTTTCTGTTCTTAGCCATATACTTATCCTCCGAAAATAAAGGGATAGATCAACAGGAGAATTCCCCCTGCAACAAGAGCAAACCCCATTGGTCGCGTCACTGCGTGACCGATCTGAGGCAATTTTTCCAAAACCATGAACAGAGTCGCCAACCCCATCCAAAGCAAGCTCATGACGCCTCCAACGAAACCCAGCGCCATAAAGCCCCAACAACATCCGACGCAAAAGGCACCTAGCCCCAGGCCCATGCGCAACCCGCCTGTGAAACCGGTTTTCCAATGAACTAGAAAATAGGTCATGGGCGCGTGGCAAACTCCGTGGCAGACCTCTTTCGCGCGGGTGAACTGAAAAGCGCCAACTGCGATCATCAAACCACCGGCCACAAAGCTAGATTTGGCGATGCCCAGCATGTCGACAACGCCACCGAACAGTAAAACCAGCTGAACCCCCGTGATCAGCGCCGCGAACCCGACCCAGACGATGAAATACCCCGCCAGAACGCCCAGCCAACCAGCTCGTGTGCCATTGACGCTGTAGATCAGGTCATCATAGCTGCGCAAGGTCGGCACAAGGGTCGGCAACATCATAGCGGCCATCATGATGGCCCACATCCAGAACAGCGGGCTAAATTCGGCCATCGGCATGTACATATCCATGCGCGGATCCATGGCGGCCATCGCTTGCCCCATTGGGCCGGGGCGCCCGATCCAATCCAGATCCATTCCGCGGCTCATGGTGAACATCATCCACCAGGCCCACAGAATCAGGCTGTAAAACCCAAGCCACAAACCGCTGCGTAGAACTGCGCGACTCATGCGTCCCTCCCGACTCAGTCCTTGCAATTCAAATGTCAGACTTTTAAATGTCAGACAAATAAAATCTTACCAACGGTCCCCGGAATATGAAAATCGACCCACGAAAACCCGCCGATTTGTCCGCGCAAATCGCGCAGGCCATCCGTGATGCCATCATCTCGGGTAAATTGATCGTGGATGAGCGTTTGCCGTCCGAGGCAGAACTGTCCGATCAGTTTCAGGTCTCACGCCCCACGGTGCGCGAGGCATTGAAACGTCTAGCCGCGCAATCCTTGATCCGAACGCAGCGGGGCGCCAGCGGGGGTGCTTTTGTCAACCGGATCAGCTTTGAGGACGCGTATTCGCAGCAAATCACGACCTCAACACTGTTGTTGTCGATGAATGAGGTCAGCTTTGATACTGCCTGCGAGGCCCGATTTTCGTTGGAACGCGCCTGCGCGCCTTTGTCTGCGCAACGCCGTACTTCGGATCAACTGGCCACCATGCGGGCCGAGATTTTCCGTCAGGCACAGCCTGGGCTTTCGGATGAGGCTTTTTGCGCTTCAGACGTCACATTCCATCGGGCCTTGGTAGATGGTGCCGACAACCCGGTGCTCTCTTACCAGTTGGCCGGCGCTGTCGAGGCCATGCAGCCCTTGATGAACATGATCACCTTCACCGCCCGATCGCGTGAACAAATCATCTCCTTGCACAATCAGATTGCCGATGCGCTGGAACAAAGGGATGCGGCAAAGGTAGATGCAAAACTAGTTGAGCTAGAAGAATACACCCGTAAGCTGGCCCAGGATGTCGCCCAGCAACATCGTAAACCTGCTTGATGAGGGACAGATGACAACAGCGCTGAACGTAATTGCCGCCCTCTTGACCATAGGTTTTGGCCTCTTCGGATTTCTGGCGCCCGCGTTCACTGCGGCCTCATTGGATTTGACACCAACCGACAGCAACATGGGTCTTAGCGAGATGCGCGCATCAGTCGGTGGGCTATTTGTCGTAACCGGCGCAGTGGTGCTGTGGCTGAACAATCCTATGGCTTATGCCATGTTGGGCATTGTTTATGCGGGCGCGGCGCTTGGGAGGTTTGTCTCGGTCATTCTTGACAATCCGCCACTCATCAAAGCCATGACATTCGGAGGAATCGAATTGGCCCTGGCGCTGTGGTTGATCTTGGCGAACATCAACAGGGCCGCGTAAGCATTTGTTTTTAAAACAAGCGTAGATTAGAATTCCTGGTTTGCATCCACGCGCGCGCTCACCTATATAGGATATGTCTTTCGGGACTATGGACATAAACGCGCTCGTAATAAGCGGATCGGACCCGGGGGCGGTACCCGGCGGCTCCACCAACCATCCTTCGTTTGAGGATTCTGGGGCCGAAATAGGATCGACGAACGTCTAAAGGGGTTAGCTTTGTCTCGGCTGTCTGCCACCGTTACCGGCGAAAATAGTACAATTGCAAACGACAATCGTGCTCCGGTTGCAGTTGCTGCGTAAGCAGTAACAAGACCGAAACTTAAGTCCTTGCGCCTAGCCGCGTAAGGCGGGGTTCGCAGGTACCTGGCAACAGAAACCTGCATTTTCTCCCTAATGTCTGCTGTTTAACCCTGATCTTGTTCACGTTCAGAGTTTATTCATCCTTTGGTCTCATGCTGACCCCGACAGAAAAAGGAGAGTCGGGATGTCCCATACAGATGTCGTCAAAGGATGGTATTCCGAGGTTTGGGAAAACGGGAACCTTGATGCGATAGATCAGTATTTTAGCGCTGATACGATGGCCGAAGGGTTGATCCCCGAAATGCAGGTCGGCGCGGATGATTTCCGCGATCTGGTCATGGCGTTTCGTCACGTTCTTGGGGACATCAAGGTCGAAATTCCAAAGATCGTCGAAGATGGGGACTGGGTTTCTGCCATTTTGCATGTCAGCACGACGCGGGCCGACAATGGCGCCCCGCTAAAGGCCACGGGCAGTGTGTTCGCGCGGGTCAAGGACGGTCGCATGGTCGAGGCTTATAACCAATTCGACTTCATCTCTTTATTCGAACAACTCGGGCAGTTTCCGCAAGACACTTTGCCTGTCTGCATGACAGGTCAAAGGCTCGATTGGGCGTAACACGGTTCAGGCAATCTTGACCCTTTTGGCGCTTAGCCGTAAGCAAAGATCATGGGGTAAGATTGCGAACGCCCCGTGAGGCGCCAGCCCAAGTTTCGCATGTATCCGCCCAAAACAGGAGACATGCTATGCCTGCGCCCAATTCAATTACACCTAAACAGCTGATGCGCCTAATCGGAACGCCACAGGCTCCGGTTTTGGTCGACATATGTCTGGATGAGGATTTCACAGCTGACCCCTATCTAATCCCCGGCTCATTGCGTCATCCCGCCAAAGATATCGACGGGATCGCCGAAAGGATTGGCGACCGTGCGGCTGTCATCATTTGCCAAAAGGGCAAAAAGCTCAGCCAAGGGGTTGTCTCTTGGCTGCGCAGCAAAGGTTGTGTGGCGGAATTCCTGGAAGGTGGTATGTTTGGCTGGCAGGAAATGCCCGACGCGCCGCGGGTTCCAGCCTCGGCCGTACCATGGCACGAGGGTGGTCGATCCGTCTGGGTCACGCGTCACCGACCCAAAATCGACCGGATCGCATGCCCTTGGCTGATCCGCCGCTTTGTCGACCCGGACGCGCAGTTTCTATTCGTGGCACCGTCCGAGGTGCAAGCCACCGCCGAAGCCTTTGACGCAACGCCGTTCGATATAGAGAATACGTTTTGGTCCCACAGACAGGATCGCTGCACCTTTGACACCATGCTGGACGAGTTTCAGCTGCACATGCCCGCGCTTGACCGATTAGCCACGGTCGTTCGGGCCGCCGACACCAATCAACATGATCTCGCCCCCGAAGCTGCCGGACTATTGGCAATCTCGGTCGGCCTGTCACGTCAATACCGCGATGATCACCAGAACCTCGAGGCTGGGCTGCATCTGTATGACGCGCTGTACCGCTGGGCACGGGACGGGTTTGACGAGGGGCACGACTGGCCAACGGATCGCAAATCATGACGCCATCCCTTTCAGAACTTGTCCGGGTGTTTGGCCGCATCGGGTTGTTGTCGTTCGGAGGGCCGGCCGCGCAAATCTCACTGATGCACCAGGAACTGGTCGAGCGACGCCCGTGGCTGGACGAACAGGCCTATCTGCGCGCCTTGTCCCTGTGCATGCTGCTGCCCGGCCCCGAGGCCATGCAACTGGCCACTTATGCGGGTTGGCGTCTGCGCGGCGTGACCGGCGGGTTGATCGCTGGTGCCCTGTTTGTGCTGCCAGGGGCGTTTGTCATCGCCGTTCTTGTTGGGCTCTATGCTGCGTTTGGCGACCTGCCATTGGTACAGGCTGGTTTTTTGGGTGTGAAAGCGACGGTGATTGTCATCGTTCTTCAGGCTCTTAGGAACCTGTCGCGCAAAGCTCTGACCGACACACAGCATCGGGCGATCGCTGGGCTGGGTTTTCTTGCTATATTCGCGCTAAACCTTCCCTTTCCTCTGATCATCCTTGCGGCAGCACTCTGGGGCTTTGTCACCTTTAACGGCGAGGTCAATACCGCAAATGCACCCCCTGCCCCAAAGGTCAAAGGCATGCTCGGTACCGCCGCAATTTGGCTGGTTTTGTGGCTGGGGCCACTATTGGCACTGACCTTGACGGGACAAAAACTGTTGAGCGATCTGGGCTGGTTCTTTGCTCGCCTTGCCGTTGTCACGTTTGGCGGGGCCTATGCAGTGCTGGCCTATATGACCCAGACTGTGGTGGAAAAATATCAATGGGTCAGCACAGATCAAATGATCGACGCGCTGGGTCTGGCCGAAACGACCCCGGGACCGTTGATTCTGGTGACACAGTTTGTCGCCATGTTGACTGGTCAAATCAACGGCGGTGCGTCGCTTGCAATAGCGGCCGGCGCAGTCGCCCTTTGGGCCACATTTGTACCGTGTTTTTTGTGGATTTTCATGGCCGCCCCCTATCTGGACCAATTGGCGACCCGTCCAAGGTTATCCGCCGCGCTGCACGGGATTACTGCCGCTGTAGTAGGTGTGATTCTTAACCTGTCGGTGTGGTTCAGTCTGAACGTTCTGTTTAAGACTATTCCCCAACAGTCGTGGGGTCCGGTGACCATCCCCAGGCCCGATCCAGCCAGCCTGGATCCTGCCGCTCTGATCCTGACACTATTGGCTGGGCTATTGATTTTTAAGTTTAAATTTGGGATGGCAACGACTCTGGCCATCATGGCCGTGATTGGAACGGGAATTCACTTCCTTTGAACAATCCTCGCATACCCGGTCTTTCGTTTCCGTCGAAATCCCCTATGCTGAGGGTAACCACTTTTGAGGATGACACATGTCGCAAGACATCGATTATGGAAACTTGATGCACACCGCGATGCGCGGGCTCATCAAATCCGTTCTGAACAGCGTTGCCGATAATGGCCTGCCTGGGGCGCATCATTTCTTTATCACCTTTGATACGCGTCAGGATGGCGTTGAGCTGGCGGATTGGCTGCGCGAGCGGTACCCTGAAGAGATGACAATTGTCATGCAGCACTGGTTCGAAAATCTAGAGGTTGGCGACGAAGGCTTTGCCATCACGCTAAACTTTGGAGACGCACCGGAACCGCTATACATCCCTTATGCGGCGATCAAAACCTTCGTCGACCCATCCGTCGAATTCGGCTTGCGGTTTGAAAGCCCCGATGATGAGGAAGAAGCCGACCCCATCGTCGAGGAATCAATCGAGGTTGAGGAAGGGGCAGATCAACAAGACGCCGAGGTCGTCTCGCTGGACAGTTTCCGCAAATAATTGCTCAATAGACTATTGTTTTTTAAGAAAAGTCTCGACCGAACGGGACTTTTCCCCATTGCGGAACCGCGAAAACGACAGGTCCAGACCGCCCTCAGCCAATGTACGGTCGTATTGCTGCAATTCGTAGTCGCCGGTTTCGCCGATAAACAGAGAAAATATGGTTAGAGTATCACCTTGGATCCGGCCCCAGACAAAGGGTTCGCCCTGCATCGGGTCAAGCGGTACTTCGTGTCCGAACACATTGCGTTTCATCGCAGCCGAAAAAACATCTGCCCGGTCGGACTGTTTGAAATCAATCGAGAATTTCTGTTCCTTGATGCGGCCATCCGCCTTGTAGGTCGTTGTGGTCCAACTGATGTTAAAACCGTTCTTCATCTCGTGAATCGACACGCTCATGTCGCGTGGCGTTTCGGTACCGTCATCATCGACAACACTTGCAGATCCAACATAGTCGCCGACAAAAGGCGAAATATCCGCCGCTTGGACAGGAACGCCAGATAATGCGATCAAAAACAGGAAGCACAGCGAAAAGACTATATATTTCAAGAAATAAGTCTGAACCAATTTGCCCACCGGAGCCTCCAATATGGTGATCCTATTATTGTAGCGGACACGTATGCACGCACAATGCGATTCACAAGAAATTTCACCGTCCCTTCCACCTATACCTCTGGCACCCTTAAGTTTATGGTGCGCGCAACTGGCCAATTGCTCTGCAACTATGTTGCGGGTAAATGGCATACGAACGTATACACTACGGAGTGATAGATGTCTCAGACCCGCACCGAATCCGACAGCTTTGGCCCGTTGGAGGTTCCTTCTGACAAGTATTGGGGTGCCCAAACGCAGCGATCAATCATGAACTTCCCGATCGGTTGGGAAAGGCAACCCGTTGCCATCGTGCGCGCGCTGGGCGTGATCAAAAAAGCCTGTGCGATGGAAAACAAAGCCATTGGTAAGCTGGATGCAAAGATCGCAGATGCCATCATTCAAGCCGCTGGCGAAGTGATCGAAGGCAAGTTTGACGACAATTTCCCTCTGGTCGTCTGGCAGACCGGTTCGGGTACGCAGTCGAACATGAACTCGAACGAGGTGATCGCCAACCGCGCGATCGAAATTCTGGGCGGCGTTATTGGTTCGAAGGAGCCTGTTCACCCCAACGACCACTGCAACATGGGTCAATCGTCGAACGACACCTTCCCCACCGCCATGCATATCGCTACCGCGATGAGCGTGCGCGATGTGCTGTTGCCGGGTCTTGAAAAATTCGCTTCGGCGCTGGAAGCCAAAGCAAAAGAGTTTGCAGGCATCATCAAAATCGGCCGGACCCACACTCAGGACGCGACGCCACTGACGCTGGAACAGGAATTTGGCGGTTATGCGCACCAGATCCGTCAGGGTATCGCCCGTGTCCATGCGTCGATGCCCGGAATTTATGAACTGGCGCAAGGTGGTACGGCTGTTGGTACTGGTTTGAACACCCATAACGGCTGGGATGAGGCCGTGGCCAAGAACATGGCAGACATCACCGGCCTGCCCTTCATCACCGCACCGAACAAGTTCGAGGCACTGGCCGCCCATGACGCCATGGTGTTCCTGTCGGGTGCTTTGGCGACCATCGCGGGCTCTTGCTACAAGATCGCCAACGATATCCGCCTGCTGGGATCGGGGCCGCGCTCAGGTCTGGGTGAGTTGATCCTGCCGGAAAACGAACCCGGTTCGTCGATCATGCCGGGCAAAGTGAATCCGACACAGGCCGAGGCTCTGACTCAGGTGGCTGCCCATGTAATGGGCAATGATGCCGCGATGAAGTTTGCCGGTTCGCAGGGGCACTTCCAGCTGAACGTCTATAACCCGATGATGTCCTATAACCTGTTGCAATCGATTCAACTGCTGGGCGACGCAACCGACAGCTTTACCGAGCGGATGCTGCTGGGCATCAAGGCTAATGAGCCGCGCATCGACAAGCTGATGAAGGAATCGCTGATGCTGGTGACCGCTCTGGCCCCGACGATTGGCTATGACAACGCCACAAAGGTTGCCAAAACCGCGCACAAAAATGGCACCACCCTCAAGGAAGAGGCCATCGCGCTGGGCTTTGTCGACGAAGAAACCTTTGACGCAGTCGTACGTCCTGAACATATGATCGGCCCGAAAGACTGATGGGTAAGCCGGTCAATCTGAACCGGTACAGAAAAGCAAAGGCTCGGGCCGAGAAAAAGGCCCGCGCCGACCAGAACGCTGTCAAATTCGGGCGCAACAAGGTCGAAAAGGCCGAGGCCAAGTTCGAGCAGGACAAACAGCGCCGCGACATGGACAATCACGAGTTGGATGAATGAGCGGTCGCCCGGTCAAACGCTCACTGACTTTGAAAGGTCATCGCACTTCGGTGTCCCTTGAGGATGAGTTCTGGCAAGCCTTTCGCGACATTTCGAAAGAAAAAGAAATGGCAATAAATGCGTTGGCGGCTGAGATTGACGTCGAACGTGACCCCGATATCGGTCTAGCTTCAGCCATTCGCGTCTATGTTCTAAATTGGTACCGCACCCGCGATTGATGCTTGTCACCCTGTTTCCTTTGCCTGTACCCTGATCCGGAACAAAAGGGGTACATCATATGAGCAAGACTGTAGCCGGACCTGATGGACAACCGCGCTGTGCTTGGTGCCAAGCCGCCCCCGAGTTCTTTGAGTATCACGATCAAGAATGGGGCTATCCGGTCGCGGACGATCAGCGATTGTTCGAAAAGCTGTGCCTTGAAAGCTTTCAGTCCGGACTTAGTTGGCGAACAATTCTGAACAAGCGCGAGAATTTTCGCAAAGCGTTTAATCAATTCGATTTCAACGCTGTAGCTGCATTTACTAATGCAGACATCGAGCGTCTCTTACAGAACGAAGGCATCATACGTCATCGCGGCAAGATCGAGGCCGTGATCAACAACGCCCGCTGCGCGCAGGACCTTATCGTGGCCGAGGGGTCTCTGGCCGCTTATGTGTGGCGATACGAGGCCGACAACCCGCCTGCGCCGCAAACTGCGTCAACCTCGGCCGAGTCCATTGCAATGTCGAAGGATTTGAAAAAACGCGGTTGGAAGTTTGTTGGGCCAACCACGGTATTTGCTTTCATGCAGGCCATGGGGTTGGTCAACGACCACGCAATCGGCTGTACCATGCGTGAAAAAGCGGCGCAGATGCGCCGCGAATTCATCAAGCCGGAATAGCGCCTCTTAGACCGAGGCGCGGAAGATCTTGTCGATATTGCCGCCCAGAGCCGTATTGAACTCAGCATCTGATTGCTGTTTGGACAGCCCTTCGGTCAACGCGCGCGAAAACGACGCAATCATCTTGCCGTTCTGGTTCAGCAGATCACAGGCTTGCTTGGTTGAATAACCACCAGACAAGGCCACTACGCGGACAACACGAGGGTGGTCGGCCAGTTCGTCGAACAGGTTGGCATTGGTGGGGATGGTCAGTTTAAGCATGATGTCCTGCCCCTCGTCCAGTTGATCGAGGTTTTTCAGGATTTCGGCCTTCAGAATATCCTCGGCCTCGGCCTTGGTGGAGGAATTGATGTTCACTTCGGGCTCGACAATCGGAACCATACCTGCGGCAACAACCACGCGCGCGACGTCAAATTGCTGGGCAACTACGGCGGCAATTCCTTCGGCGTTGGCTTCATGGATCACCGAGCGTTCCTTGGTGCCGAACACGCCATCCACCTTGGCCAGTGTTTCCGCCAGTCCAGGAATCGGTTTCATCATCTGTACACCGTTGGCCTGATCTTCCAGACCCTTGTCGATCTTCAGGAACGGCACGATACCTTTCTGCGACCACAGGTAATCGGCGACTTTGCGGCCATCGATTTCCTCGCCCAGCGTGCGTTCGAACAGGATCGCACCGATCACTTTGTCCTTGGTAAAGTCGTCAGCCAGAATAATGCGGGCGCGCATCTTCTGGATCTCTCCGAACATTTCCTCGTCCGAGCTATAGTCCGAGGCCTCAACCCCATAAAGAGCCAGCGCCTTAGGCGTCGACCCGCCGCTTTGATCCAGGGCCGCAATGAAACCCGCGCCGTTGGACATCTGCTCGCGCTGTTCTGCTTTGGACATAAGACTTTCCCGTTTAACAATGATTCCGCATTTTGCACTCGCATACAGCAAGGCGGCGGGCGATGGTAGCGTGTTAGCGCTCAACCACGCGCAGCCAGATGCCATCTTTGGACCGCACCGTCAGATGCGCCACTGGCACTGGTGTGCGATCTTCAACCATTTCGAACCGGAAATTTTGCAACAACATCGACAACAGCAATGGCCCTTCGACCATGGCGAACCCGGCCCCGGTACACACGCGGGGACCGGCGGAAAAAGGGATATATGCGTGGCGCTGGCAGGTTTTCCCGTTTGAGGTAGACCATCGAGTAGGATCGAAATCATCGGGTCGATCCCACAAACGCTCTTGCCGATGCAGGTGCCAGGGGCTGATGACGATCTGCGCGCCCTTGGGAATGTCCCGCCCCCGGAATTGTTCAGGGCACGTCGCTTCGCGCACCATCATCGGTACCGGAGGGTACAGGCGCAGCGCCTCGCGAAATACATCGCGGCTGAGCTTCAATCTGGACACTGCGCTAAAGCTGGGATCATTCAGAATATCCGCCTCAGCGCTTAGTTTTTCCTGCCATTCGGGGTAAAGCGCCATCAAATACAGCGTCCAGGCCAGCGCTGATGCACTGGTTTCATGCCCAGCCAGGAAAAAGATGGCGACCTGATCCACCATCTCTTGCGAGTCGAAACAATGACCGGTTTCCGGATCAGGTGTGGTCATGATCTTGGTTGCCAAGTCGTCCGGCGCCTGACCCGTGGCGATCAGATCGGCACGCTCTGCTATTAGACCTGAAATCAAAGCCCGGATATCCTGCGCGTTTCTGCGTGTATTGCGCGCATGCAACCGGGGCACCCACTTCGGTACCGGAATAAAGGCCGCCAGGTTCAACAAAGGCTGTTGCCGCTGATAGGCTCGGAACTTTTCGAACACCTGCGCGGCTACTTCATGTTCAATCGGAACTGAGAACAGCGTTCGGAAAATCACGTCCGCCGCGGCGTGGCTGGTAACCTCCTCGCATTCAATCACCTGCCCCGCTTGCCCTTTCAACCGCGTGACACAGGCTTGCGCGGCTTCCAGCATGGCTGGGAACGTGTCTTTCAACCGCCCGCCTTCAAAGGCCGGGTCGATGATTCGGCGCTGCCGTTTCCAGGTCTCACCATTGGTCAGAAAGACCGAGTCACCCAATAACGGGCGCAACCCCTCGCTTATGCGACCAGATTTCGGGAAATCGTCGGGGCGCTGCTTAAGGACGGTTTCTACAAGCTCGGGCTGGTTGATCATGTAGGACCGAAAGAACGGCGTTCGGAACTCGGCCATCCAGGCCCGGTACAGGCGCTGTGGTTGGGCCGATAACAGGTCCTTGCGGAACAGTTTCAGATAGCGCCACAGAGAGACCTTATCCGGGCGGGATGTTGGTTTGGGCGGCTTCACGGAAGAACCGACCTGTATTTCGAAACCGGCTGGTCGATACGCGATTTTGACGGATCACGGCCTTGAAACCTTTGCGCCAATGAAAGCGGCCCTGCGGTAACGCGGAAATAGTCATAATCGCCGGGGCGATCAAACGCGCAGAGATACTGAAAATGCAGCCGGAAAAACCGCCAGCGCAGCTCGTGCCAGCGTTCTGGCGACAGAGTCTGTGTAAAGGCCGCGGACAGCACCAGCGGCCAACGTTTTTGATCGGGGGCAACGCCACTGACGCCCACTGGGTCACATAGAGCAAAGGCACACCCATCCCCCGGGGCGGACACGTCAACCCAGGTGGGTTCACTTCGGGTCGACAGAAATTGCAGATCGGTGCGCAAATCCCTGGCGTCCGGCAGGAATGAGACCATAGGCACCACCTGCCCAAGGCTTAGAAAGGACAGGATCGGGCCGTCGCTGGGAAGGTTTTGCGAACGGATCAGATCAGCCAGTACCATCACACCCAGATGCGCCCCCGATGAATGGCCAACGACCAGAACCTCATCCACATCCGTCTCAAGTGCGCGTTGAATATGTTTGGTAAATTCGGCCAGACGTGACCGTAACTCGGCTGGGGTGGAGCCGTTCGAAGCAGCCGAATAGGCATAATCATGCATCAGGTAGTACGCAAACAAGCGATTATCGATCTTGCGAAACCAATGCAGCAAGCCATAAGCGGCCGCTATTGCCGGCACCAACGCCACCCACCCAGCAACAGGCCATAGCAACGCCGCAAATATCCACAGCACGCCTAGCGACAGGGCCAATTGCGCAATCAGCATGCCGACAGGATACAACGCTGCAATCACTGGCCCTTTGCGCAAGCGCATAAGGCGCCACAATGCCCCTGACCCAATATAAATCCAGGCCGTGCGCACAAGCTGCAAGTAGGCCGCGGGGATCGAATTCGACATGCTGTCGCGCACGATGTCCGACCAGACCAAGACCTCGATATCTACCTCGACGTCGACGCCATCCTGGTGCGAGCGGACATGCCAGCCGTACGGACCGTCACCTGACTTGGGCGACAGTGAGATCTCGTAGCCTGAGATTTCCGCCTGCGCCCGACCTTCTTTTCGGTACAGCTCTCGATATCGCCGAGGGTGAATCGGATCGTAGCCGGGTATGTAGAAAACCCGACGCCGTCTTACCTGAGGCTGATTTGTGTGACTGCTCATGGCCTTACCTTCTGCGGCGCAGGTTAACGCAGCCTTGCCGCCAAGGTAAGTCAGATCATCCGAAATTAGCGAGTGCGGGGAAGGTTTCCAGCAGCCACCAGCTGAACTCGGTGAACAGGCCAGTGATCAGCATGATGCCGACGAACAGCAGCAGACCCCCCATGACCTTTTCAATCGTACCCATGTAAGGCTTGATCCGGTTCATCACTGACATCGACCGGTTCAGGAACATCGCGGCCAGTAGGAACGGAATACCCAGACCTGCCGCATAAACACCCAGCAACAACGTACCCCGCGCCACCGAGGACTCGGACGCCGCCAGCGACAGGATCGCACCCAGTTGCGGTCCGATGCACGGAGTCCAGCCGAACGCAAAGGCCAGACCCAGGATATAGGCACCAAAGACCGAGCCGCCGGAATCTCCGGTTTCGATCCGCGCCTCACGATCCAGGAAAGGAATGCGGAAAACATTCAGGAAATGCAGACCAAAGACAATCACCACTGCACCGGAGAGTTTGGCGAAAAGCACCTGGTTCTGCAGCACGAATACCCCAAAGGCCGATGCTGTGAACCCCAATAGCAAGAACACCGTGGACAGACCCAGCACAAAGAACAGCGCCGACATCGTCGCCTTACGCCGCGCACGCGCCTCATCCTGCATCTCGTTGATGGTCACACCACTCATATACGCCAGATAAGGTGGCACTATGGGCAGAACGCAAGGCGACAAGAAGCTGATCAGCCCGCCCAGCATCGCGATGAACATGGCGGGCAGCAGGCCCGCGTCTATGATATCAATTCCGAACATAAATCAGCACATATGGTATCAACCCCGCCACGTCACGGGGCCATTCGGTCACATCCCCGTGCTTGGACGCTGGACACTGCGTCAACTTGGAAATATCTGCACATTATGTCTAGCCCCACTGAAACATTGGATGCGCTGGGTCTTTTGTGCCCTTTGCCCGTCCTGAAAGCCAGAAAACGCCTTAAATCTATGCCCTCGGGGGCAATTTTGCGCGTGTTGGCCGATGATCCTGCCGCCATCATCGATGTTCCGCATTTCTGCACCGAAAGTGGGCACCAGCTGGTGTCACAAGAGGATGCGGACGGACATCAGATCTACCTGATACAAAAATCAGGCTGAGGTGGAAACACGTCTGGTTCAAGAAAAAGGCGGGCTCAAAGCCCGCCTTTCTTATTTATTGCCCCAAGGACCACCACCCGCGCCGTTTCGGCTTGGGCGGTTCGCTGGGTTGCTCAGGCTCTTCGGCCACAACTTCCAGAACAGGCTCAGGCGTTTCTGCAACCGGCTCTTCCAGCGCTACTTCGACTTCAGCGGTCTGGACAGTCTCGGCAACCTCTTCCACAGCTTCTTCAGCTTCGACAGCTACTTCGGTAATCACTTCTGTCTCGGTTACCTCATTCGCTGTCGGCGCATCGGGTTCCGCTGAAACCGGTTCGGTCACCACCTCAGCAGCTTCGGGCTGTTCAACGGCTTGTTCCGGCGCAGGTTCTCCTGCAGTGGTTTCCTCGGCCTGCTTAGCGACTGCTTCCTCAGCTTTATCAGCGGGTGTTTCGTCGGTTGCTTCAACCGTTTCCGCGTCCTTCTTACGACGGCGCGGCGCACGGCGGCGCTTCGGTTTTTCAGCCTTTTCTTCCGCAGCAGGTTCTTCGGGTTGAGCCTCAGCAGATGCTTCATCCGTAGCTTCGGCTGCGGTCTCACCGTCCTCTGCACCAGTTTCAGGTGTATCCCCCGAGCCGTTGCTTTTCTTACGACGACGGCGGCGACGTTTGCGCTTGGGCTTAGTCTCTTCTTCGGCCTGAACCGCCGTTTCTTCTTCGACGGCTTCGTCCTCGTCCGCATCCACCAGATCCATCAGCGTTGCGTCCACGGATACAACCGGCGCTGTCGCCTCGGGCACGATACGGCTGGCGGTCTTAAACTTCTCCATCGAGAAATCGGGACTGACCAGATGCACGTCGCCTTCGATGCGAACTGACAAGCCATAACGTGCTTCGATCTGCGCAATATGTTCCCGCTTTTGGTTCATCAGGAAGTTAGAGATACTGACCGGGCAGCGCACCAGAACCTCGCGCGAGCGGCGGCGAGTGCCCTCCTCTTCGATCTGACGCAGGATGGTCAGCGCCATGTTGTCATCCGACCGGATCAACCCGGTGCCATGACAGGATGGGCACGGCTGTGTTGTCGCCTCCAGCATGCCAGGGCGCAGACGCTGTCGGCTCATCTCCATCAGGCCAAAGCCGGATATCCGACCCACCTGAATACGCGCGCGGTCTGTCTTGAGCTTGTCTTTCAGACGCTTTTCAACGGCCGAGTTGTTCTTACGCTCGTCCATGTCGATAAAGTCGATGACAATCAGACCAGCAAGATCGCGCAACCGAAGTTGCCGCGCCACTTCTTCAGCGGCCTCAAGATTGGTCTTAAGCGCGGTTTCCTCGATCGAGCCTTCCTTGGTTGCCCGGCCCGAGTTCACGTCAATCGCCACCAGCGCTTCGGTCACGCCGATCACGATATATCCGCCGGACTTCAGCTGCACCGTCGGGTTGAACATGCCGGTCAGATAGCTTTCGACCTGGTAACGGGCGAACAGCGGCAGCGCGTCTTCATACCGTTTCACGTTCTTCGCGTGGGACGGCATGATCATTTTCATGAAGTCCTTGGCGATGCGGTAACCGCCTTCACCCTCGACCAGAACCTCATCAATCTCACGATTATAGAGATCGCGGATCGACCGTTTGATCAGGTCACCCTCTTCATAAATCTTGGCGGGCGCGATGGACTTCAGCGTCAGCTCGCGGATCTGCTCCCACATGCGCTGCAGATATTCATAGTCGCGTTTGATTTCGGACTTGGTGCGCTTGGCCCCCGCAGTCCGAATGATCAGGCCCGCACCAGTCGGCACGTCAATTTCAGCCGCGATTTCCTTTAGTTTCTTACGATCCGGGGCATTGGTGATCTTGCGGCTGATGCCACCGCCACGCGCGGTGTTGGGCATCAGAACGCAATAGCGACCCGCCAGCGACAGGTATGTGGTCAACGCGGCACCCTTGTTGCCGCGCTCTTCCTTGACGACTTGTACCAGCAGAACCTGGCGTACCTTGATCACTTCTTGAATCTTGTACCGGCGCGGACGCGGCTTGCGCGGCGGACGGATGTCCTCGCTGTCGTCCTCATCAGCAACTGACTCAATGCTATCATCCTTAGCCGATGCGTCTGAACGAGGTTTTTCTTCGGCATCGTCTTCGTCTTCGGCGTCGGTTTTGGTGGCTTCCGCAGCAGGCGCGTCGTCTGCGTTGTCGTCCGCAGCGCTTTCGGCTTCAGCCTCCCCTTCGGGAGAGGCACCTTTCGCCTCAACGTCTGCAGTTTCTTCTACAGGCTCCGCAGATACCTCTTCCGTGGCGGCTTCCTCAGCCTCGGCTGCAGGCTCCTCCGCGGTCGCAGGCTCTTCTGCCTCAGCGGCAGGTGCCTCAACTTCATCCGAGGCTTCTGCGTCATCGCTGGGTTCCTCAACCGGCGTCTCAGCAACATGATCCATCGGAGAGGTGCCTTCTGGAACAGAAAGACCAGCCCCTTCTTCGCCCTCATCCAGATCAATCGTTTCCATGCCCGTTGGCTCAGACGAAACCTCGATGGATTCGACTGCGTCGTCGGATTTCACATCCGCCGCCTTGGTCCGCGATCGGGACCGGCGCTTTTTAGGCTTGGCTTCTTCCGCCTCGTCCCGCGCCTTCATCGCCTCGGCATAGGCGCGCTCTTCTTCCATCAGCGCTTCGCGGTCGGCGACCGGAATCTGATAGTAATCCGGGTGGATTTCCGAGAACGCGAGGAACCCATGCCGGTTCCCGCCGTAATCCACAAAGGCCGCCTGAAGGGACGGTTCTACTCGCGTAACTTTTGCTAGATAGATATTGCCAGCAAGCTGACGTTTGTTTTCGGACTCAAAATCGAACTCCTCGACCTTGTTTCCGTCGACCACCACAACGCGGGTTTCCTCCGCGTGGGTGGCATCGATAAGCATTTTCTTAGCCATTTGTCCTTGGTGCACCGCGCCAAACGCGTTGTCCTGGCCCGTCCGGGAGGACAGGCGCTTTTGGGGTGGTGTCTTGTCAGGGCGATATTGGACGGCGCGCGGCAGGGTCTGGCGCTTTGGCCCCCTGCCCGTACTCTCGATCGTTGCGCGCGCGTCATCGCGGTTCTTCTCCGACAGGTGCGGAATGCCGCGTCCTGCCCATTTTTTCCTTTCGCCCGCTCAGGCGGGCTCAGGCGTTCAACTGCCCGGTTAAGGGCATAATCGGTCTGCTTTGCCTCGTGGGGATCATCACCATCCGCGGCAGAGCAGCGAAACTCAAAGCTTGGGGCTTAAGGGCGTGAAAAGGCCCGGCCCGTCCCGCCACCATAAAGGCAGTCCTGTGGAAAAGACAATGGGCAAACTGCACGGTTCACTCCGAACACCGGCCAGGATCGCTTCATCTGGCCAAAAATACCTCGGGGGAGAGTAAATTGGCCCAAAGGGCCAAGAGAGGGGGCTGGCCCCCTCCCTGGTGTTTACAGGTAATCCGAACGCTGCAGGCTGTATTTGGCCATTTTCTCGTTCAACGTCCGTCGCGGCAGGCATAGCTCTTCCATCACGGACGCAATCGAGCCCTTGTGACGGCGCATCGTGTTGTCGATCAGCATCCGTTCGAACGCCTCGACATATTCCTTCAGCGGCTTGCCCTCAGTCGTCATAACCGGCTGCATTTCTTCGTGATCCGACATCAGCAACGATGCAATAGTCCCGGAACCCCGGCGAGATTGCAGCACGGCTCGTTCGGCGATGTTGATCAACTGGCGCACATTGCCTGGCCACGGCGCCTGCAACAACTGCGCGGCCTCCTGCGCGCTGACCTGCGGTGCGTCACAGCCATATTCTTCAGCAAATTGCTCGCTCAAGCGCGTGAACAGCGTCAGGATATCTTCTCCGCGCTGGCGCAAGGGCGGCATGGTAATCCGAAGCGCGGCCAGGCGATAAAACAGGTCCGGGCGCAGGACATCTTCGCTGGTCTTACCCGCCTCTTGCAGGTTCGAAATCGCAACGATCCGCGTCTCGGCCGGTGTACCCTGATCATTCATGACGCTCAGCAGTCGGGCCTGAAGCGTGTCACTGAGGGCTTCGACATCTTCCAGCACCAACGTCCCACCGCGCGCCTCTTCAATCGCGGGCAGTTGCGCGTCTTCGGGCATCATCGGACCGAACAGACGTTTCGACAGCGCCTCTTCTTCCAGCGCTGCGCACGAAACCAGAACGAATTTCTTGCCCGCCCGGCTGCCAACAGCATGCAGAGCATGCGCAACCAGGGTTTTACCCGTGCCGGTCTCACCGTCGATCAGAACATGGCCGTCCGCCTGCCCCAAATCCAGGATATCCTCTCGCAAGCGCTCCATCACCGGGCTGGCCCCGATCAGCTTGTTCATGATCTGAGTGCCGCCGGACAGCTCGCGCCGCAAGGCCCGGTTGTCCAATGTAAGACGGCGTGCATTGCTGGCGCGTTTTGCCAGCTCTGACATGCGGTCCGGGTTGAAAGGCTTTTCAAGAAAGTCGAACGCGCCCACGCGCATCGCCTCAACCGCCATCGGAACATCGCCGTGACCGGTGATCATGATGACCGGTAAGGTGCTATCAGCCCCCATCAGCTTTTTCAGCAATTGAATGCCATCCATTCCCGGCATCTTGATGTCCGAGATGACAATGCCCGGATAATCCGGTCCCAGTACCTTCAGAGCGTCCTCGGCGCTCGAGAACGTTTCAGTGTCATATCCCGACAGTGCCAGCCATTGGCTGATCGACTGGCGCATGTCCTGTTCGTCATCCACAATGGCGATTTTCATGGCCTGTGCCATAGTCATTCCTTTGTTATTCAGCGGCCTCCAGGCCGTCGCTTCCTAGTATCGGCAATTGCATCTCAAACACCGCGCCGCCGTGCTGGCCGTTGCGCGCAGTCAACCGTCCCCCATGGTCGTTCACGATACCCGACGAGATGGCAAGCCCCAACCCGACCCCATCGCCGGGCTGCTTGGTGGTGTAGAAGGGCTCGAACAGATTCTCGATATTCTCGATCCCGTGACCATTGTCGCGGACGGTCAGCACCGCCATGTCACCAGCTGCCAGGATGATTTCAACATCCGGCTCTGATACAGATTTGGTGGCGTCCAGCGCATTGCGCAAGAGGTTCACCATCACTTGTTCGATCCGCATCCGGTCCCCCATCACTATAACGGGTTCTTCGGGCAGGATCTGCGTTATTTTAACGTGTCGCTGCCGCAGCTGCGGTTCCATCATTGACAGGCTGGAAGCCAGCGCTTCACCAAGATTTACTGGTGAAAACGCATCCGCGCCCTTGCGCGCATAGGATTTAAGCTGTCGGGTGATCGCCCCCATCCGTTCGATCAAGCCGTCGATGCGACCAAAGCTGGCCAGCGCCTCTTCGGGGCGGTTTCTGCGCAGCAACAGACGCGCGCCAGCCAGATAGGTCTTCATTGCAGCCAGCGGTTGATTCAGCTCGTGGCTGACAGCGGCCGACATCTCACCCAAGGCCGCAAGTTTCGAACTTTGCGCCAGCGTTTGCTCGGCAACTTCTAGTGTCTTTTCAACCCGTTCACGTTCAGCAATTTCCCGCTGTAGCCGCATGTTCAATGCGCGAAGCTCTGCCGACTCGCGCTGGAACAACGCCATCCGCAGCGTCGCCCGGCGGCTCAGCGCGTAAAAGGCCAGCGCCAGCAGAATCGCGAATCCCATAATCTCAAGCGCCAGAACGCTGTTCACCTTTTCCCGGATCGACGCATAGGTGGTGAATGACGTCATTTGCCAACCGCGGAATGGAATGCGCGTCTCCATGCGCATCACGGCCTCACCCTGCAGGTAGGCATCAGGCGGCAAGGCGGTCCAATCGGTCGTTGCCCGGATTGCGCGCTGGATGGCCCCTTCGGGCGGCTGACGCAGCATCGCCTCGCCTTCTTGCACGCCGCGCCACTGTGGTTCGGTCGACAAGATGATCGTGCCGGTACTATCTGCCACCATCACCGCGTCCGAAATCCCTGCCCAGGCCAGTTCGAATTTGTGCAAATCGACCTCAACCACGATGACGCCAAGGATTTCGGCGTTGGCTTCCATACGACGCGAATAGACAAAGCTATAGCCGCCGGATTCCTTCGGGATTACCGTAAAGATCGTGGCGTTCGAGCGTACAGCATCAATGAAATAAGGCAAACTCCTGTGTGCCTCACCCAAACGGTTGCGATCGGTGGACGCGACCGAACGCCCATCCCCATCCAACAGCATCAGCGAGGCTGCTCCAATTTCTTCCACAAATGAGATCAGGCGCTGGGTCGACAGAGAATAATCGCTGGATTGAAGCGCCGAGATCAGCGTGGGATCCCGCGAAAGCAGCTGCGGCACAATCGCATTTCTGCGTAGTTCGCTCAGCAGGTTGCCGGAATACAGGGCTAGACGCAGCTCGGCGCGGTTGCGGGTGGACTCAGTAAATCTGTCCGTCAGCAGCCGGTTTGTGATCCAGATCGTCGCAACAGCGACCACCAGAAGGGTAATGACGGCCAATCTCAGGCGCCACCCAAGGGGCGCGCCGCGAAAAGGTTTTGTCAGAATGGACCAGCCAGAGCGAACATCAGAACTCATCCCGGGAAATTACGCGGGCTTGATCGCAACCTCAAGTCACGCAGGTGCGAGGACCCCCGACAATGCGCGGAACAATGCCGTTCCGTCAGTGCCGCCGTGACCTTCATCCGCCGCCCGTTCAGGATGCGGCATCATCCCCAACACCCGGCGGTTTTCCGACAGGATACCAGCAATATCACCGACCGAGCCGTTTGGATTCTCGGTATAGGTGAATGCAATCCGATCCTGATCCCGCAACGCAGCCAGAGTGGTGTCATCCGCGAAATAATTGCCGTCATGGTGTGCAATCGGAATACCGATCACATCGCCGGCGTTGTAACCTTGGGTAAAGGCGCTGTCGCTGGTTTCCACCTTCAGACCGACAGTTTTGCAGATGTATTTCAGACCCGCATTGCGCAGCAATGCACCCGGTAGAACGCCGGTTTCTGTCAGAATTTGGAAGCCATTGCAGACACCCACGGCATAGCCACCACGGTTGGTATGTTCGACAACCGCCTTGCAGATCGGCGATTGCGCGGCAATCGCGCCGCAACGCAGGTAGTCACCATAGGAAAACCCGCCGGGAACGCCCACGATGTCGATGCCCTCGGGCAGCGCGGCATCCTTGTGCCATACCATGTCGACCTGAAACCCCGCCTGTTCAAAAGCGACGGCAAGGTCCCGGTCACAGTTGGACCCAGGGAATACAATAACAGCAGCGCGCATGGCGAGGCCTCCGGGGTAAAGGGTCAGACCAGTTCGATTTCGTAGCGTTCGATGACCGTGTTGGCCAACAGCTTTTCGCACATCTCGGTGATGTCGGCCTCGGTCGCGCCTGCAGCCAGCTCAAGGTCGATCACCTTGCCTTGACGCACGCCTTCGACCTGATCGAAGCCCATAGCGCCCAATGCGTGCCGCACTGCTTCACCCTGCGGGTCAAGGACCCCATTCTTGAGCATCACATGCACCCGTGCTTTCATTCCTGCAACTCCAGCTAAGGGCCATGGTTCCGGGCCCGTTCCGTTGCGCGGGGGATAACGCGACAAACCGCGTTCGACAACCCTTGTCCGCACACAGTTTGCCGCAGGTGTGACGCTCAGCCACTGCCGGTTAATCCGGGGTAATGCGCATCAATGGCGTTAAACGTACCGGTCAGCACCATTTCGACGGCCACAGCCACAAGTATAATCGCCATGACACGAGTGATGACGTTGATCATGGTCGGCCCGAAAAACCGCGAGATCGGGTCCGCGAACAGTAATCCCAGCCCTACGATGGCGCAGGCAATCAGCACGGCGGAGCCTAGTGTCACGATCTCGGCCCCATTCGACAGCGTATGAGCAAACACGATGGTCGTGGCAATCGTGCCGGGTCCGATGGTCAAGGGTATTGCCAACGGTACGACGGCAATGTTGCTTTTCTTCTTTTCGCCCTCTGCAACCGCCCTTTGATCACCTTTTGGCGGGTCAGACGCGTTCAGCATCGACATGCCGACCCCCAGAATGATCAACCCGCCGGCAATGCGGAAGGACGGGATGTCGATGCCGAAGACCGCCAGAATCTCTTCGCCAACCAATACCGCGATCAAGGCCACGACAACCACTGTTCCGGTTACGACCAGTGCCACGCGCTTGCGTTCGGGACCCGAGTAGCCTTCGGTCATACTCAGAAAGATCGGGATACCGTAAAGCGGATTGAAGATCGCCAGTAACGCCGCGAGGAATTTCAGAAAAACCGCCTGATCGAACAATTCGGCCATTTCGGGACTATCCTTGATTGCACCTGCCCCGACAATGCGAAGGTGCGGACCGTCTGTCAAACCACCAGAGCAAAAGAAAAAAGCGCCGTCTTAGAAACGGCGCTTTTGACAGAATTTACATCCGAAAACCGGCTTAGTTGATCAGCGTGGGCTTGGTCACGTTGCTTTTTGGCAGAACGCCCAGACGTCGTGCGACCTCTGAATAGGCATCAGTCAGATTACCCAGATCGCGGCGGAACACGTCCTTGTCCAATTTCTGTCCGGTTTCGATATCCCATAGGCGGCAGCTGTCCGGACTGATCTCGTCCGCGATAATCAGACGCTGATAGTCGCCGTCATAAACGCGGCCAATCTCAATCTTGAAATCGACCAGACGGATGCCCACGGCCAGCATCACGCCGCTCAGGAAATCATTCACGCGCAGCGCAAGGCTCAGGATATCTTCCATGTCCTGCTGGCTCGCCCAGCCAAAGGCGGCAATGTGTTCCTCGGTTACCAGAGGATCACCCAGCGCATCATCCTTATAGCAGTATTCCACGATCGGGCGCGGTAACTGCGTTCCTTCGGCAATGCCAAGACGTTTCGACATCGTACCGGCGGCATAGTTGCGCACGATCACTTCAAGCGGCACGATCTCGCAGCTGCGCACTAACTGTTCGCGCATGTTCAGGCGGCGAATAAAGTGGGTCGGTACGCCGATCTGGGTCAGGCCGTTCATGAAGAACTCGCTCAGGCGGTTGTTCAGCACGCCCTTGCCGTCGATCACGTCCTTTTTCTCGGCGTTGAACGCGGTGGCATCATCCTTGAAATATTGCACGATGGTGCCCGGCTCTGGGCCTTCATACAGAATCTTAGCTTTACCTTCGTAGATTTTCTTGCGACGCGCCATAAGCGACCCTTCCAGTCTGGTAAGAGGGAATGAGTCCCCTCACGTTGGCGTCCTCATAGTGCAAGCCCCCCTTTCCCGCAAGTTCGCACACAAGAAAGACTTTGATACAACGCAAATCCCTTGCACGCGGCGTCCTGTATGGTCATATCAACATCAACGATATGTTACTCGAAGAGGTCCCCAACCTATGACGACGTTTGACGAACGCGAATACGCATTTGAAGCCAAGTTTGCGCATGATGAAGAGATGCAGTTCAAGGCACAGGCCCGCTGCAACAAACTGCTTGGCCTATGGGCCGCGGAAAAGCTGGGCAAAACCGGTGACGAAGCGGAAGAATACGCCAAAGCCGTCGTGAAATCCGATTTTGAAGAAGCCGGTCACGAAGACGTCGTGCGCAAGGTTTCCGGCGATCTGGGTGCTTTGTCGTCTGACGATGAAATTCGCGCCAAGATGGCCGAGCTTCTGCCCGAAGCCAAGTCGCAGATTCTTAGCGAGACTGACTAAGGGCTTTTGCCCCACCTCATGATCTTCATGAGATTTATGAGTTTGCTTTGGCGTCCCGGTCATGAGACACGGGGCGCCTCTGTTATTATCAGGCCACTTGCGCCTTTTTCCGGATAACCCCAATGACAAATGCATTGACCGAACTTCTCAAGACCAAAGATGCCATTTTGGCAGATGGTGCAACTGGGACCAACCTGTTCAACATGGGTTTGCAATCGGGTGATGCGCCCGAATTGTGGAACGTGGACGCGCCGAATAAAATCCGCGCTCTATATCAAAGCTCGGTGGACGCGGGCAGTGATCTTTTCTTGACCAATACTTTCGGGGGCACGTCGGCCCGGTTAAAGCTGCATGATGCGCAAAACCGCGTGGCCGAGTTGAACCGGATCGGTGCCGAGTTGGGACGTGAGGTTGCTGACAAAGCCGGACGCCCGATCGTTGTGGCCGGATCGGTCGGCCCAACCGGCGAGATTCTGGTGCCCGTTGGCAGCCTGACCCATGCCGACGCCGTCGAAATGTTCCATGAACAGGCCGACGCGCTCAAGGCTGGTGGCGCCGATGTTGTGTGGCTGGAAACCATAAGCGCCCCTGAAGAATTCCGCGCCGCTGCCGAAGCGTTCGCTTTGGCCGATATGCCCTGGTGCGGCACCATGAGCTTTGACACCGCTGGGCGTACCATGATGGGTGTTACTTCGTCCGACCTGGCCCAACTGGTCGAAACCCTGCCCAACCCGCCGATTGCTTTCGGGGCCAACTGCGGCACCGGTGCGTCGGATATCCTACGCACCGTTCTGGGCTTTGCCGCGCAAGGCACCGAGCGGCCCGTGATCTCGAAGGGCAATGCCGGTATTCCGAAATACGTGGATGGCCACATCCACTATGACGGGACGCCCGAGTTGATGGGTGAATACGCCGCCATGGCGCGCGATGCTGGGGCCACAATCATCGGCGGTTGCTGCGGTACCATGCCCGACCACCTGCGCAAAATGCGCGAAGCGTTGGACACAAAACCGCGCGGGTCACGCCCGACCTTGGATCAGATTACGGATGCCCTGGGGCCGTTTTCCTCGGCTTCGGATGGTACCGGCGACGAAGCCAACGCGCCCGAGCGGCGCACGCGCCGCCGCCGCCGCGCCTGAACGGTTCAGCGCCCCTCGAATTTCGGGGGGCGTTTTTCCATGAAGGCGACGACACCTTCGGCAAAATCACGGCTGCGCCCGCATTCCCCTTGTAAATGTGCTTCGGCGGCCAATTGCTGTGGCAGCGTTTTCTCATACGTCCCGCGGATGGCCTGTTTGATCGCGCCAAAGCCGGCTGTGGGACCATTCGCCAGATAGGCTGCACGTTTGCGCCAATGGGCATCGAATGTGTCGTCGGACACGGCTTCCCAGATCAGACCCCATTCATCAGCCTGCCGCGCGCTGATCTTGTCCGCGAATAAGGCGGCGCCCATCGCTTTGGCAAACCCCATCTGACGCGGCATGAACCACGTACCGCCCGCATCCGGCAACAACCCGATCCGAGCGAACGCCTGCAGGAAGTATGCGCTTTCGGTGGCGATCACCACATCAGCGCACAGCGCAAGGTTTGCCCCTGCCCCGGCTGCCGGTCCGTTCACAGCCGCAATAGTGGGCACCGGGCAATCATAGATCGTTTCCAGCATCGGTTCATATTCATCACGCAGCGTGCGTTCTAAATCGACCTTGCCGGTGCTGGACGCATCACCCAGATCCTGTCCTGAACAAAAGGCGCTTCCCGCTCCGGTCAGAACGATCGCCCTTGCATGACGCGCCGCATGTTTCATTGCATGAGTGACTTCGGCCCGCATCTGCGCGGTCATCGCGTTCATCTTGTCGGGCCGGTTCAGGGTGACAACAGCCAAATCATCCGTGATGTCCAAAAGGATTGTTTCGTATTCCATGAACCTTCCCCCAATTCCAAACTTTTCGGAACCCTGACCGAAATGGAGGGGAAGGAAAAGATGAACGCGGGGTCAGTCTTCAAGAATCTGGCGCAAACGCTCTTTCTCAGCCTCGCTGAGCGTGTCCTTTTCACCCGTGATCTGAACCCGGGACCGTTTTCGCAGGAAACTCCAGCCCATGACGGCTGCGATCAACAACATGATCGGGCCCGCAAGCCACAGCATCAGATTCGATCCCGAAGTGGTTGGCTTCAGCAAGACATATTCACCGTAGCGATCGACAATGAAAGCGATTGCCTCGTCATCCGTGTCCCCAGCCACCAGTCGCTCACGCAACAACAGGCGCAAGTCACGGGCCAGTTCGGCGTTGCTTTCGTCGATGCTCTCGTTGCGGCAAACCAGACAGCGAAGGCCGGTGCTAAGGTCGCGCGCCCGCTGTTCCAGCGCTGGATCGTCCAGCACTTCGTCCGGTTGTACGGCAAACAGGGGCGACGCGATGAGAGACAGGATCAGGACCAGACGTTTCATTCCGCAGGTACTCCGCCCGATGGCGCCTTGCGCGCACCTGCCGCCACACGGAACCGGCGGTCCGACAGGCTGAGCAGCCCGCCCAGAGCCATCAGGATACACCCACCCCAGATCCAGTTGGCCAGCGGCTTGATATAGGTCCGCATGACCCAGCCACCATCCGCTTGCTGATCGCCGATTACCACGTAGAGATCCCCCAGGAACCGATAATCAATTGCAGCTTCGGTCGTGGGCATCCGTGCCACTGGGTAATCGCGCTTTTCAGGATGCAATGTTCCCATAGGCCGTCCATGCTTTTCGATCCGAACGTCAGCAGTGGTCGAGAAATAGTTTGGCCCTTCCACAAGCCGGACGTCTTCCAAGGTCAGAGTAAACTGCCCCACCTCGAACGGCTGACCTGGTTGTGCAACACGAATGTCTTCGACCTCCCACGCGGTCAACCCGGCGATGGCGAACATGGTCACGCCCATACCTGTATGAGCAACGGCCTTGCCCCAATCCGCACCGGGCAAACGAAACAGACGTTTCAGATTGCCTTTGCGGCCCGTACGGCTCCACAAATCAACCGCTGCGCCAAAGGTGATCCACGCGCCAAGGAACAGCCCAACCGGACCCAGCGCACTGCGCCCTGTTTGCATTGCCCAGACCAGCAATGCCAGCGCAACCGCCAGAACAAAGGCATAGCGCAGCGAATAGGCAGTTTTGCCAAGCTTGCCGCGCTTCCACGGCAACATCGCACCCACTGGCAATGCAATCCCTAACGCCACCATGAAGGGCGTAAATGCCGAATTGAAGAACGGCGCGCCGACCGAGAGTTTGCGGTCAAAGGCCATCTCAGCCACCATCGGCCACATTGTTCCGACGAATACGACGAAACAGCTGACGGCCAGCAGGATATTGTTCAACACCAGCGCGCTTTCTCGGCTAACCATACCAAAAACGCCTTTGGCCTCCATCGCCTGCGCCCGCGCGGCAAACAGGGTCAGCGCGCCGCCGATGAAGATCACGAGGATAATCAGGATGAACACGCCACGCTCGGGGTCATTGGCAAACGCATGGACCGAAGTCAGAAGGCCCGAACGCACAATGAAGGTACCAATCAGCGAAAAGCCAAAAGCAATGATTGCCAGCAGGATCGTCCAGCTTTTCAACGACTCGCGTTTTTCCACGACGATGGCCGAATGCAACAGCGCAGCGGCCAGCAGCCATGGCATGAACGATGCATTTTCGACCGGATCCCAGAACCAGAACCCGCCCCAGCCGAGTTCGTAATAGGCCCACCAGGACCCCAGCGCGATACCGATGGTCAGAAAAACCCAAGCCGCCAGCGTCCATGGGCGTACCCAGCGGCCCCACGCGGCGTCTACGCGCCCTTCGATCAGGGCGGCGACGGCAAAACTGAACGCCATGCTCAGCCCCACATAACCCAAATACAGAAACGGCGGATGAAATGCCAAACCGGGGTCTTGCAGCAACGGGTTTAGATCGCGCCCGTCAAAGGGGGCCACGATCAGCCGGTCAAACGGGTTCGAGGTGAATAGGATAAACGCGAAAAACGCGACCCCAATTGCTCCTTGCACCGCCAATACCCGCGCCTTCAAAGTCGGCGGCAAACCGCCCCCAAAAAACGCGGCCATCGCGCCAAACAAGGACACGATAAGAACCCACAACAGCATCGAGCCTTCGTGGTTACCCCATGTTCCGCTGATCTTGTACAACATTGGTTTGGCCGAGTGACTGTTTTCAACCACGATCCTCAGCGAGAAATCGGACGTCACAAAAGCCCAGACCAGCGCACCGAAGGAAAAGGCAACCATCGTAAATTGTATGATAGCAGCCGGTTCAGCGAAATTCATCCAGCTAGGCCAGCGTTTCGCTGCGCCTATCAGTGGAACCACCGATTGCACGATGGCAACCAGAAAAGCGAGGATCAGGGCAAAGTGGCCAAGTTCGGTAATCATGGCCCGGGTATATTCCTGTTCCTGGGCAAGCACCAATCACTTTCGCCCCTTTGGGGCGAGCATAGTGTCGCGGGTCAGGCCACGCGATTGCGTCGCCAATCCTCAAGCGCCGGATTTGCATCAGGACGGCCTGCCTTTTCCGCCAACGCGGCGTCCGTTCCGGGATTTGCTGCGCCGACAGCGTCGCCATGCATTGCCTTCAGGGCTTGCAGGTTTTCTAAAACCTGAGGCGTGCGCTGCATCGTTGCGGTGATCTCTCGCTGCAGATCCTGCACCTTGGCCTGATGACGCGCGCCGAAATAGAAGGACACAATTACCCCCAGCAACCACCACAGGGGTTCCGGTACCAGGGCAATCCCCTGCATTCGGGCCGCAAACCACAGCGGATCAACCATCGCCGCCACAAACAAACCCAAAGTACCAAGTGCCATAGCCGGTCGCGGCAGACGGTTGAGCCCATCCATGAACCGGTCAAACGCGCCCTTATTCGGGCCCTCAAATTCATCTCCGAACTGAACCATCGCCTGTTGTTGCAAAGCCAGACCACGCTCTGCCCCGTTTTCAGCATTTTCCCTAAATATTTCAGCAGTTTCCCGCACGACATTACGGCCACCGCCAAACAAAAACGTCAACACGTCCGTGATCAAACCCATCCTGAAACCCTCGCTTGAAATTCCGCGTCACTCAGGTGGTAAATCGGCGAAACAAATTCCTCGGCCCGGCGAATCCAACCGCCCTTGCGGCCCGCCCGAGTACGGGCATATTTGCGTGACGCAGGCCGATGATCTGCCAGACGGAAATAGTAGTTCCGCCGCGCCACACCGTACGCATCCCTGAGTGCATCCGGATCGGGGTCAGCCGCATCCCGGCAGGCCCGCGCGGTTTTGGGACCAATTGCCCCATCAACCACGATTTCGAACCCCATATCGCGCAACAGACGTTGCAGGATTTTGACCGCGTGACTGCCAGCGTTGACATACATGTCAAAAACCGAAGCCCGCAATTCGTGCGGCAAGAGGTCCAACCGCGGTTGTTCAAAATAATGCTGCACGAAAATATCAATGGCCTGAGATTTGCTGAGCATCCGAACATCGGTGCGGTTGATTATCCCGTCACCTGAAAGATCAAGCCCGAGACGCCGCATCGTGTGAATGGTCAACCCGTATTTCGTCGCGCCACCGGGATCGTCCGAATCGTCCACAAAGCCACCTTCTCGCGCCACGATCTCAGTTGCAATCTGTCGCACCGTCTGCATCGCACCCTCCGCCTGCCGTTGACCAAACGCTGAGGCTAACCGGTTAATTTGGCGCAATGAAAAAGGGCGCTGCATGCGCAACGCCCATCAGTTCTTGCTTGTCAGCTAAGGTAAATCAGCTTTCACCAGCCTCTTTGTAAACACCCTGTTCTTTCAGGGCGTCGACCACCTCTTTCGGCATGTACGTTTCGTCGTGTTTTGCAAGAATTTCTGTGGCTTCGAATACACCGTTCACGTAAGAACCCGTCCCTACCATGCCCTGGTTTTCCGCAAACAGATCCGGCAGAACCCCGGTAAACGCCACCGGCACACTTTCACCGCCATCGGTCACGACGAAACGCACCGTCTCGCCCTGCCCGCGAATGATCGAGCCTTCCTCGACCAGACCGCCGATACGAAACACTTCTGTCGGTTTCGGGGGTTCAGCAATCACCTGACTGGGAGAGCGGAAAAAGTTAATGCCATCGCGCATCGCAAACCCAATCAACCCCGTCGCCAAGACCAATGCCACGACGGCCAGAAGAATGACTTGTACTCGACGACGTTTCTTGAGCGTTTTCATACCGTCCTCACGGGAATAGCGGGGCCATCATCAGCCCCCGGGTTTCATCTTCACCTAACATCAGGTTGGCGTTCTGCAAGGCTTGGCCGCTGCTACCTTTTGTCAGGTTATCCAATGCGCCGATCACGATGGCGCGGCGTTCGATCCGATCGCCGACAACACCGATATGGCAGAAATTCGAACCGCGCACATGGTGGGTCGAAGGTGTTTCGCCGAACGGCAACATCTGAATAAAGGGTTCATCTTCATAGGCTTTGGCAAGTGTCTCATAAACACTTGCCGAGTCCCCTTTGACGTAAGTCGTCGCAAGAATTCCCCGGTTAGCCGGGATCAGGTGCGGCGTGAACTGCACATGCACCGTACGCCCCGCCAGTGCCGAGAATTCCTGATCAAACTCACCCAGATGCCGGTGCGTACCGCCAACGGCATACGCATTGTAGCCTTCGCTGAGTTCCGCATGCAGCAGATTTTCCTTCAGCGACCGGCCTGCGCCTGAAACGGCGCATTTCAGATCCAGCACGATATCATCCAAATCGATAACACCTGCAGAAATCAACGGACGCAGCACATACTGACCCGTCGCTGCATTACACCCGGTTCCCGCGACCAACCGCGCATTGCGGATGTCATCCCGGTAGAACTCGGTCAGGCCATAGACGGCCTCTTCCTGCTGTTGCAGCGCGGCGTGCGGGTTTCCGTACCATTTTTCGTATTCATCCGGGTCACGCAGACGGAAATCCGCGGACAGATCAACGATTTTGAGGTTTTTCGGCAGGTCACGAATGACCTCTTGGCTGGTTTTGTGTGGCAAGGCGCAGAAACACAGGTCGATCTGCGAAAAGTCGATCTCAGAGATCTTGCACAGGTCTGCCAAATCCATGTGGCGCAGATGCGGAAAGACCTGTGCCATTGACATGCCGGCCTTCCGCTCGGCGGCCAAGGCAGTGATTTCCATATTCGGGTGCTCGGCGATCAGCCGCACCAGTTCGGCGCCGGTATAGCCGGATGCGCCCAAAATTGCGATTTTATGGGTCATGTCAGACCTCTTGTTCCAGTGTGTCACAAATCACGACCGCCGATGTGACGGTCTTCGAATAAAGGAGAGTGTGCAGCAGCGTCCTTGACCTAAGTCAGGCGGCCTCGAACGAAATTTGTCGTCGGAGGAACTGCGTCGCCCGGTCGCTGACAAAATCTGGCTTTCCTGTCGTCAAGAAGCCGCCCTTGCCTTCACCCTGCATGTTGGGGTGACGTTGAAGGTAATCCCTAAGGCTTTCAGCAACCAAGGCGCCCTGACTGTAAACCTGAACATCCGGGCCCAAGGCGGCCTGAAAGGTTTCCGCCATCAACGGGTAATGCGTGCAACCCAGAATGGCTGCTTGCGGTTCTGGCATTTTCCGTTTCAGCGCATCCACATGGCTGCGTACCAGTGCCTCGGCCAAGATCATGTCGCCGTCTTCGATGGCATCAACCACGCCGCCGCACGCTTGCGCCTCGACGTCTACGCCGATGGCTCGGAACGCCAGCTCTCGCTGGAAGGCTCGGCTAGACACCGTTGCGGGCGTGGCAAACAAAGCAACGTGCTTTACGGCAACCTCACGCGGAGGGCTGTTGTCGCCCCACTGCCGCTCAGTCAATGCCTCGATCAAGGGCACGAAGACGCCTAAGACACGCTTGCCAGCAGGCACACCCTCTTCCTGCATCCGACGCAGCGCGGCGGCGCTGGCGGTGTTACAGGCCAGAATCACCAGATCGCAGCCACGGTCCCACAAGTTGTAAACAGCGTGCCGTGTCAGATCATAGATATTCTCGGCGTCCCGCACGCCATAGGGCGCATGCGCGCTGTCCGCAAAGTACAGAAAATCCACGTCCGGCAGACGTTTCTGCGCGGCGTCAAGAACGGTTAAACCGCCCAAACCAGAATCAAAAATGCCTACTGCCATTAGCCTCTTTAGGCGCGATGCCGTTCCTCGAATTCATAGCCGTAATCATAAGATTTCAACGGCGTCGGGGACAGCTCATACGTGGCTTTGCGCAAGAAATCCATCATCTTGCGCGTATCCGTGGCCAATGGGTCCAGAACGTCGCGGCCGATGGGCTCTCCGATCACCACTTTGACAGGTGTATCCACGCGTTTTTTGAACTCTTTGATCAGCAGTCCCATGCGTAAAGTATTGTGCAAATGACTGGCGATCTGAAACAAGCGCGACGTGTGACCGTCAAAGAAGACCGGCACTACAGTGGCGTTCGATTTGGCCACCATTCTTGCCGTGAACCCACGCCAGCCCGGATCCATCGGGTGTGAAAAGGGTTTGAGCCCGGTGCTGACCGTACCACCCGGAAATACCCCGATGGCTCCGCCCTCGTCCAAATATTTCAACGCCGCTTTGCGCGTCTCAAGGTTCTGTCTCATCGCCTCTTTGGTTTCATCAAACGAAATCGGCAGGACGATCTTGTTCAGATCCTCGGCTTTGCGAAACACGTGATTGGCCAAAATTCGGAAATCGCCACGTGTCTGAGACAGGATGTGGCCCATCATCAACCCGTCCAGAATACCGTACGGATGATTGGCAATCAGAATCAGAGGCCCGGTCGTCGGAATATTCGTCAACGAACCGTCGACAATATCCAGCGACAGACCATAGCGACCCACCATGACCGACCAAAAGTCGCGCCCTTTGGCGACCTCTTTCTCATAACCGTCTGCGCGCTTGATCAGGCGCAAACGCCCAGTGGTGTTCTCCATCAGCTTGATCACCATCCGCCCCCCTTTGGTTGCGGCGGAATAGGCATAGGATATGTCACGAGCGATATGGCGGCGCGAGGGCATACGACTCTCCGAGAGTTTGCGGCCTGCAAGATAAGTATAAGCGGCAATTTTGCCTAGGTTTCGTGACAATCCCGTTACGGTTTATTCGGCGGCAGCGCGCAGCTCTGGTCCTCCGTTCCGTATGGTGGCCAGTAATTCCTCGCGCCGCTTGGCCGCCTTGGCCTCGTTGGCCTGCAACACCGGCCCGAACCCGCGAATGTCCAGCGGCAATTGCGCCAGCGCAATCACTGCGTCGCGGGTCTGAGGTGTAACAAGAGGTTTTATCTCATTGAGATCATTTTCATATTGCTTGATCAACGCGCGTTCCATCCGCCGTTCTGCACTGTAACCAAAAATATCCAGAGGTGTTCCCCGCAGTGACTTCAACCGCGTGAGCAGTTTCATCGGCTTCAAAATCCACTCACCGAAGGAACGTTTGCGCGGACGCCCGTCAGCACCAGTTCCGCCAAGGATGGGCGGGGCCAGATGAAAGGTCATTTTGAAATCCCCGTCAAACTCAGCCACGGCTTTTTCGCGGCTGTCCAACATCAACCGAGCAACCTCGTATTCATCCTTGTAAGACAACAACTTATGATAGCCTTTTGCCACGGCTTCGCGGATTGCTTCATCATCAAACATATCCACCATTTTGCGATATCGTTTGGCCAACCGACCGCTTTGATACGCTGTCAGGTGCTGCGCGCGATAGTCGATCTTTTGCTCCAAAGATCTTGGCATATCTGACACGTTAGGCTCTAAAATGCCTGCGACCTCTTGCGAGTGCAGAACCGCCCAACGCCCAATGTCAAAAGCACGCTTGTTGCGCTCGACCGCAGTTCCATTCAGTTCGATGGCCTGAATTACGGCATCATGGCTGATGGGCAGCAAGCCCTTCTGCCAGGCCGCACCAAAAACCATCATGTTGGAATAGATCGAGTCGCCCATCACCGCGCGCGCCAGATCGGTTGCGTCAAACAGTGAGACGTCATCCTTCAACCGCGCCTGCAAGGCCAGTTCAAGCCGGTCACCCGGAATACGGAAATCGGTATCGCGAGTGAAATCTCCGGTCACCGTCTCATGGTTGTTGATCACGGCCCCGGTTTGACCCGCGCGCGTCAGACCCAGCGTCTTGGCCCCGGCAGAGACAACCAGATCGCCACCGATCAGTGCATGTGCCTCACCTGTGGCAACACGAATGGCGCTGATATCCTCGGGCCGGTTTGCCAAGCGACAATGGATATGAACGGCACCACCTTTTTGAGCAAGACCTGCCATCTCCATCATTCCGGCGCCTTTACCGTCGATCTGTGCCGCCTGTGCCAAGATCGCACCCAGCGTCACCACACCTGTGCCGCCAACACCAGTGATCACCACGTTATGTGTCCCTTTGATTTCAGGCAGCACTGGTTCAGGTAGATCCGGTAGATCGATATCGGTGGTTGCTTCCTTGCGGATTTTTGCACCTTCCAAGGTTACGAACGACGGGCAAAACCCGTTGAGGCAAGAGAAATCCTTGTTGCAGCTTGATTGATCAATAGCCCGTTTGCGACCGAACTCCGTCTCTTTCGGCACAATCGAGACGCAGTTCGATTGCACGCCGCAATCGCCGCATCCCTCGCAAATGTCAGTATTGATGAATACGCGCTTATCGGGGTCAGGAAACTCACCTCGTTTGCGCCGACGCCGTTTTTCGGCCGCGCAGGTTTGGATGTAGACGATGACCGAAACACCCTCGGTCTCGCGGAACTGTTCTTGTACCCGCATCAAATCCGCGCGCTCAAAGGTTTCCACACCAGCAGGCATCGCCTTGAAATTCACATCTTCCTTTTCGTCATAGACTACGGCCACGTTCTGCACGCCCATAGCCTTGACCTCGGCTACGATCCGTTCCGCCGACAGTCCGCCCTCGTTTTCCTGACCGCCGGTCATGGCGACAGCGTCGTTGAACAGGATTTTGAAAGTGATGTTGGTGCCCGCAGCCAACGCCGCCCGGATCGCCTGCACACCGGAATGGTTATACGTCCCGTCACCAAGGTTCTGGAACACGTGCTTGGTGGTCGAAAATGGCGCTTCGCCAATCCAGTTTGCGCCCTCACCCCCCATCTGCGTGAACCCGGTGGTCTCGCGGTCCATCCATTGCACCATATAATGACAGCCAATACCCGCATAGGCGCGACTGCCGTCGGGCAACCGGGTAGAACTGTTATGCGGACAGCCCGAACAGAAATACGGCAGACGAGTCGCGATTTCTTCGGCGTTGTCGGCTCGGCGGGCCTCGGACAGTTTGGCCAAACCGGCGCGGACGCCTTCTGTGTCGTGGCCCTCTTCGATCAGAATCTCACCCAGCTTCTCGGCGATCATATTCGGATCAAGCGCACCACGAGTTGGAAACAGTTCCTCGCGATGCAAGGTGCCAGCCCCGCCCTTATACCAGCCGTAAACCCGGCGGCCGCGACGGTCGTCAAAGATGGCTTCTTTGACCTGAACCTCGATCAATTTTCGCTTTTCTTCAACGATAACAATCAGGTCCAGTCCTTCAGCCCAGTCGTGAAATCCAGTCATGTTCAGCGGGAAGGTCTGACCTATCTTGTAGGTCGTGATCCCCAACCGTTCAGCCTCATCCGCGTCGATGTTCAGCAACGACATGGCATGGGACAGATCCAGCCAGTTCTTGCCGGCCGCAACAAACCCGATCTTGGCACCGGGTTTGCCCCACACACGCTTGTCCATCTTGTTGGCGTGCGAGAACATCTCGGCCGCGAAACGTTTGTGGTCGATGATCCGCCCTTCTTGCAGGTGCGGCGTGTCGCCCAAACGTATGTTCAACCCGCCCTCGGGCATATCGAACTCGGGCACGACAAGGTTCATCCGGTCAGCACTACCATCAACGACCGACGTGACCTCAATCGTGTCCTTCATCGTCTTCAGGCCAACCCAAAGCCCCGAAAACCGGCTGAGCGCGAAACCGTAAACGCCATAGTCTAAAATCTCTTGCACACCCGCAGGGCTGACAATTGGCATGTACATATCAACCAAAGACCATTCCGACTGATGCAGAACGGTCGAGCTTTCGCCAGTATGGTCATCACCCATCGCCACCAGCACGCCGCCATGTGTGGCCGTACCCGCCATATTTGCGTGACGCATCACGTCACCGGACCGGTCTACACCCGGCCCCTTGCCGTACCAGAGACCGAAAACACCATCGAACCGCCCATCCCCGCGCAGCCCAGCCTGCTGGCTGCCCCAAAGCGCTGTGGCGGCTAGGTCCTCGTTCAAACCGTACTGGAATGTGATGTCGCTTTCAGTCAGCTGTTTCTGTGCCCGCGTCATCTGTAGGTCCACCGCGCCCAGCGGTGAGCCGCGGTACCCGGTCACCAATCCAGCTGTATTCAGTCCTGCCTGCGTATCCCGGGACTTTTGCATCAGCATCAGGCGAACCAGCGCCTGCGTGCCGTTCAAAAGAATTGGATTCTTATCCAGATCGTAACGATCATTTAGCGATATTTGCGGCTGACTCATCAAACGCCTCCCCACGTCAGATCAGTGTGCTATATATTTCTACATTTTAGGTCATAAATTCTGACCTGCATAGGGTTTATCCCCTGAAACCTAAGGATTTCACCGTTTGAATGTAGAAGTTGTTACCTATTTCATATAGGCAGTTCGAAAGATAACGAAAGTTGCGGCGATGGATTGGGACAAGCTTAGAATATTTCACGCAGTTGCGGATGCAGGCAGCCTGACTCATGCGGGTGACAAGTTGAACTTGTCGCAATCGGCCGTCAGCCGACAGATCAGAGCGTTGGAAGAGTCGCTTGATTCGACGCTGTTCCACCGCCACGCGCGCGGGTTGATCCTGACAGAACAGGGCGAGTTGTTGTTTGACGCAACCTCGGCCATGACAAAACGTCTGGACGCTGCTGCTGCGCGCATTCGCGACAGCGAAGAAGAAGTGTTTGGCGTTCTGCGCGTCACAACTACGTACGGCTTTGGCACGCTTTGGCTGGCACCGCGCCTGCCGAAACTGTACGAGCAGTTCCCCGATCTCAATATCGACCTGATGCTGGAAGAGCGCGTGCTAGACCTGCCCATGCGCGAGGCTGATGTCGCCATCCGTATGAAAGAGCCCAGCCAAGCCGATCTGGTCCGCAAACGCCTGATGACCGTGCAGATGCAGCTGTATGCGACGCAGGAATACATCGATACCCATGGCGGTATGCTGAAATCTTTGGACGAAATTAAAAATCACCGGCTGATCTGTCAGACACCTTCAGCACCGCAAGTTGGTGCGGGTGCTGCGATGGTGCGCCATCTGATGACGTACAATCCAGGATCCCTGCTGACCGTGAACAATTATTTTGGTGTTCTTCAGGGTGTGTTGCATAACTTGGGTATTGGCGTCCTGCCGGACTACGTTACCCAAGGGCTTCCCAATGTCGCGCCGATCCTGTCGGATATCGAAAGTGCGGATGTTCCCGTATACCTCGCCTATCCAGAGGAACTGCGCCATTCCAAGCGCGTCGCGGCCTTCCGTGATTTTGTTCAGGATGAGATCATAACGCAGCGCAAACAATTGAAGCAGATGGGAAAACTCTAGCTATGCACCACTGGCATAGCGGGGTTGATCAGCAATCATTCTGAAATCTCTTGATCGTTCACAAAGTGATCCCTAAATGAACTCTCGAAGGCGGTGATGCTGAAACGCTCATCATCTTCATACCTCCCTGTTGGACTACGGCCGAGCTTAGTGCTCGGCCTTTTTTTTGGCCATTCGGCAACGCGCCCTGTGTTCGGCTGGCAAAACATCTGGGAAACTCGGGCACTTAGACCTATGATCACGAAAAATTCACGAAGACTTGTGTTCGAGGACAGATTCGATGTTTCAGCCCCTTCGCCTTTTGTTGGCGATACTTTCCGTCATTTGCCTTTCAGGGCCGGTTCTTGCGCAGGATAGCGGATCGACCGGTTCCTCAACCACTATCAGCATTCCCGATGATCTGACGCCTGAACAGGTGGACGATCTGGTCGCGCGTATGTCTGACGATCAGGTCCGCGCTATTTTGCTTGAGCGTTTGGACGCGGTCGCTGAACAAAAGGCTGCCGAAGCAGAGGATCGCGAAGATCCCATCAAGGAAATCGGCGCGATTTGGGCGGCAATGGTGACGTCCTGGACGCAAGTCGTAGTCACGGTGCCAAATATATTCAGCGCTCAGGCCCATGCGGCCAAGAACTTTATAGGCACATTCGGATCAAGCGGCGCTCTTACGTTGATGGGTTTGATTCTGAGCGTTTTGATTGCAGGCTACATTGCGGAAAAGCTTTTCTACCTGCTCACCAACAGATGGCACAGCCAAGCAAGCGCGACCGAAGAAAGTGACCTTTGGGGTGCGGTACGCTTCCTGTTTCGCCGTTTTTGTCGCGAGATCGCCGGGCTAGTTGTTTTTTATGTCGTGATCCGCGCCTTGGGACGCGGATTGTTGACGCCTGAACAACTGACCTACGCCGCACCTTTCGTCCTTTACCTGATCTGGGTTCCACGCCTGGGCGCGGCTGCCTCGCGGTTCATACTGGCCCCGAACCAACCCCAATATCGGCTGGTCAACATTGACGACCACTGGGCAAAATACCTGCACCGTAATCTGATCGGGCTGTTGATCCTGATCGGGTTGACGTTGTTCATTATCCATTTCAACGAATTGAACGGCATCACCGGGCGTGAAACCCGGATCGGGTTCTGGCTGAACGGTGCGATCCACATCTATATCGGAGTGATTGCCTGGAAAGCCCGTGAAGGCCTGTCCCAAATGATGCTGGGGACAGACCCGGACCACACCAAGTTCGACGAGGAAGTCGCTCATTATTATCCATATTTCGCCATCGGCGTATCTGCGGTGATCTGGCTACTTGTCGAGTTCCTGGCTGCTCAGCGCGACCCGATGTTGCGCGCCTTGTTGCTGCAGGGTGCACATTTCACCACCATGTTCTGGCTGCTGATTGCACCCGCGCTTGATACGTTGATACGTGGCTTGGTGCGCCATCTGCAGCCGCCCATGCAGGGCGAAGGCCCGGTGGCCGAAAAGGCGTATAAATCGACTAAGCGCAGCTATATCCGCATCGGACGGGTCTTGGCTGGCATTCTGGTCATCTTGATGATCGCCAACGCCTGGGACCTTGATCTTCGGGAAATCGCAGGCGGCGGCGATGAATCCGGCAGCAAGGTTATCCAGTTCTTTATTATTATTGCCGTTGGCTACATCCTCAATGAGCTTGTGTCGCTTTGGGTCAATCGCCGTCTGGCCAAAGAACAAGCAGCCGATCAAAGCCCGGATGAAGAGGCTGGCGAAGGTGGTGGTTCGGGCGGGTCACGATTGGCCACCGTCCTGCCCCTGCTGCGTGTGACCGCTCAGGTCGCTATCGCGGTCATCTTTGTGCTGCTGGCGCTTGGGGCGTTGGGGATCAACATCACCCCCCTGCTGGCCGGTGCTGGTGTCCTGGGTCTGGCCATTGGTTTTGGCGCACAAAAGCTGGTGGCCGATATCGTGGGCGGTATCTTCTTCCTGGTCGATGATGCCTTCCGTGTTGGAGAATACGTGGATGTCGGCGGCACCACAGGTACGGTCGAAAAAATCTCGATCCGTTCGATGCAACTGCGCCACCACCGCGGGCCGGTTCACACTATTCCCTACGGTGAGATTCAAAAGCTGACCAACTACAGCCGCGACTGGGTCATCATGAAGCTGAAATTCACCGTGCCCTTCGACACCGACCCCAACAAGGTCAAGAAGATCTTTAAGAAGATCGGTGCCGAGATGATGGAGGACGAAACCCACAAGGACGGCTTCCTGCAGCCCTTCAAGTCTCAAGGCGTGTTCGACTTTGATGATGTCGGCATGATCATCCGCGGTAAGTTCATGGCCAAGCCGGGTAAGCAGTTCACCCTGCGAAAGGAAATCTTCAACCGTGTGAAGGCCGCGTTCAAGGAAAACGGCATCGACTTTGCCCGCCGCGAGGTGCGCGTTGCGATCCCCGGCCTGGATGACGCGGATAACCTGAACGAGGAGCAAAAGGCAGCTATCGGTGCAGCAGCCGGAGAAGCAGCCAACCAACAAGCGGAACAGCAGGGTCAGAAATCGGGTTCCGAACACGGTGCGCCAAAATAACGACCTGACAATACAAACACGCAAAGGCCGCCCTCAGGGCGGCCTTTTTTCATCGGATTGGCACAGGAAACCATCAGACCCCGGTCTTAACCCTTTCCACCGACGCGCCCTTGCCCTAAAAGGCGCGCAATCTCGGCCACCTTGAGAACAGGACAGACGATGCAAGAGCCCGCCATCACACCGGATCTGATTGCCGCCCACGGATTGAAGCCCGACGAATACGACATGATCCTTGAGATCATCGGCCGCGAGCCGACCTTCACCGAGCTGGGCATCTTTTCCGCCATGTGGAATGAGCATTGCTCGTACAAGTCCTCGAAGAAGTGGCTGCGCACCCTGCCCACTTCGGGTCCGCAGGTGATCTGCGGTCCGGGTGAGAACGCCGGTGTCGTTGATATTGGCGATGGGCAAGCGGTTGTTTTTAAAATGGAAAGTCACAACCACCCATCTTACATCGAACCCTATCAGGGCGCGGCGACCGGGGTTGGTGGTATCTTGCGCGATGTCTTTACAATGGGTGCGCGTCCCATTGCGTCAATGAACGCACTGTCCTTTGGCGAGCCCGGCCACCACAAGACCCGCCAGTTGGTCAATGGCGTTGTCGAAGGCATCGGCGGCTATGGCAACTGCTTCGGAGTACCCTGCGTCGGCGGCGAAGTTCGATTCCATCCCGCCTATAACGGCAACTGCCTTGTGAACGCCTTTGCCGCAGGTCTGGCCGACAGCGACAAGATTTTCTACTCGGCGGCGTCCGGCGTCGGCATGCCCGTCGTCTATCTGGGTGCCAAGACCGGTCGAGACGGCGTTGGCGGCGCAACCATGGCCTCGGCCGAGTTTGACGACACGATCGAAGAAAAACGCCCCACCGTTCAGGTTGGCGACCCCTTCACCGAAAAGCGCCTGATGGAGGCGACGCTGGAACTGATGCAGACCGGTGCCGTGATCTCAATCCAGGACATGGGTGCGGCGGGTCTGACCTGTTCCGCCGTTGAAATGGGCGACAAAGGTGGTCTGGGCGTGCGCCTCGATCTGGAGAACGTCCCTCAGCGCGAAGAGGATATGACAGCGTACGAGATGATGCTGTCTGAGTCTCAGGAACGCATGCTGATGGTCCTGAAGCCTGAGCTTGAGGCCGAAGCCCGCGCCGTGTTCGAGAAATGGGATCTGGATTTTGCCATTGTCGGCGAGACCATCGCCGAAGATCGGTTCCTGATCGTCCATAACGGCGAGGTTAAAGCCGATCTTGTGCTGTCGAAGCTGTCTTCCACCGCACCGGAATACGACCGCCCGTGGGAGCCTACGCCCGAAGCTGAAGAACTGGCCGAGGTCCCACAGATCGACCCGATCGACGGCCTGCGCGCCCTCCTCGCTTCGCCGAACTATGCGGGCAAGCAATGGGTGTACGAACAATACGACACCATGGTCATGGCCGACACCGCGCGCACGCCGGGTCTGGGTGCGGGCATGGTTCGCGTGCATGGCACAGACAAGGCATTGGCCTTCACCAGCGATGTCACCCCCCGCTATGTGCGCGCCAACCCGGTTGAGGGTGGCAAGCAGGCCGTCGCCGAAGCGTATCGCAACCTGACTGCCGTTGGGGCAAAACCACTGGCCACCACGGACAACCTGAATTTCGGCAACCCCGAAAAGCCCGAGATCATGGGCCAGTTTGTTGGCGCAATTCAGGGTATCGGCGCTGCGGTCGCCGCGCTGGACATGCCCATCGTGTCGGGCAACGTGTCGCTGTATAATGAGACCGACGGTCAAGCGATCCTGCCTACCCCGACCATTGGCGCGGTTGGCCTGTTGGACCACACCGACGAAATCATCGGTAACGAGGTCCGCGAAGGCCACGTCGCGCTGGTCATCGGCGAAACAAATGGGCATCTGGGTCAGTCGGCCCTTCTGGCCGAAGTGTTCAACCGCGAAGACGGCGACGCGCCGCATGTCGATCTCGACGCCGAAAAGCGCAATGGTGAGTTTATCCGCGCCAATCGCGAGATGATCAAAGCCTGCACCGATCTGGGTGATGGTGGTCTGGCCCTGGCGGCTTTCGAACTGGCCGAAGCCGCAGGCGTTGGCGTTCACCTCGACGAAGCCTCGACCGAGTTTTTGTTTGGCGAAGATCAGGCCCGATATCTGGTTGCCTGCAACTTTGACCAGGCCGAGGCGTTGATGATCGCAGCAGGTCAGGCCGGTGTTCCACTGGTCTCGGTCGGTCGCTTTACTGGTGACGCCGTCAAGGTCGGCAATTCCGAGGCCCCTCTGGCCGAGTTGACGGACACGTTCCGCGACAGCTTTGCCGCTGCCGTGGCTTGATCATATCTTGAAACTTATTCGCAAAACCTGTGCCCACACCGGCGCAGGTTTTGTCGTTTCAAGCCAACCATCACACCCTTGCGCGCCCCGCCCCGGCGCTCTACATCTTGGGAAAGATCTTCAGGAGTTACCTACATGCCGATGAGCGCCCACGAAATCGAACACTTGCTGCGCGAAGCCTTTCCGGATGCGGAAATACAGGTTGGCGGGCATGACGGCGTGCATATGTCCGCCATGGTCGTGGACGAAAGCTTTCGCGGGAAAAACCGGGTGCAGCAACAACGCGCGGTTTATGCAGCGTTGAAGGGTAAAATGGATGGCCCGGATGGAGAGCTGCACGCGCTGGCGTTGACGACGAAAGTGCCTGAATGACGATCACGTTCTGGATTTATACAATTAGCGGCTTATTGACGTGCGCCGGTTTCGTGTTGATTCTGAAATCAACTTTCGGCAAATCCCGATACAAACAGAAGCGCGGCGCAACACCCAGCCAGAACGCGAGCTTAGTTGCGTCTACAACAGACACGGGTAAAGGCGGTGGCGTTAGTGCAATGCCGATACCTCGAGATCCTCAGCAATATACTAAAGCAATGTCCCCGAAAAAATGAGCGGCTGGCTGTTCTGGATAGGTGTAATCGCAACATTGATAGTTGCCGCTGCTCTGATCGAAGCCTATGTGAAGCGGAACAGAAAACGCAACCTCGCCGATATGCGTCCGGACCCGGACAAAATCAGTAAGGTTGGCGGCATTGAAAGATACGGGCTGGACCCGCTGGCCCTGGCGCAAGCCGAACACCGGCGGTTGGAGGAAGAAGGATGGGACCCCGACCCGTCACAGAATGAAATTACTGCCCCCGATGCGGGCAAAGAGGACAAGCAAGATGACCGACGTTAAGACCCAGATCGACGACACAGTCAAAGCCAACGACGTGGTGCTGTACATGAAAGGCACCAAAGAGATGCCGCAATGCGGGTTCTCGTCCCGCGTGGCCGGTGTGCTGAACTATATGGGTGTGGACTACACCGATGTGAATGTCCTCGCCGATGACGAAGTACGTCAGGGCATTAAGGACTATTCCGACTGGCCGACCGTTCCGCAACTGTATGTCAAAGGCGAGTTCGTTGGTGGCTGCGATATCATCACCGAGATGACCCTTTCTGGCGAGTTGGACACGCTGTTTGACGACAACGGTGTCGGCTACAACAAAGAAGCAGCCGACAAGATCCGCGAAGCAAACGCTTGATCAGCGGCTGACGCAATTATCCAAAATGACCTGCTCACTGGCGGCATCCGATCCTGTCGCCAGAAAGCTCACCGTTGCGTCCCATCCTTTTGAGCGCAGGATGTACGTCCCTGTCCCTCCGTCGGATTCATAGCGTATGCCGGAACCGCTTTGGACCTGACGCAGAGTGACCAATTGGTTGTCTACCATCATTGCTGCTGCACTCGACCCGTCCGGCGCGTTGAAATAGGCCACTTCCAATGGCACGCCGTTCTGGCATGTGAATGTCACTGGCAGAATGTCGATCTCAGCCCAAGCCAAGCCACCGGGCAAAGCAAATGCCACGGCGAAGGCGACCGTCTTTACAGAGTTCATCCCGCTGACTTCTCCTCGATCACGGATGCCAAGGCTTCGGCCCGCGCGGCTATTTCCGCCAGCGTGTCCGTCACTGACGGAGGTACCACGGCCACCTCGATACGCTCAGGCTCGGGCTGTGGCATGTTTCTGAGGGTTCGAAGCTCGGTCTCAACCTCGGCCAGCTTTGCCTCGAGCGCCTTGATCTTGTCATCGGTTCCGGCGGCCTTGTCGGCCAGCATCAGCCCGGCCATCAGCAGCATCCGTGATTCTGGCATGCGCCCGATCTGATCGGACAAAACTTGCGCCTCGTCATCCAGCAATTTTGCAGCCGAGTGCAGGAACGCTTCTTCCCCCTCCTGGCACGAGACATCAAAGCCGCGGCCACCGATTTGAATAGTCAATTCGGGCATTATTCAACCTCTCCTTCTGCCAGTTTCGCCTTCGACAGCAACGGCTCTAACCGCGCCAGAACTGCGTGCGCTTCGGCAGCGTCGGTTGCTTGTGCGGCGCGCGTCGCCTCAAGTTCGGCCACTGTTGCGCGGTTAAGCAGATCAGCATCCGGCACGCCGTCTTCGGCGGCGGCGCGCAGTTCATCCACCGATTGCCGCAACTGTTCATTCGCCTTGCGCATGCGTTGCAGATCGTCATCCAGACGGGACATCGCCGCCCCGTGACTGGATCGCTCAGCGCGCAACATATCCAGCTCGGCGCTCAACTCGGCGACGCGTTCGCTGTCCGCCAGTTCAGACCGCAGGCGCGCGTTTTCGGCTTCGACACCCTGTGTCGCAGCCGCGGCAGCCTTGAGCTGTGCATTTTCGGCCTTTAGCGTCTCAACCTCATCCTGATTTTCCAGCGCGGCCTTAGCCGCGGCCAACTCGGCGCGGGCGGCCTCAACCGAGGCCAGTTTTGCCTGCGCCTCTGCCAATTGCTCGCGCAATGCCCCGTTTTCCGGGCTTTCAACGGGCGTGGTCCGCAGCCGTTCCATGTCCGAACGCATGGCGTCGACTTCTAGTTCGTGGCGCTCTTTCAGCGATTTCAGACGTTCTTCCAACTGCGCATTGGCGACACGTTCATCATCCAATGCCGTCCGCAGAGCGTCATCTGCACCACCGCTGACCGGAGACGTATCCCGCAGCGTATCGACGCCGGTCCCTATCCGATCCATTGCAGCAACAATACGGCGATGTAATTCTTCGATCTGGCTCATGCCCCTGCCACCTCTTAACCAAGGTTCCTTGTATCGCGGATAGTCCGAATCAATATCATCCACGTCTTGCCCTAGTCTAACCTAACGAGGCGGAAAATACCCACTGTTTGCTTTCAACAACTTGGGCAGCTTTCTTGAACCACTACCTCATCAGAAATCCCGGTTCTACTTGCACTTTGGAGGCTGGATGGTATTGAGCGCCACATCTGCCTGTAATCCAAAGGAACAACGCCCGTGGACCTGACTGCGCTGCGCAATGCAAACCCCGAACACTGGGACAAAGCTGCGGCCATCCGCACCCTGACCCTTGACGCCGTCGCCGCCGCCAATTCCGGCCATTCCGGTATGCCGATGGGCATGGCCGACGTTGCGACCGTGCTGTTCGAAAAGCACCTGAAATTCGACGCCTCGGCCCCGAATTGGCCTGACCGCGACCGGTTTATCCTGTCGGCGGGTCACGGTTCGATGCTGATCTATTCGCTGCTGTATTTGACCGGCCACGGCGACGTGACCCTTGAGGAAATCAAGAACTTCCGCCAGTTGGGTGCAAAGACAGCTGGTCACCCGGAGAACTTCCTGGTTGATGGCATCGAAACCACGACCGGCCCGCTGGGCCAAGGCATCTCGAACGCTGTGGGCTTTGCCATGGCCGAAGAAATCCAGCGCGCGCATTATGGCAAGAAGGTTGTGGATCACTATACCTATGTGATCGCCGGCGACGGCTGCCTGATGGAAGGCGTCAGCCAAGAGGCAATAACCTTGGCCGGTCGTCATGAACTGAGCAAGCTGATCGTCTTCTGGGACAACAACAACATCACAATCGACGGCACCGTCGATATGGCTGATCGCACCGATCAGGTGCGCCGTTTCGCAGCCTCGGGCTGGCACGTAATCGAGATTGACGGGCATGATCCGCAAGCCATCGACACAGCCATCGTACAGGCGAAAAAGTCGAATAAACCGACCATGATTGCCTGCGAAAGCCACATCGCATTGGGTCACGCGGCTCAGGATACCTCGAAAGGTCACGGCGCGCTGACCGATCAGGACCAACTGAAGGCTGCGAAAGAAGGCTATGGCTGGCCGCATGACGCGTTCCATGTGCCCGCCGAAGTGAAATCCGCATGGGAGGCCATCGGTTCCCGCGGCGTCGCCGAGCGTACGGCTTGGGAAGAACGTTTCGCGCAGTTGTCCGAACGCAAGCAAGCCGAATTCAACCGCGCCTATGCGTTTGAAGCGCCCAAAAAACTGGCCGGTGCGATCCGCGCGTTCAAAAAGCAGATCTCGGAAGATCAGCCGAAACTGGCAACTCGAGCGTCGTCCGAGAAGGTTCTGAACGTTGTGAACCCGATCATGACCGAAACAGTTGGCGGTTCGGCGGACCTGACCGGTTCAAACAATACCAAATCGGCTGACATGGGTGTCTTCCTACCGGAAAATCGTAAGGGTCGTTACATTCATTACGGAATCCGCGAACACGGCATGGCTGCAGCAATGAACGGTATGGCCCTGCACGGCGGCATTCGCCCTTATGGCGGTACGTTCATGGCGTTCACCGACTATGCCCGTCCGTCCATGCGTCTGGCAGCGCTTATGAAGGTTCCTTCGGTCTTCGTGATGACTCACGACTCGATCGGTCTGGGCGAAGACGGTCCGACCCACCAGCCGGTCGAGCATCTGGCAATTTCGCGCGCGACCCCGAACACCTATGTGTTCCGCCCCGCAGATTCTGTGGAAACCGCCGAAGCGTGGGAACTAGCACTGACGTTCAAGGACAGCCCCTCCGTTCTGTCGCTGACCCGTCAGGGCGTTCCGACCGTACGCACGGAACACAAAGCCAAGAACCTGACCGCGCAAGGTGCATATGTGCTGGCTGATGCCGAAGGCAAACGTCAGGCCATCCTGATCGCAACGGGTTCCGAGGTTTCTTTGGCTATGGAAGCCAAAGCGATGCTTGAGGCTGAAGGCATCGGTACTCGCGTCGTGTCCATGCCCTGTATGGAGTTGTTCGCACAGCAGGACGAAGCCTATCGCAAGCGCGTTCTGCCCGGTGGTCCGGTCCGCGTCGGTATCGAAGCCGCCGTTCGCGCCGGTGGCTGGGATCGCTGGCTATTGGGTGAGCGTGGCCGCGAAGCCAAGGCCGGCTTCATCGGTATGTCCAGCTTCGGCGCGTCCGCTCCCGCGAATGAGCTGTACAAGCATTTTGGCATCACTGCCGAGGCGACCGTTGCTAAGGTCAAGGAATTGCTGGGACTGTAATCCAGCACACGAAGAATAAGGCAAAGGGCGGCATCAGCCGCCCTTGTTAATTTCACTTCAATGTGTTGCGGTCTTCTTTGATAGCAACGGCCCGATCACCTTGGTGGCTACAGGGATCAGAACAAAGCCCCACGCCAGACCAAACACACCATCCATTGTTGCTTTGGAAATCCATTCGACAGCCCCTACCCAGCCGTCTGACACGGAATGCCCAATCGCATATGCCCAGTCGTGGATGTGATGGCCCAGCCAGCCGAAGCCCAGAACTTCCATCCCGTGAATGATGATCGACCCGCCGACCCACAGCATCGCCGCAGTCCCAACAATAGACAGGGTCTTCATCACACCGGGCATTGCCTTGACCAATCCACGCCCCAGCCCGCGCCCGACAGGTGTCGGGGCATTGTTTGCCAGAAACAATCCGACATCATCCATCTTCACGATCAACGCGACCGAGCCATAGACGGCCACCGTCACCCCGATGCCCACAACCGCCAGAGTCGCCGCCTGCATCCACAGATTCGGCGCCTCGATCGCGGCCAGTGCGATGGTCATGATTTCGGCGGACAGGATGAAATCCGTTTTGATCGCACCTTTGACTTTCTGCTCCTCTAGATGACCAGGGTCGCGCACGTTCATGTCTTCATCAATGGCATGGCTGCCATGTGGAAACAGAACATGAAATATCTTTTCAGCCCCCTCGAAGCATAAGTAAGACCCACCGATCATAAGCAGCGGCGTAATAAGCCAGGGCGCAAAATTGGCCAGCAAAAGGGCCACAGGCAGCAACAGCACGATCTTGTTGAATACCGATCCACGCGCAATCCGCCAGATGATTGGCAACTCGCGCGCAGGCGCAAAACCCTGAACGTATTTCGGAGTGACGGCTGCATCGTCAATAATCACCCCTGCCGTCTTGGCCCCGGCCTTTCCCGCCGCCGCCACCACGTCGTCCACCGACGCCGCCGCAACCTTGGCGATCCCCGCCACGTCATCCAAAAGAGCCAAAAGACCGCTCATCGCGCTACCTTTCCTGTCACCTGCCGCCTCAGGAACCTACCCAATCTTACAGCCAGTGCAAGCGTTAGCGCAATCGTACGAAGTTTGCGCTAACACATTAAAAATATGCCGCTTTTGCTCTTTTGAGATTCACCAATCGCGGCTATATGGCCTGCAAGGCAAGCGCATTTGGAGACGTCACATGACCATCAAGGTCGGCATCAATGGTTTTGGCCGTATCGGCCGCTGTACCCTGTCGCATATCGCAGCGTCAGGCCGGAACGATATCGAAGTTATCAAGGTCAACGCGACCGGGCCGCTGGAAACTTCGGCTCATCTGCTGAAATACGACAGCGTTCATGGACGGTTTCCGCGCGACATCGCCATCAATGGCAACACCATGGATCTGGGCCGCGGCCCAATGGAGATGTTCTCGACCTACGACATGAACGAGCTGGATTGGGAAGGCTGCGACGTCGTTCTGGAATGCACCGGCAAATTCAATGACGGCACCAAGGCGAAAACGCACCTCGAGCGTGGCGCCGGCAAGGTTCTGTTGTCCGCACCGGGCAAGAACGTCGACAAAACCATCGTGTTTGGTGTGAACCACAACACGCTGACCGCCAACGACAACATGGTCTCGAATGGGTCTTGCACCACGAACTGCCTTGCTCCGCTTGCCAAGGTTCTGGACGAAGGTGTCGGCATCGAAAACGGCATCATGACCACGATCCACGCCTATACTGGCGACCAGCCGACCCTGGATCGCCGTCACAGCGATCTGTATCGCGCCCGTGCCGCTGCCATGTCGATGATCCCGACATCGACCGGAGCTGCGAAAGCACTGGGTGAGGTTCTGCCGAACCTGAAAGGCCGTCTGGACGGTTCCGCCATCCGCGTACCTACCCCGAACGTGTCGGCGGTGGACCTGACTTTCCGCGCCTCGCGCGAAGTGTCTGTCGAAGAAGTCAATGAAATCGTTCGCGAAGCCGCGCTTGGCCCGATGCAGCGCGTTCTGGGTTATGAACCCGCGCCGCTGGTTTCGACCGATTTCAATCACACCGAAGAAAGCTCGATCTTTGCGCCGGAACAAACCCGCGTTGTAGACGGCCGCCTTGTCCGGGTTCTGGCCTGGTACGACAACGAATGGGGCTTCTCGGTTCGCATGGCCGATGTCGCCGTTGCCATGGGTCGGCTTAACTAAGACCGGTTTGAAATCTTGAACATTTTTGCCCGCTCAGGTTATCTGGGCGGGCATTTTCGTTCGGGGCCGCTATGACCAACCAAATCGCTATCTGGCTTGGCCTCTTGATCCTTGGCGGGTTGATTCTGGACTACGCCATCTTTGGACCCGAACATTTGGTTTTCCTCGGGAAAAAGCTTTACGCCTTTCTGGATTGGCTGGCTTTCTGGCGCTGACTGAGGTTTTGCTTGACTTTTCCGCTCATCTGGCTTTGTTAGCGCTAACTTTACTAAAGTCGAAATTCGGACGGAGCGGAACATGACACTCAAGCTGGCAATCAACGGATTTGGTCGGATCGGACGCGGAGTTCTGCGTGCAGTGATGGAATCGGGACGTACAGATGTAGAAATTGTTGCCATCAACGATTTGGCAATACCCGAGATGAACGCTCATCTGTTCGAGTTCGACAGCGTACATGGCCGTTATTCCAACAAGGTGACATTGACCGACGAAGGCCTGGACGTTGGCGCAGGCCCCATTCGTCTGTCCAGCGAGCGCGACCCCGAAGCGCTGGATTGGTCCGATATCGACGTAGTTCTGGAATGCACAGGCGTTTTCCGCACCCGCGAAGCGGCTGAACGTCACCTGAAAAACGGTGCCAAGAAAGTCCTGATCTCTGCGCCTGCGCGGGGCGAAGGTGCCGTTAAAACAATCGTCTATGGTGTGAATGAGCATGAGCTGACAGCCGGGGATACCGTTGTTTCGAATGCTTCATGTACCACCAACTGCTTGTCGCCAGTTGCCGCCGCGCTGGATGCCGGGCTTGGCATCGTCCATGGCAACATGACCACGGTCCATGCGTATACCGCCAGCCAGCCAGTTCACGATGCCGCGGGTAAAGACCCCTATCTGTCGCGCGCTGCGGCTTTGTCGATGATCCCGACCACCACGGGTGCCGCAGCGGCTGTCGGTCTTGTCCTGCCGCAATTGGCAGGCAAGCTGACCGGTCAGGCCATCCGTGTTCCGACGCCCAACGTGTCTGTTGTCGATCTGGTGGCCGAAGTATCGCGCCCCACCAGCGAAGAAGAGGTCAACGCGCTGTTCGTCGAAGCCGCCGCCAAAATACCGGGCGTTCTTGCCGCCGAAAGCCGCCCACTGGTGTCGATGGATTTCAACCACGATTCCCATAGCTCGACCGTGTCATTGGCCGAGACCAAAGTCACCGACGGCACATTGGTGCGCGTTCTGGCCTGGTATGACAATGAGTGGGGCTTTTCGAACCGGATGCTGGACACAGCCGCCGCGATGGGCGCGTTAGCCTAACCTTTCCCGCAATGCAGTATGAACGCGGGGCGTCACGAATTTCGACACGTCCCCGTTCAGGCGCGCGATTTCCTTAACCAGTTTCGATGCGATGGCCTGATGCCGTGCTTCGGCCATTAGAAAGACGGTTTCGATTGAATCGTCCAAAGCACGGTTCATTCCGACCATCTGGAATTCATACTCGAAATCCGCAACGGCCCGCAGCCCGCGAACAATGATTTGTGCACCCACATCGCGGGCGCAATCGATCAGAAGGTTTTCGAACGGATGAGCGAAAATTTCGGTTCCGGTTTGTTCAGACAAAAGCGCACATTCCGCCTCGATCATGGCCACGCGCTCTTCCAGAGAAAACAACGGTCCCTTATCGCGGTTGATCGCTACTCCAATCACTAGCTTGTCGACCAAAGCCGAGGCGCGCCGGATAATGTCAATATGGCCCAGAGTTATCGGGTCAAAGGTTCCGGGGTATAGACCAACCCGCATCACGCTCTCCTGCGTTCTGGAAATTCTGCGTCAGCAAACATAACTTTGCTGTCGGCGCAAGAGGTTGCTATCGCAACCAGCCCCGTCAGTGACCCATAATCATACCTTGAAGGGCATCCTTTTCCATCGCCAGCTCGGCCAATTGCGCCTTGACCACATCGCCCAGGGTCACAATGCCTATCAGCTTACCCTCTTCGACCACGGGCATGTGGCGAAAGCGGCCTTCGGTCATGCGGGCCATGATGTCTTGCACGGTGGCCTGTCGTGTGGTGGTGATCAGATCCTTTGTCATGTAAGAGCTGACCGGCTGCGTCAAACATCCGCTGCCACTGGCAGCCAATTCACGAACGATATCGCGTTCAGACAGAATGCCGGCTGCCGTCTGACCACCATCTTCGGAAACGATGACGGTACCAATGCGCTTTTCCGCAAGGATTTTCGCAGCCTCCGACACAGTCATCGAAGGCTCGACCGTCACGACGCTGTCTGTCGCCTTGGATTTTAGAATGCCCTGAACGAGCATGAAAGCACCTCCGGAATAATGAATTTATCCAAAGCGTTGCGCGATTGTGTCGACCTGTCAAGCGTTGGCATCGGCTTCAAGCCGCGCAACTTCGTCACGGATGCCTTGCGTTAAAGCCTCGGCAAAGCGGTTTAACCGTTCGTTGCGCTGATCGCCCTGATGCCGGACAAGATAGAAGCTTCGCGTCAAACCCACTTGATCCGTCAAGATTTTCCGCAGGTTTGGATGGAACGGCAAAGTAAAGTCATGGGCAACACAAACACCGGTACCCAACGAAACCTGTCGCAATTGAACTGAGACCGAATTCGATGCAAGTGCGACACGGTCAACGCCAATATCGTTGAGATAGTCCAGCTCTCGGTCAAAGATCATATCCGGGATGTAACCAATCAGGCGGTGCCCCTTAAGATCGTTGACTGAACCAATAGGCGCATGGCGATCCAGATAATCCTGCGTGGCCACCATATGCAGCTTATAATCGCTGATCTTCTTGACCAGCAACCTTCCTGCTGTGGGCGCGCTGACTGTTACGGCCATGTCGGCCTCGCGCCGGGATAGGTTGATGATCCTTGGCAGCGCCAGGATCTGGATGTCCAGATCAGGGTTGGCATCACTGATTTTCGCACAAACCTGTGGCAACAGGTAATTGGCGCTGCCATCGGGCGCACCAATCCGTATCTGCCCACTGAGGGATTTGGTCGACCCAGTGACCACACCAGCCGCCGCGCGCATCGCCTCTTCGGCCTGCAAACCGTGGTCCAACAGGCGTTCACCTGCGGCGGTCAGGATGTATCCCTGTTGCGACTTCGTAAACAACAGCGCATCCAATGTTGTCTCAAGCCGCGCAATGCGCCGCCCTACAGTTGCAGGATCAATCTTGAGGATACGGCCCGCCGATGACAGGCTTTCCTCGCGCGCGACGGCCAGGAAAACCCGCATATCATCCCAGTTCGGATTCATATTTTCCCTTTTGCATTTTTGCAAAGCAATTTTGAAACATTGCCTCTGTTCACCAAATTTTTGCAAGTCTATTTTGCCGACAGGTCTACCCGGAAGGAATTTGTCATGCAGAACCTGACCCACTATATCAACGGCGAGAATGTAGAAGGTACATCTGGCCGTTTCGCCGACGTGTTCAACCCCGCCACCGGCGAGGTTCAGGCCCATTGCCCGATGGCCAGCGTTGCCGAAACCGAAGCTGCGATTGCCGATGCCGCTGCTGCTCAGCCTAAATGGGGAGCAACGAACCCCCAGAAACGTGCACGCGTCATGATGGCAATGGTTGGCCTGATGAACCGCGACATGGACAAACTGGCCGAAGCGCTGAGCCGCGAGCACGGCAAAACCATTCCCGACGCCAAAGGCGATCTCCAGCGTGGCCTGGAAGTGATCGAATACTGCATCGGCGCACCGCAGATGCTGAAGGGTGAGTTTACCGACAGCGCAGGTCCCGGCATTGACATGTATTCGATGCGCCAGCCTCTGGGTGTTGTCGCCTCGATCATGCCGTTCAACTTCCCGGCCATGATGCCTCTGTGGCATGTCGGCCCGGCTTTGGCCTGCGGCAACGCGGTGGTACTGAAACCGTCCGAGCGCGATCCTTCCGTGCCGCTCATGCTGGCAGAACTGTTCGTCGAAGCTGGCCTTCCCAAGGGCGTATTCCAGGTCGTGAACGGCGATAAGGAAGCGGTCGACACTCTGCTTGACAGCGAAATCATTCAAGGCGTCAGCTTTGTCGGTTCAACACCGATCGCGCAATATATCTATTCCCGCGCAACCGCAAACGGGAAGCGTGCACAATGCTTTGGCGGTGCGAAGAACCATATGATCATCATGCCGGATGCCGATCTGGATCAAGCCGCCGACGCGCTGGTCGGAGCTGGTTTCGGAGCAGCTGGCGAACGCTGCATGGCAATTTCGGTTGCTGTACCCGTAGGCGAAGAGACCGCCGACGCGTTGATCGAGAAACTGATCCCGCGTGTCGAGAAACTGAAGGTTGGCCCCTACACCGCCGGGGACGATGTTGATATGGGACCGGTTGTAACCGGTGCCGCCAAAGAGCGTATTCTTGGCCTGATTAACTCGGGTGTTGAACAAGGTGCAAAGCTGGTTGTCGACAACCGCGATTTCAGCTTGCAGGGATATGAAGACGGATTCTTTGTTGGCCCGCACCTCTTCGACCATGTCACACCCGACATGGACATATACACCCAAGAAATCTTTGGCCCAGTTCTGTCTACCGTTCGCGCAGGTTCGTATGAAGAAGCGCTGAAATTGGCGATGGACCATGAATATGGCAATGGTACCGCGATCTACACCCGCGATGGCGATACCGCGCGTGACTTTGCGAGCCGTGTCAACATCGGCATGGTCGGCGTCAACGTTCCGATCCCGGTTCCGCTGGCCTATCACACCTTTGGTGGTTGGAAAAAGTCCATGTTTGGTGACCTGAACCAGCACGGCCCAGACAGCTTCAAGTTCTACACCCGCACCAAAACCGTGACCTCGCGATGGCCGTCGGGCATCAAAGAAGGTGGCGAGTTCAACTTCAAAGCGATGGACTGATCTGCATCCGTAAAACCGCCTATCACCAATACCGGCCCCCAACGGGCCGGTATTTTTTGGCGAAGTATTGCCACAGTGGATAAGAAAATCCCGGCTTCACGATAAATTCACAGCTCTGGCACTGGAAAAGCAACTACAGCGACAATAGTTTGTTGCCAATTTCCTAGTTTCGAGCAGTACGAATACCGGAGGCCGCTTTGTCAAATCCGTACATGACCCGCCGCTCTGCCCTGTTGGGCGCAGCTTCTCTTTTGGCGACGCCCGCCTTGGTGCGCGCTCAAAGCTCTGATGCCTTCCCGGTTGATGAAGAGGCCATCAGCACGCAATTGCCAGTACGCCGCAATGTGTCGTCGTTCTCGCAACAGAACTGGCAAGACCACTTCGATGAGCTGGGTGTCGGCTGCCTGCTGGCCGATATCACTAGCCGAGCAGTGCATTACTGGGGACCGGACGGAACGTATAAGCTGTACCCCAGCTCAGTTCCGATGAGCGAAGAGCTTACCAAGCGCGGCTATACCGAGGTCAAGCGCAAGACTGAAAATCCAAGCTGGACTCCAACCGCGTCTATGCGTGAACGTGATCCGTCCCTGCCCGTACGCATGGAAGGTGGCGATCCCGGCAACCCGTTGGGAACTCGCGCCATGTATCTGGGCTGGCCCGCTTATCTGGTGCATGGCACCCATGACACGCGCAAGATTGGCCGCCAAAGCTCGTCAGGGTGTATCGGCCTTTACAACCAGCACGTTGAGGAACTGTACCCTCTGGTCCAGGTTGGAACTCAGGTCAGACTGGTTTGACAAAAAAAGCCCCGACCACCAGGACCGGGGCTTTCTACTTAGCGGGGGTCGTTATTCCGGCAGGATCACCGCATCGATTACATGGATCACGCCATTGCTGGCTTCAATGTCGGCCTGCACAACTTTGGCATCATTGACCTTGACGCCTTTTTTGGCGTTCACGCTCAGCTGGTCGCCCTGTACCGTGCGAACCTTGGCGCGTTTGCCGGCAATATCACCTGACATCACCTTGGCCGGGACCACGTGATAGGTCAAAATCTCGACCAGTTGATCCTTATTTTCCGGCAATAGCAGCGTTTCAACCGTGCCTTCAGGCAACGCGGCAAAAGCTTCGTCTGTGGGTGCAAAAACGGTGAACGGTCCATCACCTTTTAACGTGTCAACCAGACCTGCGGCCTGCACAGCGGCGACCAGAGTGTTGAACGATCCGGCCGAAACGGCGGTGTCCACGATGTCGGCAGCTTGTGCCTTGACGGGCAGTGCAAGTGCAAGTGCGGCGGCGGCGCCCATGAATGTGCGGCGAAACATGGCTGTTATCTCCTCTCCAGCTTGTTATGAAAAGGGTTACGGAGGTTCAGCCAGCCCGGATCACTTTTCTTTGATTTGAACCCAGATACTCTGCGCGCGCCCGTCTTTGAGAAACGGCAATGCTTCAACCGCATCAGGACGATCCTGTTGCAGGAAGTACCCCGGCCAAAGCAATGAATACGCGCCAGATTGCAACAAAGCATGTAGGATGTACTGCTCTCCCCATCCGGGGCAATCATAGAAGAACCGCTTGGGGTACTCGAAGGGCAGAAAAACATCATGTACGTGAATCACCACACCCGGCTTTAGCGCGGGAATGATGCGGCAGAACAGATGTGCCACGTCGTTGCTCATCCGTACGACGTGGCTGGAATCGATGAACAGAACGTCACCTGCTTCAAGCTGATCGAACAGCGCCGGATCGACCTCTTCCAGCCGCTTCTGTTCAAAGTGATCGACGACATGCGCGATATCCGCCCGTGGATACGGATCAATCGCAATGATCTGCGTATCAAAACCGCCGTCGATGACGGCCTGCCGGGTGACGCGGGTTGAATTGCCGCAGCCGACCTCAATCACGCGTTTGGGTGCGAACCGCCGGACCATCAGGTACAAGGCGTCAGCATCCGGGCTGTCGTAATATCCATTGCCCTGGCGATAGCCGGTTTGATTGCGCGCAGGGTCTTTCAACGCCTCCAGTGCGGCAGCGTGCTGACCATATTCTGCAACCAGCTCGGTGATATCAAATCCCTCCATCCCCGGCGACAAGGCATAGGCCGGGCGGGTCAATCCGCCTGCCCTTTCAAACGCCTCAAGCCGCGCACGCTCGTCCAGTTCTGTGACCTTATCGACGAGCTTCACCCCCAACTCATCAAGGGCTGCATTGATCTGTGGGAATTTTCTGGGTTTCACGGACGGCTCCAATTTGCGGTTCGCGTGTTCCATACCCGTGCGGGCCGGGCTTGTGCAAGATGAGCCACCCCAAACGCTTGGCAAAACAGAAATTTCCGTATTCACTGGTCGGATTAGTAGTACGAGGGTCGCCATGCAGCAGGAATTCACGCTGGGCATAGAAGAAGAGTATCTGCTGGTCGATCGCGACAGCCTGCAACTTGCGCAAGCACCCACTGCCCTGATGGAGGCTTGCCAAGCGGATTTCGAAGGACAGGTCAGCCCCGAATTCCTGCAATGCCAGATCGAAGTCGGCACCCGGCCACATTCAACAGTCAAATCAGCCCGAGAAGACTTGAAACGCCTACGTTCATGCGTTGCGAGTCGGGCTGCAGAATACAACCTCGCGCCAATTGCCGTGTCCTGCCACCCGTTTGCCGACTGGAAGAAACAGCACCACACCCGCAAGGATCGCTATGACGCGCTGCAACATGCCCTTGGTGGCGTGGCCCGGCGCATGTTGATCTGCGGGATGCACGTTCATGTAGGTGTCGAAGACCCTGCCATGCGCGCTGACCTGATGCCTCAGCTGTCCTACTTCCTGCCGCATCTGTTGGCCCTGTCGACGTCGTCCCCCTACTGGAATGGAGAGGACACTGGCCTGTCATCTTATCGCCTGACCGTTTTTGACAACCTGCCGCGCACGGGTTTGCCGCCGGTTTTGGCCAGCTGGTCGGATTATGAACGCACTACCGGTATTCTGGTCGAACTTGGCGTGATCGAAGACACGACAAAAATCTGGTGGGATCTGCGCCCGTCACACCGATTTCCCACGCTGGAAACGCGCATCATGGATGTGCAGCCACGGTTAGAGCACACACTATCGTTGGCGGCCCTGGTCCAGGCGTTGACCCGCATGCTGTGCCGCCTGAAGGACCGCAATCTGCGCTGGCGGCATTACGATCAGTTCCTGATCAGCGAAAACCGTTGGCGCGCGCAGCGCTACGGCGTGGGCGAAGGTCTGATCGACTTTGGCGACCGTTCAATAAAACCCATGCCCGAGTTGATGGGTGAACTGATGGGAATGCTGGCTGAAGACGCCGAGGCACTAGGCACCATGACCGAGCTGGCGCGCCTGCAGCAAATCGCACAGACCGGCACGTCGGCCACCCGACAGCGCCGCGTCCATGCCGAAGCTGCAGCACGCGGCGATGATCCCGGCAAAGCCGTCGTGCAGCACCTGATCGAAGAATTTCATCACGATCTTTAATGCCCCTGCCGATTGCTGGCCGTGCAAAATTTCTGTAAGAATTCGGAAATAAACAGTCGTTCAATTCATTCGGCAGCGTGGGAGGCAAGCCTTGGATTTCGCACTGACAGAAGAGCAAACCGCAATCTTCGACATGGCGTATGATTTCGGGCAGGACAAGATCGCCCCGAACGCACGCCAGTGGGAGGCTGACGGAACCATACCCAAAGACCTTTGGCCGCAAATCGGCGAGTTGGGGTTCGGCGGGCTTTATGTCTCGGAAGACGGCGGCGGGTCCGGCCTTACCCGTCTGGACGCGACATTGGTGTTCGAAGCGCTGTCAATGGCTTGCCCTTCCGTCGCGGCCTTTCTGTCGATCCACAACATGTGCGCCAAAATGTTGGACAGTTTCGGAAGCGACGATCTGAAATCCCGCATCATGCCGGATGTGCTAAGCCTCAATACCATCCTCAGCTATTGCCTGACGGAACCCGGATCAGGCTCGGACGCGGCTGCACTGAAAACCCGCGCGGATCGCACGAACGAGGGCTATACGCTGAACGGCACCAAGGCCTTTATCTCGGGTGGTGGTTATTCTGACGCCTATGTCTGCATGGTGCGTACCGGCCAGGATGGGCCAAAGGGCATTTCAACGGTTTATGTCGAGGACGGCACGCCGGGCCTCAGCTTTGGCGCGCTGGAACAGAAGATGGGTTGGAAAAGCCAGCCGACAGCACAGGTGCAATTCGATGACTGCCACATCCCGGCCGGAAATCTGGTGGGCACCGAAGGAGATGGGTTCAAATATGCGATGAAGGGTCTGGATGGCGGGCGGCTCAATATCGCCTCTTGTTCCCTGGGGGCTGCCCAGTCCGGGCTCAACATGACCTTGCAATACATGTCTGAACGCAAGGCATTTGGCCAATCGATCGACCAGTTTCAGGCGCTACAATTCCGGCTGGCGGATATGGAGATCGAACTGCAAGCCGCCCGTACCTTCCTGCGGCAGGCCGCCTGGAAGCTGGATCAGGGCACGCCTGATGCCACCAAGTTTTGCGCCATGGCCAAGAAATTTGTGACCGAGACTGGATCGAAAGTTGTCGACCAATGCCTGCAATTGCATGGTGGCTATGGTTATCTGGCCGATTATGGCATCGAAAAACTGGTGCGCGATCTGCGCGTTCACCAGATTCTGGAAGGCACCAATGAAATCATGCGGGTCATCGTCGCCCGTCAAATGCTTGCCGAACACTGAGGAACACATGCCAGACATCGACATCCGCATCACTGGTCGCGCCGGGCGCATCACCCTGACCCGACCAAAGGCCCTGAACGCGATGACCTATGATATGTGCATGGCCATCGACACGGCCCTGCGCAACTGGCGCGAAGATGATGCCGTGGATCTGGTCATTATGGACGCCGAAGGCGACAAGGCCTTTTGTGCGGGCGGCGATATCGCCGACCTTTACGCGTCAGGTTGCAAGGGGGATTTCGATTATGGACGTACCTTCTGGCGCGATGAATACCGGCTGAATGCGCTGATCTTCGAATACCCCAAACCGGTCATCAGCTTTCTGCAGGGTTTCACCATGGGCGGTGGCGTGGGCATTGGATGCCATGGCAGCCACCGGATCGTTGGGGAAAGCTCGAAGATTGCTCTGCCGGAATGTTCGATTGGGCTTTTGCCGGATGTTGGCAGCACATTGATGCTGGCGCTGGCCCCCGGTCGTCTAGGCGAATACCTGGGCACAACCGGTCATCGCATGGACCCCGGAGACGCCGTCTTTGCCGGTTTTGCCGACCACTTCATCCCGATATCGGATTGGTCCGCCTTAATCGAGATGCTCGAGGCTTCGGGTGATGCCGAACTGATTGCAAAACATTCCACGCCGCCGCCCGAAAGCACGTTGGAACAACAGCACTCCGTTATCGAAGCCCTATTCGCCGGGGAAAGCCTGGGCGATGTCCTAAACGCATTGACCCATTCCAGCGACGCAATGGCTGCGGACGCGCTGACGCTGATGGGCCGCAATTCGCCGCTGTCGATGGCTTGTACGGTCGAAGCGCTGCATCGCCTACGGGGGCCCAGCCTGACGCTGCGCAAGGCGTTGGAACTGGAATACCGCTATACGTTCCGCGCGATGGAGCATGGCGACTTTCTGGAAGGAATTCGCGCTCAGATCATCGACAAGGACCGTAATCCACAATGGCGGTTTGCCGACCAATCCGTCCCAGCGGTGGCGGTGTCGAAAATGCTGCAGCCACTGGGCAAAGACATGCTGACATTTGAGGAGGTTTGAGAGATGAAAATCGGGTTTATCGGTCTGGGCAACATGGGCAATCCAATGGCCACTAATCTGGCAAAAGCCGGGCATGAGGTGACTGGTTTTGACATGGCCGAGGTCAGTGTCGCTGGTGTCGCCATGACCGGTTCGGGTGCCGAAACTGCCGCAAACGCCGATATCGTCATCACCATGCTGCCAAACGGAAAAATCTTGCGCGCTGTCGGGGATGAGATCATCCCTGCAATGCAATCCGGGTCTGTGTGGATCGATTGTTCAACCGTCGATGTCGACAGCGCCCGCGCTGTCGCGGATCAGGCAAAACAGGCTGGAATTCTGGCGGTAGATGCCCCTGTTTCGGGTGGGATCGGCGGCGCAGCGGCTGGCACTTTGACTTTCATGGCAGGTGGCAGCGATGCCGCATTTGCGAAAGCCGCGCCGCTGTTCGATATCATGGGTCAAAAAGCCGTTCATTGCGGTGAATCCGGCGCCGGTCAGGCTGCCAAGATCTGCAATAACATGATCCTCGGTGTCACCATGATTGCCACGTGCGAAGCTTTTGCGCTGGCAGATAAACTGGGCCTGGACAGGCAAAAGATGTTTGATGTGGTCAGCACATCCTCGGGCTATAGCTGGACCATGAACGCCTATTGTCCCGCACCCGGCGTGGGGCCGGAAAGCCCGGCAGACAACAATTACCAACCCGGTTTCGCCGCTGAATTGATGCTGAAAGACCTGCGTCTAAGCCAACAGGCCGCCGAAAGCTCGGATGCCGATACGCCGATGGGTCAGGCCGCAACCGCGCTTTATGAACAGTTCGTTGAGTCTGAGGGGGGATTGGGCATGGACTTCTCTGCCATGCTGCCGCGGTTCGAAAAGCGCGGTCGTAGTTAGGCGCGCTGCGTGGGCGGCTTCTTGCCCACGGGGTTGACCATACAGGAACCAACGGCCATTTATCCTTAACTACGGCATGTTTGCAGAGGGAAGTTAGATGTCGCGAGTCTTAACTATTTCCACGTCAATCCTCGCGCTCGCGCTCAGCGCTGGGCTTGCCGACGCCGGGAACGGCAAAGGGAAAGCCGGGCATTGCCCTCCTGGACTGGCCAAGAAAGCCGTTCCGTGTGTGCCGCCGGGTCAGGTTAAGAACCTCTATCGCACGGGCGACTACATCAACCGCGACTATCGCTGGATCAACGACCCGTATCGCTATGGGCTGAACCGTGGCAGCTACATCCGCGCAGGTGACTATGTCTATCGAGTCGATCCTGATACACGAAAAGTGCTGAACCTTATCGGTGCGGTGGCTGACATCCTTAACTGAGGATCAGCCCCCTATTCCGCAGCAACACGCGCGCCCTCAAGCATCTGCTTCAGATACCGCCCCGTATGGCTGCGTTCCACTGCAGCCACATCCTCGGGCGTGCCGGTCGCGACGATCTCACCACCACCATCGCCACCTTCGGGGCCGATATCAATGATGTGGTCGGCGGTTTTCACAACGTCCAGGTTGTGTTCGATCACCACAACCGTATTACCCTGATCGACCAATTCATGCAGCACTTCCAACAGCTTACGGACGTCTTCGAAATGAAGACCGGTGGTCGGCTCGTCCAGGATATACAAAGTCCGCCCGGTTGAACGCTTGGACAACTCCTTTGACAGCTTCACCCGCTGCGCCTCACCACCAGACAGCGTAGTCGCCTGCTGACCGACCTTGATATAGCCAAGCCCGACCCGTGCCAGCGCATCCATCTTGTCGCGGATCGAGGGCACGGCCTTAAAGAACTCCTGCGCATCTTCCACTGTCATATCAAGAACATCGGCGATGGACTTACCCTTGAACTTGATCTCAAGCGTTTCGCGGTTGTAGCGCGCGCCCTTGCAGGTTTCGCAGGTGACGTAAACATCGGGCAGAAAGTGCATCTCGATCTTAATGACGCCGTCACCTTGACAGGCTTCGCACCGGCCGCCCTTGACGTTAAAGCTGAACCGACCCGGCTTGTAACCACGCGCCTTGGCTTCGGGTAAACCGGCGAACCAATCACGGATCGGGGTGAAGGCCCCAGTGTAAGTTGCTGGATTCGAACGCGGAGTCCGCCCGATAGGCCGCTGGTCGATGTCGATGACTTTATCCAGATGTTCCAGTCCCTTGATTGTCTCACAGGGTGCCGGGGTCTGACGCGCACCGTTCAGACGCATCGAAGCGGTTTTGAACAACGTCTCAATCGTCAATGTCGATTTGCCACCGCCCGACACTCCGGTCACGCAGACAAACTTACCCAGAGGGAAATCGGCGGTGACGTTCTTCAGGTTGTTGCCCGTCGCCTTAACTACCGAGACCTTTTTCTTATTCCCCTTGCGCCGTTCTGTTGGAACGGCAATTTCCCGTGTGCCTGCCAAATACTGACCGGTCATAGAGGCTGCATCTGAAGCGATCTGTTCAGGTGTGCCCTTACTGACCACCTGTCCGCCATGAACACCGGCTCCAGGTCCTATATCAAACACATAGTCGGCCTCACGGATTGCCTCTTCGTCATGTTCGACGACGATCACCGTGTTGCCCTGATCGCGCAGGTTCTTGAGCGTTCCCAGCAGACGGTCATTGTCCCGTTGGTGCAGACCAATCGAAGGCTCATCGAGCACATACAGAACCCCGGTCAGACCCGAGCCGATCTGGCTGGCCAGACGAATACGTTGGCTTTCACCCCCGGACAGGGTGCCACTTGAACGGGACAGCGTAAGGTATTCTAGTCCAACGTTATTCAAGAATCCCAACCGTTCACGAATCTCTTTAAGGATTGCCCGTGCGATCTCATTCTTCTGAACGCTCAGATGGTTCGGAGCATCCTCGACCCAAGCCAGAGCCTCTTTGATCGACATCTGTACGACCTGTCCCACATGCAAGCCTGCGATCTTGACGGCCAGTGCCTCGGGACGCAGGCGATAGCCGTGGCATGCGCCGCACGGCCGGTTGTTCTGGTATCGCTCAAACTCTTCACGTATCCAAGCGCTGTCGGTTTCGCGATAGCGGCGTTCCATATTGGGAATCACGCCCTCAAAGCTGCGTGTCACCTGATAGACCCGACCACCTTCGTCGTAACGGAACTGGATTTCTTCGTCGCCCGAACCGCGCAGAAACACCTGTTGTACCTTTGTGGGCAAATCTTTCCATGGGGTGTTCTTGTCGAATTCGTAATGGCGGGCAATCGCCTCGATCGTCTGCAGGAAATAGGGAGACTTGCCTTTGCGCCACGGGGCCAGTGCCCCGTCGTAAAGCTTCAGCGTCTGATCCGGCACCACAAGACGTTCGTCAAAAAACAGTTCGACCCCCAGGCCGTCACAGTCCGGGCAGGCACCAAAAGGCGCATTGAATGAGAACAGGCGCGGTTCAATCTCGGGAATCGTGAAGCCGCTGACCGGGCAGGCAAAATTTTCACTGAATGTAATGCGTTCTGCATCACCTTCGCGCGGGGCGGTTTCCAGAACCGCGATCCCATCTGCCAAATCCAAAGCGGTGCGCAGACTGTCGGCCAGTCGAGTCTCCATCCCTTCACGCACGACCAGGCGGTCGACCACAACGTCAATGTCGTGGCGGAATTTCTTGTCCAGCGTGGGCGGCTCGTCCAATTCGTAGAACTCGCCATCCACCTTGACGCGCTGAAATCCCTGTTTGCGCAGTTCGAGGAATTCCTTTTTGTATTCCCCCTTGCGGTCCCGCACGATGGGGGCCAGCAGATAGCCGCGCATGCCCTCCTCCATCGTCATGATGCGGTCGACCATGTCCTGCACCTGCTGTGCTTCGATGGGCTGCCCAGTAGCCGGACTATAGGGTGTCCCCGCGCGCGCAAATAACAGACGCATATAGTCGTAAATCTCGGTCACCGTCCCAACGGTCGAACGCGGATTTTTCGACGTGGTTTTCTGTTCAATCGAAATCGCCGGGGACAGGCCGCTGATATGGTCTACATCCGGCTTTTCCATCATATCCAGGAACTGACGCGCATAAGCCGACAGGCTTTCGACATAGCGACGCTGACCTTCGGCATAAATCGTATCAAACGCCAAAGACGACTTGCCAGAACCCGACAACCCGGTGATCACCACCAGCTGATCGCGCGGGATATCCACGTCAATGCCCTTGAGGTTATGCTCGCGCGCGCCGCGCACCTCGATATTTTTCAGCTCAGCCATTTTGGCCCCCAACACACAAGTGTCCTAGAAATAGGCGAGCGGCTCCGAGTCTCCAACAAAAAAGTTAGAACAAAGTGTGAACGACCGGATTATTGCCGACATCTCCTGACAGTATGACCCCGATCCGATATGTGCCCCGGAAGGGGTTGATTGAATATTCGGTATTTCAGGAAAATGGCGCGGTTGACGGGGCTCGAACCCGCGACCCCCGGCGTGACAGGCCGGTACTCTAACCAACTGAGCTACAACCGCGCATTTAGGGTCTATGTGCGATCCATTAACCCGGATCAAAGGCTGGCAGCGATGGCGCGGTTGACGGGGCTCGAACCCGCGACCCCCGGCGTGACAGGCCGGTACTCTAACCAACTGAGCTACAACCGCCCGCTGCCCGTTCGTTGCTGAACGTTTGGGTGTATTATGGCCACGCCCCGGCATCGTCAAGCGGGGTTTTGAAGTTTTTTTAAAGAAGGCAGAAATTGTTTCCGGGCTTCGCGACACACCTTCTTCGTAACCAGACCTTTCCGAAGCTACCGCAAGACCCCAAACACACTTTCTCTAAAATGATTCTTAAATTTGGAAATGTCGAAATATCCAAGGATTTTTCTTTCAAACGATTCCTTCGAAAGGCACTCATAGGTTGTATGCTTTCTGAAAAACCCGAACATAATCCTCGATATATCTGTATCTAGCAAAACGACCTTTTGAGCGGCTTGAAACCCCCGCCATTATTCAGCCACATTGCGTGTGCAAGAGGCGACACTGCCCCCACAAAATCAAAAATACGTGTCGGCAAACTTGCACAGGCAAGTCTCGAAGTGAAGTATCCCAGCGGATAACAAAATCTCGGCTTACGAGATCGGAAGGAAGCTTAACGCAATCAAAAGTCATGATTTGTGATGACCTATCGGTTGCGTTGTTAATGATGGAAATAGCGGAATGTCAGTTGCAAATCAGAATTACCCGGGCGCCAGCCCAACCGGTCATGAATATGTTGACGGATTGATTTGGGGGACCTCTTGGAACCTTGGCACAAATAACGGAGGACCGGCTGGCACGATTACCTATTCATTCGGGGACTCGTCGGTTCAGGGCTTCGTAGATTTTCTCCCCCATGAAAAACAGGCGTTCCGCCAAGCCCTGGCCGTGATCGAACAATACATCCCGATTGATTTTGTCGAGGTCAATTTCCTATCGCCTCAGGGGACGCCCTATTACGAAAACATCTCGTGGGGTCTAGTTACAACCCAATCCCTTGATGGCGGCCTCGGCGCACACCAAGTGCCCGGAAGCGATCCCATTCTGCAAGGGTTTGGTATCAACACCCTGTTTGGCTGGTTCGCATACGATACTCCTCTGTTCAGCCAATCCGCGCTGGCAAAGGGCGGCGAAGGATTTGCAACCATTGTGCATGAGATCCTGCATGGCCTCGGCCTTGCACATCCGCATGACAATGGTGGACAATCAACCGTCTTCGACGGTGTGACACAAGCGTTCGATGACTATGGAACCGATGGTCAGAACCAAGCCGTCTACACGATCATGTCCTATAACTCTGGCTACCCGCAGGTTGTGCCGCTGCCTTCGTTCAACTACGGCGGCGTGGCCTCGCCCATGGCACTGGACATCGCCGCTCTTCAAGCGATTTACGGAACCACATCAAACAATACCGGCAACAACATCTATTCTTTGAAAGGCTCCAATGCTCCCGGAACATATTGGGAAGCCATTTGGGATACTGGAGGCAATGACGCGATTTCGGCCATCGGAGTAAATCGAAAAGTGGTCATCAACCTCAATGATGCTGATCTCGAGGGAAGTGATGCAGGTGGCGCAGTTTCTCGTGCGCAGGCCGTATCAGGAGGGTTCACCATCGCCAACACCGTAAAGATCGAAAACGCTTTTGGCGGTAGTGGCAATGATTTTCTGATCGGCAACGAATACAATAACTTCCTTAACGGCGCCAACGGCAACGACAGCCTCTTTGGTGACGCGGGCAATGACTGGATTTATGGCTCTTTTGGAAACGATACGATCTCTGGCGGCGCCGGTAATGACAGCCTTTCGGGTCAACGTGGAAACGACACGTTCAAAAACAAAGACGGTGACGGCAACGACACGATAAACGGCAACAGAGGCAATGATTGGCTGGAGTACAGTGGCACCAATGGGGCCACCGTGGATCTTTCGAACACCTCTGCGCAAAACACCGGCTATGGCACTGACACCATTCTAAATATTGAACACATTGTTGGCTCGGCGCAGGGCGACAATTTAACCGGCAACGACCAGATCAACTATTTACTCGGCGGTGCCGGTAACGATGTCCTTGATGGCGGTATTAAAGACGACGTTCTGCGAGGCAGTAAGGGTGATGACCTAGTAATGGGCGCTCGCGGTTGGGATACTCTCTATGGGGGAAACGGTAATGACACCATCGTCGGGGGCATTGGTCGTGATATCATGACAGGCGGTGCTGACGCAGACACATTCGTTTTCAATTCCATTACAGAAGGTTCTGCTATTCGCCAAAAAGCTGACCTGATTATGGACTTCACACGCGGCGTAGACAAAATCGATCTGAGCGCCATTGATGCAAGCGAAGTCCTAGCGGGAGATGACACTTTTCTCTTCAACGGTGCGGCACCGGCAACCGCTTCTGATGAGGGTGAGGTTTTCTATGTCCAAAGCAACCCAGCGGGCACAATCTACGACCGAACTTTTGTCTATATTGATACTGACGGCGATCAGGATCCGGAAATGATGATCAAAATTGTCGGCCTACACGACCTGACAGCGAACGACTTCATCCTGTAAGGCTGTATCCGAAATCAACAGGCAGCAGGTTTATGCTGCCTGTTTTTTTTGTGTCCGCAGCATATTAGTTTTACCCTTTGGGTACCCTTGCAAGCCTGCGGAACACTCTGTATTAGGCGCGCTTATGGGTGATTAGCTCAGTGGTAGAGCGCTTCGTTCACATCGAAGATGTCAGGAGTTCAAATCTCTTATCACCCACCATTCCTCTCATTGGTAGGCACCATCCAAATTTCCGTTTCTTGACGGATGCTTGCCAGATTTCTCCTGGGCTGCGTATCCTGTTTTGAACGGCCGCATAATTTTGTGGCGCCTTGGGATGGAGTAGTATCGTGGCCAGATTGAAGCGAGACATCGGCCTCGTTGGGCTAACCTTCATCTCGGTTGGTGGAATCATTGGCTCTGGGTGGCTATTTGGTCCGCTGCTGGCGGTGCAACATGCAGGGCCTGCTGCCATCTTTTCATGGATCATTGGCGCCGCGGCCATGTTCATTCTGGCAATCACCTTCGCCGAAATATCGGCCATGTTGCCGATCCCAGGGGGCATCGCGCGGGTGCCGCAGTTTTCACACGGCAATATCGTCTCGATGACGATGGGTTGGACCGCCTGGATCGGCTATAACACCACCGCCCCGATCGAGGTCGAGGCGATGCTGAAGTACCTGGCCCCCTACGCCCCTTGGCTCCACACAGCAGACACAGGTGACCTGACTGGCGCGGGAATCACCGTGGCGCTGTTCTTCATGCTGCTGTTCGTCGCGGTTAACGCGTTAGGCGTCAAGTTCTTCACTCAGGTGAACGCGACGCTGACATGGGCCAAGATTGCAATTCCAATCGTATTGGCCGCCTTGTTGATCGGCAATCGGTTCGACGCTCAGAACTTCACTCAACCAGATGGATTCGCACCCTATGGGCTGCAAGGCATCATGGCTGCTGTCTCGACCGGAGGCGTTATCTTCTCCTTCATCGGCTTTCGTCATGTGGTTGATATGGCCGGTGAGGTTCGAAACCCCAAATTCGCCATCCCTGCCGCACTGATTCTGTCCATCGTGCTTTGCGCGTTGATCTATGTGGGCTTGCAAATCGCCTTTATCGGTGCGCTCGACTCGAAAATGCTGAGCAACGGTTGGGCCAGCTTGAGTTTCGGAGGTCAGGGTCCGTTGGACGGCGTCATCATATCGGTCGGGTTTGTCTGGTTCCTGAGCGTACTGAACATCGGATCGGTCATCGGTCCGTTCGGCAATGGCCTTGTCTCAACCGGATCAAATGCGCGGATCGCTATGGCTTTGGCAAAAAACGGATTTTTACCGTCGCGCCTGATGATGTTGTCGTCGTTCGGAGTGCCCCTTTGGGCACTGGCACTGAACTTCCTGATCGGCACCTTGTTTCTTTTGACGGTTCCCTTCACCACCGTCATCGCCTTGAATGGCGCCGCCATCGTGCTGTCTTTTGCGGTCGGTCCTATCGCCGTCGTGTGCCTGCGCCATCTGATGCCGGATCGCCCCAGATCCATCCGCATCCCCGCCGTGAAACTGGTTGCGGTCTCGGCCTTCGCCATCGCAACCCTTGTGGTTTATTGGAGCGGTTGGGACACGGTCTGGCGTCTGGGTGTCGCCCTTGCCATCGGGATGGCCCTGCTGCTGGTACGGTTCCGCAACAGGTTGGATGAGATGGACGTGACCGAAGCGCTATGGCTGCTCCCTTATCTGGTGGGTGTCGGCCTGATCTCATATCTCGGACAGTTCGGGGATGGCGCGCTGAAGCAAATCCCGTTTGGGTGGGATATTGCGCTGTGCGTGTTGTTTTCTGCTGTGATCTTTGGGTTGGCAGTACGTTCTGCCCTGCCCCAGGAAAAGTTCCAGGAATACATCGACGAAGAAGAGATTCTGGACCCGAAAAAACCCATCATTGGGTTGTAAAAAAGGCGGGGTCTACCCCGCCTTTGATCTGCTCAATGCGCTGTTGCCGATGGGCTGGCACCTTCGGCCGCCTTGGCTGCTGCTGCTGCGGCCTCTTCTGCGGCTTCATCCCATTCGACAGGCTCAGGCTCGCGGATCAGCGCGTGTTTCAGAACTTCCGAGACATGTGTAACCGGGATGATTTTCAACCCTTCTTTAACGTTGTCCGGAATTTCCGCCAGATCCTTTTCGTTTTCTTCCGGGATCAGAACGGTCTTGATACCACCGCGCAGAGCCGCCAGCAGCTTTTCTTTCAAACCACCAATCGGCATCGCGTTACCGCGCAGTGAAACCTCACCCGTCATCGCGATATCCTTGCGCACCGGAATTCCGGTCAGCACAGACACGATCGAGGTCACCATCGCCAGACCGGCGCTTGGGCCATCCTTGGGTGTGGCACCATCCGGCACGTGGACGTGAATATCCAACGTGTCGAATTTCGGCGGCTTCACCCCGATCTGGGGCGAGATTGACCGCACATAGGACGAAGCCGCGTCGATGGATTCTTTCATCACATCACCCAACTTACCGGTGGTCTTCATCCGACCCTTACCCGGCAGTTTCAACGCCTCGATATGCAGCAGGTCGCCACCTACGGATGTCCACGCCAGACCGGTGACCACACCGACCTGATCATCTTGTTCGGCCAGACCATAACGGAATTTCGGCACGCCCAGGAATTCATCCAGATTGTCAGGCGTAACAATGACTTCTTCCGCCTCATTCTTGATGATCTTGGTCAGCGATTTCCGCGCTACCTTGGCGATCTCACGCTCAAGGTTCCGCACGCCCGCTTCGCGAGTGTAAGTGCGGATCATCTTTTGCAGCGCCTCATCCGTCAGTTCAAACTCCTTGGCTTTCAGACCATGGTTTTTCACTTGTTTGCTGATCAGGTGCTGCTTGGCGATCTCGCTCTTTTCTTCTTCGGTGTAACCGGCCAGCGGGATGATCTCCATCCGGTCCAGCAGAGGCCCTGGCATGTTGTAGCTGTTCGACGTGGTCAAGAACATCACATTGGACAGGTCATATTCGACCTCAAGGTAATGGTCCATGAACGTGCTGTTTTGCTCAGGATCCAACACCTCAAGCATGGCCGAGGCCGGATCGCCACGGAAGTCCTGACCCATCTTGTCGATCTCGTCGAGCAGGATGAGCGGGTTCGTAGTTTTTGCCTTTTTCAGCGCCTGGATGATCTTGCCGGGCATCGAGCCGATATAGGTCCGACGGTGGCCGCGAATCTCGGATTCGTCGCGCACGCCACCCAGCGAGATGCGAATGAATTCGCGCCCCGTTGCCCGTGCAACCGATTTACCCAAGCTGGTCTTACCAACACCCGGAGGACCGACAAGGCACAGGATCGGGCCCTTCAGCTTTTTCGAACGCTGTTGAACTGCCAGATATTCGACGATCCGTTCCTTGACCTTTTCCAGGCCATAGTGATCGGCATCCAGAATGTCCTGCGCCCGGCCCAAATCCTTTTTGACGCGGGATTTGGTGCCCCACGGCAGTGACAGAATCCAGTCCAGATAGTTACGAACAACGGTAGCCTCAGCCGACATTGGGCTCATGTTGCGCAGCTTTTTCAGCTCGCCTTCGGCCTTTTCACGCGCCTCTTGCGACAGCTTGGTCTCGTTGATCTTGGCTTCTAGCTCAGCGACTTCATTACTGCCGTCCTCGCCGTCGCCAAGCTCCTTCTGAATGGCCTTCATCTGTTCATTCAAGTAGTACTCGCGCTGCGTCTTCTCCATCTGGGACTTGACGCGCGTCTTGATCTTTTTCTCGACCTGCAGAACCGACATTTCGCCCTGCATCAGGCCATAGACCTTCTCAAGCCGCTCGCTAACGCTGAGGGTTTCCAACAGTTCCTGCTTTTGCTCGACCTCGATACCCAGATGACCTGACACAAGGTCGGCCAGCTTGGCGGGTTCGGCGGTTTCACCAACGGCGGTCAAGGCTTCTTCGGGGATGTTTTTGCGCACTTTTGCGTAGCGCTCGAACTCATCCGCAACGGTGCGCAGAAGCGCCTCGGTCGTGGTGACATCGCCCGGAATTTCGGTCAAATATTCGGCACGAGCCTCGAAAAACTCTTCATTTTCAAGGAACTCGGTGATCTGCACGCGTGCTTGACCTTCGACCAGCACCTTTACGGTACCATCAGGCAGCTTCAGCAACTGCAAAACATTGGCCAGAACACCCGAGCGGTAAATTCCGTCTTCTGCCGGGTCATCATCACCCGGATCAATCTGGCTAGACAGCAAAATCTGTTTGTCGTCCTGCATCACCTCTTCCAGTGCGCGGACGGATTTTTCCCGACCCACGAACAGCGGTACGATCATGTGCGGGAACACCACAATATCGCGCAGCGGAAGTACGGGGTATGAGGAATTAAGGGGCTCTTGCATGCTCAATCCTTATCGTTGGCAAGATGGCTCCGGTCCCTGTTCAGGCAACGCTCGGCCATCTCCTGTCTTGGACGATAAAGGTGGGGCCTCATCGCCCTTTTTCAACCTTACCGCCATGTATCGCGATTCAGAATGGCCCGAGGTTTAGCGGACTGCAAGGCGTCCAACGAACATATCCACGGAATTTAACAAAACATGCCAACAAGGCTTAGAATGCGTGCGTTAGAACACCCTTTGAACTGCACGAGACAGAAAAAATCCGTGCCCGTCTTCATTTTTGCACTCCAAACCCTTTGTCGAAGAATGGCAAACAAAACCGCCGAAATTACCAGTCACACCATATTCGGCCCGATCAAATCCGTCGCGATGACGGTTGAGCGGACGGCACAGCATTTCGACTGGCCCGGTATTTGCCATGAAGAAATCATGCCCCCAATCGGATTGGCAATCAAAGGGGCGCGGCAGGGCCGGATCGCCCCGGCGCTCGATGATGGTACAGTGGATATCTGCTGTGTTCAGCTCTTGCCCGACCGAGCATTGGATGTTTTCCGACGGAGTTTCAAAAGTCCAGACGTCGGCATAAGCCGACGTCACAATCGCAGATAGAACAAGTAAGAATCCAAATAGGCGAGGCATCGTAACCCCCAACGAAAAACAGAAAATTTCTTGGTTAATCAGTCTGTAGATTACCAAAAAATCAACGTTCTGTCATCAAAGGTTCAGCGCTACAGCGGTTCGATATCGCCTTGCGCCCTCTGTGCGTGAAACTCTGCCTGCCATGCCTCGAATGTTCCGGCTGCAATGGCATCTCGCATGCCCTGCATGATTTCCTGAAAGTAATGCAGGTTGTGCCAGGTCAACAGCATGCCCGAGATCATCTCGTTAGACCGGAACACGTGATGAAGGTAGGCCCGCGAATAGTTCGAACAGGCCGGGCAAGAGCATGCCTCATCCAGCGGTCGTGGATCATCGGCGTGACGGGCGTTCTTGATGTTCACAACGCCATAGCGAGTGAACACCTGGCCAGTGCGCCCCGAACGTGAAGGCAAGACGCAGTCCATCATGTCGATGCCACGCGCAACTGCTCCGACGATGTCGTCCGGCTTGCCGACCCCCATCAGATAACGCGGTTTATCGGTGGGCAAGAAGTCAGGCGCATAGTCGAGGCAATCGAACATCGCTTCCTGCCCCTCACCCACAGCCAGACCACCGACTGCGTAACCTTCGAAACCGATGGCTTTCAGGGCCTCAGCGCTTTCTTCGCGCAAGTCCTGTTCCAAACCGCCTTGCATAATGCCGAACAACGCGTGACCAGGGCGATCCCCGAAGGCTTCGCGTGAGCGTTCGGCCCAACGCATCGACAGGCGCATCGACTCGGCGATGCGGTTGCGGTCGGCAGGCAAGGCGGGGCATTCGTCGAAACACATGACAATGTCAGACCCCAGCAAGCGCTGAATCTCCATCGACCGTTCCGGCGTCAGCTCGTGTTTGGATCCATCGACATGGGATTTGAACGTCACGCCCTTTTCGGTCAGCTTGCGCAGACCGGCCAGTGACATGACCTGAAACCCACCCGAGTCCGTCAGAATGGGTCGGTCCCAGTTCATGAATTTGTGCAACCCACCCAACCGGTCGATACGTTCCGCCGTGGGACGCAGCATCAGGTGATAGGTGTTGCCCAGCAGAATATCCGCCCCGGTCGCCCGCACACTTTCCGGCATCATCGCCTTGACCGTCGCTGCGGTGCCCACTGGCATAAAGGCCGGCGTGCGCACTTCACCCCGCGGCGTGTTAATCACACCGGTTCTGGCCTTGCCATCGGTGGCTTTCAGGTCAAATGAAAAACGCTCGGTCATGGGGGGGGTGCCTCGGGGTCTCTGAACCGGGCAGCATTTGCCCGATCTGTCGGTCCAATGCAACCCGTCAGGGAAGCGAGGCGACGCGGTCTGTGAACAGATTCACCACCCCTGCCCCATCTACATCCCGACACACACGAACCGGAGGTCGCGAAGGATCGGGACGAGTCGCGCCAACTTCAGCCCCCTCGGTCGCCACGCGCAACCCTGTTTCGACCATATCGAACATTGGTTCATGGGTGCAGGCAATCACAGCCGTCGAGTCGTGTAACCCACATCCCTCTAGCCCGCCAACCTCTTTGTAGAACTTCAAATAGAACCGAGAGATATCGCGCAGGAACCCTCCCATATTCGGTGATCGGCCCGCCAACGCCTCGAAATCCGCGGTTTCATAAAGGGTTTTCAACGTCACATCCAAACCCACCAATACGGTCTGTGGTGGTGCGGCGAATACCTTATCTGCAGCCTGGGCGTCGTGATAGATGTTGGCTTCGGCGAATTGAGTGACGTTCCCGGGGCAGTAAACCGCGCCCCCCATGATCACCAACCGTTTGATATTTGTCGCAAACTGCGGATCCAAACGCATAGCAGCGGCGACATTCGTCAGTGGACCAACTGCGCAAACGACTAACTCGTCCTTATGCTCACGCGCCATATCGACCAAAAACTCAGCTGCTGTCAGCGTATGATTGGCCCCAATCTCTGGAATCTCGGTCACATCGCCAAAACCTTCAGGCCCATGCACATGATCCGAGGGGTCATGACTACTTTGTCCCACTGCAAAGGCCGCACCTTCGGCCACTGGTACTTCCAACCCCAGTTTATCCAGCAAAAACCGCGCATTGCGGCTGGATTGGTGAATGTGTGTGTTACCGAAAACCGTCGTCAGACCGATCAGGTCAATCTCGGGCGCGGCGGCGGCATAAGCGATGGCCATGGCATCGTCGATGCCGGGGTCTGTATCAATGATCAGTTTCATAGCGCCCGATACCGCAAACAAGACGGGATGCAAAGCGGTCACATTCCTGAATTTCCACCCCGCATCCGCAGCTTCAAAGATTTGCATCTGCGACTGTTCACCCCATACCAGAGTTGAAATCGGGCGACTCAATCCCCACATGTATACCATAGTACACAATAAAAGAGGACAGATATGATCGAAGACCAGATTATTGGCTTGCTGACGTCCAATATCATTTACGTGCTGGCGGCGGTGCTGATCGTCGTTGTCATTTTCAAGGGCATTAAAATCGTCCCTCAATCGGAAAAATACGTGGTCGAACGGTTTGGCCGCCTGCATTCGGTGCTTGGCCCCGGCATCAATTTTATCGTTCCTTTTCTGGATGTTGCACGTCACAAGATATCTATTTTGGAACGCCAGCTGCCCAACGCGACCCAAGATGCGATTACCAAAGACAATGTTCTTGTGCAGATCGACACCTCGGTGTTTTATCGCATTCTCGAACCGGAAAAGACGGTGTATCGTATCCGTGATGTAGACGGTGCGATTGCGACAACTGTGGCCGGTATCGTACGGGCGGAAATCGGTAAAATGGACTTGGATGAGGTCCAATCGAACCGCGCACAACTGATCGAACGCATTCAGGAAAGCGTCGAAACCGCCGTGGACGACTGGGGTATCGAAGTGACCCGGGCCGAGATTCTGGACGTGAATTTGGATCAGGCCACCCGCGACGCGATGCTGCAGCAGCTGAACGCGGAACGCGCCCGCCGTGCGCAGGTAACCGAGGCCGAAGGTCAAAAGCGCTCGGTCGAGCTGCAGGCAGATGCCGAACTGTATGCCGCCGAGCAAACCGCCAAGGCGCGCCGCATTCAGGCCGAGGCTGAAGCTTATGCAACCGGCGTGGTCGCCAAGGCCATTCAGGATAACGGCATCGAAGCCGCGCAGTATCAGGTTGCCCTGAAGCAGGTCGAGGCTCTGAACGCCCTGGGCAACGGCACCGGTTCGCAAACGATCGTTGTGCCCGCCAATGCGTTGGAGGCCTTTGGCGACGCCTTCAAGATGCTGAAAGGAGGAAAATAATGGCCGATCCCTTCTGGCTGACCTGGTGGCTCTGGCTGGCCGGAGCGCTGGCCTTGGGTATCCTTGAGATCGTACTGCCCGGTTTTATCTTTCTGGGCTTTGCGATCGGGGCCGCTGTTACAGGGGTGTTGCTGGTTATCCCCGGTCTCACACCGTCTCTGCCAATCCTTCTGTTGATCTTTGCGGCACTGTCGCTGATCGCCTGGTTGGTGTTGCGCCGGGTGTATTCCCTGCCCCATGGTCAGGTGAAAACCTTCCGGCACGACATTAACGATTAAAAGTTTCTGGCGCCCCTCAGGGGGCGTCATTGCGCCTCTGGACGCTGCCGTTGGCTTTCCCTATATAATTGCTCAGGTAACAGACCCGAGGCACAAATGACTCATCCGAGTGAACACCTAGAAGGCACCCCGCTGATTGCACCTTCGAGCGTTGAACACCCCCTATATGACAACGTGGTAGAAGCCTGCCGCTCGGTCTTTGACCCTGAAATTCCGGTGAATATCTACGACCTTGGTCTGATCTACACGATCGACATCACTCAAGAAAACGCAGTGAAAATCATCATGACGCTGACCGCACCCGGCTGCCCGGTTGCCGGTGAAATGCCTGGTTGGATCGTCGAAGCGGTAGAGCCCGTCGCAGGCATTAAAGAGGTTGACGTCGAGCTGACATGGGAACCCCCCTGGGGCATGGAAATGATGTCCGACGAAGCGCGACTTGAGCTTGGCTTTATGTAAGCCGGGCAAATATCCCCCTGACATAAAAGCTTTATATTTCTGTCATCACCGCGTTGAAAAACCGTTACCAAAAACTGGTGATAGTGTCCGCGTGTCCATGCTTGCACCCCACCAAGCGCTGGCCGGGCCTGTGCTTGCCCCCCGTTAAAGACCCGGCTTAACGACCAGAACACTAGACCGCTCTTGCCCGAGAGCGGTCTTTTTCAAGCTAAAGCGCGACTTATTGCACGCCACATTTGGATTTAATTTCCGCCGCTCGTTCATCCAAGGCTTTTACATAATCGCCTGACAACATGGACAATCTCTTGTTTTCGGTTCCTGTTATTAGACCCAAAAGCGCCCCAGCGGGCAGAATTGATACCACACTTTCCACTTGCTGATCCTGCGCATGCTTTTTTTCGGCCGCAATTGCGCGCAGGTCACCTTCGGCAGTTGCACAATTAACGGGGTGTCTTTCCAGCTTTGCCTCAGCTAAAGCCACGCTTGCAAGTAACGGAGACATGGCAACAACCGACGCCAATGCAATGCTTTTGCAGGTAAAATTAATCTTGGTCATTTTGCTTCACCCTATATCTAACTGCCTGAAATTACCCGTGCTCAGCTAAGGTCAGCATGTTTCAAAACGCAAGAACAATCACCAACGCTCCGAATTGTTAGGTAAGAATGGCTGCTATGCCTTGAGCCATTGTCCTGTCGGTACTAAATTGAAGGCTACGCGCGACAACGGAGATCACAATGTTCGGCATTCCCGGCAAACAGGCCGTGACCATGACGCCTAAGGCGGCAGAGCAGATTGCCCGCCTGATGGATACTGGCGGCCATGCGGGCCTGCGCATCGGCATCAAAAAAGGTGGCTGCGCTGGCATGGAATACACGATGGACTATGTCGATCAGCCAGAAACGAACGACGAAGTCGTAGAACAGGATGGCGCACGGATCATGATTGCACCGATGGCGCAGATGTTCTTGTTCGGAACCGAGATCGACTATGAGGTCTCGCTGCTGGAATCCGGGTTCAAGTTCCGCAATCCAAATGTCGTTGACGCTTGTGGGTGTGGCGAATCGATTAAATTCGACGAAAAACTGTCTTCTCAATCTTAAGTCCCCCGAAGTTAACGACCCCCTACCTTCGACTGCGGTGGAAGCTGCCGTTTTGATGGCTGCGCTGGAACCGCAATTGTCAGCCCGAGCTGGCAATGCTATCCGGTTCCAGAATTTACGAATTTCAAGGAGATCGGGATATGCGGCGCAAGCTGGCGGCTGGGAATTGGAAGATGAACGGAACCACAGCAGCGCTGAGCGAGTTGGACGCTCTGGCCCGCGCCTTTCCTTCGCCGACGATCGACATTCTGATCTGCCCGCCTGCAACGTTGCTGCACCGTGCCGCCGAAACTGTACGCGAGACCGGTGTCGCCACTGGAGGACAGGACTGTCACGCTGCGCCCTCGGGCGCGCATACGGGTGATATCAGCGCGGATATGCTAGTCGATGCCGGAGCCAATGCCGTCATTCTGGGCCATTCCGAACGTCGCGAAGATCACGGTGAACAGAACGAAACCGTCCGCGCCAAGGCCCGCGCAGCCATGGATGCCGGGTTGAAGGCGATCATTTGCGTCGGCGAAAGTCTGGAACAGCGTGAGGCCGCCAATACGCTGGATATCATCGGCGGCCAATTGTCGGGTTCGATCCCGGATCAGTCGACCGGTGAAAACCTGATCGTCGCTTATGAGCCGATCTGGGCCATCGGCACAGGTAAGGTGCCTACGCTGGAAGAAATCGGAGAGGTTCACGACTTTATCCGCAACCGTCTGGAGCGGCGCTTCGGCGAAGGAGTCGGGCGGTCCGTGCGCCTGTTGTATGGGGGTTCGGTCAAGCCCAACAATGCCGCCGATATCTTTGCCGTGTCGAATGTGGACGGCGCGCTTGTCGGTGGCGCCAGCCTGAAGGCGCAGGACTTCTCGGGCATTATTGATGCGCTGCAAAAGGCCTGAGCGGCAGCTCAGGCCAGTTTCATTGTCACCAGACCTGTCACGATCAGAGCCGCCGCGATGATACGCGCGGCATTTACTGTTTCGCCCAACAGCATGATTCCGACAAGAAACGCCCCTACTGCGCCAATGCCGGTCCAGATAGCATAGGCCGTGCCCAAGGGCAGTGTACGCATCGCCATGGCCAGCAAACCGAACGAGCCAACCATGGACACCCCCATGATGGCGGTCGGCCAAAGCCGCGTGAAACCCGCGGATTGCTTCATGGCGACGGCCCACACGATTTCAAGCAGGCCAGCGAACAACAGATAAATCCAAGACATAAGGACACCTCGAAACTCTTCGGGTCGTCCCGAATGATCACCCTAATGGGGAGGTCGTCCTCTGCCACCCATGTGGGAAGGTTGGCCACAACTTCAAGTGGCTGGCAAAGAAAAAGGCCGGGCAGATTGCGCTGCCCGGCCTGAACGAAGGGTTCTCTTCGCTAGTTCGTTATGATTTCCGGCCCCATGAAGGTATTGGGCAGGAAGGTCGATATCCACGGGATATACGTCACCATGATCAGGAAGACGAACAGGACGGCCAGGAACGGCAGCGCCGCCTTCACCACACCCATCATCGGCATGCCCGCCACGCCGGATGTCACGAACAGGTTCAAACCAACTGGGGGTGTGATCATCCCTATCTCCATGTTCACCACCATGATGATGCCCAGATGGATCGGGTCGATGCCCAGCTCAATCGCAATCGGAAAGACCAGTGGTGCAACGATGACCAGCAGGCCCGAAGGCTCCATGAACTGACCGCCAATCAGTAGGATCACGTTAACCACGATCAAGAAGGTTACCGGCCCCAGACCAGCCGAGAGCATGGCGCTGGCGATGTGCTGTGGCACCTGTTCGTCTGTCAGCACATGCTTCAGGATCAGCGCGTTGGCAATGACGAACAGCAGCGTGACGGTCAGCTTACCGGCCTCAAACAAGGTGTGTTTGGTGTCAGGGTGGAAGAAGGCCGTGATCAGTGCATAGGGTTTCTTGATCAGCGACAGGTTCGCCTGACCCTCTTCCGTGCTAAGTGGCCCCATATCCTTGTAGACAAAGCTAGCAATCAGGAACGCATAGACGGCAGCCACAGCCGCAGCTTCGGTTGGGGTAAAGATACCACCATAGATCCCGCCAAGGATGATGACGATCAGGAACAGCCCCCAACCGGCTTCGCGTGCCGAGGTAAAGACCTCGCCCCACCCTTTCCATTCACCTTTCGGCAGGTTCTTGACCTTAGCCATGACATAGATGGTGATCATCAGCATCAGACCGGCCATCAGGCCCGGAATAACACCGGCAAGGAACATACGCCCAACCGAGACTTCAACGGCCGCGGCATACACAACCATCACGATTGACGGTGGGATCAGAATGCCCAGCGTACCCGCGTTACAGATCACACCGGCGGCAAATTCCTTGGAATAACCCACTTGGCGCATCCCTGCGATCACAATCGAGCCGATGGCCACAACAGTCGCTGGAGACGATCCGGACAGCGCCGCGAACAACATACAGGCAAACACGCCCGCGATTGCAAGACCGCCCGGCAAATGGCCCACACAGGCAATCGAAAACCGGATGATCCGCCGCGCTACACCGCCCGTCGTCATGAATGATGACGCGAGGATAAAGAACGGGATCGCCAGCAGTGTGAAATGCCCCTCAAACGCTTCGAACAACGTGCCAGCCACCGAGGCCAGCGAACTGTCGGAATACATAAGAAGGAACAGGGTCGAGCTTAGGCCCAGAGCCACCGCAATCGGAACCCCGATCAGCAGCAGGCCGATGACCATCGAGAAAAGGAATACAACGTCCATCAGTCATGCTCTCCTTGCTGAGCGCGCACTTCTTCGATCTCGTCCTCAACCTCATGGCTGGCGACAATGCGATCGGCCTCGCCCCGCCAAATCTGAATGGCGGCCTGCGTAAAGCGGATCACCAGCAGCAGCATCGACAACGGTAGGATGAAATACGGGACGACTTTAGGCAGTTTCTCGTAGGCCTCGTCGTAGTTGATCATCGCTTCCAGGAATCGCAGCGGCGCGACCATGGGGATATCGTCGACCTCGTAGAAACTCTGACTACGGGCGTCGAAATTGAAACCTGTCGGGAACCAACGGCCCGACGTGGGCGGCAGATCAGCGAATACAGCCCAATAGTCATACGCGCCTTTGAGCATCAGCAGCGAAAACACCAGACAGCACCCCACTGCAACTAACGCCAGAACGCGACGTGGCGCTGGGGCCAGCATATTCAGGATGGCATCCACACCCAGATGCGCGTGCTTTTTCACCGCATATGACGCCCCCAGCAGCACCAGCCAGCCAAAGGTGAACACCGTCAGCTCAAGCGCCCACAGAATGTTGGAATTGAACACGAACCGCGCGATCACATTGGCAAAGGTCACGGCCGTCATCAGGCCCAGCAACAACGCGATCAGGGTTTCTTCGATATGGTCGACCAGCCCGCCTTGGCCGGATTTCGCACCAGACATCTCTTTAGTCCCCGCAAATTTTTTGTGATGAGAGTGATAGCGGGCGGGCCTGTTATGTCGGCCCGCCCGGCCTGCGCGTCAGCAACTCCCCAGCCCCCTGACGCGCGGCCTCAACCAGGATCAGAACCCGGCGTTGATTGCCTGAGCAGCGTCGATCTTGTCCTGACCCACGTCGTCGGCGAACTTGTCCCAAACCGGCTTCATTGCATCAACCCAGGCCTGACGCTGTTCGGGGTTCAGATCACGAATGATTCCACCCGCGTCGGTGATCGAGGCTTTGGCCGCTTCGTTCACAGAAAAGGCCTCCTTGTTCCGGGTCTCGGTAACCTCTGCCAGAATGGTCAGAAACTGCTCACGCACTTCCGGATCAAGGCTGTCCAGCCAGTCGACCGAGGTGACGACCAGATAGTCGATGATACCGTGATTGGTCTCGGTGATGCCGTCCTGAACTTCAAAGAACTTCTTGCCGTAGATGTTCGACCAGGTGTTTTCCTGCCCGTCCACAACGCCCTGTTGCAAGGCGCCGTACACTTCCGAGAACGCCATTTTCTGCGGGCTGCCGCCTATTGCTTCCATCTGCGCCACCAGTACGTCCGAGGACTGAACGCGGAACTTCAAACCATCCGCATCCGACGGATCAACCAGCGGCTTGTTGGCCGACATCTGCTTCATGCCATTGTGCCAGAACGCCAGACCTTGCAGGCCACGGCGCTGCATGCTGTCTTTCATTGCCTGACCTTCCGCCGAGGCCTGGAATGCATCCACAGCGTCGATGTTTTTGAACATGAACGGCAGGTCAAACAGGCGGAACTGCTTTGTAAACTTCTCGAATTTCGACAGCGACGGTGCAGCCAATTGCACGTCGCCCTGCAGCATCGCCTCAAGCACCTTGTCGTCGTTATAAAGTGTTGAGTTCGGATAGACCTCAACGCACATCACGCCGTTCATCTCATCATTCACGCGCTGTTCCAGCAGCGATGCCGCGATGCCTTTGGGGTGCTTATCAGTGTTCGTCACATGCGCAAACTTCACAACGATTTCACCATCGTCGCAAGCCGCCATGCCAGTCGTCGCAATTGCGGACAGTGCAATCGCCGTTGCAGCGGTTGTCAGAAATTTCATCAGCCTTTTCCTCCCGGACTTCCTAGATACTCCAATTGGCGCTTGATCAGCGCCGGATGCCGGGAAGTGAACTGAATCAGCGGGTACGGCTCAACGATTTGTTACAACGCGCCACATTCGAAATTTTTCCCTTTCAAATTAGCCTGTTAAATGGTGAGCTTTCGATTAATCTATAACGCAACGTGACACGCTGTGTGAAAATCCGCACACGCCTGACGATCGTTGTGCGGATTCTCGCACTTCTCTCGAATCACTTCGAAAGAATCAGGTCTCTCTTGGCTTGATCCAACCGCAGCCCGCGCCAGCGGGCTGCCCTGCCCAACGCCTTTAACCGCATGATAATGCGGTCAAAGGGGGCGGGAGAACCTGCGACTACCTGCGGTAATCCTCTGGGCGAATCTGATATCTGGCCAGTTTGTCATAGAAGGTTTTGCGCGGCAGCTTCAGCGCCTTTGCCGCCTCTGATGCCTTGCCGTTGTGCCGCCCCAGCGCTGCAATCAGCAATGACCTCTCAACTCGCGCCATCTGTTCGCTCAGCCCCAAGTCGACGGCTTGTGAAACCTCTTCGGGCATCCCCAGAACAAACCGCATCGCCGCAGACATCAAGGATCGCGCGTTCCCTGGCCATTCTCTGACCATGAGCGTGGCGAGATGATCCGAAGTTATCTCGGGTTCCGCAATGCCCGACTGTTCGGCGGCCTGAGCCACATAGTGGCGAAAGATCACCGGAATATCCTCAGGCCGTTCCGCCAAAGACGGAATGCGCACGCGCATCACATCCAAGCGATAAAACAGGTCCGCATGAAACCGCCCCTCAGCAGACAGTGCGGCCAAATCCGCCGTTGTGCCCGCCAAAATACGCGCGCCCACGCCCTGCTCGACCAACTCCAGCGCGGCATACTGAGTGGCCTCTGGCATAGCTGAAATCTCATCCAAAAACAGTGATCCCCCCGCGGCATCTTCGCAGACCTGGATCAGCGCCTCAGGCGTCAAACCCGATGACGGCTGTTTCACGAATGAGCCCTGAACCTGTGGCGACATCAGATGAACGACCTCGGCCACTTTCGAAATCCCGCTGCCTGCGGGCCCGGTAACCAGCACTTCGGCCCCGGTGGGGGCGACGGTCCGAACACGCTCTCTCAACGCTTCGGCCTGTGCGGATAGACCGAACAGCAACCGCGCGGCCGGATCTCCGCGCATCAGTTCGTTCTTCAAGGCTCGCCGTTCCAGAACCTGAGCGCGAGCAGCAAAAGCCTTATTCAACACCTCAAGCAGGTCTGCAGCCGCACAGGGTTTTTCCAGAAAATCGAAAGCGCCCTGTCCCATGGCCCGCACTGCCATGGGAATATCCCCTTCGCCTGTCAACAGAACAACCGGCAGTTCCGGGTCGACCTCATTCGCGTAGTTCAAAAGATGAAACCCGTCCCGCCCCGGCATGCGGATATCCGAAACGATCACACCCGGAAAATCATCGCGAATGTGGTCCTTGGCCGCCACAAACGACCCCGCCGTGACCGGATGGTATTCTGCTAATTCCAGCGTCTGCGCCAATGCCTCGCGAACGGCGGCGTCATCATCGACCAATAGAACCTTGCGCGTCATGCCACTTTATCTTCCCGGTAATATTCAAGCTCGACCGTAAACATCGCACCTGTTCCGGCGTTGGACCCCCGAATGTTACCGCCAAAACTCTGTACCAGACCATACGAGATCGAAAGGCCAAGACCCATCCCTTCGGACGAACCAACAGCCTTTGTCGTGTAGAACGGCTCGAACAGTTTTTCCGTGTTTTCAATGCCCGGCCCGATATCTCGCACAGTAACAGTCAGCTTCTTTCCGTTGTTGATTGCAATTCGAATAAGCCGATCATCCTGCTGGCTCATCGCGTCTGCGGCGTTGTTGATCAGGTTTACAAAGACCTGAACCAGTCGCACTTCCCCGCCCCACGCATATACCGGCGTTTCCGGGGGATGCCATTCCATCGTGACGCTCTCGGCACGCAGGCGCGCTTCGGTCAGCTCCACAGCCGTGTCAATCACCTGCACCAGATCGACCTTGCCCATTGGTTCACTTTCATTGCGGGCAAAAGCGCGCAGGTTTTTGATGATCCGCGCCATCCGGGCGGCCATATCAGAAATGCGTGTCAGGTTTTCGCCAGCCTTTTCTGCGCGGCCTCGCGACAGGAACGCAGCCCCATTGTCAGCAAATTGCCGGATTGCCATCAGAGGTTGATTCAATTCATGACTTATGCCCGCCGACATCTGACCCAGGGCGCTCAGTTTGCCGGCCTGAATAAGCTCTTCCTGCGCGTGTTTCAACGCGGCCTCAGCCTCTTGCCGCTCGTGAACCTCGCGGCGCAAAGCAGTGTTGACCGCCGTCAGAGCATGGGTGCGCTCGGCGACGCGAATCTCAAGTTCCGAATTGGCCTCGGCCAGGGTACGCCTGCGCTCGGTCGCCAGAAAAAGCAGGGCGCCAAAGGCCAGGCAGATCGCCGCAACTGTAGCCGCCTGCAAACCGGCCAGACGCCGTGCGGGGGCCACATCCATGACCACTTCGCCCGTCATACCGATCACCGGCAAATCCCGACTGAGATGTAAGGCGCGCTGCGGCAGGTATGGCCCCCACCCCAGCTGCCATAACTCGAACGAACCAAGGCGGGTTTCGGAAAACACCACCTTTTCGCCGCCCGGAGGGATCAATCCCAATTGCCCCTCAGTGCGTTGCCAAAACAACAATTCTGATCGGTTGGAAATGAATACCAATCCGGTGCGATCAACAAAATATACGGCTTCGGTGCTACCGCGCCAAGTCTGCTCGATACCCTCGACATCGGCGATGACGATCAAAGCGCCTAAGACTTTACCATTGGGTGCAAAGTCCGGCGCAGCGTAGGTGAAAATCCGGCTTCCCATCTTGGGCAGGACGCCGTGGGAACTGCCTAATGCGCCTTGCATCGCACGTTCGAACGCAGGTTGACCCGAAACATTGCCGCCTACAACGTCATGCGCTGCCGCCAAAACGCGCCCCGAAGCATCTGCATACAAAACATCGACAGCCGCAGTTTTATCAGCAACCTCCAGCAACAAGGCACGGGCAACAGCCAAATCCACAGGATTGTTCAGGTTGCGCAATTCAGGGTGACCTGACATTAGAACGGCCAGCTCCTGATACACCTGCAACTGAGTACTGAGCCGATCTGCAGCCAATTCAAGATCTGCTTCGGCCTTTTCACTCAGCTGCGACAGCGCCTGCCGATACCCATAAGACCACACCCCGGCGGACAACAGCCCGACGGCACACAGAAAACCCAAGATCAACCAAACCCTTTGCATGACTTAGGGTCTTGCATTCGACGGACCACATGGCAAGTCTGCCGAGCATGAAGACGGTGTTCCAATCCCCGGTCGAACCGGATTTTTTTCAAAACCCCTATCCGTTCTATGACGCCGTCCGTGCGCATGGGGACCTTGTATATTGGGAGGATTACCAAAAGGTCGCAGCAGTTTCGCACCGGGCTGTACAGGCCTTCCTGAAAGATCGCCGCTTTGGTCGGGAGGTTCCCACCGAACTGCAACGCCCAGGGCCCGACCACTTGGCACCCTGGTTGATGACCGAGGCGCATTCCCTGCTTGAGGCTGAACCACCCCGCCACACACGGTTGCGCGCACTGGTCATGCGCGCCTTTACGTCGCGCGCGATTGTCGCGTTGGAACCTTCCATCCAAGAGCTCAGCCACAGCTTGATCGACCAATTCCCTGGTACGCCTTTCAACCTGCTGGACGCGTTTTGCACGCAGGTTCCCGTGATCACCATCTGCCGTCTTCTGGGTGTACCCGAAGAAATGTCGCCGGATCTGTTACAATGGTCGCATGCCATGGTGGCAATGTATCAGGCCAGCCGGACACGCCAGACCGAGGACAAAGCCGCAGACGCCGCGCGTGATTTTACACTTTTCCTCACTGACTATATCGAACAGCGCCGGACCGATCCCCAGGACGATCTGATCACCCGCTTGATCGCGGCCGAGGAAGAGGGTGAAAAGCTTTCGCACGATGAACTGGTCGCCACCTGCATATTGCTGCTGAATGCGGGACATGAGGCGACGGTTCATTCATTGGGCAACGGTGTGAAAACGGTTCTGCAACTAGGATTTGATCCCCGAACTTGTGATCCGGACAGGTTGGTCGAGGAAATCCTGCGTTACGATCCGCCCCTGCATATGTTCACGCGCTATGCGTATGAAGATGTTGAGGTTTTCGGCCACGACTTCAAACGTGGAGAAGAGGTTGCCCTGCTACTGGGTGCCGCAAACCGTGACCCTTTGATCTGGAGCGATCCAGGGCACTTTGACCCCTCGCGCCCGATTGTTACCAATACCAGTTTCGGTGGCGGGTTGCATTTCTGCGTCGGTGCCCCACTGGCCCGGTTAGAGATGCGAATTGCGTTACAAGCGTTGTTCGACCGATGCCCAGAGATGCGTTTGGTCGACGAACCGGAGTATTCGAATACCTATCATTTCCACGGGCTGACCCGGTTGATGGTTCACCTCTAAGCGGTTTTAGCTTTCGATCAGCGCATTCAGCGGCAGCATTGTGGTGGATTTGATCTCTTCCATCGACAGCAAGGCGGTCACGTTATGCACGCGCACCTCGGAAATTAGGGTCTGATAGAAGACGTCATAGGCCCGCGCGTTTTTGACCCGCACCTTCAGGATATAATCAATGTCACCGGCCAGTCGGTGTGCCTCTTGCACTTCGGGCCGGTCACGCAGGGCCTTGAGGAACTTGCGCTGCCATTCGGCCTCGTGTTCCGAGGTTCGGATCAGAACGAAGAATGTGGCCTCAAACCCCAGCGCTTCGGCGTCCAGCAAAACGGTCTGCTGACCGATGACTCCGGCCCCTTTCAGCTTGCGGATTCGATTCCAGACGGGGGTCTTGGAGCTGCCGACACGGGCGGCTATTTCATCCAGCGATTGGCTGGCATCGCGCTGTAGCTCGGCCAAAATTTTCCGATCCGTGTCATCTATCCGCACCGACATTCCAATTTTCCCTTTGTTTCGAAACCAGCGTCCCAATTGGCGATGCCAGAAGAACATTTGTCCTTATTTGGTCGCCCATATGGCGCAATACCGGGAATATTTCCTATATTGCAGGTCAAGTCAAACCAAGCGGAACAGAACATGCAGTTTACGCATTCATATGATGGCACAGGGCACGTCGACTTTGTCGGCGCGGGTCCGGGCGATCCGGAATTGCTGACGCTCAAGGCGCTGGAAGCCTTCGCGCGCGCTGACGTCGTACTGCATGACCGCCTGATCAGCGCCGAGGTTCTGGAACTGGCTGGCAAGACCGCTGTTCTGGTCGATGTCGGCAAGGCAGGGTTTGGTCCGTCATGGAAGCAGGAAGACATTGATGCCCTGCTTGTGGATTACGCTCTGAAAGGTCAGCGCGTGGTACGGTTGAAGTCTGGCGATCCGACCGTTTTCGGGCGCCTGGATGAAGAGATCGAAGCAGTTGAGGCCGCAGGCATCACCTGGCAAATCGTGCCTGGCATCACTGCTGCGTCGGCAGCCGTCGCCGGGATTGGTCAAAGCCTGACCCGCCGTGGCCGCAACTCGTCCGTGCGCATCCTGACCGGCCATGACATGAAAGGATTTGCCGATCACGACTGGACGGCGCTGGCAAGTGCTGGTTCCGTTGCGGCGATCTATATGGGTAAGAAATCCGCCCGCTTCATTCAGGGCCGCCTGATCATGCACGGTGCCGACCGGGACACGCCGGTGACGCTGGTCGAAAATGCCTCGCGCCCCGATCAACGCATTCTGGCCACCAATCTGGACCAACTGCCCAATGACCTGGCCGCCGCTGAAATGGACGGCCCCGCCCTGACCTTTTATGGCCTCGCCCCGCGCCAAGCGGCCCAGGCCCTGACCGAATTCAAGAAGGAGCACGCCTGATGGCCCGCGCTTTTACCCCCAAAGTGGTCACCGCCAACGATCTGTTGGAAGGTGACGTCATTTACCTGACCGAGGACGACCGCTGGTCGCGTGATCTGCGCGAAGCGGAACTGATCACTGACGAAGCACATGCGCAGGTTCGCTTGCTGGATGCCCAACGCCAGGCCAACAAGATTGTCGGTGCTTATCTGGCGGATGCCGTCGCTGGCGCAACCGGCCCCGAACCCACCCATTTCCGCGAGGATTTCCGCCGTACCGGCCCGTCAAACTATGCCCACGGCAAGCAGGAAACAGCAACGCAGCCCCGGGCCTAACTTCTGGCCTACTCTCTCCCCTTCAAGGCCCCTTGGTATCGGGGCTGCAACTAAGGACAGCTAGACATGTATCGCTACTCCGAATTTGACCACGATTTTCTGGCAGAGCGTAACGCACAGTTCCGCGCCCAGGTCGAGCGCCGCATTGACGGTTCGCTGACCGAAGATGAATTCAAGCCCTTGCGCCTGATGAACGGCCTGTATCTGCAGTTGCACGCCTATATGCTGCGCGTCGCGATCCCTTACGGCACGCTGTCCAGTGCGCAAATGCGCCAGCTGGCTCTGCTGGCCGAGAAATGGGACAAGGGCTATGGCCATTTCACCACCCGCCAGAACATTCAGTACAACTGGCCGAAACTGAACGACGTTCCGGATATGCTGGACGCGCTGGCCGAGGTTGGCATGCATGCCATCCAGACCTCGGGCAACACCATCCGCAACGTGACAGCCGACCATTTTGCCGGCGCCGCGGCTGATGAGGTCGCCGATCCACGCCCCTATGCCGAACTTCTGCGCCAGTGGTCCACCGACCACCCGGAATTCCAGTTCATGCCGCGTAAGTTCAAGATTGCCATCACCGGCTCGGAAGAGGACCGCGCCGTGATCAAGGCGCATGACATTGGCCTGCAACTGATCGAGCGTGACGGCGTTCTGGGTGCCCGCGTCATCGTGGGTGGTGGTCTGGGCCGCACGCCGATGATTGGCAAGGAACTGTCCGAATTCGTCGCCTTTGACGATCTGCTGGCTTACCTCGAAGCCACCGTTTCCGTCTGGAACCAGATCGGCCGCCGTGACAACAAGTACAAGGCGCGCATCAAGATCACCGTGCATGAACACGGCATTGACGCAATTCGCGCGAAGGTTAACGAGCGCTTCCTGCAGGTTCGCTCGCAGTTCAAAGGGGCCGATATGGCCCTGCTGGAGGAAATCAAGGGCCACTTCGCCCCGCCTGCCTTCCGCGAAGGTTCGGTTGCGTCGTTTGAAAGCGCCTATACCAACGATCCGGTCTTCCGCTCGTGGGTCGACACCAACATCGCGCCGCACAAGAACGCGGATCATGCGATTGTTACGATCTCGATCAAAAAACACGGCGCGACACCGGGTGACGCGACTGCCGAGCAGATGCGCGTGATGGCCGATCTGGCCGAAGAGTTTGCCTATGACGAGCTGCGCATCAGCCATGAGCAGAACGTGATCCTGCCGCACGTCCACAAGTCGGACCTGCCCGCGATCCACGCGAAGCTGAAAGAGTACGAGCTGGCGACCGCCAACATCGGCCTGATCAGCGACATCATCGCCTGCCCTGGCATGGACTACTGCGCCCTGGCGACAGCGCGCTCAATCCCTGTTGCCCAGGAAATAGCGACTCGCTTTGATGACCTCAAGCTTGAGCATGATATCGGCCACCTGAAGATCAAGATCTCGGGCTGCATCAACGCCTGTGGTCACCACCACGTTGGTCATATCGGTATTCTGGGTCTGGATCGCGCAGGCGTCGAAAACTACCAGATCACACTGGGTGGCGACGGCACCGAGAACGCGGCCATCGGCGATCGCACGGGTCCCGGCTTTGCCTATGACGAAATCGTGCCTGCCGTGGAACGCATCGTGGACACGTATCTTGAGCAACGCGAAAGCGCAGAGGAAGAATTCCTGCAAACCTATCGCCGGGTAGGAATGGCACCATTCAAGGCTGCCCTCTACCCCGAGGCGCAGGCCAATGCCGCTTGACCTAATCCAGACGGAACTGGGTAAAGATCGTGCTGAACTGACCGAACAGGTCGAAGCACTGAACGCCCAGTTCCGCCATCACAGCGCTCATGATGTGATGCACGGCGCGATTGAAGAGATCGACGAGCTTGCTCTGGTCTCAAGCTTTGGGGCTGAATCGGTTGTGCTGCTGCATATGGCGGCTGTGGTGAACAAGGCCACACCGGTTTTGTTTGTGGATACGCAAATGCTGTTTACCGAAACGCTGGAATACCAGCAGGAGGTGAGCGAGCGTTTGGGCCTGTCGAATGTCCGCATCATTCGGGCCGAGGACGAAGACCTTGAGCGTGACGACCCATACGGTGCTTTGCGGCTGAACGACATGGATGCGTGCTGCAACCTGCGCAAGACCTTCCCACTGCAAAAGGCGCTGGCGGGATTCGACGGCTGGATTACCGGGCGCAAACGGTTCCAGTCCGGCTCGCGGTCCGCTCTGGATTTCTTTGAGGTCGAGGACGGAACCGGTCGGATCAAGGTCAACCCGCTGGCCCATTGGGCGCCCGAAGATGTGCGCGCCTATATGGAAGAGAACAACCTGCCCCGGCATCCGCTGGTGGCCAAAGGATACCCTTCGATCGGTTGTGCGCCCTGCACTTCGCCGGTCAAAGAGGGCGAAGATCCCCGCGCCGGACGTTGGCGCGATCAGAACAAGGAAGAATGCGGCATCCATTTTGTCGATGGTAAGATGGTGCGCGCAGGAGAAAAAACATGAACGTAATCGTAACGGATACGGGGTTCGCCCCCGATGACTGGACCGATGGCTTTGTCACACTGGAAGATGCGGCCAATGATGTGGTCGCACTTGACGTGGCCTCGGATACGGACCCGGATGAGTTGTTTGACCGCCTAGGCAACGCCAAAATGGTGCGTGTAGATTTTCCATCCTCGGCCGATGGTCGCGGCTTCACCATTGCGCGTGTCCTGCGCCTGAAAGGTTACACCGGTCGCCTGCGTGCCAAGGGTCATGTGCTGGCCGACCAATACGCGATGGCCCGCCGCAGTGGCTTTGACGAGGTTGAAATCGATCACGCGCTTGCTAATCGTCAGACCGAAGATCAGTGGCTGGCCCGCGCCAACTGGAAAGATCACCACTATCAGGACCGCCTGCGCGGCTGAGATCGCAATCGCCAGCTTGTGACTAAAGGGGGCAAACTGTCCCCTTTTCCTGCCTTGAAACAACGTTTAAACGGAGATGCCGGTCACGCTGACCGACAGTGAAACCATGACAGAGATGAAGCCCGTGACCGAAGCAACCGCCGTGAAGGCCCCCGTTCTGCCGGACGCCCAGACCGTAACCGACGTCAAACACTGGACCGACAGCCTGTTCTCGTTCAAGGTGTCGCGCCCTGCCTCGCTGCGGTTCCGCTCGGGTGAGTTCGTGATGATCGGCCTGTTGGGCGACAACGGCAAGCCGCTGTTGCGCGCATATTCCATCGCCTCGCCATCTTGGGACGAAGAGTTGGAGTTCTACTCGATCAAGGTGCAGGACGGCCCGCTGACTTCGAAACTGCAGCACATCAAGCCAGGTGACCAGATCATCCTGCGGCCCAAACCCGTTGGCACGCTGGTCCATGACGCCCTGCTGCCTGGCAAACGCCTGTGGTTCTTCGCCACCGGCACCGGCTTTGCCCCCTTCGCTTCGCTGCTGCGCGAGCCGCAGACCTATGAGGATTATGACGAGGTCATCATCACACACACCTGCCGCGAAGTGGCGGAACTGGAATACGGCCGTCAGTTGATCGAAAGCATCCGTCAGGACGAGATGCTGGCCGAATTGATGGGTGAAGGCTTTGCCGACAAGATTCGCTATTACCCCACCACGACCCGCGAAGAGAGCCCCAAGATGGGCCGCATCACCAACCTGCTGAAGGACGGGACCGTGTTTGCCGATCTGGGCATCGAAGGCGGCATCAACCCTGACACCGACCGTGCCATGGTCTGCGGTTCGCTGGCCTTCAACCTGGACATCAAGGCGATCCTGGAAGAGTTCGGCCTGCGCGAAGGCGCCAATTCCGAACCCAAGGAATTCGTGATCGAAAAGGCCTTTGTGGGCTGATCTTCTGTCGCGGGCCGCTGGAATTACCGTGGCTCGCGCATAAACCCGCTGCAAACCTGTGAATTTCAGCCATTTCCGCGCGGATGGCGCTTGAAACGGGCCGCGCAGCAGTCTAAATTTCGGGCTCGAAATTCTGCAATCATCAAAGGAATGAACCAATAGCTCGCAGACCTCACAACGCGCCGCCGCAGCGAGACACCGGCCCGCGCGTCAATGATAAGATCCGTGCCCCCGAAATTCGCCTGATTGGCGCCGAAGGTGAAAACGTCGGGGTGGTTCATCCCGCCAAAGCAATGCAAATGGCCGCCGATGTCGGACTTGATTTGGTTGAAATCTCGCCCAATGCGAACCCGCCTGTCTGCAAGATCATGGATTTCGGCAAGTTCAAGTACGAACAGCAGAAACGCGAAAGCGAAGCACGCAAAAAGCAAAAAATCATCGAGGTGAAAGAGGTCAAATTCCGACCCAACACCGATACGCATGATTATGATGTGAAAATGCGCAACGTGTTCAAGTTTCTTGAAAACGGCGACAAGGTCAAAGTCACCCTGCGTTTCCGTGGTCGTGAAATGGCGCACCAGAACCTGGGCCGTGAGTTGTTGGAACGCGTGGCCGAAGACGTCAAGGATCTGGGCAAGATCGAAAACATGCCCAAAATGGAGGGCCGTCAGATGATCATGATGATCGGGCCTCTGCCACAGAAATAAAGTTCTCACAGAATGAATGATCAAAGCCCCCTTTTCATAAGGGGGCTTTTTTCATTGCAAGCGCGCTGTCCCATACCGCTAGATCACGGACGCAATAGCCTTGCTCAGCTTGCTGACCATCTCATCAATCTGCGCGTCTTCGATGATGAAGGGCGGTGCCAACAGGATGTGATCCCCCAGCAGCCCATCGCGTGTGCCAGACATGGGATAGCAGATCAGGCCTTCGGCCAGCGCGGCCTTTTTGATCTTGCCAGCCACCCCAAGCGCGGGGTCAAGCGGTGTCTTGGTGTCACGATCCGCCACCAGTTCAATGCCCCGGAACAATCCCCGACCCCGGATATCTCCGACATTCGGATGCTGGTCCAAAGCAGCCTCAAGTTTGGATTGGACCCTTTGACCCATGACCGCCACCCGAGCAGGCAGATCGCGTTGTGTCATTTCGCGGACAACTGCCAGGGCTGCCGCTGTCGCGACCGGATGGCCGATATAGGTGTGGCCGTGCTGAAAAAAACCAGACCCATTGCGGATCGCATCAAAAATCTGTGCGGTACACATCATCGCGCCGATGGGTTGGTATCCAGCGCCCAACCCTTTGGCGATGCATAGAATATCCGGGGCAACCCCATCGTGATCACAGGCAAACAGATGCCCGGTCCGACCCATGCCGCACATCACCTCATCCAGGATCAACAACACACCATACTGGTCGCAGATTTCGCGGATGCGTTTGAAATACCCCTCAACCGCTGGCACCGCGCCCAAGGTTGCGCCAACAACCGGCTCGGCCATGAACGCCAGCACGGTATCAGGGCCCAGCCGCAGGATCTCGGCTTCAAGCTCATTGGCCACGCGCTGACCGTAGTCAAAGCTGCTCTCGCCGTCGGGTTTCTCCGCGTATTCATAGCAGGGCGCGATATGAGTCATCTCGATCAGCATCGGTGCGAACTGCGCCCGCCGCCACGCGTTGCCTCCGGCTGACAAAGCCCCCAGAGTGTTCCCGTGATAGCTCTGCCGCCTGGCAATTACATGTCGCCGCTCAGGCTGGCCAATTTCCAAATAGTACTGCCGCGCCAGCTTGATCGCAGCCTCGGTCGCCTCGGATCCACCCGAAATGAAATACACCCGGTCCAAGTCACCCGGAGCATGCTCGACCAGCAAATCCGCCAACGCTTCGGCCGGTTCCGAGGTCATGAACCCGGTATGCGCAAAGGCGATCTGCTCGACCTGTTCCTGCACTGCCCGGATGACGGATGGATTGGAATGCCCCAGACACGACACCGCAGCATCACCACAATCCAGATAGCGGCGGCCCTGCGCGTCAATCAGGTAACACCCGTCCCCACCAGCCGCGACCGGCAGATCTGATTTTGTGTGACGCGGAAATACGTGACTCATTTGACTGCCCCTTCCAACTTGGCAACAAGCGCCGACACCGACGCGGCATTGTCTTTCCAAAGGGTTCCGCTCTCATCGGTCAGGCTGTTTTCAAACCCGACGCGAACGTCCCCGCCCTGCCCAGCAGCGTATGCCAGACAGGCATGTTCATGCGCGCCAAAGGCACACACCATCCATGGCGACGACCCTTTGGGAAATCTGTCCAGGTCCTGCGGGGTAGATTGCTGGCCGGCCGTATAGCGCCCCAGAACAAAAATACACTCCGCCTGATTTTCACGCACAATTTTGGCCTTTTGCCATTGCACCAGCAAGTCGGCATCGTCAGCATCGTACAGAATATGCTGCACCCGCGTCCCCTGCGCGGCACACAGGCCGTAAACCCGATCAGCCAATTCAGGCGAGCGCGCAATCTCCCGTATGGAAATCGACGCCCAATCCGGGCACACCTGCTCCAGACACGCAAACTGGGCGACCACATCGAACACGCCCGCGGCCTCGGTCGTGATTTGCAGGTCCAGCCCGGGTACACTCTGACGCAGCGCGGCCATCGTTTCCCGGTATTGACCAGCGTCCAGAGAATGCTGCCCCTCCGCATCCCTGATATGCAGATGCAATCCGTTCGCGCCCGCCGCAAAACAGGCGCGTGCGGTCTGGATAATCTGATCAGTGGATACCGGCAATTCCGGGTGATCCGACGCCCCACGCCGCGCACCATTTGGGGCGACAAGAACATAGGGCCGTCCAACAGTTTGGATTTTTGATTGCGAGTCCGACATGCACATTCCTCGGCTAATACTTGCCCTATCTAATCTGCCAAAAATTGTTTTTTACTTGCTAATTGCATAACATTTGTTTTTTTACAGCTATGAACAGCACACCAACCCAGATCATCGACCATCTGCGTCAAGAGATTGAACAGATGCCAGCTGCCCTGCAAGCTGCTGCCAAATACATCATCGACTACCCCGGAGATTTCGGCATTGATCCGATCCGTACCACAGCCACCCGGATCGGCGTCAGCTCGAATGTTCTGGTTCGTTTGGCGCAACGCATGGGTTTCGATGGTTTCGAGGCCTTCCGCACCCCATTCCGAAATGCTCTGGTTACCGACAGGGAAAGCGATCTGGGACAAGATTGGTTGAGCGCCCTGCAATCCGAGGATACCTTTGGCTCCTACCAAGCCAAACTGGTACAGAACGAACAGAACGTCGTCACACGGTCGCTGCGCCTCATGAAACCCGATAAAGTGCGCGAGGCCATCCAGTACATGACCAGGTCTCACCGGTGTTTCGTGACGGCCACGCGCGCCAGCTATGCGCTGGCCTACTATTTTTCCTATACAGGGCGCATGGCGCATCCGGGCATTCAGCTGGTGCCGCGCCATGTGGGATCCGCAACTGACGACCTATTGGATGCGGACCAACAGGATTGCCTGATCGCCATCACTGTTCATCCCTACTCGGCAGATACAATCCAATCGATGCGAATTGCGAAGCAACAGGGGCTGCGCCTGATCCTGATCTCGGACAGTGACGTGATCGCACCTGGGATCGAGCCTGATGTTACCTTCACCGTCAGCACCCGCGCCCTGCATCCGTTTTCCTGTTTCGCCGGCGCAATGGCCGTACTGGAATGCCTGCTGGGTCAACTTTTCGACGCAGGAGGTGAAGCTGCCCGTCAACGGTTAGACGCCTATCAAAAAGCGCGCGAAGACACCGGTGCGTATTGGCAGCCTTCAAAACCTCCAAGACTACGCCGTACCTAAAAAGCCCCGACTTGCGGCCGAGGCTTCAAGGGTTTTCTACCATTCACATACAGGCTTCGACGGCCCGTTTTGTCATGACACCGACAAGATGCGCGCGGTATTCTTTGCTACCATGCAGATCACCGATCATGTTTGCCGGATTGATACGTAGATCCATCAGAGCATCGGCCCTGAACTCTTTGTTCAAAGCTTCCTCCGCTTCGGACCAACGGAAGACACCGTCTTCACTGGCGCCGGTCACAGCAACGCGCACCCCATCCGCAAAACGTGCAAGGTAGACACCCACCAGTGCAAACCGCGACGCAGGCTGCAGGAACTTCTGGTAGCTCGCCGCCTGTGGCACCGGGAACCGGACTGTGGTGATGATCTCACCTTCATCCAGTGCGGTCGAGAACATCCCTTCAAAGAAATCATCCGCCGCAATCTGGCGCGTATTGGTGATAATTGTCGCGCCCGACCCCAAAACGCCCGCCGGATAGCAAGCTGCTGGATCGTTATTGGCAACCGAACCGCCAATGGTGCCGCGATTGCGCACCGCGGGGTCACCAATCTGACCAGCCAACGCCGCCAGTGCAGGATAGCTGCCCGCCGCCTCTGCCGCGACGGTTGCATGTGTTGTCGCTCCCCCAATCGACACCGAGCCGTCGTCGTCGACACATACACCCTTCATCTCGGCAATCCCGCTCAGCGAGACCAGAGCGGAAGGTGCCGCCAGCCGTTGTTTGAGCGTCGGAATCAGTGTTTGCCCGCCTCCTAGGGCTTGGGCATCCTCAACCGCCAGAGCAGCAACCGCATCCGCAATGGTCGAGGGTTTCTCAAACTCGAAATTGTACATTTCGTCTTCCTTTCCGAAAGGCGCGGAACCGCCCTTCATCTGGCTGTAATTATTTCGGAGAGCGCGAGGGGCAGCCCCTCGCACCCCAAACCACTCAGCTGTTCATCGCCGCCCAAACGCGCGATGGGCTCATTGGCATGTCGATGTGATCCACCGCCTTGCCACCCGAGTTCAGCGCATCCAGCACCGCGTTCACCACTGCGGGCGGCGAACCGATCGCGCCAGCCTCACCACAGCCTTTGACACCCAGCGGGTTGTGCGTGCAGGGCGTTTGGCTGGAGTGGTCGACCGCATAGAACGGAACATCATCGGCACGCGGCATGGCGTAATCCATGTAGGAGGCGCTCAGCAGCTGGCCGTTCTCGTCATATGCGCAGTTCTCTAACAGCGCTTGGCCAATTCCCTGACCGATACCACCGTGCACCTGGCCATCCACAATCATCGGGTTGACGATGTTGCCGAAATCGTCCGCGGCAGTGAACTTTTCGATGCTGACCTGTCCAGTTTCCGGGTCTACCTCAACCTCACAGGCATAGGCCCCTGCGGGGAAGGTAAAGTTGGCCGGATCATAGAACGCGGTTTCCTCCAATCCCGGTTCGACCTCCAGCGGGTAATTGTGCGGAACATAAGCCGTGAGGGTCACATCTCCCCAAGCAACCGATTTATCGGTTCCCGCGACACTAAACTGACCGTCCTTCAGCTCGATATCGGCCTCGGACGCCTCAAGCAGGTGCGCCGCGATCCGCTTGGCTTTCTCGATCACCTTCTCGGTTGCTTTGACCATGGCCGAGCCGCAAACCGCCAACGAACGAGAACCATAAGTGCCCATGCCGAATGGAATCTTGGAGGTATCGCCATGCACGATCTCAACCATCGACTCGTCAATGCCGATCATGTCAGCCACAACCTGCGGAAAGGCGGTTTCATGCCCTTGCCCATGGCTGTGTGCACCAACCATGACACTGATCGAACCGGTCGCGTTCACCCGAACGGTCGCCGCATCATAAAGACCCGCACGAGCGCCAAGCATGCCAACGATGTTCGAAGGCGCGATACCGCAAGCCTCAATATAGCAGTTGATGCCCAAACCTCGCAGCTTGCCCTTTGCCTCGCTTTCCGCACGACGCGCGGCAAACCCTGCAAGATCGGCCGCAGTCTCAAGCTTGTCCATCGTCCCGTTGTAGTCCCCGGTGTCATAGGTTAGCGCCACCGGCGTGTCATAGGGGAACTGGGTGACAAAGTTCTGACGGCGCAGGGCAATCGGATCGACGCCCAACTCGCGCGCAGCCTTGTCCACGACACGCTCCAGTTGAAATGTCGCCTCGGGCCGCCCTGCTCCCCGGTACGCATCCACCGGCACCGTATTGGTGAACATCGCCTTCACGTTCACCTGAATAACCGGCGTCTTGTAATTGCCCGCCATCAGCGTGCCGTGCAGCCATGTTGGAACCGAGCTTGAGAACGTCGACAGATAAGCGCCCAGATTGGCAAAGGTGTTGGTGCGCAGACCGACAAAGTTATTATCTGCATCAAGCGCCAGCTCGATGGTGCTGACGTGATCGCGGCCATGGGCGTCCGACATAAAAGCCTCGGACCGGCTGGACGACCATTTGACCGCACGCTTGCAGGCCTTAGCGGCGAAGGTGCAGAACGCCTCTTCGGCATAGTGGAAAATTTTGGTGCCAAAGCCGCCGCCGACATCCGGGGCCACAACGCGCACCTTATGTTCGGGCAAGCCCAGAACAAATGCACACATCAGCAGCCGGATCACATGCGGGTTCTGTGATGTTGTGTACAGCGTATATTCGTCCGTGCTGCGCTTGTATTCGGCTACGGCCACGCGCGGCTCCATCGGGTTCGCCACCAGACGGTTGTTCACAAGATCCAATGTGGTCACATGCGCCGCATTGGCGAAAACCTCATTTACCTTGGCATCATCAGCCTCACCCAACTGCCAGTCATAGCAGATGTTGTTCTTCAGATCGTCATGAACCAGCGTCGCGCCATCCTGCGCGGCGGCTTTCATATCCATGACGGCAGGCAATTCCTCGATGTCGACGTCAATCGCCTCGGCGGCATCACGTGCCTGTTCAAGACTGTCAGCGACAACCGCCGCAATCGGGTCGCCCACATGGCGTACCTTGCCTTGCGCCAGAATGGGGTGCGGCGGCTCTTGCATAGGCGCGCCATGCTTGTCGGTGACTTCCCAGCCGCAGGGCATCCCCCCCACACCTTCGAAATCTTTACCGGTGAATACCTTGACCACACCGGGCATACCCTCGGCGACCGAGGTGTCGACGCTTTTGATCCGTCCATGCGCGATGTCGGAACGCAGAAAATGTACATAGGCCTGGCCGGCCACGTTAATATCGTCGGTATAATTGCCGTCTCCGGTCAGAAAGCGCACGTCTTCGCGGCGCTTGGAACTGGCTCCGATGCCACTGTCTTTGGGCATTGCTTGTTCTCCTCCCAATAACGGATGCTTATGCACCCTTTGTCATCCCACGGGCGTCTCGCTTACGCCCGTAGCGGCATCATTCGGCAGCGATGCTGCTGACGTCCTGGCCTGACGCGGCCATGATCGCCTTGACGATGTTGTGGTATCCGGTGCAGCGGCACAGGTTGCCTTCCAGATACTTGCGGATTTCAGCTTCGGTCGGGCGCGGATTGTCTTTCAGCAACGCCGCCGTACTCATCACCATGCCTGGCGTACAGAAACCGCATTGCAACCCGTGATGATCCTGAAAGGCCTGTTGGATGGTGTTGAGCGAACCATCGTCGTTGGCCTGCCCTTCAATCGTGCCGACATCTGCGCCGTCAGCTTCCAGCGCCAGCATATTGCAGGATTTGACCGCCTCGCCATTCACATGGACCACACACGCGCCGCATTGTGCAGTGTCGCATCCTACATGCGTTCCGGTCAGCGACAGATGATCGCGCAGAAAACTGGACAGCAATGTCCGGCCCTCGACATCACCGCTCACGGATTTTCCGTTCACGGTCATTGAGACCTGTGTCATTCGCTCCTCCCAAAATGAAACTCCCTGGCCCGAGTTAAACACGGGAATTTTTGTTTGAGAACAAAAATATTTAGCGATTTGTCCAGGAGGTCATTTGGGTAGCCTTCATAAGTATTACGTTGACTCAGAAAGGCAAATTATCGCCGCGATGCCCGCGGTTGCGGCCGCGTCGGAATCTCTTTAAGCAATCCACCCACGCCCATTGCGGCAATGTCTGTTCCGGTCGTGTTGATTCCGCAGGCGACACGGGACAGCACCCAATCGGCCCCGTTCAACGCTGGTGACCGCGCGCATCCCGGCAACCCGATCACCGGTCGCGATCCTAGCGAGCCAAGAAATAGCAGATTGCCCGGATCGACCGGCATGCCGAACCGATCCACTTGCCCACCTGCAGCCCGCACCGCCTGAGGGGCGACATCAGCCACATCCGAGGTGGCCGACCCGGTTAGGATCATCGCTACCTGGCCTTGTATCTCAGAGACAGCTTGCGCAATCGCATCCGTCTGGTGCGGGACGATGCGGACATCGGTCATCTCCATCCCCAGTGCCTCGACCCGGCCCCGGATTGCGGCAATGCCTTTTTCATTCGAGGGCCCGCCAGGAATGTCGGTCACCACCAGCCCGGCTTTTTTGTAAACTGGTGTGGCAAGGCGGATGGCACCCTTTGCCACTTGTGAGGCTTCAAGAACATCCTCGCTTGGAACGGCATAGGATATGACTTTGATCGTCGCGACCATACCTCCGGCGCCCATCTGCTGATGTTGCGGCACGGTGGCAACTGTGATCATTGGGTTGACCTGATTGAACGCCTCAAGCGCTTCAACTTTTAGAACCACAACACCCGGCCCGTCCGCCAACAGGTTCACGCGCCCGGTGAACGGCTGGGTCACCCTTAGCGCGGCAGCTTTCGGATCAGGCGCCAGGGCATCGGCCAGCATTCCAGCGGCCTTGTCCTCATGACAATCTCCGGGCTCCAGCCGGGCGACCGTGACGGCCTCATACCCAGCGGCGGCCAGTTGTTCCTGATGCTCGGGCGTCAGAACGATCCCTTTGCGCAGCTTGGCGTCCTGGACCTGCACGGAATGCGCAAGGATGGCTCCGGCAGCTTGATCGACGGGAACGGGGCCGAACTTCACGCTTTGCCTCGCAGCACGGCTGTCATTTGCGCCAAAATGGCCACGGCGATTTCCGAAGGCCCCGCAGCCCCGATATCCAACCCGATAGGGCCATGAATGCGGGCGATCTGTGCGTCGGTAAAGCCGGCCTCTTTCATCCGTGCCACCCGCTTGGCATGAGTTCGGGTCGATCCCAGAGCGCCGATATAGAACACGCCCGCCTGCAAAGCTGATTCCAAGGCTGGATCGTCCAGCTTTGGGTCATGGGTCAACAGCACCACCGCCGTGCGCGCGTCCAAGCCCAGTTTGGCCACCGCCTCATCCGGCCAATCGGTCAAAATCTTCTCGCCCGGAAATCGTGCGTCCGAAGCAAAAGCGTCGCGAGGATCGATGATAGCCGGGTCATACCCGGCGATCCGCGCCATCGGCACCAACGCCTGCGCAATATGTACTGCGCCAACAATGATAAGCCGCAGCGGGGGATTATGGACCGCGACGAATGTTTGGCCATCTTCCTCAAACCCCGAACGGTCCATACGCAACCGGTCTGCATAAGCGTTGCGGCGCAGGGCTCGATGACTGGTTTCGATGTTCACTTCGTATGCCACGGGGTCACGCCCGGCACGCGCCTTAACCAGCTCACGCAGCATAGGTTCGGGCAGCACGCTGCCCACCGGCTCGACCAGAACCCGGATAGTACCACCACAGGCCAGACCCACGGCAAAGGCGTCCTCGTCGCTGACGCCGAATTCCAACAGGCGCGCTTCGCCTTCGTCGATCGCCTCCAGCGCCTCGACCACAACGGCGCCTTCGACACAACCGCCCGAGACCGAGCCTTCGATCCGTCCATCCGCACCTATGACCAGTTGCGCACCAACACGGCGCGGGGCACTGCCCCAGGTCTCCACCACTGTGGCCAGAGCTGTGGGCTGCCCTTCACTGAACCAGCGCAAGGCCGTTTCCGGGCTGTTGTCGAATCTGTCCATTAACACTCTCCGCCAGCGTTCTGACCCAACATAGGCAGGTTTCGCCATATGAAAAGGAAACCCGGTCATCAACTCTGTGCGTGAGTTCAAAGTTCGGAACCTTCGGCGCAATTTAGCCCGGATACCCGCCATAACCGCAAGGGATTGATTGTCACGGAGCCTGATTCTAGCTTACACGCGCGACTAGTGCATTCTAGTATGCGCATATTTTATTTTCGCAAGGGAGACAGAGACTTGAAACGCATTTTTACACTCGGAACAGCAATTGCCCTGTTGGCGTCAACCGCAGTCAGCGCGGACACATTCCTGCGTTATGGCGAAGTTGAAGGGTGGAAGGTCTTCATCGACCAAGAAAAGAAATCCTGCCTGATCGAGGCCGTAGATAGCGCTGAAAACGTGGTGCAGATGGGGCTGACCGAAGATCGTGGCGTAGGCTATGTGGGCGTATTCACCAAAGCCAAGACCGACATCAAGCGTGGCGAAAAAGAAGCCGTGGCGATTCTGCTGGGCGACAACGTTTATGTCGGCGAAGCCACCGGCATGAAGGGTAACATTACCAAGGGCTATTCTGGCGGCTATGTTCTGTCAGATGATCCCCAATTCGCTGAGGATATCGCAAAACAAAAGGTCATGATCGTGTTCCCGGAAAAGGAATTCGCCTTCACCGTTGATTTGACCGGCACCTACAAGGCCATGGAAATGGCGCGTAAGTGCAACGAAGAACAGCTGGGCTAAGGGTCAGCCGGAAAGCGCGGTCATCAGCCGCGCTTTCTCACCCATATCATCAGGCTTTGAGATTGCGGCGGCTAGGTCTTCCAGTGACGCAATTGAATGACCGGCGCGGAAACTGTCCACATGCGGCAGCATGGCCACCACGCCCTGCGCCTTGGGCATGAACCCATCCCAACGCAACAGAGGATTAAGCCAGATCAGGCGGCGAGACGACAGATGAAGCCGTTCCACCTCTCGACCCAAGGCGTCGGGGTCACCGCGATCCAGCCCGTCTGAGATCAGCAAAACCACCGCCCCCTGCCCCATAACCCTGCGCGACCAATCGCGGTTGAACGCGTGCAGGCATTCTCCGATCCGGGTTCCGCCCTCCCAGTCTTGCGCTTCGGCACCAGCCGCAGCAAGTGCTGCATCCACATCGCGTTGTTGCAAATGACGGGTGATGTTGGTCAGGCGTGTGCCAAAGGTAAAGGCATGCACCTTGGCCCATCCCGCCCCCTTGGTGTTCGAAACAGAGTGCAGGAAGTGCAAGATAAGCCGGCTGTATTGGCTCATCGATCCCGAAATATCACACAGCACCACAAGGTTGGGCCAACGCGGCTTGGGCTTTAGGCGGGCGATATCGCGCAGTTCTCCGCCTTGACGCATGGCCGCTCGTAAGGTCCGCGCACGGTCAATCCGGTGCCCCAGATGGCTGGCTTGCCCACGGCGAGATTCGATCGGCTTTACGGGCAAAGCCAATCGCGCCAGCATGCGTTTGGCCTGCGCGATCTCGGCAGTACTCATCTGTTCGAAATCCAGGCTGCGCAACAATTCCTCGGTCGACGCGGTTTTTGAGGCGTCGATCTCCAGCTCTGTTTCGCCCTCGCCCTCATCAACGTCTGGCGGGTCACGTTCGACTCCGTCCAACAACGCCTCAGCCGCACGCTTTTCGGCGGCGTCGGCCTTGCGTTCCTCTTGCACGCCACGGATCGCGGGCAACATCAAGGACATCATATGTTCAAGATACCGCGGGTCGCGCCAATACAGACGAAAGACCTGCGCGAACACCATGCGATGTTCGGGGCGGTTCACGAAACAAGCGTGCAAGGTCCAGTAGAAATCCTGTTTCTCTGTAAATCCTGCTGCCTGAACGGCACGTATGGCATCAACCACCCGACCTGTCCCGATGGGCAAACCGGCCTTGCGTAAGGCTCGCGCAAAATGAGTGATGTTTTGCGCCAGCTTTGGATCGTCGGGGATATCAAGCGGCAGTTGTTCGGCCATCAGGCCAATTCCAAATCAGCTTTCGCCTGATCCAAAATCCGCTTAGCCTCGGACCCCTGCAGCTTTTGAATGTCGTCTTGGTATTTCAGGATCGCGCCCAGCGTGTCGCCGATCACTTCGGGGCTTAGGTTGATCACGTCCAGCGCCAGCAAGCATTTGGCCCAGTCTACCGTCTCGGCCACGCCGGGTTTCTTGAACAAATCCTCGGTGCGCAGACGTTGGACAAAAGCAACGACCTCACGGCTGAGCGCCTCGGCCGCTTCGGGGGCTCTGGTGTGAAGGATTTCGATCTCACGGTCGAAATCGGGATAGTCGACCCAGTGATATAAGCAACGCCGTTTCAGCGCGTCATGCACTTCGCGCGTGCGGTTTGAGGTCACGATCACGATCGGTGGCTCGGGCGCTTTGACAGTACCCAGTTCGGGAATGGTGACCTGAAAATCGCTGAGCGCTTCAAGCAAAAAGGCCTCAAAGGGTTCGTCGGTTCGGTCCAGTTCGTCAATCAGCAGGACCGGCGCACCATTTTCGTCCGGGCGCATGGCCTGCAGCAATGGGCGCTCGACAAGGTACTCATCCGAGAACAACTCAGACTGCAAGGTCCCGCGATCTGCCCCGCCCGCCGCCTCGGCCGTGCGGATCGCCACCATCTGTGCCGGGAAATTCCATTCGTACACAGCCGAGGACGCATCCAACCCCTCGTAACACTGCAACCGGATCAGGCGTCGGTTCAGTCCGGCGGCCATTGCCTTGGCGATTTCGGTTTTTCCGACCCCGGCCTCACCTTCCAGAAACAACGGCCGGCCCAATTTTAGCGACAGAAACACAACCGTAGCCAAGGCCCGCCCGCAGACATAGCCCTGCGCGCCCAGCATTTTTTGAACGGCGTCGATGGAATCCGGCTGTGTCATGTCAATCTTCTCCTTCGCCTCAACTGGTCATGGCTGTGTACAAGCGTCAAGGCCATAGTCTTTCCAGACATACGGTGATCTGAGTCGTTGACAAGGTCTTTTCCGGCGGCGGGCTCTGTGCTAGCCGGTGCGCCATGACCGATAGCATCACGATCCGCCGCCCCGACGACTGGCATCTGCACTTGCGCGACGGCGCTATGCTGCAGGCCGTCTTGCCCGAAACCGCGCGACATTTTGCCCGTGCCATCATCATGCCGAACTTGGTGCCGCCTGTCGTGCGCGGCGATCAGGCCGCCGCTTATCGCGACCGTATCCTGGCTGCCCTGCCCGATGGCATGAGCTTTGAGCCGCTGATGACGCTGTATCTGACCGAAGACACCGATGCCGACGATGTCGCCGCCGCGCATGCCAGCGGGTTGGTTAAAGCGGTCAAACTGTATCCGGCGGGTGCTACGACCAACTCAGCCTCGGGTGTGCAGGACTTCAACAACGTGCGCCCTGTGCTGGAAAAGATGGCCGAGATCGGACTGCCCTTGTGCGTCCATGGCGAGGTCACCGACCCTGAGGTCGACATCTTCGACCGTGAGGCCGTGTTCATCGACCGTATTCTGGATCCGATCCGCAAGGCGACACCCGGGCTGCGCGTGGTGATGGAACACATCACGACCAAAGACGGTGTGGATTATGTGAAATCGAACGACGCAGATCTTGGCGCGACCATCACGGCGCACCACCTGATCATCAACCGCAACCACATTCTGGTCGGTGGGATCAAACCGCACTACTACTGCTTGCCTGTCGCCAAGCGCGAGGAACACCGACTGGCGCTGCTGGCCGCTGCGACCTCGGGCGATGCGCGGTATTTCCTGGGCACCGACAGCGCGCCGCATACGGATGCCAACAAGGAAATGGCCTGCGGTTGTGCCGGCTGTTTCACCGCGACAAACACAATGTCGCTGGTGGCCGAGATGTTCGAATCCCAAGGTGCGCTGGACAAGCTGGAAGGCTTCGTCTCGCTCAACGGGCCTGCGTTCTACCGCCTACCGGTGAACGAAGACACCATTACCCTGACCAAAGGCGCCCCCGTGGAATACCCGGACAAAATCGAGACCGAGGACGGCCCCGTGACGGTGTTTGAGCCGGGCTTCGCTTTGCACTGGCGCGTGGTTTAACCCGCCAGCATCCGTGCCAAATCGCGGGCGCGACCGCCGGTGCGCAGCATCGACCAGATCACGTCCGCCTCTTCGCCACCGATCAGCTTGCCTGCCTTGCCGCGCACGCGGTCTTCGCGATCAGACAGGGTCATCGGTGCCATCAGATCATGCGTCGCTTCAAGCCGTGCCCCGTCGCGGCGCAGCAGGGTCAGATGCGCCTGCGTTTCCGTCAGGGTCTCATCCGCCTCAACCGCGATCCTGTCGCGTAAGGATATCAGTCGCGGATCAGCACAGACCTTTTCCGAATAGCTGCCCGGCAAGGCCGTATCATGGCCAAGCGCCTGCATGGCGATCACGGTGCGATATGAAAACTTCGCCCCCAGCCCGGTCGTCGGAGACATCTGGTTACAAACGCTCATCCAGCGCGGGTGGGTCTTGATCTTGATCTCGGCCACTTCGGGTTCGGCGATATCCAGATCACGCGCGGCCTCAAGCGCGGCGTGTAGGCCGTGGCAACAGGCGTGGAACTTATGGCTGACTGTTTCGAACAGCCATTCATCGCCCAACCCATCTAAAGCGGTTTGCGCATCCGCCTGGCCGCTGTGGGTCGTACCAAACCCATACTGACCTTCCAAAGCGTTCATGTTCGGCGTGAAGCCTTTAGCGATCAGCAACGCTGCCTCGACCCCGGCCGAGGCCGCAAGCCCCGCATTATAGGGTTTACCCATTGTTCCGAATTGCGTCTTGAGGCCAGCCGCACGGGTGGCCGTCAACCCAAGCGTTTTTTGCATCTGATCCGCGCCGAAGCCAAGGATACGCCCTGCCGCAACAGCCGCACCGAACGCGCCTGCCGTAGCGGTTTGGTGAAACCCCGCCTGATAGTGATCCCGTCCAAGCCACAGCCCGACACGGATCGAAACCTCCATCCCCACCAGCGCGGCCTCAAGGAAATCGACGAGGATGCGGTCATCCCATTCGCTCAGCGCCAGCGCGGCGGGCAGAATCGCAACCGAAGGATGACCGATATGGGCAAAGTGCGTGTCATCGTAATCCAACGCATGCGACACGGTGCCATTAACCAATGCCGCCCCACGCAACGGCGCCGCCTCACCGCCAAAAAGATGCGCCTGCACGGCGCCCTCTTCGCCTAAGACAAGGTCACGGACCGTTTTAGAGACAGGCTCATCAACCCCGGCCCGACCTACAGCAATCCAGTCTAATACAGACAAAGACGTGACGACTCGCGTTTGCATTGTCGTCTCGACGGGTCCGGCAGCAAACCCTGCAAGTGATGTGGAAAAATCGCTCATGGGCGCAGTCTAGCGTGCGCCGTATGCGGGTAAAGACCTAGCCGTACAAATCCGCAGCACGGGTTTCGAACGCCTGCACGATCCGGTGCATGGCCTCGTTGAACACAACACCGATGATACCTTGCAGGATGGCGTTCTTGAATTCAAAATCCACATGGAAGGACACGTTGCAGCCCCCCTGAGGCGCGTCTGCGAACTGCCAATCGGATTTCATGTATTTGAACGGGCCGTCCAGATATTCCGTGTCGATCTTCATCTGATCAGGAAACAGCGTCACCCGGCTGCCAAACCTTTCACGGAAAACTTTGAACGAGATGATCAGGTCCGCCTCCATCACCTGCGCCTCGCCCGCGGCATAGGTCCGGCGAATACGGGCCGCGGCACACCAGGGTAGAAATTCGGGATACTTCGCCACGTCCGCGATCAGGTCGTACATCTGATGCGCCGTATACGGCAGGTGGCGGGTTTCCGAATGAGTAGGCATGGCGTCCAGTATTAACAGGTGACAATGGCGCGTGATTTCGTATGTTGCGCGCCAAAGATCAAGGGGGCAGCGATGAGCGACCGTGCATATGTGATAGATGAGATGATCTCGGCGAAGGCCATCGCCGCCCGGATCGAGGAGTTGTGTCGCGAAATCAGCTCTGAATACAAAGACACCGACAAGCTGGTCGTGGTCGGCCTGTTGCGCGGCAGTTTCGTCTTTATCGCCGACCTAGTGCGCGAGCTGGACCTGCCGATCGAGGTGGATTTCCTTGAAGCGTCATCCTATGGCGATTCAATGGAGAGCAGTCGAGAAGTTCGCATTCTGAAGGACTTGCGCGGCGCTATCGAAGGGCGCGACGTTCTGGTCGTCGAGGATATCGTCGATACCGGTCACACACTGAACCACGTCACCCATTTGCTGCAAAGCCGTAAACCCGCGCGACTGAGATCTATCGCTCTGCTAGACAAACCCAGCAGGCGCGAGGTCGATTTCCGATCCGACTGGATCGGGTTCGAGATTCCGGATGAATTTGTTGTGGGTTATGGAATCGACTATGCGCAGCGCAACCGAAACCTGCCATTCATCGGCAAGGTGCGCTTTACCGAGGATTGAGTTCACTCAACAAATTCTCAATTCGGAATATTAATGGACATTTGGGTGGACTGCGGATTAACCTCGCAAAATTATGGGAGGTTTTCGCACATGAAATTATTGCCAGTAGGTATTCTTGCCGCCAGCGCCGTAGTCCTGTTTTCAGGGTTTGCCGATGCCAAAGACAACAAAGGCAAGGGTAAAGGGGCGGACAAAGCCAAAATCGAAAAGCCGATTAAGTCCAACAACGGGGTCGCTGTTCCACCGGGACAGATCAAGCGGTACACGCGCGGCCAGAAACTGCCTGACGATTTGGATTTCGACTACCTTGATGATTTGAACGGCTGGAAGCTCAAACCTCTGCCCAAAGGGCAACGTTATATTCGTGTCGATGATGAAATTCTCTCGATCTCGAATGATACGCAAACCGTCATCGAAGCGGTTGGAATTGTCAGCGACCTTGTAAACTGAGCGTTCACCTCAGCAGGGATTGGATTGTCGCCACGAACACTGAGACCCCCACCGGTGTGAGTTCATCCGGGAAATCGTAATCCGGGTTATGTAGTTGCGGGTGCTTCTCACCCGACCCCAGCCAGAACATCGCCGCTTTAGCGTCTTTGCCAAACTGTCCGAAATCTTCCGAGAACTTTTGCGGGTAAGGTGTCACTTGACAGTTCACTCCTGCGCGCGCGCAAGACCCGCTTAGGATATCGACGGCGTCAGGTGCGTTCACACAGGCTTCGAACACATCTTCATAGGTGATCTCATATCCCAACCCTTGATCCGAAGCCGCCTGCGCAACCAGCGCTTCGGCCTCATCGATCAGGCTTTGCATCCGCGCATCAGCGACGGTGCGCAATGTCACCCACAGCTCGGCCCGGCCCGGCGCCACGCCAAAGGTCGGTTCACCAAGATTGACATGCGTCACGGTCGTCAGCGCGAAATCGGCGTCCAGCGAACCGTCACTTCCCAGCCCTGCCATTTGCGGCATCAACGCGGCCAGTGCCCCCGCCGGAGAGACACCATCCTGCGGCGCCGCTGCGTGCGAGGTCTTGCCCTTCAGAACAACCTTCATTCCGCGAGACGCGCAGTTTGCCGGACCCTCGCAAAGCAGAACGTCACCCAACGCCAGCCCGGGCAAATTATGCAGGGAAAACACATAATCCGGTGCAATTTCCATAAACTTAGGGTCCGCCCTATAGGCAATGGCCCCTTGCCCGGTTTCCTCGGCGGGTTGGAAGATCAACACCACCCGGCCTAGATGAGGGCGATTCTGGTTTAGATGGTCCGCAACACCCAGAACCATCACCATATGTCCGTCATGCCCGCACAGATGACCCTTGCCCGAAATGCGCGAGGCATAGGCTGCGCTGGACAGCTCTTGAATAGGCAAACCATCAAGCTCGCATCGAATGGCAACTGTCGGCCCGGCCTGCCCGCTGTCGAACACACCCGCCACGCCGTGCCCACCGATTCCAGTCAAAACCTGATCTGCGCCACGGGCACGCAATTCGTCCGCGATCCGAGCGGCCGTCAACTCTTCTTGGCCCGAAAGTTCCGGGGATTGGTGCAGTTCGTGACGCAGGCGGGTAAGCTGCGCGCGTGTGTCAGGTGTCACCCTTGCTCCAGCTTCTTCTGGCGTGCATCGCGCAGGCGGGCAAAATCGTCGCCCGCGTGGTAGGACGACCGGGTCAGAGGCGTTGCCGACACCATCAGGAAGCCCTTGCCAAAGGCTGCTTTCTCATAAGATGCGAACTCTTCCGGCGTGACAAAGCGGTCGACGCCATGGTGTTTCGGCGTGGGCTGCAGGTATTGGCCGATGGTCAGGAAATCGATGTCAGCGGCGCGCATGTCATCCATGACTTGCCGGACCTGCTGTTCGTCTTCCCCCAGACCGACCATGATGCCCGATTTGGTGAAAATCGACGGGTCCAGTTCCTTGACCCGCTGCAACAGGCGCAGCGAATGGAAATAGCGCGCACCGGGGCGCACTTCGGGATACAGCCCCGGGACGGTTTCAAGGTTGTGGTTGAACACGTCCGGCTTGGCTTCGACTACAACTTCCAGAACCGAGGGGTCACACTTCAGAAAATCTGGCGTAAGAATCTCGATCGTTGTCTTAGACGAACGGTGCCGTACGGCGCGAATGGTCTGCGCGAAATGCTCCGCCCCACCGTCGGCCAGGTCATCGCGGTCCACAGACGTTATGACCACATGGTTCAGCCCCAGTTTCTGCACGGCGTGTGCCACGCGTCCGGGCTCAAACGCGTCCAGATCATCTGGGCGGCCAGTGGCAATGTTGCAGAATGTACAGCCGCGGGTACAGATCTCGCCCATGATCATCATGGTGGCGTGGCCCTGGCTCCAGCATTCGCCCACATTCGGACACCCGGCCTCTTCGCAGACCGTAACCAGATTGTTCTCGCGCATGATTTTGTGAGTTTCAGCATAGCCCTTACCACCGGGTGCCTTTACGCGAATCCACTTCGGCTTTTTCGGTTGCGCATTGTCCTGACGATGCGCCTTTTCGGGATGACGTTGTTCGGGGATCTTCAGATCACGCACGGTTTGCTTTCCTGACTTTGGGTCATTTTGCTTCGACATAATATAAACTGCAGCGGTTAGCTACGCCACCCATGCATAGCTGCCATAACAGCGCACTATGCAATTGCAGAAGAACACCCAGCAAATCCCGACAAAGTTTCATTGAAAACAGCACGCTTTGATGCCTTCACAAGAATTCGCGTTCGCAGCAACAATCACGTTGAAGCCAATTTAGAACTGTTTTAAATCTTCGGCAGTTCACAGATGAATCACAGGAAATTGAGCATGAAATCCGGTACTAAACTGCCTGACGTAACCTTTCACACCCGCGTCCGTGACGAGGCTGTCGAAGGCCCCAACCCGTTCCGTTGGGAAGACAAGACCACTGCAGATTACTTTGCCGGTAAACGGGTGATCCTGTTCTCGTTGCCCGGTGCATTCACCCCCACCTGTTCGACCTACCAACTGCCCGGTTTTGAAAACGGCTATGCCGAATTCAAGGAAAAAGGCATCGACGACATCTATTGCATGTCAGTGAATGACAGCTTTGTCATGAACAAATGGGCACAGGACCAAGGTCTGGAAAACGTCAAGGTCATTCCAGACGGATCTGGAGAGTTCACTCGCAAGATGGGCATGCTGGTCGACAAGGACAATCTGGGTTTCGGCATGCGCTCGTGGCGCTATGCCGCCATCGTCAATGACGGTGTGGTTGAGGCATGGTTCGAAGAGCCCGGCCTGATGGATAACTGCCCCGAAGACCCCTATGGTGTGTCGTCCCCGGACAACCTTAAAAAGCACCTGAACGAAGCCAAAGAGCCCGCACTGGCCTAAGCTTCGCGCTAAATCAAAGCAAAGGCCCGCCAATGGCGGGTCTTTTCATTTCAGGCGCGTGTTGCGGTGACGATGTCCTCTCCGACTTGGCGGATGACCTGAGCCAGACCGTCGAACCAATCCTCGCCCACAGTCGATGCACGCCGGACCAGACCAACCGTTCGCGCCGGTTGCGGCGTGCCAAAGCGCAGCAGTTTCAATCCGGGAACAGCGTCAGATTCCGCGCGCGCGGCCAGTTCGGGCATGAGAGTCAGACCAAACCCCTCAGCCACCAATCGTGACAACGTCGCAAGCGATGACGCACCCATATTGATCAGGCCGCTGCTTCGATCCCGACCGCAGACCTCAAGCGCCTGATCGGTCAGACAGTGACCGTCATCAAGCAACATCAGTTGCGCGGTCTGCAGGTCCAGCGGCCGTAATGCTTCAGGGTTGGGGACCATGCCCTTCAAGCGCGCTGAGCTGCCAGCCAACAGGAAGCGATCCTGAAACAGAGGCAGTTCGAACAACTCACTCCCACCGGCGGGCAAAGCCATGACGCCGGCGTCGATTTCCCCGGCGCGCAGCATAGTCAGCAAACGCTCAGTTCTAGCTTCGCGCACCTGCACGCGCAACGACACATCGGACGATCGCAACCCAGCCAGCACACCCGGCAGTAAATACGGCGCGATCGTTGGGATGATCCCGATCGCCAACGACCTGTGCCCCCCAGAGCGATCCTTGGCAAACTGATCTAACCTGTCCGCCGCTCCAAGAACCTGACGCGCATGATCCAGCACGTCGCGCCCTAGCGGGGTCAGCAGAATATCACGCGCCTGACGTTCGAAAAGCGGACCGCCCAAACTGTCCTCTAACGCCTTGATCTGCACGGACAAGGCGGGCTGAGACACGTGGCACACCTGGGCGGCCCGACCGAAATTGCGCTGTTCTGCGACTGCACTGAAGTATTTCAGCTGTCTAAGGGTAAAATTCATAACCTTTGATTATCATCCATCCACCCAAGTGCAACCAAAACATATCGCGCCGTTAACCGATCATGCGATTGCGCTCGGACTGCCCTTCATAATGTCGCTTGAGCCGCTGCAACGCGATCCGCAACACGATCTTGCCCGAGCGCGCCGACCAGCCCATCCGCTTTTCCGCAAGCTCTAGCCCTTCGAGGTAGCAACAGCAGCGCAAAGCAACATCGCTGAGACCCGGACCCAGATCTGACAAAGCATGTTCAACCCGATCCCGAGCGTCCGACGCCCCGTGCCCAGCATGAGCTTCACTGTTGAAACCACCGCGCCCCCCTGCAGTCAGAAAATGGTCCCAATTCTGTGCGACCTGAGGGCCAATCTGCGCCAGTTCGAAATCCTCACGCAGGCGTTCGCCCGCCGCCACAAGTGTTTCATCAAGAAAAGGCTTTCCATCCCGATCTCGCCGACGTGCCAATGCGATCAGGGGGCTTTCCGCTGCACTATAGCGAATCCGCCGAGGCCGGTCGGGTTTTGCAGTCACGCTCTGACAGGGTGCCATTTGCGCTTGGAACGGCGCTTGTGCATCTGCCATTCCAAATTCACTACGCTCACGCGCTTTGTTCTCGGCCTCGGCAATAAGGCGACTCAGCGCCGTGCGGCCCGACGAAGAAATCCGATACCGCGAAATCCGTCCGGGATTGTTGCAGGAAATCCAGTCTTTCAGTGCCAGTGCCTGCGCAATCTTGCAATCCACAACGGCTGTTCGTGTGGCGCCGCTGTCTCCGGTGTCGCGGACCACCACGGCCTTGTCCATTTCCTCAGCCACCGCAAGCACTGACCCCGTTTCACACAAACGGCGCAATATTCGCAGTGCCTCGCGGTTGAATTCTTCGTCCTTGGCGGCGGCGGTTTCCTGTTCGGTCACAGCCAAGGCCCCGAATTGGATCGGGCCCGTGCCATCGGCTGAATCCGAGAAATGCGTTTCCGCCAGAGATTGCAGCGCGGCATCCACCAAGGGATCGTCCCGTCGCATTTCGATGCGCCTGATTTGTCTTAGTATGGTCGAAGCATGGCACCCTGCGGATCGCGCAATATCGCGGATCGACTGTCCGGTCTCTGTGTGGGCAAGGTATCGTTGTGCCCCCTCAGGTACCCAAGCCGGAATGGTGAATGCCATGTTGTTTTCCATAGTTACTTGCCCTCGTCGACACAACAATCTGTTTTCAATCGCCCCCGATGAATTTGTTAACCAATTCTAACTAGAGTTGCTTTCGTTACTCGTTCGTTAACCCGCAGCGACAAGGACCAGATTTGATTCAAAAACATAAACACTCATGAAGTCAGAGTTCGGCGCGAACCCAATCAAGGCAACACCCGCTTAGGTTGTGTCACACATTCAGGGACGTTCACTCACACAAGGGAACCCCGGAATGCAGGACCTGATGACCATGATTACCACCCTCCGCCGCCCTCGCCTGTTGGCACGAGCCGCGAAACACGGGGCGCAGGACTATGACCGGGATCGGCACCTGCAGCGCATCCTTGGCTATGGATCACTGCCTGGCACGGGTGCGGCACTGATGCGTCTGATGGAAATGGAGCGAGAGGTTAACGCGCAGCGCGTAGAAGAGGACGCAGCCTATTCGCTGGTCCGTCATTTGGACCTGCTGATCGCGTTGTTGGGCGAGGCGCAGCTGTTTCAGGCCAGCCGCGCCGTGCAATATCAGTGATCAGGTAAAGGCATCCGGCATGGATGCTTTTTTCTTGTCAATGTACTCGTTCAGAGCAGCATTGATTGCCGGGTCGAGTTGCGGTTGCTGATAGTTGGCCAGCAGATGCTCGACCCGGGCAGAGGCCAGTTGACGCGTGTCACGCGCGCCTTCATCTTCCCAGGTTTCGAACGGTTTGTAGTCCAGCAATTCCGACTTCCAGAACGCGTCCTTGAAGTTCGCCTGCGTATGCGCACAACCCAGATAGTGGCCGCCCGGACCAACCTCGCGGATCGCATCCATCGCCTGCGCATTCTCGTCGTAAGCCACGCCTTTGGCCAAGCCGTGCAGCACGCCCAGTTGATCCGCATCCATGACGAACTTCTCGAAATCCGCAACCAGACCGCCTTCGAGCCAACCGCAGGAATGCAGCATGAAGTTCACGCCTGACATCAGGCCCATGTTCAGCGAGTTTGCTGTTTCGTAAGCAGCCTGCGCGTCGGGCAGTTTCGAGCCACAGAACGACCCGGCCGAGCGGAACGGCAGGTTCAGGCGACGCGCCAACTGACCCGCACCATAGGTGACCATCGACGCCTCGGGCGTACCGAAGGTCGGCGCGCCCGAGTTCATGTCAATCGATGACACGAAGGCACCAAAGATTGCCGGGGCACCCGGACGGATGATCTGGCTATACGCGACACCGGCCAGAACTTCGGCCAGAACCTGCGTCAGCGTCCCTGCCACCGAAACCGGTGCCATCGCGCCACCCACGATAAAGGGAGAGATAATGCAGGCCTGATTGTTAGCCGCGTAAACTTCAAGCGAACCCATCATCACGTCGTCGAAGGTCATCGGCGAGTTGATGTTGGTCAGCGAGGTCATCACTGTGTTTTCCTGCACGAACTCTTTGCCGAACAGGATCTCGCACATCTCTACCGAATCCTGCGCCCGGCTAGGGTCGGTGACCGAGCCCATGAATGGCTTGTCCGACAGGGTCATGTGCGCCATCAGCATGTCCAGGTGACGCTTGTTCACCGGCACGTCGGTCGGTTCGCACACAGTCCCGCCCGAGTGGTGCAACCACTTGGACATGTAGGCCAGTTTCACGAACTTGTTGAAATCGTCCATGGTCGCATAGCGACGGCCACCTTGCGCGTCGCGCACGAATGGAGGGCCGTAGACCGGCGCCAGCACCAGATTGCGGCCCCCGATGACAACCGATTTCTCGGGGTTGCGCGCGTGTTGTTTGAACTCGCTAGGGGCAGTTTTGATCAGCTCGCGCGCCAGACCGCGCGGGATGCGAACACGTTCACCATCGACATCGGCTCCGGCATCTTTCCAGCGCTGCAGCGCGCCCGGATTGTCGACGAAGTTAACGCCGACCTCAGCCAGAATGGTTTCCGCATTGGTTTCAATGATCTCCAACGCTTCTGCGTTGAGGACCTCGAAATTCGGAATATTCCGTTCGATATATTTTGCAGTTTCGATTCGAACTGCGGTGCGCTCGGCCCTACGGGCGGCACCACCACCGCCTCTGGCTCTGCGTCGGGTGTTTGCCTCTGCCATGAGATAATCCCGTTAGTCATGTTCACGTTGCAAATCGTGTTACCGGAACCGCAGATCACACCAGACGTGGATTACGGCGCTATAGGGGTAAAAGCGACATGATCGCCTATTCGATGTCGTTTGAACCACTAATTCCTGACGCTCATGATAAAAGCATGAAACCGAAATCGCAAAAACCGTCTAACCGCTAGCTGAGCGAAAACTCCTTTACGCGACAGAATTTGGGTACGTTGCATTTCGCAAGATAGTTGTGAGAAATCTAAATTGAGGGGCTGACAAACCTCAAAGGTTTTTACGCATCGCAACCGAATTCCCGGCCACTTCAGTTTCGATCCAGCCGAGATGCGCGTAAATCGCCCTCGTATCCTGCATCAAACGATGGGTGCGCAATTCCATATGGGTGCAGCCAGCCTCGCGCGCTTCGGCTTCGGCGCGTGACAGCAGTTTTCCAGCGACACCTTGCCCTTGGGCCGACGGTGACACGGCCAGATTGATAACCTTCATCACAGCACCCTGTTGCGCAAACACAATCACACCAGCCAACCCATCATCACTGCGGGCCAGGACCACGCGACGTTCCGCAATATCTTGCGCCAAACCACTCGTCACATCAGGCAGATCATCAATAGAACTGCGCGCTTTGGCATAAGCCGCCCTGATGCAGTCTGTGACCGCCTCGACGTCATCCTGCGTTGCATCCGTGAAACGAATGACGGCCATTGATCCCATCTCCTTCCGCATCTGACTGAAATCGCCTTCATAACGCTTGCACATAACCGCCGCGCGACCTAAGAGCCAGTCATGAGCCAGACATCCCATGACCGCCTTCTGATCATCGACTTCGGCAGCCAGGTGACGCAGCTGATCGCACGCCGCCTGCGCGAGTTGAATGTCTATTGTGAAATCCACCCCTATCAAAACGTTACGATGGACTTTGTACGCGAAATGGCGCCCAAGGCCGTGATCTTCTCGGGCGGACCGGACAGCGTGACGCGCGAAGGGTCCCCCCGCGCCCCGCAAGAGATTTTTGACTATGGCGTGCCGATCCTTGGCATCTGCTATGGGCAGCAAGTCATGATGCATCAGCTTGGCGGCAAAGTCGAAAGCGGCCACGGCACTGCCGAGTTCGGTCGCGCCTTTGTCACTCCGAAAAACCAACTGGATATTCTGAACGGCTGGTTCGCGGATGGCGACGAACAAGTCTGGATGAGCCATGGAGACCACGTCAGCGAAATCGCCCCCGGGTTCGAGGTCTTCGGCACCTCACCCAACGCGCCCTATGCGATCACGGCTGATACCAACCGTCACTTCTATGCCGTTCAGTTCCACCCCGAGGTGCACCACACGCCCAAAGGCGCGAAACTGTACGAAAACTTCGTAAAACTGGCTGGCTTCAACGGCGATTGGACCATGGGTGCCTATCGCGAACAGATGATCGAAAAGATTCGCGAGCAAGTCGGCGACAAAAAGGTCATCTGCGGCCTGTCCGGCGGCGTCGACAGCTCGGTCGCGGCGATCCTGATCCATGAAGCGATTGGTGATCAACTGACTTGCGTGTTTGTCGATCACGGCCTGTTGCGCAAGAACGAGGCCGAAGAAGTCGTCGGTATGTTCCGCGACAACTACAACATTCAGCTGATACACGCAGATGAAAGCGACCTGTTTTTGGGCGAGCTGGACGGCCAATCCGACCCGGAAACCAAACGCAAGATCATCGGAAAGCTGTTCATCGACGTGTTCCAGAAACACGCTGATACGATCGAAGGGGCCGAATTCCTGGCCCAGGGCACGCTCTATCCCGACGTGATCGAATCGGTTTCGTTCTCGGGCGGCCCCTCGGTCACGATCAAATCGCACCACAATGTCGGAGGCCTGCCTGAAAAGATGGGCCTGAAACTGGTCGAACCCCTGCGAGAGCTGTTCAAAGACGAGGTTCGCGCACTGGGCCGCGAACTTGGCCTGCCGCAGAGCTTCATCGGGCGCCACCCCTTCCCCGGGCCGGGTCTGGCGATTCGCTGCCCAGGCGAGATCACCCGTGAAAAACTGGAAATCCTGCGCGAAGCCGACGCCATCTATATCGACCAGATTCGCAAACATGGTCTGTATGATGATATCTGGCAGGCTTTTGTTGCCATCCTTCCGGTACGCACCGTCGGTGTGATGGGTGACGGGCGCACATATGATTATGCATGTGCGCTGCGTGCCGTAACTTCGGTCGATGGCATGACCGCCGACTACTATCCGTTCAGCCACGAATTCCTCGGTGAGACCGCCACGCGGATCATCAACGAGGTCAAGGGCATCAACCGATGCACTTATGACATCACCTCGAAACCTCCGGGAACGATTGAGTGGGAATGACAATAAGCCGGGCTTTGACCCGGCTTTTTTGTTTAAGTCCTGCAAGAAACCCATAGGTTTTAAATTAGAATTCCGCGATTCCCGCAGGCAGGTAAATGGACAGCAGCAGACCGCAGATCGGCAAAGCCGCGCTTTGGATGACGGGGGCAATTGCTTCTTTCTCATCGATGGCGGTTGCCGGCCGCGAATTGAGCGTGGCCCATGATACATTCGAAATCATGTTTTACCGCAGCCTCGTCGGCATCTTCGTTGTAGCGGTGATTCTGACCCTGTCGCGCAAATGGGATCAGGTCTCGACATACAGACTGGGGCTGCACGGTGTCCGAAACCTGACGCATTTTATTGGTCAGAATTTGTGGTTCTACGCGGTAACCGTCATTCCTCTAGCACAGGTTTTTGCGCTTGAGTTTACGCAACCCATCTGGGTGATCCTGCTGTCTCCGCTGCTGCTGAAGGAACGGCTAACACCTGTACGCGCGCTGTCTGCCTTGATTGGTTTTGCCGGTGTCCTGCTTATTACCCGCCCCGGTGCCGTGCCTCTGAGCGCTGGTATTTTGGCTGCTGCTTTGTCTGCGGTATTCTTCGCATTTACAACGATTTCCACCAAAACCCTGACCCGTTTTGCAAGCATTGGATGCATCATGTTCTGGCTGACTGTCATGCAGGCTGTCCTGGGATTGATGGCCGCAGGGATCGATGGGCAGATCGCTCTGCCAACCGCGAGCACGATCCCCTTCCTGGTATTGATTGGGTTGGCAGGACTACTGGCGCATTATTGCATCACCAACGCTCTGGCTATTGCGCCTGCGACTGTGGTTGTACCGTTCGATTTTGTCCGCCTGCCCACAATTGCCGTGATCGGAATGATTCTGTACCACGAGCCGCTGGATCACTGGACGCTGCTAGGGGCCGTCGTGATCTTTTCGGGCATCTTTTTGAACGTGCACGCCGAAAATCGTAACAGTTTGGCAACAGTTTCCCGACACACTCACCCTGAATAACGCACCGTCACTAGTTGACGGTAATATAACCCTCAAGAAAGTATCGAGCACCACAAGACAGATCGGCCTTCACCACTCGATAGTCCGGTCTGAATAACAGGACACCTTTTGGGAGGACAGAATGAAAAAAGCGCTTCTACAGGCGTGCGCGGTGTGCGTTGGGACAACAGGAGCTTACGCCGGCGGTCTGGATCGTAGCGGACAGGGTGTCAATATCCTGTTCGAAGAGGGATCAGTTGTACAATTCCGTCTCGGCTATACTGATCCAAGCGTAAGCGGCACTCAAAATGGCGTGGATTCCGGCAATGTTGCCGAGTCATTCTTCACACCGCATTTAGCCTATAAACATGCTTTTACAGACAGGCTGGATTTCGCACTGGTCTATGATGAGCCGTTCGGCGCGGATATCGAGTATCCGTCAAACTACCCGTTGTCGATCAACCCGACAACGCCATTTGGTGGGCGCACAGATGTTCTGCGCGCCAAAGCAGATGTGGACGCAATTACTGCGCTTGTTCGGTATAAATTCGACGGTGGCTTCAGCGCTATCGGAGGTCTGCGCGCGCAACGTTTGAAAGCCAACGTGGCAGTGCCCGCCGCTGCGGGGTACGAAGTCGACACAGATTCTGACATCGCATTTGGGTATGTCGTCGGCGTCGCGTGGGAAAAGCCAGAAATTGCCGCACGTGTGGCTCTGACTTACAACTCAAAAATCACACACGATTTTTCCCAGACAGAGTCATTCAACTTCGTGCCGCCTGTATTCCCGCCTAGTGCGGTACTGGTCACAGCGGAAACCGAGTCTGAGATTGAATCACCTCAATCCATCAATCTGGATTTCCAAACCGGTGTAGCCCCCAAAACATTGCTGTTTGGTTCAATTCGATGGGTGGACTGGCCGCAAACTGTTTTTGCGCCGCCCAACTATGTCAACATTGTCGGGGATAACCTCGTCGACTACGAAGATGATACGTTTACGTATACGCTGGGGCTCGGCTATCAGTTCTCGGAAGAGTTTTCGGGTGCGGTAACTGCTGGATATGAAACATCCACTGGTTCCGAAGTCACAAATTTGGGCCCGACAGATGGGTTCTGGAGCCTTGGGCTCGGTGGAACCTACTCTCTCGAACGCGCTCAGATTTCCGGTGGTGTCCGGTATACAGACATTGGAGACGCCACTACCACCACCGGGGGAGAATTCAGCGGCAACAGCGCTTGGAGCGTCGGCTTCCAAATCACCTACTCGCTGGGCTGATCCGCAACAGAGTGAAACGTTGAACCCCGCCCTGCCGGCGGGGTTTTTCTTTGTGCGTTACCAAGATTTCAATTACCTCGGCCATTGCAGGCGCACAGGAACTTCACCGTGCTGCAACCTTGGGTTATGGACAATCTTCCACTTCCAACGGCGGTGGCGATTTCGGCACCTTCACCGGAGATTTCACTGTCGCTTTGAGCTTCGACAACGGTCTGCATTGGGGTTTGACGCCAAGTATTACAACGCCGATCCCGACAATTTTTCCGGGGATCTTTCCTTCTGAGATCTGGGCGCGACGCTGACTTACCAATTTGATAACTGCGGCGTTCTGGGTGGCTACCTCGACTATGCCGGGCTCGAAGCCTGGATCGGAGACTCGGATACATCCTCAAGCCTGCCAAACGGCACAGATTGGGCCGATTTCTGTGCGAGCTTCCGCTATCAAGTGTCGGACTATGCGGTATTCGGTGGTCACTATGTTCGCAGCGATGTGCCGGGTGGTGGTGTAAACCTTGATCTGTATTGCGTCGGCTTGGGTGGTTACTATTGATTCAACAACGGTTGGGAACTTACGCCAGTCTCGTGCATCAGTCGTTTAGCGACCTCGATTTGGACTCCACAACGCAGGGTATCGGCGCGGACTATAATCTGATTGAGACCAGCGAAGCTCTCGGACAAGTGTCTCTGGAACAGGCCAGAACGGATATCGAAATCGGCCGTGCAAGCGGCGATATCGATACCCTTCGCTTTGGTCTGACATTCCCCCTTAGCGGTCCCACCTCCTCCACTCTGTTCAACAGCGCAGCCCGCGCGTCTTGATGGCATTTGGGATCATAGGGCTGCTGAACATCGCCATTCCGTTTTCCGGGATGATTTGAGAGCAGTTGTATATCGATACCAGCCAGATCTCGTGCTAGAGGGGGCCGGTTAGTTTATTGGGGTGCGACCATTGTCAGGCAGCTGATCCCAAACCGTTCGGACACACGCGATTGACGCCACCCGCTGCCCGTTTTAGCAAGGTCGGAAAAAGGGATGGCGGAAGATGATCTACGGCTCGGCTAAAGACTGGCGCGATGCGGCGCGAAAAAAGGTGCTGTTCTTTGGCATGTCGGGCCTGGGCAAAACCTATGTGTCGAACGTGCTGCGCGACTCGGGCGATTGGTTCCACTATTCGATCGATTACCGCATCGGTACCCGGTACATGGGTGAATACATCGCTGACAATGCCAAAGCCGAGGCGATGAAAGTCCCCTTTCTGCGCGAATTGCTGTTGTCGGATTCGATCTTTATCGGCTCGAATATCTCGTTCGAGAACCTGACGCCTGTCGCCGCCTATTTGGGTAAGCCCGGAAATCCGGCGCTAGGTGGTTTGGAACTGCCCGAATACAAACGCAGGCAGGAACAATTCCGGCAGGCGGAGATTCACGCGCTTCTGGATACCGAGTATTTCATCGACCGGGCACAACGTCTGTACGAATACCCGCATTTTATCTGCGACACCGGCGGGTCGATCTGCGAATGGGTAGACCCGGAAAATTCTACAGATCACGTGTTGTCCGAACTGTCTCGCCAAACCTTGATGATTTGGATTCAAGGGGATGAAGATCACACGGCAGAGCTGATCAGCCGCTTTGATAAAGCGCCCAAACCGATGTCTTATCAGCCCGAATTTCTGGTCCGTGTTTGGGACGCCTATCTGACCCAGCATAACTGCCGATCCGAGGATGTAGACCCCGACGCGTTCATCCGCTGGACTTACGCGCAGGCGCTGGCGCATCGGCAACCCCGCTATCAGGCGATGGCGGACAATTGGGGTGTAACAGTCACCGCTGATGACATGCACAAGGTCCGTGATGCCTCTGATTTCGATGAGTTGATCGAACGCACCCTTGAGACCCGCGCAAACCGGGCTTAATTACCGCCTCTACACTGTAACTCCAAAGGCTTGTACCTGATGCCAATCAAGATCCCCTCTGACCTGCCCGCATTTGACGTTCTTACCCAAGAGGGCGTATCGGTCATGGCCGAGGATCAGGCAATGCGTCAAGACATTCGCCCCCTTCGGATCGGGTTGCTGAATCTTATGCCCAAGAAGATTCAGACTGAAAATCAGTTTGCCCGCCTGATCGGGGCGACTCCGTTGCAGATCGATTTGTCGCTGATCCGGATGACGGAACACCGCACCAAGAACACCGCGGCCGAGCATATGGCCGAATTCTATCGCCCTTTTCAGGAGGTGAAGGACGAGAAATTTGACGGGCTGATCATCACCGGTGCCCCGATTGAACATCTGGAATTCGACAACGTCACCTATTGGGACGAAATGCGCGAAGTGTTCGAATGGACGCAAACCAATGTGCATTCAACCTTTGGTGTGTGCTGGGGTGGAATGGCGATGATCAATCACTTCCATGGCGTCAAGAAACATATGTTGGACGCTAAGGCGTTTGGTTGTTTCCGGCATGCGAACCTTAATCCGGCCTCGCCGTTCCTGCGCGGGTTCTCGGATGATTGCGTGATTCCGGTCAGCCGCTGGACGGAAATGAAACAGAATGAGATTGATGCCGCTAACGGTTTGGTAACCCTGCTGGGTAGCGACGATGTCGGTCCCTGTCTGGTCGAAGATCGGAACCATCGTGCCATCTATATCTTCAACCATTTCGAATATGACAGCGATACGTTGAAACAAGAATACGACCGCGATGTTGCCAACGGCACGCCGATCAACGTGCCCTTGAATTACTATCCGGACGACGATCCAAGCCAGACACCACAGAACAGATGGCGCAGCCATGCGCATTTGCTCTATGGCAACTGGATCAGCGAGATTTATGGGACAACGCCCTATGATATCAATCGGATCGGTGTCGATCAGACCGATCTGAGGGCCTGATCCGGTGATGCGCGTCGGCCTCATAGCTTTGACTTTGCTAGTCTTGCTGTGGGCCCTCGCACTCTGGCGCGCCGGTCGGAATGAAGCCCGTGCCGAAGCCGCCTTTCCCCCCGAAGGTCAAATCGTCGAAGTCAACGGCATCCCAGTGCATGCGGTAGTGATGGGTGAAGGCCCGGATGTTGTGCTGATCCATGGGTCCAGCGGCAACACGCGCGACATGACGTTTGCCTTGGCTCCTATCCTGGCGGAAAACTACCGTGTGATTGTGTTTGACCGGCCGGGTCTGGGGTATAGCGCCAGCTTCAATCCGGACGGTGAAACCATTGAGGAACAAGCAGAAATTTTACAAAAGGCCGCGGCTCAACTGGGTGCGGAAAAACCTATCGTCGCAGGGCAAAGCTATGGCGGATCCGTCTCACTTGCTTGGGCTGTTACGCGGCCAGACAATATCTCGGGGTTGGTCCTGATCGCTGCTGCCGCCATCCCGTGGGAGACGCCTCTGGACGGGTTCAACACATTGGCGGCGACACCCACCGGCAATGTCACCGCCCTGCCCCTGATCACTGCCTTTGTGCCCGAATGGTACGTTGAAAAAGCTTTGGACAAGGTGTTCGCACCGCAGACCGCACCCGAAGGATATGCCGACCATTTCGGCCCCGGACTAACCATGCGCCGGGCTTCGATGCATGCAAATGCCAAGCAGCGCGCCAATTTGCTGGAAGAAGTCCGCGCCCTACAACCGCGATACGGCGAGATCGACGTGCCGACCGAGATCGTCCATGGTACCGCCGATGATACCGTTGGGTTGGGCTGGCATTCACATCGACTGATCGATCAAATCCCCGGCGCGGAACTGATTGAACTGCCTGGAATTGGGCACATGCCACAGGTCGTTGCTGCACCCGAAGTTGCTGCCGCCATCGACCGTGCCGCGCAACGTGCGGGTTTGCGTTAGGCCCGCCGCTAATCCATAGTAGGATATGGATTTTATGGCGAGGTAACACATGGCCCGTTCCGAAAAAGGCTCCATCGAAAAGTACTTTAAGAATGACGCCCCGAAAGAGGTGCGTTCGGCCATCGAAAAGTCCGAAAAAGGCGACATCCTGAACCCCACCTTCCCTTACGACGAACGAATGAAGCGTAAGGAATACGAAAAACAGATGGAAATGCTTCAGATCGAACTGGTCAAGATGCAGTCCTGGCTCAAGGAAACCGACCATCGCATATTGCTTATTTTCGAAGGTCGGGACGCCGCTGGTAAAGGGGGCACGATCAAGCGGTTCCGCGAAAACCTGAACCCACGCGGCGCACGCAATGTTGCGCTAAGCAAACCCTCGGACACTGAGCGCAGTCAGTGGTATTTTCAACGATATATCGCACATTTGCCTGCCGCTGGTGAGATCGTGTTCTTTGACCGCAGCTGGTATAACCGCGGTGTTGTTGAAAACGTCTTTGGCTTTTGCACAGCAGAAGAACGTGAACGGTTTTTCCGACAGGTCCTGCCGTTGGAAACCGGTTTGGTGAATGACGGGATCAAACTGTTTAAATTCTGGCTCAATGTCGGGCGAGCAGAACAGCTCAACCGTTTTCTGGCGCGTGAAACTGACCCACTGAAGCAATGGAAACTCAGCCCGATTGATATCGCGGGTCTGAACAAATGGGATGAATACAGCCAGTCGATCGAAGAAACCCTGACGCGCAGCCACACGGAACACTGCCCCTGGACCATCGTGCGATCCGACGACAAGAAACGCGCGCGGCTGGCGGCCATTCGTACGGTTCTGCACGCGCTGGACTATGACGAAAAGGACGAAGACGCCATAGGCGCGAATGACCCCGATATCTGTGGCGGGCCAGAGATTTGGGATGCGTGACAGGTGGTGGACGAATGTCTTTTCGCGAATTATGTCATGAATTCTATAACTTGAAAAAGGGCACCTGAAGCAGGAATGACAAAACGCGGGTATCACCACGGGAACCTGAAACAGGCTTTGATCGAGGCTGCCCTGTCTCTGATCGAAGAAAAAGGTCCGACCGGCTTTACCCTGTCCGAAGCGGCGAAAACCGCCGGCGTCACCCCCGCTGCGGTTTACCGGCATTTCCACGGGCGCGAAGACCTGATCGCCGAAGCCGCTCGGCAAGGGTTCGAGATGTTCTCGGATCTGATGCAATACGCCTATGACAAGGGCCAGCCCTCAGCGCTCGCCGCGTTCGAGGCGACAGGCCGTGCCTATCTGGCATTTGCCCGCAAACATCCTGGCCACTACATCGCGATGTTCGAAAGCGGGATTTCGATCAATCGAACACCTGAACTATCCTTGGCCGCAAACCGTGCCAAAGCAGTACTGGAGAAAGCGGCGGCTGATCTGTCGCAACACATTCCACCGGAAAAGCGCCCGCCCGCATCCATGTTCAGCGCCCATATCTGGGCCATGAGCCACGGCGTTGTTGAACTTTACGCCCGCAACACTGGCGCCAGTTCCCCATTTTCACCCGAAGACTTGCTGGAATCCGGCATCGGCATCTATTTGCGGGGTTTGGGGTTGGTGCCGCAGGACGACTGACAATCAGAACCTGCTCAGCGGCTGTGGTGCGCTGAGGCCAGAGGTGACGTTAATCAACTCCATTTCCCCCATGCCTTTGATATCCACGCGCCCGATATCCGCGACCTGGAACTCATCAATCAAGGCAAATTTCATCTCTTCTGGGGCGACGATATGCATTGGGTTTGCAAAGACTTGCAGGCGCGAAGCAATGTTCACAGCCGGACCGAACACGTCATAGACGTATTTCTGTATCCCAACGACAGAGCCCACCGCAGCCCCCATGCCCAAGCCGATCCGGGCCTGCCATTTATGCGGATGGCTTTCATTGCGCCGCTCCAGATACCGCAGGAAGCGAACGGCGCAATGTGCCACGGCCGTGGCATGATCCGGTGTCGCGTCAGGCATACCAGACACCGCCAGATAGGCGTCACCGATGGTCTTGATCCGCTCGCATCCGAATTGTTCGACGATACGGTCGAACGCAGTGAAGATGTCGTTCAACTCGCTTAACGTGACGGTTGGATCGGTCTTGGCGGCGAAATCGGTAAAGCCCACGAAATCCAGCATCACCACCGACACCTGATCATATAGCTGCGGCGTAACGACACCGAAGGTCTTGAACTCTTCATACACTGCCCGCGGCATAAGGTTTAGCAGCAACCGCTCGACACGCTCTTTCTCACGCTCCAATTCGCGCGTGTTGCGTTCGACCATTGTCGAGTAGCTATCGATCATGCTTTCCAGCTCGCGGATGCGAGTAATGTTCTGGCATTCCACAACCAAAACCTGTTCAGACAAGCCATTCGCGAGCGATACAGCCGTTGCAAAAATCAGCGTTCTGCGTTTTGGCTTGATCTGCAATTCGACTGTATAGCGAAGCCCCGATTGCTTGACGTCCTCCAATTCACGCTGATCCAAAGATGGGAGCAAATCCAGCAGGGTCTGTCCTTCGGTCGGAACCCCAAACCATTCGGCAAACGGCCCATTGTGAAACACAAAACTCAGGTCTGAGGCACGCACAACAGCCACGCCAACTCCGATCGCCCGCAGCAACTGTTCGTTTATCGCTGAAATACTCATGCGGCGTCACGGGTTACAATAATTGCGCGTTTGGATTCAATGGCGTTCAAGGCGATCTTGATGTGACCGTCTTCCATACCGTGCATAGAAAGGGCCTCGGCAAATAGTTCGGCCATCTCATCAAAATCCGCATGAGAGATATTCAGGTGTCGATGAACCGCCTCAATCCTGTCATCGCTAAAAGAAGCAGGACCACCAACCAGAGAAGACACGAACTTGGTCTGGTGATCGATCAGGCGCGGCATGTCGATGTCTTCGAAATGACCACCGATCTGATCGGAGTCCAATGCCATTTCATAGAACGTCATAACGATCCGACTGATCGTTTTGAATCCGCCGTATCTTTCATAGATTGTCTGACTCACACCGCACACCCAAGCTTCAACCACAAAAACACTGAAAGCTTATATCAAACTGACAGTTTTGTTAACGCTTATGCGAGGGTTACCAGATCAATGGTCACGAACGCCCTTTGGGCGGCGTATGTAACTAGTTAGACGTTCAGGTCTTCGGCGCAGGGAATAAAGCCGGCAAACCCACCCTGTGCCAACAACCTGTCCTGCCCGCCTGCGCGCCAATACAGTTTGCGCCGCGCGGCTTGCAGCTCGCGGCGTATACGGAACCCCAATGGCCCCTTGTCCAACCCGCTGTTGGTTTTCTGATCCTGCGACCGCTCGCTAACCTTTACAGGTTCGGCAGTCTGTTCCTGCTGCTTGGACCACATCATCTGTACCCCCACCGCCGGAAAACACTGACACATGCGCCAGTCGGGACGTGGGAGCGAGATAAAGTCGTCCAGATGGTCCGAATACTCCTCAGACCAGGACAGCAGTTTGCGACAAGCCGCTTGCGTCAGAATGTAGGCAGCAGAACTGGGGGCCATTTCCAACATTGGGCGAACTGGAACGTCTGCAATCGTCTCAAGCGGCCCGAACCGCATGGAACGTGGTGAATAATCCAGCTTGATCAGATCAAAACCCGCATCATCCGCCAGCAAAGCCGCGATGACGGCCCCGGCCTGAGCCGACATTTCAACGTCATCCTCAAAAATCGCAACCTTGCTCAGGTTCTGATCCACAGCAACCCGCCAAACGGCGCGGTGGCTTTCAAAGCAGGCGATTTCGCTTTGTGTAAGCCCCCATCGGGTACCGGAGCCGGGAACGTAGCAATTGTCATCCAGTGCGCCGGGTTGCTGACCGTCCACTGCGCTGAACCGCTGTGCGCCACGCAATCCTGTGTCGGCGAACTGACCTTCCATGAACTCGGCCCGCTCGGGCACCCGATCCAGGTTAATAAAATAGGCAGCAGCTCCCGATGGCAGTTCGTAATGTCCCACGGCGCATCCTTTCAAACACTGTCGTCAGATACACACCGCTGAGCCGGACAATCAACCCCACCAGGGCATGACCACGCTGACCCTTGCCGTCAACGTGAGGCAGGAAAGGCAGATCGCCCTTCCTGCCGATCCGATCAGGTGCTGATCGTGTTGTGTTCGGGGCCATAGGGGAAGCCGGTGATGTTTTCGGCTCCAGAATCCTCGACCACAAGGATGTCATGCTCGCGATACCCGCCTGCGCCTTTCTGGCCTTCGGGGATCCACAGCATCGGTTCAATGGATACGACCATACCGGGCTCCAGCACAGTGTCGATGTCTTCGCGCAGCTCAAGCCCAGCCTCGCGACCGTAATAGTGGCTGAGAATGCCGAAGGAATGACCATAGCCGAACGAGCGGTATTGCAGCAAACCTTCGTCAGCGAAGAACCGGTTGATCTCTTCACAGATTCCAGAGCAGGTCGCGCCAGGTTTGATCAGGCCCAGGCCCAACTCATGCGCAGCGACATTCGCCTTCCAGATGCGCAGGCTTTCGGGGTCGGGTTCACCCAGAAACAAGGTGCGTTCCAGCGCAGTGTAATAGCCCGAGATCATCGGGAACGTGTTCAGCGACAGGATATCGCCCTTTTGCAGCGCCCGTTTTGTGACCGGGTTATGCGCCCCATCGGTATTCAGACCGGACTGGAACCAAACCCACGTGTCGCGATATTCTGCATCCGGATAGGCGCGCGCAATCTCAGCCTCCATCGCGTCGCGACCGGCCATGGCGATCTCAATCTCGGTCGCGCCTTCCTGGATCGCGGCATGAATGGCCGCGCCACCGACATCAGCCGTACGCGCACCACCTTTGATCAGTTCGATCTCTTCAGCCGATTTTACCATGCGCGCGGCCATCGTATCCGGCGCGATGTCCACTAACTCTGGCCCGCCCAACATGTCCAACGCCGTATCGCGCATCGCCAGTGTCATGTGATCGCCCTCGATACCGATCCGTCCCGCAGACCCAATCAGGCCGGCCACCGCACGCCAATAGTTGTTCCGTTGCCAATCGGTATAGATCACATTCTCTTCGACCGAGCGCCGCCAAGGTTGGCCAGCGTCGATATTCGCCGAAACCGTGGTGCAGCTTTCTTGGGTGACAACGCAGCCATACGGGCGTCCAAACGCGCAATACAAAAAGCCCGAGTAATAGGCGATGTTGTGCATCGACGTCAGCAGCACCGCCGGGATATCACGTGTCGCCATCGTCGCACGCAGGCTGGCCAGACGTCGGTCATATTCTGCCTTGCTAAACGGGAGCGGCGCCTTGTCACCATTGTGGCTGGTGAAGAACTCGGGGCGATTGTTCAGGTCTTTCATCATCTCTCTCCTCAATGCCGGACAGGCAAAGCCCGGCCACAAGTCCCGGCGTTCAGGACAAGCGGCCTCGGGAACCGAGAGCCATGCACCCCGCGTTGCGTCACGACGCCATCGTGACCGAGGTGCATGGTGAAATCGCTAAATCAGCTTTCGAGTCGCGTCAAGCCGGGCTGAGACCCCGCAAGCGTTCAGACCGGCGCCGCAGCAGCTCGACCGTGGTCAGTAGCGCAATCGAGATCACAACAAGAATGGTCGCAACCGCCAGAATGGTCGGGCTGATCTGCTCGCGCAGGCCAGTGAACATCTGCCAGGGCAACGTTTTCTGACTGGCCGAACCGACGAACAGAACCACAACAACCTCATCAAACGACGTGATAAAGGCGAACAAGCCACCCGATATTACGCCCGGCAAGATCAGCGGCATCTGGATTTTGAAGAAGGTCCGTACTGGCCCTGCCCCCATATTCGCCGCGGCCCGTGTCAGGGATCGGTCAAACCCGACCAACGTCGCCGTCACCGTAATGATAACGAACGGAATACCCAGAACCGCATGAGCCAGAACAACTTTGATGTATCCGACAAAGTTCTTGTCCATGCCCAATGTTCCCTCCATGAAACGACCGATGTCGCTGTAGAAAAAGAACATACCCGTGGCCGAAATGATCAGCGGCACAATCATAGGCGAGATCAGGATACCCATGATCGCCCGACGACCGGGCACGTGCGACTGGCTGAGACCTATGGCAGCCAGCGTCCCCAGTGAAACCGATATGACGGTCGCGATTGGCGCGATAATCAGCGAGTTTTTGAAACTGCGCTGCCATTCATTGTTGGTGAAGAAATCACGGTAATGCTTGAGCGAGTAGCCTTCGGGGTCCAAACGCAACATCTCAGGCGTGAAGGTAAAGAAGTCCTGCGCGTTGAACGATAGCGGCAAAACCACAAGGATGGGCGTGATCAGGAACACGAAGATCGCGCCGCAGATAACCCGAAACAGGTAATGTCCAAACACCTGCTGGCCCGTCAAATAGGGCAGCAGCCTTTGCCGATAGCGCCCTTCGTACAGCCAGAAGATGAAGAAGGCAAAGAACCAACCGGCCAGCAAGCCGACGATCAACCCCGTGAATCCGGCGAACAGAAAACCGATCACCCCCATCCCAAGAATGGTGATCCAGCGTGCGACACGTTCATTGTCCAGAACCGTGATATAGACCCAGGCCAGCGCCGCCATCAGCGCGGCACCTATCAGGATGCCCAGCAGGGCACTGCCCTGCCCGGCCCCGACGAACATGCCGAGGAAACCTCCGGCGGCGGCGACTGTGGGCAGAACCATCGACAACGGCTTGCGGGATATTGGTGTAAGTGCTGCCATGGTATTTATCCCAATTTCACGTTATCGATGCCCACGATCTTGTCGTAGCACCAGTACAGAAGCATGACGACCGCCAGCAGGATCGTCCCCAACGCCGCAGCCAGTCCCCAGTTCAGCGAGGACGAGATGTGATACGCAATCCGGTTCGAGATGAAGACACCCTTGGTGCCACCCACGATCTCGGGCGTGATGTAGTAGCCAATGGCCAGAATGAACACGAGGATCGAACCGGCCCCAATTCCCGGAATGGATTGTGGGAAGTAAATCCGCCAGAAGGTAGTCCAGTTGGTGGCCCCCATCGACTTGGCCGCACGGGTATAAGACGGCGGGATCGTCTGCATCACCGAATACATCGGCAGAATCATGAACGGCAGCAGGATATGCGTCATCGCGACGATCGTGCCGATCTGATTGTTGATGATCACAAGTCGCGCATCATCTGCGACCAACCCAAGCCAAACCAGAGTTTCGTTAATGACACCTTGTTGTTGCAGCATCACTTTCCAAGCCGAAGTTCGCACCAGAAGCGATGTCCAGAAGGGCAACAGCACCAGGATCATTAGCATGTTCGAAACACGCATCGGCAAATTCGCCAACAGGTAGGAAACCGGATAGGCCAACAGGATACAGGACCCAGTAATGATCAGGGACATGAACAGCGTACGGCCAAACAGCTTTACAAGTATCTGCTTGTCTTCCGGCTGCGCAGCAACGCCGTCGGGCGTCAGCCTTAAATCGACGGCGGCAAGAAAATAACCGGGGGTCACGTTTCGGGAATGGGTCTTGATCACACGCCAGTTTTCGACGTCCCCCCATCCTTTGTCCGCGTCAATAAGCTTTTCTTTGAACGGCGCATCCGCTTCAGGGTCCCATTTCCGGATTTTTCGACCGGATTTACGGAACAGGGACGAGATGCCCGGTTCTTCATAGTTCAACCGTGATCCCAACCGGGTGTGTTTCTTTTCAGCAACCGCAACGATCATATCATTGACAAAGGCGTCATAGACGGCCTCGTCCGGCAGTTCGCCGCTTTTTTCATCCCAATTTTCCAACGCCACGACCGTCAGAGGCAGCGTTTTTTCCACGATACCGTTTTCCACCGAACGGAACAGCATCGACGCAATCGGAATTATGAACGAGAACAGAACGAACAGAAGAAGGGGCGCAATCAATAACAGAGCGCGCAGCTTTTGCCGTCTTAGTGAACGTGCCAGAGATTGCTTGAGCGGCGTTCCATCCGCGGCCAGCATCGGTCCTGCGTTTTGGCTTGCGTCAGTCATCAGTGCCCCTTGGTTTTATGGGTCAAGGGGCAGCGTGCCGCCCCCTGACTGGTTTTTTGAACTTGAAAGGTTACTGCGACAGCCAGGCCTGGAAACGTGCATCCAGATCATCGCGGTAGTCAGCCCACCATTCGTAGTTGTTCACAAAAGTGTTCTTCGCGTTACGCGGATCGGTCGGCATGTGCGGTGCCATGTCGATACCCAGATCGGCATGCTTATCGACCAGAGGCGCCGAGGATTTACGTGCCGGACCATACGAGATGTATTTTGCCTGATCCGCCAGACGCTGTGTATCGGACGAGAACCGGATGTAATCCAAGGCCCGTGCCTCACGCTCAGGGCTCAGACCAGCCGGGATCGCCCAGCCGTCCAGATCAAACATCTGCCAGTCCCAAGCCATGCCAACAGGCTGATTCTGCTCGACAATCATCGAGAACAGACGGCCATTATAGGTGGACCCCATAAAGATCTCGCCATCAGCCAAAAGCTGAACCGGCTCGGCGGCGGCCGACCACCAGATCGTCTGATCCTTGATCGTGTCCAGCTTGGCCAACGCACGTTCAACACCCTCTTCAGTTTCAAGCGTGTCGTATACGTCTTCGTAAGCTACGCCATCACAAAGCAGGGCCCATTCCATATTGGCGATTGGGCGTTTGTTGAGTGCGCGTTTGCCTGGATACTTCTCAAGGTCGAATACATCGCACGCTCCGGTCGGAGGCTCTACACCTTCCGGCACCATATCGGTGCGATAGCCGAAGGTTGTCGAGTATACGATCGTCGGAATATAGCAAGGTGAGACAAGTTGATCACCAAAGTCCTCAGATGCAGGTGTCCCATCGGGCGCAGGAGCCAGATGCACGTCTGGGTCGATTTCAATAATCAGGCCTTCGTCGCAGGCACGAATATTGTCAGCGGCTTCAAGATCGACAACGTCCCACGTGACGTTGCCCGCTTCGTTCATAGCGCGCAGCTTGGCAACACCTTCGGGCGAGCTGTCATCATTCAGAATGGTGACACCAGTCTTTTCCGAATAGGGCTCGTGATACGCTTTCAACTGCGATTTGGAATACGCGCCGCCCCACGAGACGATTGTCATCTCTTCGGCCATAGCGCCACCAGCAATTGCGGCAACCGCACTCGCCAATAGAGTGGTTTTGGTAACTTTCATTGTTAACTCCCTGTTATTCCCGTTAATTTTAGCTTTTCAGATCAGGTCACGGGGTGCCTGATCATCTGATATCCCGCGCGTCCGGGCAGAGCGCGCGGGTATTTCCTTGCTCAGGCGTCAAGCGCCCGGCAATCATGGGCCAGCCAGCCGATTTCAACCTCTTGGCCCGGCTGCAGTTTTACCGCATCCGGCGCGTTTCGGGTTTTGATGATGAAATCGTCGTTCCCCGCAACAGACAGGCGGAAGCGGAACACGTCACCCATATAGATGAATTCTTTGACCGTTGCCTTCAGCGTATGCGCGTCGGCGTGCAGACGATCTTTGTTGAACTCGACCCGTTCGGGGCGGATGGAAACCTTGGTCCGATCTCCCGGGTTGTGGACGTTTACCGGTTTGGCGTCAATCTCAGACCCATCGTCCAAAGCCACCACGCATGAATCGCCGTCGATGGATTTAACAACGCCTTCCAACGTATTGTTTTCGCCAATAAACTGCGCAACGAAGCTATTTTCGGGTTCTTCGTACAGAAGATCGGGTGGGGCCAATTGCTGAATGCGCCCATCATCGAACACTGCGACACGGTCCGACATCGTCAACGCTTCGGTCTGGTCGTGTGTCACATAGACCGTGGTGATCCCAAGCTCATGCGCCAGTCGGGTGATTTCAAACTGCATATGTTCGCGCAGCTGTTTGTCCAGCGCGCCCAGCGGTTCGTCCATCAGCACCAGTTCGGGTTCGAAGACCAGCGCCCGCGCCAAGGCGATACGCTGTTGCTGACCACCCGAAAGCTGCGCCGGGCGGCGGCTGCCAAAGGCCCCCATCTGAACCATATCCAGCGCGCGCTTGACCTTTTCCTCGCGCTGATCCTTGCCCATTTTCCGCACTTCCAAAGGAAAGGACAGGTTTTCGGCCACGGTCATGTGCGGAAACAGGGCATAGTTCTGGAACACCATCCCGATGCCACGTTTATGCGGGGGAATATTGTTGATCGGTTTCCCGTCCAACATGATCTCGCCATGTGTGGCGGTTTCAAACCCTGCCAACATCATCAGGCAAGTTGTCTTGCCAGACCCTGACGGGCCCAACATTGTCAGAAACTCACCTTTTGGTAACGAGAGGTTTAGATCTTTTACAACGAGTATTTCACCATCATAAGACTTCTGGACACGTTGAAACTCGACGAACGCAGCGTCATTGGACATATACCGACTTGGCTCCCTGTGCGGTCTGTTGGTTGCCCGGTTTATCCGGATCTCAAAGACCATTGGGGACATTTAAGGACATGCAGGGCGCGCCGCGCAACCAAAAATATATTTGAAGCACTACAATTTTGGATACGGTCACCCCTTCAATGATGCGAATTCAGTTCCCGCATGTGCCACGCAAGGCTTTGATTGCTGGACAAAACCGGCTTTCCTAACCGCTCCTGAATCTCACGGATCGCATCAAAAGTTCTTAGATTTGTGCAGCTTATAAAAATAGCTTCAACCGAAGAATCAGCACCTAGCTTGAGCGCTGCATCAACCACAGAGCGCCGCGAAATGCGCACAACTTTCGATTCTTCAGCCTCTCCGAACGAGCCGAAAACATCCATGGAAACCCCGTTTTCGGCGAATGCCCGACGTAATGGTTCGTTCACATCTTGTATATATGGCGACAGCAGCGCGAATTTTGAGACTCCCAAATGCGCCGCGCAGGCCGATGCAGCACGCAAGGGATTGGTGACCACACCGGCATTGCAGGTCTCTTGCACCATACGCTCGACCTGTTCGGATCCGATGACGGAACTGGCGGATGTGCATCCATATCCAACCACCTTGTAGGGGCGAATTTTCGGCAGCAAATCCGCCGCTGCGGGCAAAGCCTTTTCCATTTGCGCCAAGGTATCGGTCGTAACCTCTGCCCCACTTGGAATACGCGAGACATAGATCGGATAGGTTCGATCGGCGAAGTAGGCATTGAACTCGGGCTCAATGGTCTCATCCGTTTGCAAAACGATCAGGCCCATTGGTGAGGCAGCTGGATCATCCGCATCCAACGTATAGGGAAGATAGCTCATATCTGGGGCAACTCCGGGCCGACTCTTGGGCTGATAAAGCGCGGTGCGCCTTGCGTGATGACGATATTTTCTTCGTGGACCAGTATTTTATCGCCCACGGCGATGCCTGGCTCTAATGTCAGGACCATCCCGGGTTCCAATACCGTGTGATCTGATGGGATCAGAGAAGGCCATTCCGTCAACGACATGCCAAGGCCATGTCCCAACCTCCCTGCACCAGTGTCTTCGCTGTTTCGGGACAAGATCGCGTTCATTGCTTGGAACAGATCAGCTGCAGTTGCGCCTGGGCGTGCCGCTTCAAACCCCGCATCTGATGCTTCGATCAACGTGGCATAAGCGTCGCGCACTTGCGCCGACGTCTGCCCGACTGACCAATTGCGGTCGTAATCGCAAAAATACCCGTCCCACACCAAACCCGTGTCCAACATTAAAACATCCCCCGGCACCAATGCGGTTGGACGGGCTGGAGAGATCACGTCTGCATACCCGCCCTGCTCGGCCCCGCCAGCCAGATACGGCACCCAATCCGCGCCTTCCTCAAGGCACAGCATCTGAAAACGGCGGAACACCTCGTCCAGAGCAACATCTTCACCGGCGATCTCAGGCACGCGTTGAAAGGCCCTGCCCCCGATTGCGCAGGCGGTTTCGATCTTGGCGATCTCTGCCTCGGATTTCACCATCCGCAGCGCACGGAGAATACCTCCGTCGCTGCCCAGACGACGGGAACCCAACCTTTCCTGCAACCTGTTAAGATCGGCCAAAGGCATGCGAACATGGGTTTCGTGACCGTCCGGCAGACCGATTACCGCATCTGCAGGGCAGATTTCGCACAAAGCATCGGCCATCAGGCTAACACCATCGTCGGTCAAGTCCGGCGCGCTCCAGGTGCGAATGTCTTCGATCCAGGTTGTCGCCATCAATGCCGACCCGATCGAGGGGATGACAGCGATCGGTTTGCCAGTTGCGGGCACGATCAGGTACCACGGGCGCGTCGGGCTTTCCCAAAACCGGGTCAGATACCCTGTAAAATAGCGAACCTCGGGTTCTGTGGTCAGCAACAGCGCCGACAGCCCCTCTTGCGCCATCCGATGTTGCGCACGCTCGGTCCGCGACTGGAATTCGGACGCTTCAAAGCCCCTCATTCGGCAATCTCTGAGATAATGCACAGAACACGAGCATTTGGTTCGATGCCTAGACCCGCCCGCGCATCTGCATTCATCACGGCGGCAACCCCCGCCCCGCCCGAAGCCGTTGTAGCGATGCCAGCATCGGCCATTGCGGGAAGATGTTCAGTCACCTGCTCATCGGTTAGGGTCAGGAAACTGTCGGCATCCCTGGCCAATCCGTTCAAGGCAATCAGAGACGGTTCCTTGCAATCGAGACGCCCCATGACGCTGTCCGGACCATCGGCGAACACGCAGGCGCCAGCCTCAATACTGGCTTGCAAGGCCGGAGCTGCATCGGGTTCGACAACGATGATCTGAGGTTCTTGCCCCCAAGCCGTCCTCATATAGGCTGCGGCCGCTCCGGCCAAACCACCAACACCGGCCTGCAACATGATATGGGTCGGCACTTGCGGGCATTGGCGCACAGCTTCGGCGGCCATCTGCAGGTACCCCTCCATCAGAGTATGCGGCAGTTCGTAATACCCCTCCCACGAACTGTCCGACAGCAATATCCATCCGTTATCCTGTGCTGCTTTACTTGCGGCCTCCATGCTGGCGGCATAGTCCACGCCCTCGCGCACAACATCAGCACCCTGAGCGCGCAGGCGTTCGGCAAAGCTTTCGGGTACGGTGTCTGCGATATAGACGACAGAATTGGCCCCGAAACGGCTCGCACCGGACGCGACACTTAGGCCGTGATTGCCTGCGCTGGCGGTGACATAAGTCCGACCCGCCAGTGTCGAGGCGTCCGGGTTTTCCGCGATATCCGCCGCATGGCGCGCGATGACATAGGCCGCACCCAAGGCTTTGAACGACCCCAGATCCATCCGACCACGTTCATCCTTTGCCCAAAGGTGTGCGACATCGGCCAACCCCTTCACTTCGGTCAGAGGCGTTTCTTTGTCCGACAGGCAGCGTGCTATCAATTCTGAAGCGCGCGCGACATTGGTCGAAGGGTACGGCGCGGCCTCGATCAGTTTCTGGCCGCCGCGATGAGGGTTGGATGTGATTTTCAATTGAGCGTCTTTCCTGAGTTGCCCATTGACGTGATCGGATTCGTCAAGTTCTGTCAACAAAACTCGGTCACCACAGGAGCGTCCCATGGCCCATGCCAATCCGGCATTCAGCCCATCTGAGTATGATCGTCGGCTGGCAAAGACGCGTGCTGCCATGGCAGCAGCCGGTCTGGATGGGCTGTTCATTGAAGACCCGTCTAATATGACATGGCTGACGGGATATGAGGGTTGGTCATTCTACGTGCATCAGGGCGTATTGGTTCTGCATGACCGTGACCCGATTTGGTGGGGCCGCAATCAGGACGCCAACGGCGCGCGGCGCACGGTCTGGATGAAAGACGATCGGATTCGCGGATACGCGGATCACTATGTGCAATCGACCGTCCGCCACCCGATGCAGGACCTTGCGGCTGTGATCCGGGACTGTGGACTGGCAGCGGGTCGGATCGGTGTCGAATTGGACAACTACTATTACTCGGCCAAGGCGCATCTGACCTTGATGGCCGAACTGCCGCAGGCCGAATTGGCCGACGCGAATGGACTGGTGAATTGGCAACGTGCGGTGAAATCGGATGAAGAAATTGCCCTGATGCGCAAGGCCGCGCGGATCTCGGAACATGTTATCGACGGTGTGCTTGACCGGATCGAACCCGGCCTACGTAAGAACGAACTGGTCGCGCAGATTTACCACGATGCGATCCTGGGTGTGGGCGAGGATTGGGGGGACTATGCCGCCATCGTGCCACTGCTGCCTTCCGGCTCGGATGCTGCGGCCCCGCATCTGACATGGGATGGTGCGCCGTTCAAATCCGGCGAATGCACATTCTTTGAACTCTCTGGCTGTTACCGCCGCTACCACACGCCTTTCTGCCGCTCAGTTTTTCTGGGTCAACCACCCGATTATCTGTTGCGAGCCGAAGCGGCGTTGGTCGAAGGGCTAGAGGCCGGGCTGGACGCTGCCCGCGCGGGCAATCAGGCGCGGGATATTGCACTGGCTCTGGCTGCCCCATTGGAACGCGCCGGGATCGAACGCGGTGCGCGGTGCGGCTATCCGATTGGCCTCAGCTATCCGCCGGATTGGGGCGAGCGCACAATCTCTTTGCGCCCCGAGGATGAGACCGTTCTGGAACCCGGCATGACCTTCCACTTCATGCCCGGTCTTTGGATGGACGACTGGGGGCTTGAGATCACAGAGTCGATCCTGATCACCGAAACCGGAGCCGCGGAGTGCTTTTGCAACCGGCCCCGAAAACTGTTCGTAAAGCCATGACCCTGCTAAGAACCAAGGAAATCCTTGCGGACCTGATCGCCTTTGAAACGGTGTCCGCTGACAGCAACCTTGAGATCATCCGCTATTTAACCGAACGCCTTGAAGCTTTGGGCGCGCGCTGTATCGAAACGCGGGATGCAACGGGCAAAAAGGCCAATGTCTTTGCCACGCTCGGGCCGGAAATGGCGGGTGGCATTTTGCTGTCAGGCCATACGGATGTGGTTCCGGTGGCCGATCAGGACTGGACAACGAACCCGTTTGAGATGACCGAAAGGGACGGCAAACTCTACGGTCGTGGCACCTGTGACATGAAAGGGTTTATCGCCGCCGCGTTGGCCTTTGCCGAGACCTTGGACGTAAGCAAACTGACCCAACCGCTGCATTTCGCCTTTACCTATGACGAAGAAACCGGCTGTCTGGGCGCGCAGAACCTTGTCAGTGACCTATCCGAGCGCGGCATAGTGCCAGACATTGCCATCATCGGCGAACCGACCGAGATGCGCGTGATCGAGGGGCACAAGGGCTGCTTCGAATACACCACCAGTTTCGTTGGGCTTGAAGGGCATAGTTCGGCCCCTGATGACGGCGTCAATGCGGCTGAATACGCGGCGCGCTATATCGGCAAACTACTGGAGCTGCGTCATATCTTGAAATCGCGCGCGCCAAAGGGCAGCCCGTTTGAACCGCCCTGGACCACGGTCAATGTCGGGCGCATCTCGGGCGGTGTTGCCCATAATGTCATCGCCAGCAAAGCCGAGGTCGCGTGGGAAATGCGCCCCGTTCAATCCAGCGACGCCGAACTGGTCAGAAGCACTTTGTCGGATTACGTCAAGCACAGCCTGCTGCCTGAAATGCAGGCCGTCCACCCTGAAGCCAGCATCACGCAAGAAGCCGTGGCCGAGGTTGAGGGGCTTGAGCCCATGGACGAAAACGCCGCGCGCGAATTGGTGGCCGAACTGACCGGCGCCAATGGCACTGGCGTCGTCGCTTTCGCCACCGAGGCCGGCCTGTTTCAGCAACTGGGCGTACATGCCATTGTCTGCGGGCCGGGCTCGATCACCCAAGCGCACAAAGCGGACGAGTATGTCGAGATCGAGCAGCTTGATCTGTGCTGCCGAATGCTGAACCGCCTGGGCCGCCGCCTGATCGCTTAACCAGCTCCGTGTGTGCGGTTATAGGCCGAGCGCGCGGGTTGCACATGCGCGGCGCGCGCATCCTCGCCCGGATCATAGACCTCCATCACCAGCGGATAGCAGGCGGCAGCGTCCGAGGAATGCTCCGACGAACAATCCCCTCCGGGACAGGCCGAAAGACCGACGATCAAGTCGATCTCGGCGTAGAACTCAAGATAGTCGCCGGGGCGCACCGGGCTTGCCTTCATGAAATACTGCCCGGTGTCTCGGGTGAACCCGGTACACATGAACACGTTCAGGACGTCATGCACCAGCATCTCGGCCTCGTGCAACGGCAGGTTGCAATGGCTGGCCAGCGCACGGGTCAGGTTGGAATGGCAGCAATAATGGTAATCGTCGCCGGACAACAACCGCCCCGTATAGGGATCGCAGCGCGTGCCGATTACGTCATGGACCGAACCGCCGAACGCGTCGAACCCGTACCAATCCAGCGTATCATCGACGACAGTCGCCATTGGGCGCATGTTGGGAAAGCTCGACCACATGCGATCCCCGGTCGACAGATGGGTGCCGTGCAGAGCGCGGGTTTTGCCGGAATAGAACCGCTCGGACAGGTCGTGCTTGTTCCACATGTTCAGGTCGCCGACCTGCGGACCATCAACAGACAAGACCCGAACAAACGCCCCGGCGGGCACGTCGATACAGGCCGCATCACGCGGGGCTGCGATAGCCTCGGCGGTCTTGCTGGCCCCCTGCCGCAGTTTGGCCAACGCGGTCAGGTCCGGTTGCGTCAACGTCTCGGGCGGGTAGCAGATGACCGGTTGGATGGCCTTGCGATCATCTGCATCCGTTGGTGCCGCGAAGTTCGGGTTTACCAGTTTCATCAACGCTCTCCCCATGCTTTTGCACAGGCTTAGCGCATAATGAACGGGTTCGCCATCGGCTCTTGCGCGGTGTTGATCCAGGTTGTTTTGGTTCTGGTGTAATCCAATATTGCCTCAACCCCGGCCTCGCGCCCATAGCCCGATTGGTTGAACCCGCCAAAGGGCGCAATCGGTGAGATCGCACGATACGTATTGACCCAGCAAATCCCTGCTCTGATCCGTTTCGACACCCGATGCGCCCGCGCGAGATTCTGCGTGAACACGCCTGACCCCAGCCCATAAGGTGTGCTGTTCGCCAGCGCGATCGCTTCATCCTCGGTATCAAACGGCAACAGAGACATCACTGGCCCGAACATTTCGACCTTTAGCGTTTCTGTATCAGCCGAGGCGCACTGAACCAGTGTTGGCTTCATGTAATTCCCCGGTCGATCCGCGATCTCGCCCCCAAAGCGGACCGTCGCGCCCTGCCCGCGCGCTTTGGCCAGCGTTTCCTCGATCCGTCGCACCTGTGTTGCAGTGCAGAGCGGCCCCACATGCGTTTCCGCCTGCAGTGGGTCGCCCAGCCGGATGCCGCTGGCCTTTTGCTCAATCCGTTCGATCAGCGGTTCCAGAATGGATCGATGCACCAAACCTCGTGTTCCTGCTACGCAACTCTGCCCCGAGGCGCCAAAGTTCCCGGCGATCAGACCATTGGCCGCGCCATCCAGATCGGCATCTTCAAACACCAGAATCGGGGATTTGCCGCCCAGTTCCAATGAGGTGACAGCAAAGTTCTCGGCCGAGTTGCGCACCACATGCCGCGCAGTCTCTGGCCCACCCGTAAAGGCAATACGGTCAATATCCGGGTGGCGGGTCAGCGGAATGGCGCAGTTTTCAGCGTCACCTGTGATGACCGAGACGACGCCGGGTGGAAACCCGGCCTGTTCAATCAACCGCGCAAACTCCAGCATCGGCGCAGGCGCAATTTCTGAAGCCTTCAAAACGACCGAGCACCCCGCCGCCAGTGCCGGACCCAATTTGGTCGCCGTCAGGAACATCTGCGCGTTCCATGGCACGATGGCAGCAACAACTCCGATAGGTTCGCGGGTCGTAAAGACGTGCATGTCGGGCTTGTCAATAGGCAGAACCGTTCCTTCGACCTTATCCGCCAGACCCGCGAAATAGCGGTAGTAGTCCGCTACATAACCCGTTTGTGCCGAAGTTTCCGCCAGCAGCTTGCCGCTATCGGTCGTCTCCAGTTCACCCAACTTAGTCGCATGTTCGGCCACCAGATCGGCCAGCCGGTACAACAGCTTGCCTCGCGCAGTCTGCGTCATATCCCGCCACGCCGGATCGTCCAGAACGCGTTTGGCAGCCGCAACTGCGCTATCGACATCCGCGGCCGAGGCACAAGCGAACGTGGCCCATCCCTGCCCCGTCGCTGGGTTTTCTGATGTCATGACCTGTGCGTTTGACCCTTCGGACCATTTGCCATCAATGAACAGTTGAAAATGCGGAAGATTTCCCATGGTGGTCCTCACTGAAAAGCTGGCATAACGTCGTCGATGAACCGCGCCAGAGAGGCGCGTTTACGTTCGTTGGTCATGCCGCTGTCGACCCAGAACGAAAACTCATCATATCCCAGGTCCTCGTACCGTTTGATCCGGTCAATCACCTGCTGCGTGGTTCCTACGGTCAGATCGCGGCCCAGCTTTTCGGTGGTATACATCGGGTTGGCGTCCATTTCGGCCTGCGTGATCGGTTCGATCAAGCCCTGCTGGATTGGTCGTTTATTCAGGAACCACGCACCGAAATAGTTATAGTAGCGCCGCAAATCCTGAATGCCCTGCGCCACGTCGTCATCATCCTTTCCAACATAGGTGTGATGCAGCAACATGATCTTTGGACGCGGCCCCGCATAGGTGTCGCAGGCATCGTTGAACCGACCCATCAGCGTTTCGATCTCCTCCATGCCCTGCCACAGCGGCGTGACCTGAATGTTAAATCCGTTATGGACGCCGAACTCGTGGCTGTTCGGGTCTCGAGCGGCGATCCATATAGGCGGGCCACCATCCTGCAACGGTTTCGGGGCCGAAGTCGTGGCCGGGAAGGTATAGAACTCACCATCATGCGCGCAGTCCCCTCGCCAAATTTGCGGCAATAGTGGCGTAGACTCTCGCATCCTTTGACCGGCTTCCCAAGCGCCCATCTCGGGCATCAGACGCTCGTATTCAAAGGAATAGGCCCCGCGTGCAATGCCCAATTCGATCCGGCCCTTGGTGATCTGATCTGCCGCTGCGGCCTCACCGGCCAGCTTGATCGGATGCCAAAATGGCGCGACCACCGTACCCGTGCCAAGGCGCACATTCTTTGTGTGATGCGCCAGATCGACCAGAGACAGGAACGGATTTGGAGCAATGGTAAATTCCATTCCATGATGCTCGCCCGTCCAAACCGCGCGCATCCCGCCCTCATCGGCCATTTTCACCAGACTAACGAACTCGTCGTACAGAACGTCATGCGGCTGCTCCGGCGTCAGGCGTTCCATATGGGCAAACAGCGAAAACTCCATCAATCGGCTCCTTTAGCGAAAACTGTGAATGTCGCCGCGTTCGGCGTCGCCCAGATACAAGGCGAAATCCCCGGTCTGAACCTCGCGTGCAAAGCGGGTCATCATGTGGTGAATGCCTTGGGTGGCGAAGGTCAGGTTGGGCAGGTTCGCAACCGGTACCCACTGGGCATTCGTAGATGCGCAGGGCTGATCTGCTGACGCCAGGAAAAACGTATATTGCAGCTTGGTCTCGGCGTCATTGAACGACGAATAGACCTGTTCGATCCGCGCATGGATACCGCGTTCCGACAACCCCTGCGCCAGCCTGTTCCGTTGACCACCAGTCTCAGCACCCGAGACTTGAACCGGGCGAAACGCAGCGCCATGGCGTTCCAGAAGCACTTGGTCGCCAGCAGTAATTAACGCACCGCAAACCGTTGGGACTTTGGCGTCCATTTCGGCCTCAAGACCCAGGCTGAAATACGATCCGCCCACATAGCCCAATCCGTCGCCTGCAACGTGTGAGAATTCAAGCACACGGCCCATCAGGATGGTATGATCGCCTGCCGGAATGGCCTGATGGGTTTCGCAACAGAATTGCGCCACCGCTCCGTCGATCAGCGGCAAGTCATGCTCGCCGTTATGATGGGGAACTTTCGCGAACCGGTCGCCTTTATACCCTGCAAAAGTGTTCGAAACCTCTTGCTGACCTTCAGCCAGAATGTTGACGGCGAAATGACGGCAATCGGTGAACACTTCATAGCTGGACAGGAACTTGCCTGGGCACACCAGCAGCAGCGGCGGGTCTAGAGACACCGAGGAAAACGAGTTTGCCGTGAACCCAACCGGCACGCCATTTTCATCGCGGGTGGTCACCACTGTCACGCCGGTCATGAAGCTGCCAAAGGCATCGCGCAGGGCGCGTGGGTCCAAAGTAGTCATGTCAGGCACTCCTGAACAAAGGGCAAGAGCGTGGCGTTGACCTGCGCCGCATGGGTCATCGGCATCATGTGTGCTGCACCGGGGATGATCTCTACCCGCCCCTTTGGTGCAAGGCTGGCCATCTGTAGCGACATAACGGGGGTCGAGTTCGGCTCATCCGCGCCGGTCACAAACATGGCCGGACATGTAACCGCAGCCAACTGCGCTTCGGTCGGGCCGTCGCTTTCGGCAAAGACCGTATAGGCCGCCTTATAGGCGCGTGGATCGACCTCTTGCAGCCATCGCGCGCAGGCATCGCGTTCCGCTGATGCACTCTCTGCAAACCACCGGCGCAGAGTGACCGAGGCGTCGTTCGGCTGCTGCGCATCAAGCGCATGAGCCCGCGACAAGACTGCTTGTCGCGCCGCGAAGGAGCGCTTGTAGATGGCGTTCAGGGCCGCAACCCCTTTGACATTTCGATTGTCCGAGGCCGCTATTTGCGTCGCAATCAGCGCACCCATCGAATGCCCGATCAGCACCGCAGGCTCGTTCAACAACGCGGCAACCGGCGCGGCGTAGCTATTCAGTCCACTTGGCGCGGTAAATGCCGTTTCCCCGTGACCCAGCATGTCCGGGCAAACCACGCGATACCCAGCAGAAACCAAAGGCTCGATCTGCCCGCCCCATGCTTCGGCCCGCAGACCGACGCCGTGCAACAGCACGACCAGAGGCCCCTCGCCCACGTCAATCGCGGCCAGATCATCGAACTTAGACCGAGGCCGGGTTGTCCACGTCATGACCCAAATCCTTCAAGTCCTGATAACGATCCCCAATCCGATGGTGCGGACGTCCCGTCGTCGCGCCGCCCAGCACAATCACAACCTCATCAGCGCGCGGTGCGTCGGGAATGGCGAATTGCAGCGTCAGATAATGCGACCGGCGACCGGCATCGTTCTTGTCCATCAGCGGCACCATGATCGGTGCGTTGGCTGGCCCTCGGGTATTGGTGAAAGACAGGTAGGATTTCGCCCCAACCGCCTGCCGGAAATGATTACCGAAATGCAGCGTGTGGATCAGGCCCGAGGCATGCTCGACCTCTCCGTCCAGCCCGACAACACCGGCCTTACCATAGGCTTCGATTGCATCGCCGCTGCCAGCCAACGCAATCATTCGTCCGGTCAGTTCCTCACCTAAAACAGGGGCAAAGCTCAGAATCTCAGGCCTCAGGTCCTCGACATAACGTCCGGCCCATGGGTTGGTGACCACAGCCGCCACCGCGAACATCCGCCATGGGCGGTCTGCCTTGCGAAACCCTTCAACCAGAACCTCTTCGTCGTAGGTCACGATTTTTCGAATATTTGGCTGCACAAACGCCCCCTGTGATTGATTGGCAAACTATCCTCGGCCAGGGGCTGCTTTGACAAACGAAAGAACTTTGGTCTTAGGTATTAGTGACTCTAATATGTAGGTTACAAATGCCCAAAACCCTGCCCCCGCTCACGTGGTTCAGATCGTTCGAAGCCGCCGCACGACGGCTCAGTTCCACCGCAGCCGCTGATGAGATCGGCCTGACGCAATCCGCCGTCAGCCAACAGATCAGATCGCTGGAAACGCGGTTGGGTGTGGTGTTGTTTCACCGCCACGCGCGCGGCCTGTCGTTGACCGACGAGGGTCGCAAGCTGCTGCCACAGGTCGAAGCCGCGCTGGAGATGCTGCACGCGGCGGCGTCACCGTATCTGGCCGAGGAACGCGCGCGTCACCTTACCGTTGCGGCGTCGGTCAGCGTGCTGGAATGGGTGATATCCCCCGCGTTGCCGCAATTCCGGTCGCGAAACCCGGACACATCCGTCCGTTTTGTCAGCACGATCTGGCCGGATGAATACTCGGCCTCTCGCGCGGACATCGAAATACGGTTCGGATCTGCAAAACAGGTGGGTCGGGACGCAACCGAACTGTTGCCCAATGACCTGATCGCGGTGAAATCTCCCCAGTTGGACGGCGACTTGCCGGACCTGCCGTTGATCGAGGCGGTCGGCACATCCGGCAATTGGTCGTCCTGGTCCGAGGCAACTGGGTACACAATCCCAATCCCCACCTTCTACGTGGATTCTTACGGTCTCGCTCTACAACTCGCCACCACCGGAAACGGGGTGGCTTTGGTCAACGCTTTGGTCGCGGAACATGCATTACGCACCGGTCAGGTCATACGTGCCACCGAAGCTTCGGCCCCCGCAACCGAAGGATATTTTCTGGCGGTCCAACGCCGCTCGCCCGAGGTAGACGCATTTCTGGAATGGTTTTCCGGCGCACTGCCTGAGGTAAGTCGCGTTTAACGTCTGATTCAAACAAGTGGATGTCGCATCTGAGGATATCCAAAGGCCTTATTTTAGTGAATTCTGGCGAAAAAGGTCCGATTCATGCGATATTCCGGCTTCCGAGTCATCAAAGAGGCGCTCACCGGCCACAAAGGGTGGAAACCGGTCTGGCGTGAGCCCGAACCCAAGGCGCATTACGACATCATCGTCATCGGCGGTGGTGGTCATGGGCTGGCAACAGCGCACTACCTGTCCAAGGTCTATGGTCAGCGCAATGTGGCGGTGGTCGAAAAAGGTTGGATCGGCGGCGGCAATGTGGGGCGGAACACGACGATTGTGCGCTCGAACTATATGCTGGACGGGAATGAACCGTTCTACGAGTTCTCAATGAAGCTGTGGGAAGGGCTTGAACAGGACCTGAACTACAACGCCATGATGAGCCAGCGCGGGATCATCAACCTGTTCCACACCGACGGTCAGCGAGATGCTTATACGCGGCGCGGCAATGCGATGATCCTGAACGGTGCGGACGCTGAACTGTTGGACGCTGATCAGGTTCGTAAGGAACATCCCTATCTGAATTTCGACGATGCCCGCTTTCCGATCAAAGGCGGCTTGGTTCAGCGCCGCGCGGGTACTGCTCGTCATGACGCGGTGGCATGGGGGTTTGCGCGATCGGCTGACCTGCACGGCGTCGACATCATCCAGAATTGCGAGGTCACAGGCCTGCGGATTGAGAATGGCAAATGCCTGGGCGTTGAAACGACTAAGGGCTTCATCGGCGCGAACAAAGTGGGCTGCTCGGTTGCGGGCAGTTCCGGCCGCGTGATGGGAATGGCCGGGATGCGATTGCCCATCGAGAGCCACGTTTTGCAGGCGTTTGTGTCCGAGGGTCTGAAACCAGTTTTGCCCAGTGTCATCACCTTTGGCGCGGGCCATTTCTATGTCAGCCAATCCGATAAGGGAGGGCTGGTCTTTGGCGGTGATATCGACGGCTATAACACCTATGCCCAACGCGGCAACTTGCCCGTGGTCGAGGATGTTTGTGAAGGCGGCGTGGCCCTGATGCCCATGATCGGCCGCGCCCGCCTTTTGCGAATGTGGGGCGGTGTGATGGACATGTCGATGGATGGCTCGCCCATCATCGACCGTACGCCGGTCGAGGGGCTCTATTTCAACGGCGGTTGGTGTTACGGCGGGTTCAAGGCAACCCCGGCCTCGGGCCATTGCTTTGCGCATCTGTTGGCGAAGGACGAGCCGCACCCGGTCGCCACCGCCTACCGCCTCGACCGGTTCCAGACGGGCCGGATGATCGACGAAAAAGGCGTGGGCAACCAACCCAATCTGCACTGAGGGGACTGTACAATGATTATCAACCATCCCCTTTTGGGTCCGCGCGATGCCTCGGAGTTCACATATCTGGGTGATGCCTCACTGATCGATCGCCCGGACTGGCAGTCTGAAAACGCAGCTGAGGCGTTCTATGAATACGGCTATGTCCGCGACAACCCGGCCGGTGCGCATCAGGAACTGTGGTATCACGAGGCCGGAGACCGATCCTGGCTGGTCGTAACGCGCAACACGCTGACGCATGAGATTTCAAAGGTGGAACTGGCCCGTGACGTGGCCCGCGCACGGGGGCGATCCAAATGACGCAGACAAACCGGCTGAATGGCGGCCAGATCGACCGCAACACCTCTTTGTCCTTCAAATTTGACGGGCGCAGCTATACGGCGCATCCCGGCGATACTCTGGCCTCGGCCTTGCTGGCCAATGACGTGCGGCTGATCGGGCGGTCGTTCAAATACCACCGCCCTCGCGGGCTGCTGACCGCCGGGTCCGAAGAACCCAACGGCATGGTCGAACTGCGCACCGGTGCCCGCAAGGAACCCAACACCCGCGCCACAACAATTGAAATGTTCGACGGGCTTGAGGCGAAGTCGCAGAACCGCTGGCCCAGCCTGAAATTCGACGCGCTGGCCGTGAACGATATGTTCTCGAACTTCCTGTCGGCAGGGTTTTACTACAAGACCTTCATGTGGCCTGCCGCGTTCTGGGAAAAGCTCTACGAACCGATGATCCGCCGCGCCGCCGGTTTGGGATCGCTGTCGCAAGAGGCTGACCCGGATGAATATGACAAAGGGTTCCGTCACTGCGATCTGCTGATCATCGGCGCTGGACCCTCTGGCCTGATGGCTGCCCTGACCGCAGGACGTGCCGGGGCAGACGTTATTCTGGCGGATGAGGATTTCACCCTTGGCGGACGTCTAAACAGCGAGACCTATGCGCTGGGTGACCACAGCGCCCCGGACTGGGCGGCTCAAGCGGTTGCAGAGCTATCGTCTTTGCCCAACGTCAGGCTTATGCCGCGCACCACAGTCATCGGCGCGTTTGACCATGGCGTCTATGGCGCAGTGGAAAGGACTGGGGATCATTTAGCCACCCTACCAGTGGGCAAACCCCGTCAGATTCTATGGCGTATTTACACTCAAAAAGCACTGCTTTGTGCCGGAGCCACGGAGCGCCCCATCGCGTTCGAAAACAACGACCGGCCCGGCATCATGATGGCCAGCGCATTGCGAACCTATGCCAACCGGTTCGCTACCACCGCGTCGCAACGTGTGGCGATCTTTACCAACAATGATGACGGCCATCGCACCGCAGCCGATCTGCATTCCAAGGGCGTCACAATCACTGCCGTCGTAGATGTGCGCGAGGACGCACCTACCTGCTATGACTATGAGGTCCTGAAAGGCGCACAAGTTATTGATACCAAAGGCCGCCACGGGCTGACCTTTGTCGAGGTCGCCTTGGCTGACGGCTCAACCCGTACTCTGGAAAGCGGGGCGCTGGGCGTGTCCGGCGGCTGGAACCCGAACGTGCATATGACATGCCATCAACGCGGACGTCCGGTCTGGGATGACGCTTTGGCCGCCTTTGTGCCCGGAGAAAACCTGCCCGTCGGCCTGTCGGTTGCTGGTGCTGCAAACGGGGTGATGTCGACACATGGCGCCCTGCAATCCGGTGCGGAAGGCGCGGCCAACGCGCTGGAACTGACAGGTGTCCTGCCCGACTTGCCCGAAGCTGAGGATGCTCCTGTATCGCAAACGCCATTCTGGTATGTGCAAGGATGCAAGCGCGCCTGGGTGGATCAGCAGAACGACGTAACCGTTAAGGACGTCAAGCTCAGCTATCAGGAAGGGTTCCGATCAGTCGAGCACCTGAAACGCTATACCACGCTGGGCATGGCAACGGATCAGGGCAAGACCTCGAACATCACCGGCCTTGCGATCATGGCAGAGGTGGCCGGCAAGTCGATCCCCGAGGTCGGAACCACCATCTTCCGCCCGCCTTACACACCCGTGCCGATTGGCACTTTCGCGGGCCGGATGAAGGGGCAGGAATTTCACCCGACTCGCCTGACTCCCTCGCACTATTGGGCCAAAGAACGCGGCGCCGTGTTTGTCGAGGTTGGCAACTGGCTGCGTGCGCAGTGGTTCCCCCTGCCCGGTGAAACCCATTGGCGGCAGTCCGTGGATCGTGAGGTACGCCAAACCCGCGCCTCGGTCGGGGTGTGCGATTGTACGACACTGGGCAAGATCGACGTTCAGGGCACCGATGCGGCCGAGTTTCTGAACCGCATCTACGCCAATGGCTTCGCAAAGCTGGCCGTAGGAAAAACCCGGTACGGACTGATGTTGCGCGAAGACGGAATGGTCATGGATGACGGCACCGCTGCGCGGATGGCCGAGGATCACTTCGTCGTCACCACAACCACGGCTAACGCCGTAAGTGTCTACCGCCACATGGAATTTGCCCGCCAGTGCCTGTATCCGGACATGGATGTCCAGTTGATTTCAACCACCGAAGCCTGGGCACAGTACGCCGTGGCCGGCCCCAATTCGCGCAAACTGCTGCAAAAGATCGTGGACCCAGAGTTCGATCTTTCAAACGACGCCTTCCCGTTCATGGCCTGTGGCAACGTCACCGTCTGCGGTGGGCTACGGGCGCGGTTGTTCCGAATCTCGTTCTCAGGCGAGCTGGCCTACGAAATCGCGGTGCCCTCACGTTATGGCGACGCGCTGATGCGGCGGCTGATGGCCGAGGGTGAGGAATTTGACGTGGTGCCATACGGCACCGAAGCGCTGGGCGTGATGCGGGTCGAAAAAGGCCATGCCGCAGGAAGTGAACTCAACGGCACCACCACGGCACTGAACCTTGGCTTGGGCAAAATGGTGTCAAAGAAGAAAGACAGCATCGGCTCGATCCTGTCCGAACGCGAAGCTCTGGTCGAACCGGATGTCCTGCGACTTGTCGGGATCAAGCCGGTACAACCCGAGGATAAAGTTACCGCAGGCGGTCATCTGATGAACGCCGATGGCCCGGTCGATGCTGCCCATGATCAAGGGTATGTCACCTCGGCTGTCTACTCGCCGATCCTCAACAGCAATATCGGTCTGGGCCTCGTGAAAAACGGGGCCGAGCGGCTGGGCGAGAAAATGCGTCTGGTCTCACCCCTGACTGACCTGACCGTCGAGGTGGAACTTGTCTCGGCCCATTTCGTCGACCCTGAAGGAGAGCGTCTACGTGCATGATCTTGTTGCTATAACCGCCCTGGGCGGGACTGACCCGCACGTGGAGACCGTCGGAGGTGTCACATGTACCGAAGTGCCCGGCGTGGCGCTGGCTTCGGTCGCGGCCCGGATGGGGCAGGAAGACAATACTGCCACTTCTCTGGCCACGTTGATCGATGCCCCCACCCTCGATATTGGTCGCTGGGCCGGTACAACGATCAGCGCGTTCTGGGCCGGCCCCGGTCAATGGATGATTGAGGCCCCCTTTGACACCCACGAAGCGCTTGCCGAACAGGTCAAAACCGCCACGGGAGATGCCGCGTCGGTCACCGAGCAAACGGACGGCTGGACGCGGTTCGACCTGAACGGAGATCATATTACTGCGGTTCTGGAACTCCTGTGCCAGCTTGATCTGCGCAAGCTTGAACCAGGCAGCGCGGCGCGCTGTTCGATCCATCATATCGGTTGTTTTGTTCTGTGCCGAACACCCGAGAGCTTCAGTTTCTACGGTCCACGATCCTCGGCCGGTTCACTGCATCATGCCCTTTTGACGGCGATGCGCTCGGCACTTTGATCCATCGGTCAGACCGACGGGAGCGGCGCGTTATCTTCAACTCGAAAACGGTTGATTCTGCGGCGATCTTCGCTGGGGCTTAGCCCGAAAGCCGCCCGATAATGCGTCACCAGAGGCGCGACCGAACCGTACCCGACGGCTGAGGCGATCTGGGGTATCGGGTCTTTGGTATAAACCACCATCTGCCGGGCAGCCTTCATACGCATGGCGCGGTAATAGTGGCTGGGACTTTGACTGGTTGCCTGTTTGAAAGCCCGTTCGATCTGTCGGGGCGTCACCCCCATCTGCTGCGCCACCTCTGCCACGGAAATCGGCTCGCTCATATGCGCAGCGAACAACGCAACACTGCGGGAAACCAGAGGCGGCAGGTTATCGCCCGTGTCGGGCGCAGTTGCTCTGGGCACCTGCTGTTGCACACCGGCGCCGCGCATCATCGGGTGCTGGAACCAACAGGCGACTTCATGTGCAACGTCCCCACCCAGCCTATCCTGAATAAGATGCAATGCCAGATCAAACCCTGCCGCCGCGCCCGAAACGGTTGTTCGACTGGCATCTCTGACGATCACTTCACTGCGGGCATCCATGTCAGGGAATTCCGCTTCGAACGCGGCCTCATAACACCAATGAACCGACACCGGATGACCCTGCATGACACCCGACCGAACCAATGGAAAAACACCTGCGCTGATCCCGCCCAGAACCGTCCCGTGGCGGCCTAGACTGCGCAGGGCACCGTTGCCAAAACTCGGGTTGTCGAAGACCGAAGTCGGACTGCTGAGAAGGAAAATAATATCAATGTCCTTGCAGGCTGCCAGAGATCGCTCGGCTTCGAATCCGACACCTGCGCTGGATTGGACCTTTTGGCCATTCTCGGAAATCAGCGACCAGAGGAACGCTTCTTGCCCCGCGATTTCATTGGCCGCCCGCAGCGGCTCGATCACCGAGGTCAGGCAAGCCATGGGAAAGCCATCAAACAGCAAAAAGCCGATCTCGATTCTGTTTTCAGTCCGCATGGACCTGTCCTAGCAGGAAATCCACCGCTGCCCTAAGCGAAGTTTCAAGCCCAACGGATCAACCCGATGATGGCTGATGTTGCGTAAAACCCCTGTAGCAGCAAAAATGTCCAGCGACGGTCGATCACCGCCCAGGCTGTGAACAGACCCGACGACAATAGCAGAAGCGTAAACCCCAACAGCTCAGCCCCGATATTCGAGGCGATCAGCAAGGCATAGGCCATCGCCAACACGGACCCGGTGATTTCAAACACCGTAGTCAGACTGCGACGCGAGGTTTCGAGTTTTTCCATGCTTCACCCCTGTCCTGTCATGCGGTTTATCGGAGCGGGCTCAGTGATAAAAAAGGTCATTTTGGGCCTTTAATGTTTTGTCTTTTCTTGTGACTAGACCAAGATTATCATGTGACTCAAATGAATGATTGTCATTCTGTGATCTTATTTTGTCATATGGTGGAAAGTGAACGAACGCCTAGAAATTGACGCCCTACGCGCCTTGCTGGCCATTGCTGCACATGGTGGCGTGACCCGCGCGGCGGAACATCTGGCGTTGTCTCAATCTGCGGTCAGCCACAAAATTCGTCGGCTAGAGCAGGCGTTGGATTGTAACTTGCTGGCCCGCCGCGCCGGTAGCCCTTTGTTTACCGAGGCCGGTCAACGGCTGTGCGACTATGCGCGCCGGATCACCGATTTGCATGACGAAGCGTTGTCATCTTTGGGCAAGAAAGCTCTGACCGGAACCATCCGCCTGGGCATGACCGAGGACACCGCCACAAGCGACATCGCCCGAATTGTGGGTCGTTTCACGCGGTTGTACCCTGACATTCGTGTCCGCACCCGCACCAGTCAAAGCCTAAACGTGCAGTCCTGGTTGAAAGCCGGAGAGCTGGATGTGGCGGTGATGCAGATCTTTCGTAAGGACATTCTGCCTGACGATTTGATCCTGTTTGAAGACACGCTGCACTGGGTCAAGTCGCCGGAATTTCACCCGGATTTATCCTCGCCTGTGCCTTTTCTATCCTTCGATAGCCAGTGTTTTTATAAACAATGGGGCATGGGACAAAAGCTGCACCAGTTCGATAACGTTCTGGAGTGCCCGAGTGCGGCGGGCATCCAATCGGCGGTGCGGTCGGGTTTGGGTGTCGCATTGTTGAACGGAATGCACATCACTTCGGACATGGAAATCATCGACAAGCTTTTCCCTGTTCCGCCCCGTATCGCCTTTGTCGCGCGCACGCATCTAAAGCGCCGAAACCCGGCTGCAATAGCTCTCATTCAGGAAATCCGTAAAGAGGTTGAGACCACGATGCCTGTGACCGACGCAGGCTGAGTTAACTCGTCCCGAGATTGAACGCTTTGGACATACGTTCCCGGCGACGTTCAATCGACTTGTGAAACGCCAACTTGCTGAACAAAACAAGCGGGAACATCACCCGTTCACCTAGCCCGTCGATGATGACCAGCTTTCCGCCGCGTTCCTGCGCGCGGACGATGTTTTCAAACCCCATGTCACCGACAATGATCTGCCCTTTTTTGAGATCGTCCATCAGTTCCATGAACTCATCATGCAGCCGTTGGCGCGCCTCCCTGTCCGACGCAACCGCACGCTTTTCGGATTGCAGGGTCGGCGCAAGCCCACCATCTGAACCAGTCAGTTTTTCAACAACCAATGCCGGGCCTTGCGACGTCGGCGCATACCCCATGAACCGCGCGAGGCGTTCGATTTCCGGGCAGCCGCGATTCAACGCGGCCAGATATTCGTTCGCTTCTCGATTCCACTGCCGCAGATTGCCATAGCGCCAGGCCGCATATCGCGGAATCGCATGATGTCGAATAGGTTCATCCACCCGAACTTTCAACAACGCGCATTCAATTTCAGGGTGTTGGAAAATCTTGTAGTTGCGGCTTTCGCGCAGCGGGGTGTGGCCGCTTAGGTCAATCATGTCTGTCAGGTCCCAATCATGAGAAACGTGCGCCGCAAGGGCACTTAGTGCTAAAATCAGTGCCCTTCATAGGGCGTTCTGATTTCCGTGACAATTCACCTTTGTTTCAGCCTGAACTAGCGATGACGCTTCCTGAACCTGTTTGATCAACCAGTTCCGAACCGCCTCGGCGACCTTTGCCTGTCTGGGCGTGCGTTGGGTGACGACGTGGTACCCTTCTTGCACCGGGGTTGCAAAAGAAACGGGTTGGCACAAGCGCCCGGCCTCAAGGTCCCCAGCGACAAATTCCCGGTTGGCCAGCGCGATGCCCTGCCCGGCGATTGCAGCATCGATGGCCAGCGAAGTCTGGCTGAACGCCATGGTCTTTAGCCCGGATACAGGCACCTCTCCCAAAGCGGCCTCCAGAAACAGGGGCCACTGGCCATGGGTGTCTTCGAGCAGAACATGGTTGATCAGGTCTGCAGGCGACTGAATGGGGCTATGCCCTGACGCGAGATCAGGATGGCAGACAGCGATCAACTCTGCAGAAAACAAAGGCACGGAGACCAATCCCGGACCAAACGGTGGCTTACCCTGTCGGATCGCAATATCGACCCCGTCCGTCTGGAAATTCGCCAGCGTGTTCGACGCATCCAGACGTAGCCGGATATCGGGATGATCCTGTGCGAAATACCCCAATCTCGGCACCAACCACCGTGTAGCAAAAGAAGGGGTTGAACTGATCGTGGCAACAACGTCTTGCGGTGACAAGTTTGCGGTTGCCTCGGCCATCAAGTCAAAGGCGCGACGGAGCGGTGCAAGATAGGCCCGGCCCTCATCAGTCAGGGACAGCCCTCTGGCCTGCCTGTGGAACAGTTTGATTTGCAATATTTCCTCAAGCGACCGCACCTGTTGGGCCACAGCGCCTTGCGTGACGCCCAACTCATCAGCGGCCCGACTGAAGTTCAGATGGCGCCCTGATGCTTCAAACGCCTTTAATGCGTTCAAGGGAGGTAAATTACGCATGGTTAGGGATTCAACACAATAGATTTTCTACAAGGTTAAGGCAGAATTACTGATTGGTCAAACGTCGCCGCTGACGCCATTTTTCATCCTAAGTAGACACAATGAGGTGCAACATGACGGACAACAAAGTCGCAATCATTATGGGCGGCGGCAGCGGCATGGGCGCGGAAAGCGCCCGTCGTTTGGAAGCTGATGGGTTCAACGTCGCCATCCTGTCATCATCGGGTAAAGGCGAAGCTTTGGCGACTGAATTGGGCGGCATCGGCTTGACCGGCACCAACAGGTCCAGCGCAGACATGCAAAGGTTGGTGGACATGACCATGGACCGCTGGGGTCGCGTTGATGTGTTGGTGAATTCAGCTGGTCACGGCCCCCGCGCCCCGGTCCTCGAGATCAGTGATGACGACTGGCACGAAGGGCTAGAGGTCTATTTCCTCAACGCGGTAAGGGCCACGCGGATCATCGCCCCGATCATGATTGACCAAAAGTCCGGAGCAATCATCAACATCTCGACCTTCGCGGCGTTCGAACCCGACCCGGTGTTTCCAACGTCTGGTGTGATGCGGGCGGGTCTGGCAGCCTACACCAAATTGTTCGCAGACAAACATGCGACTGACAATGTGCGCATGAACAACGTGCTGCCGGGCTTCATTGACAGCCTGCCGGAAAACCCGGACTGGAAGGCCCGCATCCCGATGGAACGATATGGCAAGGCGTATGACGAAATCGCAGCAACCGTAGCTTTTCTAGCGTCGGACGGTGGAGCATATATCACCGGCCAGAACATCCGAGTAGACGGTGGACTGACACGGTCGGTGTAACACCGGCGACCGCCCTGCCCCGGCTCATAACACTGTACGGTCATTTGCTGTTATCCGCCGGGCTCTGGGACTGAGCCTTTTGACCGGCCCAAAGCCCGACATCGTCGCCGTCGATAATGATCGCCAGATCCCAGAATTTTCGGATCTCTTCTTCAGCGAACTGCGCAGCCATCGGTTCATCCGGTACGCGCTCAACGCGGAAGCCGAACTGCTCAAATCCGCTGTAATCTATGCGGCTTAGAATGACCGGATACACCTCGCGCTCCAACGCAGCTGCAGCAAGAAATCTCGCTACATTGTACACTGATTTCATGGGGCTCACGATCCGAACACCGATATGCGTTGGCCCGCCCTCATCCCGCTCCCAAAGAGCAACGGAAGGGATCAGGCCCACTTCAGGAAATACAACATTCCCGTGCGGCTTGGGTTCTTGATCGCCAGAGATCAGATCATCCAATTGAACAGGTCGTTTAGGCGTTGTTCTGCTTAGGATATCGTACCATGAAATATCTGTCATTTTCTGCACTTGGCCTCTGCAATGATTTCGGCCGCTTTCGCCGCCCCCGGTTCTGGCAATTCAATTTTATTCAACGCGGTCCGATAGACCTCCAGATCACCTTGATCCAAGCAGTCTGAAACCGTTCGCTCGAGTTTCATGAACTCTTTTTCGGTGATGATCGCGCACAGGTCGCGGTCAGCCAACGCCTGGGCGCGTCGTTCCTGATTGTCCAGATACGGTGCTGATTGGGGGATCAGGATTGCCGGAATCTTATTGTAAAGGATTTCGAGAACAGAATTATATCCGGCCGCCGAAATGACCAAATCCGCGGCCAGGCAAAGGGTTGTAGCCTCAAAGGTCTGAACAACGTGAGTATTTGACCAACCGAAGGTGGCCGGCTGAACCTTGCTGCCCGGCCAGGTTACGACAAGATGCAAACAGTCTGACCGGTCCTCAAGCATCCCGGAAATTGCCTGAAGTTGCGCCGACCGGTCCGACGCCACGCCGCCGCCTAACATGCTGACAACCAGATGATCAAACTCACGCCCGAACCGTTCAGCCAGCCGACCCCTAAGTCCTTGGCGTTCATCACCCGACTGGACCACACGGCGAAAGATCGGGCCAACGTTGCGAACGTGATCGCCGTAACTGTAGGTGTCGTTTAGCTCTTCAAAGGCTTCGGATGGCACTATGACCTTGTCGAATACGGCCTCACGCTGGAGCATTCTTGGCCTGGACCGCCCATCAGGCCACAACCCACGCCGTATCCAAACCGCCGACAAGTTGCGCTCAAGGATCGTTCGGTAGACGGAATCAAAGACATAGCCGCCGTCAAACACCAACCTGTCATTTTCCTGCAGAGCTGCGCCAAGTCGGCGGTAAGTCAGGATATCGTTGCCATTAAAGTTGGCTGATACTTCAGTCCGCTGAACCAGAGGGATACTGTCCATGCCTTCGCGGCGCACAAGTGGAACGCAGCTGGGAAAGGCCGCAAAAATCGGGGCTATATCATCCGGCAATTCTTTGGCAATGATAGCGCATCGCTGAGCGTGTCCCAATCCAACCCCGTTGGTTGGAAAAAACACTGTTCGCTGTGCCGTTCGAATAGGTTCGCGTTTTTGGGGCTTTAGGTCTGCTGCCTTTTCCAACCGGGAAATGTCCACCGAATGCAGCCACTGGGATTTTGTCGCCTGTTCAGCCACCCCGGCAAGGTTCTCAAGTATCTTCCCTGTGAGGTACCCGTCCAGCGCAAGCGGCGTTTTGGGCCCGATCAAAGCCGGGGCGCCGGAGGACACAATGGCCTCATCATCCGTGCAATCTATCGCGACCCCACCAGTGGCGATCAGCTCGACTGCAAGTGCGGCCATGCGAACCCCGGCGACACCATGACCAAACATCACCAGGACATCTGTCGTTTTTGCCAAAATACGGGCGGAAAGATCGGTATACAAAATAGTCGGCAGATCATGAAAGGGCGACTCATTGATCACCTTGTTCTGCGCCCCGTTGACGATAAGTTGCAGAGTATAGTCACTGCGATTGCTCATCCGGGCCAAGCAAGAGAGCGTCTCGGGCGCGTCAAGTTCCATGGACCCCAAGACCACGGCAACATTTGGCTTTTCGACTGCCAAACGAGCCGTTGGCCGAATGTCTGCGACCAAGGGACAGGCCGCCGAAGGTAACATCGAGCGCGGCTGGAAATCCGAAAGGTCCAACACCGTGGCTTCACGCCCAAGGGCATATGCCAGACGCGCCTTTGCACCGATATAACTTTGCTGCGTTTCGAAACGGCCCGTGGCAACCACTGGTACGTTTGCCGCCAGTTGCCTTTGCCGCAGGGACGCAAGAAGAAGATCATCAATCTCCTCGGCGCCAAGCACAAATACCCTTTCGACCTCATGCTCGCCCGGATCGACCAAAAACTTGGCAGCATCGTAAACCCGGCCGCGACCTGCGTCTTTCGGCAAGTATTCGGCATCGATACACACGTTAAAACCGCGTGCGGTCAGCTGATCGGCAAAGATCAATTGCGCATCAAAGGTCCGCAGCGAGCGCGTGCCAGCCTCAATGAAAATCATTTCATAACCCCGCTGTCTGCGGTCAGGACATTTGACAACATTGCCCTGAAACTCTCTGCCGAGTAACGCTCCAGCACCTTTTGCGACCGTGAGACCTGTTCATGATATCGCTGCGGGTCAGCGACCAGATCAGATATGACCCGGTCCACGTCGCCCGGATGACACGTAAGGACACCATCGCCGAAATTTGCCCCGGTTTCCGGATTGGTAAGAACCACTTTGCCAGCGGCCAGCGCTTCGGTCACGACGCGACCAAAGCTTTCTTGCCAGGTCGGCGCTGTAAAATAGACGTAGAAATCGATCATTCCAAAAAACTCGTCCACACTAATGGCGTCAAAAGGCAGCAAGGTCCAATGGGCCCGAAGAACACCCGCGTTCAGCATGGCATCAGCACCCAGAATGACATTGCTTTGAGAATGCTCGGGAAAGCACATGTCGAGGTCGGAAAGCGATGGGAACTTTTCAAACCCCGGTCGTGAATGCCTGCCCCGACGGTCCTGTGGCTTTTCGCACGGAGGACTTACATCCGTATGGCAGATGTTGAACCAGTCGGTGTCCCGAACCCTCCACTGCCTTGCTAAGCGCGAGCTGTCCAACCAATCGTTCACGGTCTTGCGATTATGGGGTGAAATCGGTGCCAGGGTTCGCTTCAGCACAAAAGATGACGCCTCAATCTGGTTCAGGCAGCCGGAAACGTCGAACCCTTCCTCGCCGCCCGGACGCAAGAAATTTTCATGCGTCACAACGATCAGATCACGGGCAAAAACTTTGGTGTTCAGTGCCTCGTTGAACTTTAGAAACGATGGATTGTGCAGGATCACGTAATCCGCACTAATACGCGGCGCATCCCAAATCAGCGGGATATGCAATTCGTCCAACACCTGCCGAAGTGCCGGCGCAACAGATTGATTTTCGCCAAAAGTTCGCGAAGTTATCGCGTGCACCTCTAGCGTTCCAAAGTCCACAGCCACCCGCAGTTCGGCCGCAACCGCTGCTGACGTTCCACCGGAAAACCGCGGTTCAATGATGTAGGCGATCTTTGGACGCACTGAGCAATTGATGGCCTCGAGCGCCGTCATAAGCTTTAATGCGCCAGCTCGTTGTCGGTCGCAGCAGCCGCGGTACCGGCTGTCGGACCGGCGGTATAGCCAAAGTTTAAAGTGCCCGTGGACGCGGCCTCGTAAAAGCTGCGCAATTCGACCGACAGTTCATCGGTTCCGGTCAGCAATCCGGGATTTCTTTCCAGATACGAGCGTAGCGCCTGGGTGTCATTGGCCGACAAGAGTTGATCGATGGCAAGGAGATGCTCAAGCGTGATCTCAGCGCGCGCATCCTGCGCCGTCGTTAGAAATAGTAGCGCGGTTACTATGCCAATAAGTCTGCTTTCAGTCATTTTACAAAAACCCGTCGATACTTTTTAACTTTTCACAATTCAACTTAGTCCTTCGCACTTACCCTATAATAGCGCCATTAGTTTGTCGTTGTCCTGAGTTTTTTCAGAACCTGACTTTTAAGGCGGTTAACCGGGCTACTTTGGGTTGTGGTCCGGCGGCTTTTCTTGGCCACCCGTTTGACCGGAGCTTGGCCAAGACCTTCGCCGGCCAAATACAATTCGATCACCCCGGTGGGTGTTTTGGATTTCGATCCCGTGAAATCGCGCAACAAGGCGCCTGCGTCCTTAGCAAGGGCGGCAGCTTTGGCCGCATCCTGTCTGTGATAAAACCGCACATTGGATTGGGATACTTTGTAACCAACGCGCGCCGTTCCGCTAAGTTCATGCCCTGTCGTTGTTAATTCAGCAACAAATGAGTCCACAGCATCATTGGGAATCTTGTTTGGCGCGTAGAGCCTGAATGACGCGCCGCCACCACTTGCACTCGGATTCGATGGCTTGGCGTCTTCGCTCGGTAGGGCCGCAATATCCTCGGTAGGCAATGCCGCGGGTGTGGCCGAATCCTGCGGGTTTGGAGTCTGTTTCAAAGTAAGCGCCTGTGGGATTGGCGGGCTAAGCGCCACGTCTTCCAGCAAGATCGAAGGATCAGATGAAACGACTTTCAAAGGACGCTCAGCAGGATTACCCGCCAAAGGACGATCTGGCTGAGGTTCCAGGATCCGAATTGACGGCAACTGGTGATCTTCTGCGGCTTCCAAAGCCACCGGAGATTGCAACGACACAAGCTGTGAAGACACGCTGGGCGCGCGCTGCGGGGGAATGATCTGGTCGATCGAAATCGTCAAAGGATCAATTTCTGTGGAAATCTCATCCACCAAGGCAATCCGCGTGGCGAAAAGCTCTGGTTCAAGTTCATAAGGCAGAAAACTCGGGTTTGCCTCTTGTTTTGGTAGGTCACCAGCCCCGCCCACCGGCAACAGCGGTGGTTCAAGCGCCGCAACAAATGACAAGACGCTAGGCGGCACGCTTGAGGTGCTGGGCTCAACAACCTCGGTGCTAGAAGAAACAGTAGTCTTACGCCGCGAGGGCGGGATCGGGTCAATCGAAATCGCCACTGGATCAAAGCCTGCAGAAACTTCGTCCAGCAAAGCGATCGACGTAGTAAAGAACTCTGGTTCGAACTCATAAGGCAGGAAACTGGGATTAGCCTCTCGTCTCGGCAAATAGCCAGCGCCGCCTACCGGTAGTAACGGTGGTTCAAGCGTCGGAACATACGACAGAACGCTAGGGGCCAGACTTGGAGTGCCGGGATCAACGATCTCGGCCGTTTCCGCCAACTCGGACTGAAGGGGCGCTGATGAGGCAAGATTGCTCAAATCCTGCGTCTCTTCCAATTCTGCGCCGGATGACGACGGCAATGATGACGCGTCGAACAAATCGGCGGAAATGACAGTTTCGCCCCCTGCTCCACTCGGCACATCAGGTTGCGATGGTCCGGTTTGGCCAAAATCGTCTGCCGCTGCACCATCAGTAGACCCAATAGCCGCGCTTTCAATCGGGTTCGATACACCCAATCCGAACAAAGTCAGAAATATCGAAGACGAAGCAACCACACCGATGGAGCATCCAAGGGCCACCAAGCTCCACCTGATCCTGCGCCGCGTCCGTTGGTGATCTTTCAGCTGTTGCAGGAGCTTTTTGGACAGGCGATGATCAACTTCCTCGGAAGACAGTATTAAACTTAACTCTGCCCTCGTCAGCGCGCTTAAGGACGCGTCTTCGCTGACCAGAGCGTCATCAGACGGGCCCGGCCTCCCTGCGCCCTTTTCTTCCAGAACGCTCTTGGCTGTTGCTTGGTCTGGTTTAGCAGCTGCACGATCAGTCTGTTCACGATTGGTCGGCTTGTCTTCCTGTCTCGGTGTCCGTGTAGAGGTTGCTTTGTCTCCGCCTTGCAGATCTCCCTGACGGGCCTCAGGACTACTGGGGTCTGCTTTTTTCGACTCGGCTGCACGACGGGCAAGCACTTCATTTCTTTTGTGTCTTGCTTCCTCTACCTGAGCGGACCATGGCTTTTGCTTGCTTTGGGCACGCTCATTTGTGGTTGATTGGTTGGTCCTACGGCGAACCGGTTTGGGTTGTTGACCCTCTTTGTTTTGCTGCGCAGGCGCCGAAAGGTTTTTTTCTCGTTCTACCCGCGCTTTTTCAAGCACCTTCTGCCACTCGGGGGATTGCACAAAATCATAGATATCCGCCGTTTGATTGGCAGTTTTCTTGGCAACTTTAGGTCGAGTTCTTGGGCCGTTAGCCTTTGTCATAAATTCCCCCGACTGGCCGCCGAAACAGGCCCTATTTTATTGTAAATTCGACAAACCGGTTACGCCTTAGCGCCGAAAATTCTAAAAGATTATGTTTAAACTATAAAAAGATGGCCACTCGAAAACAAGTCGACCGAACCCGCAATCGCCCTGTCACATAGGCAATTGGCCTTGTGAAATGGGTTCTCAGGTATCCGAAACCGTCCACCAAAGCGCCATTGATGCCTAGTGTTCCAAAAAATTTTGTTCCAATTCCTATTTCAAGCTAGGCTGTGGAAAATTGGTGGGGGCCACAGGACCACTCTGGTCGCACTGTCGGAGGAACTTAGCTAAACGCTTGGATTTTAATGGAAGATATCCAGAACCATCCGGACCTATTTACTCTGATTGACCACCCCGATCCTGCGTGTGGCAACATGGTCGTGGTGGACTGGACGCTCGGGAATTCGTGCAGCTATGCGTGCAGTTATTGCCCAAAGGCTTTGCACGACGGTTCGCTTGAGTGGCAGAAAACCGATGACGTTCTGAATCTGTACCGTCAATTAAATCGACACTATGTGGATGAATTAGGCAAGATTGTCTGGCTGCAGTTTACAGGCGGCGAACCCACAATGCATCCTCGCATCATTGATCTGCTAGGTCATGCGTCCGATATAGGGTTCAAGGTCAGCCTGATCAGCAATGCGTCGCGCACACTTCGGTTTTGGGAGATGATCAACAGCCGCCTGAACAGCGTTATCCTGACCTATCATGCCGAATTTGCAGAGCTGAGCCATTTTATCCAAGTGGCGGGTACGATGACTGACCGTATCACCGTTCATATTAACGTGACGATGCATCCAGATCGTTTTGATCAGACGCTTGAAGATGCGCGAGAATTACGCGCGGCGCTGCCCACCGCTTCGATTTCCTTGAAACCGTTGCGGAAAGATTTCGGAGTGCAGCTGTACGATTACACCGACGACCAGTTGCAGGTTCTCGCGGTGGGTTTGCCCTCGGACAGGGCCCCGGTTGGTGAAGAACCTCGATCACTGATGCGCGCAACCACGCGGTCGGGCCACACTGAGATACTCCGCCCCAATGACTTCCTTCTTAGGGATATGAACCGCTGGCGTGGATATAAATGCAACGTAGGGCTTGAATCCCTTCGGGTCCGGGGGAATGGCGAAATCTTCCGGGGCGTCTGCGGCGTTGGGGGCAAAATAGGGACTCTCGGCGACGCGCTTGACCTGCCTCGCGGTCAAATTCGATGCACAAAAGACGCATGCTCTTGTCTGGCCGACATCCTGATCCGTAAGGAGATATAACTTCCGCGCAATTAATAGGTCAAAGTTCAAATGCGGAAATCAGGTAAGGATGGCGGAGAGACAGGGATTCGAACCCTGGAGACGGTTTCCCGCCTACACACTTTCCAGGCGTGCGCCTTCGACCACTCGGCCACCTCTCCGTGCGCGCGATATTTGGACCATCGCCGGGGGATTTGCAAGGGGCGATTAAAGCGAAAATTCAACCTTCCGCAGTTCCGCCACAAACCCCGTTACAGCTCATCCCCATCACCGTCTGCAAGATCGGCCTCGGTCATGTCCGCAGGCTTGGAAGACAGGGGTTCGGTAGGTGTTCTTTCCGTTGCAGGTTCGGTTTTTTGCGCACGCCCCTGCCCTTGCAGCGTCTCAGGATTGCGCAGCCAGACATCGCGCTGTGCGAAGGGGATTTCAATACCTTCTTCGACAAACCGGCGGTTGATCTCGTGGTTCATATCCGATTTCACCGAAAGCACCCAGTTCACGTCGCGCAAGATGGCGCGAATTTCAAAATCCAGCGAATCCGCACCAAAGCCCTGAAACACCACGCTGGGCGCTGGATGCGCCAGAACCATCGGATGGGAATTGGCAATCTCACCTAAAATCTTCTCGACCACGCGGGTATCCGTGCCGTAGGCCACGCCAACCGGCACGATAACGCGCCCGATCGTGTTGCCCCGCGTGTAGTTCGTCACCACCCCGCTGATCAGGTCCGAGTTGGGAACGATCACATCAGTTCGGTCAAAGGTTTCAATCCGGGTCGACCGTACCGAGATATCGCGCACATAACCCATCATCCCATTCACATCGATCCAGTCCCCCTTGGAGATTGGGCGCTCGACCAGCAGGATGATCCCCGACACAAAATTCGACACGATGGTCTGTAGTCCAAAACCGATACCAACCGACAAGGCACCCGCGACAATGGCTAGCGAGGATAGATCAAATCCCGCCAACATGATGGCCACCAGCGCGGCCAGGAAAATCCCCACATAACCGGTGCCAGCAGCAATAGCGTTCTGACCGCCCGGATCGATACTGGTTTTGGGAAGCAACGAATTCCGCAGCCCGCTTTGCAGCAGCCGGGTCAGTCCGTAGCCGATGACAAACACGATCAGGAAGGTAAAGAAGTTTCTGGGCGAAATCGTAACGCCGCCAATGTCAAAACCAAGCAGCAAACGCGACCAGACTTCAAGCAAGTCAGTCTTTCGTGCGCCCCAATACAGCGCCAGAACCGGCAAGGTCAGAATGGCGATTATAAACCCGGCCAACACCGAAAACAGTGAGTCCCGCGCCGACTCACCTTGCCCGCTGAGCCAGCCGTAAACCGAGGTGATAAAGCGATGAAAGATCGTCAAAGCCGCAAACAGAACCAGCGTTTTCACCGCCGGGAAAACGATCCCCTCGGCTGCGTTGGTATATCCAATAGCCGCCAAAATCGGGCTCGCGATCCCCAGCAAAAAAATCGCCTTGCGCAGAAAGTCCATCAGCTGGGTCAGCCCGGCACTTCGCGGCGTTTCACCAGATTGCCCATCTTCGGCTTCCGGTTTTGAGGTCTGAATCCGGCGGATACGCAGAAGAACCAGCGCGGTTCCCACTACCACAGGAAAGCCGATAACGGCCCGGGTCGCGTCCGAAATGTTTTCGATCTGATCAAACAGCAGCCCGAATTCGTACACGATCAGGAAGATCGCCAGAATATCCAAGTATACCCGCAACTGCGTGACACTCTTGCGGGATAGCCGGTTAAAGTTCTGTGCCGCCTGCGAGATGTGAACCTGACGCCCGATCCAGTCGTAATAAAAGATAATCGCGGCCCAATAAGGAACATTCTGGATTAATAGCGTTCCGCGCAATCCCGGCAGGCCAGTCATGATGATCGCCTGAACCAGCAACCAGACACCCAGCCATGGCAGCAGAATCCGCAGCAGTGAAACCAGAAACGACCACACGCCGCTGCCCCGGCCGCCCAACTGCCGCAGATATTCACCGGCAGCCTCGGACCAGTAACGCCCGTAATACAGCAAAACCCCCGCAGCGACGGTTAGGAAGAAAATGCCCAGCCCGCGCTCTTTCAGGTGTTTTTGAACGATTTTGGTTTTCAGGTTCAGCGCAGATTCATTGATCAGGCCTCGCACAGCCTCGACAATATCGACCCAGGCTGGGCCCCAATAGACAGGGTTAAGCGGCGATACACCGCGTTCTAAAAGCTCTTTTGTCTGCCGCTCGCGCAACAGGCTGTCTATCTCGCTGATCAGGCCGTTGGCGCGGCTGAACGCTTCTTCCGAGATGATTTGCGGCACCTGCAGGCTGGTCAGTTGGTTTTCCAGATGCTCGCGAAGCTTGGCAATCTCTTCGGGTTCGGTCGCATCCCCTTCGGGGGCTGGTCCCAACGCCTTGATCTGCGCGTCCAGCGTCTGGATACGGTCGGTATTGGCGCCACGTGCATTGTTGAAATCCTCACGATAGTTGTGGATTTCAGCCCGCAGGTTTTCCAAAGCCGCGTTTGACGTGCGATCGGATTCGATATCCTTCTCGGCGCGATCCGCCGTCTCAAGCCAGTTCTGGTAATATTCGCTTTGCCGATCAGTCAACTGGGCGGCAACGGGGCCGCCCAGCATGGCAAAACAAACCAGAAGAAACGCAAGAAACAGGCGAACCTGCCGCAGCATCATACGTCCTCGAATACGCCAGGAATGCTGCGTGGGGCTTCGGTCATCCAATCTGGCACCGGCAGTTCCTTTTCACGCAGGAATTCGGGATTGAACAGTTTGGACTGATAGCGCGTGCCAAAGTCGCATAGGATCGTCACAATGGTGTGGCCCGGCCCCAGATCCTTGGCCAGACGCACCGCGCCCGCCATGTTGATCGCGGTCGACCCGCCCATAACCAGACCCTCCTCGCGCAGCAGATCAAAGATGTATGGCAGCGCCTCGTTATCGGTCATCTGGTACGAGAAGTCTGGCTTGAACCCTTCAAGGTTCTTGGTAATGCGCACTTGACCGATACCTTCGGCGATCGAGCTGCCCTCCATAGCGATCTCACCAGTGGTGTAGTACGAATACAGTCCTGCCCCCATCGGATCGACCAGAGCGATCTTGACGCCCTTGGGCTGCAACGCGTCGGCCACGCCGGCCAGCGTACCACCCGAACCTACAGCGCTGACGAAGCCATCAACCTTGCCGCCTGTCTGCTCCCAAATCTCGGGGCCGGTGGTTTCCACATGGGCCTGACGGTTGGCAACATTGTCGAACTGATTGGCCCAGATCGCGCCATTGGGTTCAGTCTGCGCCAGTTCCTCGGCCAGACGGCGCGAATAATGCACAAAGTTGTTGGGGTTGCGATACGGGGCGGCCGGAACCTGAACCAGTTGCGCGCCCGCCAGACGCAGCATGTCTTTCTTTTCCTCGGATTGGGTTTCCGGGATCACGATCACCGTTTTGAACCCCATCGACGCGCCCACCAATGCAAGGCCAATACCGGTGTTACCGGCCGTGCCTTCGACAATGGTTCCGCCGGGCTTCAGCTCACCGCGCGCAATTGCGTCCTTGATGATGTAGAGCGCTGCGCGATCCTTGACCGATTGCCCCGGGTTCATGAACTCGGCCTTCCCGAGAATCTCGCAACCGGTCTCTTCACTGATGCGCTTCAACCGGATCAGCGGTGTTTTCCCGACTGCGTCGGCAAGGTCTCGTGCAATGCGCATGGCGCCCTCATTTCATTACGTATCAACGAAGATTTACAGATGCCGTGCGACAACCACAAGCGGCGATAGTTAACCGCGCAAACGATCGCGATGCCGGGCCAGCCAATTTGCCATCATCAACAGGGGCAAATCCTTGAATTCGTTGTTGTCGACCTTTTGAAGGAACGCGTCATATGGAAGGATTTGTGTGCGAATATCCTCACCTTCCGTAGCAACTCCACCATTGTCGATGGTCCGGGTCAAATCAGCCAACCCAACATAAAGGTAGACATACTCGGTCGATGACCCGCTCGAGGAGTAGGCACCGCCCGCATATTCCAAGGCGCTCAAAGACACTTGCGCCTCTTCCTGCACTTCGCGATGGGCGGCCTGATCCGGCGTTTCACCGGGGTCGATCATGCCTGCTACCGGCTCCCACATCCACGGTTCGGGATCGTCGATCAGAAAAACCGGCGCGCGGAATTGTTCAACCAAAAGAACAGTGTCGCGCACCGGGTCATAAGGCAGAACAACGACGGCGGCCCCCTGCATCAATCCGCTCCGGTGCAGCACGGGACCCATCGTTCCGTCATGCTGGCGGTGCTGCACATCCAATTCTTCCACACCGAAATAATTGACATAGGCCCGCCGATGGCTTTGCACGATCACGTCTTTTGCGACGTCACGCGGATCGCCCGTCTGGCGTTTTCGCGCAGCCAGCTTAGCCCAAGCCCGGGTGCGGATCGGCGCAAAGTTACGAGCGATCGTGGTTGCGTCGACCTTGCCGTAATAGGCCAGCTCTTCTTGTGCAGCCAGCAAGGTCACTTCGGACCATTCATCAACCCAGGCCTGCAACGACCACGGCTTGTCTGGTGTCCACAATTCGGGTTCGGGAAAGAACACACTAGCCTCGGCGCGTGAGCCGTCAGCAACGTCCACACTGTGCGGGCTGAGATCATAGTCGAACCCACCTTCGTAAAAAGCCAATCGTTTCAGGTCTTCGGGGCTGAAACCCTGAACCAACAACCCCATGGCCTGACTGCCCTTTTCTGGAACAATCATCGGGAAAGCCTGCCCTGCCACGCCATAAACCGCATGGTCCGGCAAACTGGCCTGAGATATTTTTATTTGTGACAGCGGGTGGCCAAGCACACATTCCAGCAGCGGCAAATGCCTGAGCGTGCCGTAAAAAAACAAATCGGACACTAGAGTAAAGCTCGTCTAAATTCTGGTGAGTTATCGCCAGCGACGGCCGGCTTCTTCGGTTGCAAGCCCTGCGATAAGAGCTCCGATAGCCAAAGTCCACAGAATTTCCGGAACGATGAGCAGTTTGCCGTACTCCACACCAATCTGGAAAATGGCCGTGAGCGCCTCGAACGGGCCGTCATAGCGATGACGCATGGCCAGTCGGAACATCTCGTAGCAGCCCTGAACAAAAAGGGCCCAGAATACCAATGATACAACCCCAGCGATGCCATTATTGACCGCAGCGGTCCAGCCGCGACCAACGCGCTTTCCCATCACCTTCCAACCACAGGCCACCGCAATAATCATGTTGACATAGGTGAACCAGCCATAGTCCTTGCCCTCTTCGCCGTTGCTGATGATCATGCTCGACACGATAAAGGCCACTGCCAATAGGCATAGTGAAGCAACAAGTCGCGGCGCAGTGGGCATTCGGAATTTCCCTTTGTTAACTGGGTTTTGCTATAGTGATCTGTGTCACATCGCAGTTGCCAGTGTCAAAGGCCGCGCCACACGCGGTTAAATAATAGTTCCACATGCGCCGGAAACGCTCGTCAAAGCCCATTTCCGAAATTTCGTCCCATTTGTCGTTGAACGTCTCGTACCAACGACGCAATGTCAGGTCATAACTTTTTCCGAATTCCCGCGATTTCACGACGTTCAATCCTGCCTCTGCCACCTGCTGTTTCAGGATCGTCGGCGCGGGGAGCATTCCGCCGGGAAAGATATATTTCTGAATGAAATCAACGCCGTTCTTGTAAATATCCCAACGGTGATCGGCAACGGTTATGATTTGAAGGGTCGCGTGCGCACCGGGTTTTAACCGATCACGCACAGTCTCAAAGTAAACCGGCCAATATTTCTGTCCGACGGCTTCGAACATCTCAATCGAGGCGATGCCGTCATACTGGCCACGCTCGTCGCGATAATCTTGCAATTTGAACTCAACAAGGTCAGAAAGTCCTGCTTTTTCAATTCTTTGCCGCGCAAAGTTTAACTGTTCCTGGCTGATCGTCAAACCTGTGACCCGAAGGCCACGCTCTTTTGCGGCATATTCAGCGAAACCGCCCCATCCGCAACCGATCTCAAGGATGTGGTCACCGGGATTGGCACCCATTTCATCGACTAGGCTAGCATATTTCGCAGTTTGCGCTTTTTCCAGGCTTTCCTGCCCTGTTTCGAACAGCGCGCTGGAATAGGTCATCGTTTCATCCAGCCACAGCCTGTAGAAATCGTTCCCCAAATCGTAATGGTACGAGATGTTCTTCTTTGCTTGTCGACGGTTGTTGTTGTGCAACCAAAATCGAAGCCGTTCATAGGCTTGCACCAGGAACCTTCCGGTGAAATCGTCATACACCGTCTCGGTCCCTAAATGCACCAGATCCATGAACGATCGCAGGTCGGGCGTGCTCCACCCACCTTCTAGGTAAGAATCCGAAAAACCCAGCTCACCCTCTCGGATCAAACGCGCAAATACGTCGGGATCGTGAATGTCCACGCGCGCCACTGGCCCCGGCTTGGCACCTTCGGATCGGAACACGCGCCCATCGGGCAAAGCGATATCCATTCGCCCCGAACCCATCCGGTTCAACATTTTGAACACTTGAGCAAAGTATCTGGGCAGGTCTTTTTGCCCTTCAGTTGTCGTCAGGATCATCCGCTCTCCCCTGTGCGGCCGCAGTTAAAAGCTAGGCCGAGTTTGTGTTTCTGGCAAGTTTTCAGTTCCTTACCCGGTTTTTCGGCCTTCATAAGCCGCCAAGGCCCGTGCTCGGCCAGTGGCCAGATCAACCACTGGTGAAGGGTAATTTTCCGCCGGATCAAGCGCCCACGAATGCGGTACCGCCCGGAAATAAGCCACCGCCGTAGCCGAAGGCACGGTCTGCCCTTCGGCGATCCAGTGTTTTAGATAAACACCATCAGGATCAAATTTTTCCTGCTGTGTCAGTGGGTTAAATATCCGAAAGAACGGTGATGCATCGGGACCCGAGCCTGCAACCCACTGCCAACCCATAGCATTCGCCGCCGGGTCCCAGTCGATCAGGCAGTCGGCAAACCATTTCATTCCGATTTTCCAGTGCGTCATCAGATGCTTGGTCAAGTAGCTTGCGACGATCATGCGCGCCCGGTTGTGCATACGACCGGTCACATACATTTGACGCAACCCCGCATCGACAACAGGAATACCGGTGCGGGCCTGTCGCCAAGCAACAACTGAGGGATGATCGGCGTCCGTGTTCCACGGAAACGTATCCCATTCCGGTTTCCAGTTCCCGCTGAGCAAACGCGGTGTGTGATACACCAAGTGGTACGCAAACTCACGCCAAACCAATTGGCGCAAATAGGCGTCTGTCCCTTGCGTACCGTTCATCGCGGCCCGCTGAACCGCATGCCAGACACTGCGGGGGCCGATTTCGCCAAGCGATAGGTATTCGGACAGATCCGAGGTGCCCTCCAAATCCAAACAGTCCCGATCGTGCGAATAGTCTTGGATTCGGTCCAGAAACTCGTGCAAAGCCTCAAAGGCGGCATTCTCGCCGGGGCGGACAAAAGGTGCGACCACGGCTGCACCCCGGTTCATTGCCGCACCCAGGTTCCAACCGGTCAGGTTTTCCGAAGTCGGCCAATTCAAGGGTGCTTTGATCGACGACACGCCTTCAGGCGTGGCAACTTCTCGGCCTTGAACGGATCGCCACATCGGTGTGAACACACGAAACGGCTGGCCTGTTTTGGTTGCTACGGTCCAGGGCTCAAACAGTAAGTGACCCGCAAAGGATTTGGCCTCTACCCCCTGCTCTGCCAAAGCAGACTTGATGCGTGTGTCACGGTCGATGGCATCAGGATCATACGCTCGCGTCCAATAGACGCCGCTGGCTCCGGTTTCTGCGATAAGGTTCTGCAAAACAGTCAGCGCGTCCCCGCGCCGCAAGATTAACCGGCTGCCAATGTGCGACAGAGATTGCGCGAAGGCCTCAAGCCCCAGCCCAAGCCGCCATTTCGGCGCGGCACCGAGCGCTTGAGCCAAATCATCCAGAATGAAAACCGGCAGAATAGGACGACCCGTTTGGGCCGCTGCACTTAGAGCGGGATGGTCCGACAGGCGTAAATCCCGCCGGAACCACATGATGATCGGTGAATGTTTGTTTTCCATGACCGCCCGGATGTTTTCTTTGCATTACGAAGCCGAGCAGAAACCGGATCACAAAACGGCGTCAAGTGCGTCCAATAACTGATCAATTTCCTGTTGAGAGGTATAGTGCGTAAAGCTGACCCGCAACACGCCCTGATCCAAATCCACACCCATCGCCTGCAACGGGCGCACGGCGTAAAAATCGCCGCCTCCTGCCATGATCCCGTGTTCAACCAGATCGGTGGCCACGGCTTCAGCATTCCGGCTCAGCGATAACGCTACGGTCGGAGCGCGACGTGTAGCATCTGAGGTACCGATCAAGCGTACGGCATTTCGATCCTTGACCGCGTCCAATACGGGCTGCAGCAGCGCAACCTCCTGCCCGCGCATCAGGTCATGCACAAAGGCTCCACGTTCGGTTGCGTTACCCTTGGGGCCATTATGGTGGTCGCACAACAGATCAACGTAATCCGCCATACCTGCACTGGCCGCGATCTGAGCGTGATCCGGGCCCGCCGGGGTGAAACGCTTGTACAGCGCGTCTGCATTAAAATAGTGCGCCTGGTTTGGCAGCAGCTCACCAAGCGCACGCCTGATCACCATGCAACCCTGATGAGGACCGTAGGTTTTATAGGCCGAGAACAGATAGATATCCGGCCCCAGATCGCCGACATTTGGGAACCCATGTGGCGCGTATGAAACGCCATCTACACAGACAAACGCTCCCGCCGCATGGGCAATGGCGGTGATTTCGGTGACCGGGTTAATCTCTCCGACCACGTTGGAACAATGCGGGAAACAGACCAGACGCACCTTCTCGTCCAGCAGGTTCTCAAGATCCTGCGGGTTGAGCGAACCGGTTTCCGGGTCGATCTGCCATTCGCGGATTTCAAACCCGTCCTTGGCCAGACGCCGCCACGGTCCCGAGTTGGCCTCGTGATCCTGATTGGTGACAACGATGGCATCGCCCGGCTGCATCCATTGGCGAAATGCCTGCGCCAAAACATAGGTGTTCTGAGTGGTCGAGGGGCCAAAGCTCAGCTCATCTGTGTTCACGCCCAGAATCGCAGCCATGCGTGCGCGGGCTTCATCCATCTCTTCGCCTGCCAGACGGCTGGCGTCATAGGGGCCGTAGGGCTGCACTTTGCGTTGAGTATAGTAGCGCGTCAGCCGGTCCAGCACCGGCTTACAAGTGTATGACCCGCCTGCATTTTCAAAGAACGCCTGACCTTGCAGGCAGGGCTCGGAAAAAGCCGGGAACTGCGCCCTAACGAAATCGATATCAAGAGTGCCCATGGCACGTCGCTCCTTGCTCATGCTGCTTGTTCCGATGACGTGCCCGCGCATGATTTCGGACAACTCGGAAATCACGGCAGGTCTTCCAGCCCAGCCACAGCCCCAGTCAAACAAACAGAAGCACGGGCAGTCTTTCGGGACCAGATCTGGCAATCAAAAGACGCGGATACATAGCCAGCGGCCCTGAGCTCGGTCAACCCGGCATGAAACAAAAAAGCCCCGACGCTTGTCCGGGGCTTTCGAAGGGCTGAATTGGATTCAGCGGCGTCGCTTTTCGTTCGCAAGACCGATGAAGATCGACACGCACATCAGCACCAGAACGATCGCAAACGGGAAGCCTGTTGCAATCGCAGCAGCCTGCAGCGCACCCAGGCCGCCACCCAGCAATAGAACGATCGCGATTGCGCCCTCCAGAATGCACCAGAACACACGCTGCGCCGTCGGCGCATCGGTTTTGCCACCTGCCGTGATCGTATCAATCACCAACGAGCCGGAATCCGAGCTGGTGACGAAGAATACAACCACCAGAACGATGCCAACGAAGGACAGCAAACCTGTCATCGGGAATTGTTCAAACATGGAGAACATCTTGAGTTCTAGCGCAGCATCCGACAGGGCCTGCCCCGAACCGGACATAACCTGATCCAACGCGGCACCGCCAAAAACGCTCATCCACAAGGCGCCAACGACGGTTGGAATCAGGATCACGCAAGTCACGAATTCGCGCACGGTTCGGCCGCGCGAGATTCGGGCGATGAACATGCCGACGAATGGTGACCAGGAGATCCACCACGCCCAGTAGAAGGTGGTCCAGCCCTGCATAAAGTTGGTGTCTTCGCGACCGACCCAGTTCGACAGTGCAGGCAATGCGACGACGTATTCAATCAGGCTGTCGAAGAAGCCGGTCAGAATCGCCACGGTAGGCCCAAGGATCAGCACCAGCAGCAACAAGGCCGCGGCCAGGATCATGTTGGCCTCGGACAACCGCTTTACGCCCTTATCGAGGCCAGCAACCACTGAGATCAATGCGAATGCCGTGATCAGACCGATCAGCAGAACTTTCATCCCGTCCGTGATCGGAACATCGAACAGATAATTCAGACCAGCCAGCGCTTGCGTTGCACCCAAGCCCAGCGATGTCGCCAAACCGAAGATCGTGGCGAACACGGCTAGAACGTCAATGATGTGACCCAACGGACCCCATGTCGCCTCACCAAACAGCGGGTAGAACACCGACCGCATGGTCAGCGGCAGACCGCGGTTAAAGCTGAAGAACGCCAGCGCCAGTGCCACTACCGCATACACGGCCCAAGGGTGCATACCCCAGTGAAAAATGGTGGCTGCCATCGCCAACTTCTTCGAGGCTTCGGGGTCCTCTAGACCGGCACCTAACGGTGCCCAGTCGGTGCGAAGACCATCCTCGCCAGCGGCAACCCCGCCCAGCGACGACCCGTAATGCGAGATTGGCTCGGCCACGCCCCAGAACACCAGACCGATGCCCATACCCGCGGCAAACAGCATCGAGAACCATCCGGCATAGCTGTAATCCGGCTTGGCATCATCCCCGCCCAGACGGATCGAACCATACGGCGTGACGATCAGCAGTAGTGAAAACACGACAAAGATGTTCGCCGCAATCATGAACACCCAGTCGAAATTGCTGGTCAAAGCCGGTCGAAGCCACCCAAAGAACTCGCTCGCCTGCTCGCGGAACACCAGCGAGAAGAACACGAATGCAATGATGGTTAGCCCCGAAACGGCAAAGACCGGATTGTGGACGTCCAGACCCATGATCTGAACGTTGTCCTGACCGACTTCATAGTCGGTTTCCGTATTGTCGGACATTATCTTTCCTTCCCCTTATCGATGCGCAGGACATCCAATATCCGGATCGGCAAGGGCGTAACTGAGAAGACCACCTATTACTTAAAAACGACAAAATGCGTAAAAGTGACAGGCTTGCTTCATATGACGGCCATGACGAAAATCGGCTGACCGCCATAACGAAAATCGGCCGCTGTAAATGAAAACAGGCCGGGCAATCGCCCCGGCCTGCACACAAAAAGCTGTCGAAGGATTTAGCCCTGAACCTTGGTATAGGTCCCCTCACCCGCCAGAATTCCGCGGAACCCGCCCGGCTCATCCAAGCCAAATACGATCAGCGGCAGGTTGTTGTCGCGTGCCAGTGCAATGGCCGAGGCATCCATGACGCGTAACCGCTTGGCCAGCACGTCATCATAAGTAACCGTGTCATAGCGCACTGCGTCCGCGTGTTCTTTGGGGTCTTTGTCATAAACCCCATCCACACCGTTTTTGCCCATGAAAATCGCCTCACACGCCATTTCATTGGCACGCAGAGTCGCGGCGGTGTCGGTGGTAAAATACGGGTTGCCAGTTCCCGCAGCAAAAATGCAAACCCGCTTTTTCTCAAGGTGGCGCACGGCGCGACGGCGGATATAGGGCTCGCACACCTCATCCATGCGAATGGCTGAGATGACACGAGTGAACACACCGATTTCCTCAAGCGCCGACTGCATCCCCAGAGCGTTCATCACCGTGGCCAGCATGCCCATATAATCGGCTGTTGTGCGCTCCATCCCCTGTGCTGAACCGCTGAGGCCGCGGAAAATGTTGCCACCGCCGATGACCATGCAAATCTCGACTCCCAGATCATGCACCGACTTGACCTCTTGTGCGATGCGCTGAACGGTGGGGGGATACAAGCCAAACCCCTGATCACCCATCAACGCCTCGCCCGAGATTTTCAGCATCACGCGATTGTACTTGGTTTTGGCGGTCTCGGTGGATTCGAGGGTCGGGGAAAGGCTCATGTTGCGCTCCGGGCTGGCACGGGTTTATTTTCCGGCGCAAAATGAAGCAAAACCTCCGCAGGTTCAATGCGATTGGTGACGATTGAGGCAGCCCGAATGGACAATAACGACAGATCGCAGATTTGGGACCGCCTGCCCCCCATCCCCGACGACAAACCGGTGTTGATTGCGGGGCCGACCGCCTCGGGCAAATCGGCCCTGGCCCTGCAGATTGCCGAGACGTTCGGCGGCGTGATCGTCAATGCGGATGCGAGCCAAGTCTATGACTGCTGGCGTGTAATTTCGGCCCGCCCTTCGATCGAAGAAGAGGCCCGCGCGCCGCATCTGCTTTACGGCCACATCGCGTATGATCAGGAGTATTCGACGGGTCATTGGCTGCGCGAGGTAACGCCACTGCTGACCGGGGGGCAGCGCCCGATCATCGTGGGCGGCACCGGCTTGTATTTCTCGGCGTTAACCGAAGGGATGGCCGACATCCCCGCCACGCCGCTGGAAATCCGCGCCGAGGCAGATCAACTGGACCTGACCGCATTAATTGCTGGTGTCGATACGCGGACACAGGAACGGATCGACACGCAGAACCGCGCCCGTGTTCAGCGAGCTTGGGAGGTGCAGCGGGCCACCGGACGAAGCCTGAGCGACTGGCAGGCTGAGACACCGCCGCCCGTTCTGAATTTGACTGACACGGTTTCGATCGTTTTTGACGTGGATAAACAATGGCTTCTTGATCGCATCACCCGGCGGTTCGATCTGATGCTGGACTCTGGCGCGCTGCAAGAGGTCGAAGCGATGCGAGACCTCTATGATCCGACGTTGCCCGCCTTCAAAGCCATCGGCGTTCCTGAATTGCTGGCCTATCTTGACGGTCATCTTACGCTGGACGCCGCCAAAGAGCGTGCAACGATTGCCACCCGCCGATTCGCCAAACGCCAGCGCACCTGGTTTCGCGCACGGATGAAGAATTGGAATCAGATAGATTTCTCAAAACGATACAAGCCGTAGTTCAAACTTCATCTCCGAGAATCCTTTCCAGCGATTCCCAAAAACGCCAATTGTTTCGGTTCACGACAGTATACATCGCTTGAAATAAGACGCTGCAGGCCCGAGACAACAGCAAACACTCCCAGCCATGTCGTTTTTGTGCTATCTACGTCGATTTCGAACATTGACCTCATTTGAATTCTAGGGCGGAATAGCCCCATGGGGATGATGAAAATCCAACGAGTATTCCGAGAACCTGCTGTTCGCCTCAATATGGTCTGAACGGTTCCAACCTTCTTCAATAAAAAGAACATGTCACAGGGAGAGACATCGATGAATAAGCAAACCTTTACCGGAGCACCGATTCACTGGGCGGCAGAGATGCATGCTCAGGAATATCGGGACGGCAAATTAAGCCGGCGCGAGTTTCTGACCCGCGCCACGGGTCTGGGTGTTACTGCTGTAGGTGCTTACGGCATGATTGGCTTGGCAGCCCCTGTCCGCGCCGAGGGCGAAGATACCAGACAAAAAGGCGGCACCCTGCGCGTCCAGATGAGCGTTCGTGCCCTGAAAGACCCACGCACGTATGACTGGTCGGAAATGGGCAACCAAACCCGCGGCACAATGGAATACCTGGTCGAATACAACTCGGACGGTACATTCCGCGGAATGTTGCTGGAAGGTTGGGAAATCAATGATGACGCCACTGTCTACACACTGAAACTGCGCCCGGGTGTGAAGTGGACCAACGGCGATGATTTCACTGCAGATGACGTGGCACGCAATATTGCGCGTTGGTGTGACAAAAGCTCGGAAACCAATTCGATGGCAGGTCGCTTTGCGACCCTGATCGACGCGGACACCGGCCAGGCTATCGAAGGCTCGATCGAAGTTGTTGATCCGACGACGGTGAAACTGAACCTGCCAAGCTCGGATATTTCATTGATTGCCGGCATGTCCGACTATCCGTCGGCCATCGTGCATAGTTCGTTCAATGAAAACGACCTACTCAACAACGTCGGAACCGGTCCCTACATCCTTGAAGAGCTGGAAGTCGGGGTCAAATGCACATTGGTGCGCGCACCTGACCACACCTGGTGGGGTGAAGAAGTGTTTGGTCCCGCGACATTGGATCGTATCGAATATATCGACTACGGCACCGATCCGTCGGCATGGCTGGCAGCCCTGGAATCGGACGAAGTCGATATGCTGCACGAATCCGTGGGTGAATTCATCGATGTGATGGACGGCCTCGGCTATGAGAAATCCGAAGTGATCACCATGGGAACCCTCGTGATCCGTCCCAATCAGCTGGCCGAAGTTGACGGCAAACAGGTTTATGCCGACAAGCGCGTGCGCAAAGCTCTGCAAATGGCGGTGGACAACAGCGTTCTGCTTGAATTGGGCTATGGCGGTCGCGGCACGCTGGCTGAAAACCACCATGTCGGGCCTATCCATCCGGACTATGCAGAACTGCCCAAGCAAACGGTCGATCCGGCTGGGGCAAAAAAGCTCATGGAAGAAGCTGGCATGGCTGATTTCGAGCACGAACTGCTGTCGATTGACGACGACTGGCGCCGGAACACAACCGACGCTGTTGCCGCGCAGCTGCGGGACGCGGGCATCAATGTAAAACGCACGGTTCTGCCAGGGAACACCTTCTGGAACGACTGGACGAAATACCCCTACAGTTCAACCAACTGGAACCACCGCCCTCTGGGCGTACAGATCTGGGCATTGGCGTATAAATCCGGTGAAGCTTGGAACGAGTTCGGTTGGGCCAACTCCGAATTCGACGCCATCCTGACCGAAGCCCTGGCCATTGCCGACGCCGACAAACGGCGCGAAGTGGTCGCCAAAGGCGAGGCGCTGATTCAGGAAGAAGGCGTGACCATCCAACCCTACTGGCGCGCGCTGTATCGCCATATGAAAGATGGTCTGGTCGGAACCGATATGCATATCGCTTTCGAACATCACCACTACAAGTGGGGCTGGTCGGCCTAAAACCTGTCAGACAATCAACGGGGGCGCCTGATCCAGGCGCCCCTTTCCAGCCGCAGACAACCCGGCGTCAAGTCGGAAGTCCGAGGCCAGAAAATGGTCCAACGATCTGCGGAACACCCGAAAAACAGGGGCCATCATGGGACTATTCATCCTCCGACGGTTTGGCGTCATGCTGTTGACAGCATTGTGCCTGACGTTCGTGGTCTTCTTTCTGACCAACCTATACCCAAACTTGGAAAAGCTGGCCAAAACCCAGGGCAACCAACGGATGTCCGACGAACAGGTCGAGGCCTGGCTGGGTAATCGTGGCTACCTGCAACCCACGTTGGTCAAATATGGCCAATGGCTGGGCGTGGCACCGGGGTTTTCCAAAACTCTGGATGACGGCACATTCGTGGGCACCTGCACCCGACCCGGATTGACCGAGGAAACCACGCCCCGGTTTTGCGGCATCCTTCAGGGGGACTGGGGCTATTCCACTGTTTTCAAGGATGAGGTCGGCACCATTGTCGCCAAGCGATTGGGCAATACCGGCTACTTGATGATGTGGGTTTTGATCCTGATGGTCCCATCAGCCCTGTTGGTGGGCGTACTGGCCGGGATGCGCGAAGGCTCAGCGCTGGATCGGTCTCTGTCTACATTCTCAATCATAACGACGGCGACGCCAGAATATGTGTCGGGCGTGATCTTCATTGCCATCTTCACCTCATCCACCGTTGGTCTGAAATGGTTCAAAGGCACTGCAACGCAGGCGATGGACAATCCGACCTTCGAGAACTTTTTCCTGCCGGTACTGACCATTGCGTTGTATGGCATGGGTTATATCGCCCGAATGACCCGCGCCTCGATGACCGAGGTGATGACAGCGCAGTACATTCGCACCGCACGGCTGAAAGGCGTATCCTTCCCCAACATTGTCATGAAACACGCGCTGCGCAATGCGCTGATCGCGCCCTTTACCGTCATTATGCTGCAGTTCCCATGGCTGCTGAACGGCGTGGTGATTGTTGAGACGCTGTTCAACTACAAGGGCTTCGGTTGGGCACTGGTGCAGGCGGCGGGCAACAACGACATCCAGTTGCTGTTGGCGATTTCGGTCGTGTCGGTCTTTGTGGTGCTGTTGACCCAGCTGATCTCGGATATCGGCTATGTTTACCTCAACCCGCGCATTCGCATTTCTTAAGGAGGGTTAGAACATGGAACCACTTACCTGGACCGGCTCTATCGCCTTCCTGAACCCGCTGTTGATGATCGCAATCGCAGCCCTTCTGGTCTCCATCGTGACTTGGATAGTTGGCAGTATCGTACTGCCCGAGGCGCCGATGAGTGTGAATCTGGACGGCACGCTCAGCTCAGGATCGGGCATGCGTGGGTTGACGCAAAAGGCGCTGCGCTACAGCTTTGCTGCCTGTGTCGCGCTTGCCGTGGCCTATATCGTGCTAGGCATCGTGTTGGGTACCAGCGCGGGGATCATCGGTGCGATCTCACAGCAGTTTCTACCGGTCTGGCTGTCGCTGATCATCCTGTACGCCATGTCGATCGCGTTTAAGCGGCGTCTGGGTCTTTATGGCAAACTGTTCGACAGCCCCATCGGCATGATCGGCTTCGGCCTTGTGATGTTCTGGGTTTTCACCGGCATCTTTGGGGCACTGGACCTGATCGTTACCCATGACCCGCTGTCACAGATTTCTGGGATGAAAAACAAAGTTCCCGGAACACCTCTGCCCAGCCCGGAAGAGGGGGAATACACCTGGTATCTGTTGGGGGGTGACAACCTTGCCCGCGACGTCTTCAGCCGCATGGTCAAAGGTGCCTGGATCGTGGTGCAGATTGCGCCGCTGGCAACGTTGTTTGCCTTTATGGTCGGGATCACTCTGGGTCTGCCCGCGGGTTACTATGGCGGTCGGTTGGATACGTTCCTGTCCTTCCTGGCCAACCTTATCCTGGCCTTCCCGGTGATCTTGCTGTTCTACCTGCTGGTGACACCGGAAATCGTAGCGACGGGCGTGCCGAACTATATGGCAGCTGTGTTGTTCGTCTTTCCGATCCTATTCATAGGCGTTCTGCTGAATTCACGCTATTACACGCGACCGAATTTCCGCACACCGCTGCTGATCGGGGTGTTGGGCGTTGCGATCTGGTTCTACCTGTCGCTGATCTCGACCGGTGGTTACATCATCAATACAGATAGCTATCGCATCTGGGGACTGCCGACATATCTGGACCTGTTCGATATTCCTGGCGGCATCCTGGTGGTGTTCGTATCCGTTGTGTTCGTGAATTCACCCACCGTGTTCCGCATCGTGCGTGGTTTGGCGTTGGACATAAAGACGCGAGATTATGTGGCGGCGGCGCAAACCCGTGGAGAAGGCCCATGGTACATCATGCTGTGGGAAATTCTGCCAAACGCGCGCGGTCCGCTGATTGTCGATTTCTGCCTGCGAATTGGCTACACCACCATCCTTTTGGGAACCTTGGGTTTCTTCGGACTGGGGCTGCCACCGGAAAGCCCAGACTGGGGTTCGACGATCAACGAGGGGCGCAAGCTGTTGTCGATCTATCTGCACCCTGCCCTTCCGCCTGCGCTGGCCCTGTTGTCACTGGTTCTTGGATTGAACCTGCTGGCGGACGGCCTGCGTGAGGAAAGTCTGAAGGACTGATGTGATCGAGGCCGGGGGCCCTGCCCCCGGACCCCCGAAGTATTTTCGAAAAGATGAAAATGGTCGTTTGATCAATTTCATCAGGGAGTAGGAAACGATGAACAAACTGGCGGATTATGACGGTCCGATCCTCGAGATCGACAAGCTGTCGATTTCCTTCTTTACCCGTCTGCGGGAAATTCCGGCCGTGATGGATTTCTCGGTCAGTGTGCAACCGGGTGAAGCTGTAGGATTGGTCGGTGAGTCAGGCTGCGGCAAATCCACAGTGGCATTGGGTGTCATGCAGGACTTGGGCAAAAACGGTCGGATCGTCGGCGGCACCATCAAGTTCAAGGGGCGTGATCTGTCCGAGATGACCTCGGACGAGTTGCGCGACATTCGTGGCAATGAGATCGCGATGATCTATCAGGAGCCGATGGCCTCGCTGAACCCGGCGATGAAGATCGGCAAGCAGCTGATGGAAGTGCCCATGATCCACGAGGGCGTCGGCGCAGAAGAGGCCTATGCCCGCGCGCTTGAGGTGGTCACCGATGTACGCTTGCCCGACCCCGAACGTATGCTGAATTCCTTCCCCCATCAGTTGTCGGGTGGTCAACAGCAGCGGATCGTCATCGCCATGGCGTTGATGTCAAAACCAGCGCTGCTGATCCTGGACGAACCAACCACCGCGTTGGATGTGACGGTTGAGGCCGCCGTGGTAGAATTGGTCAAGGATCTTGGCAAGAAATACGGCACCTCGATGCTTTTCATCTCGCACAATCTGGGTCTAGTGCTTGAGACCTGTGACCGGTTGTGCGTGATGTATTCGGGTGAAGCGGTCGAGCGTGGCTCGATTCATGATGTGTTCGACGAGATGCAGCATCCTTACACGCAGGCGCTGTTCCGCTCGATCCCCTTGCCCGGCGCTGACAAGAACGCACGCCCGCTGGTGGCCATTCCGGGGAACTTCCCTCTGCCGCATGAACGCCCGCCGGGCTGTAACTTTGGTCCGCGCTGCGACTATTTTGAGGAAGGCCGTTGTGACGCGCAAAACATTCTGATGGAGCCGGTACCGGGCAATGATCGGCACCACACGCGCTGTCTGAAGTTCCAGGAAATCGATTGGAACGCACCGATCACCATGGCTGAACAGAAGGAAAAGGGCGAAATCGGGCGCACAATTCTGAAGATGGACAATCTCAAGAAATACTATGAGGTGGCCGCGAATGCCCTGTTCGGGGGTGGAGAGACCAAAGTTGTAAAAGCCAATGAAACGTTGAGCTTCGAGGCCCACGAGTCCGAGACACTGGCCATTGTGGGTGAATCCGGTTGCGGAAAATCCACCTTCGCCAAGGTGTTGATGGGGCTGGAAACGGCCACCGACGGTCAGATCTTGCTGGACAACCGCAATATCGAAGCTGTCCCGATTGAGGAGCGCGACACCAAGACCGTGGGCGAGGTTCAGATGGTGTTCCAGAACCCGTTCGACACACTGAATCCATCGATGACCGTAGGCCGTCAGATTATCCGCGCATTGGAAATTTTCGGCGTCGGAAATTCCGAGGCTGAACGTAAGCAACGTATGCTGGAACTACTGGACCTGGTGAAGCTACCCCGCGCCTTTGCGGATCGAATGCCGCGCCAGTTGTCGGGCGGACAGAAGCAACGTGTCGGTATCGCCCGCGCCTTTGCAGGGGACGCCCGCATTGTGGTGGCGGATGAGCCCGTCTCGGCCCTGGATGTGTCCGTTCAGGCGGCGGTGACTGATCTGTTGATGGAGATTCAGCGCGAGCATAAAACCACGCTGCTGTTCATCAGCCACGACCTGTCCATTGTGCGTTACCTCAGCGACCGGGTGATGGTGATGTATCTTGGCCATGTGGTCGAACTGGGCACCACCGATCAGGTCTTTGCGCCGCCCTACCACCCCTATACCGAAGCCCTGCTGAGCGCTGTTCCCATTGCGGATACGTCGATCGAGAAGCAGCACATCGTGCTTGAGGGGGATATTCCGTCAGCCATGAATCCACCGCCGGGTTGCCCGTTCCAGACCCGGTGCCGTTGGAAATCCGAAGTTCCGGGCGGGTTGTGTGAACGCGACGTACCGCCAGTGAAAACTATGGCCGATGGTCATCAGGTGAAATGTCATCTGGCCGAAGATATTCTGGCCCGTATGGAGCCGGTCATCAAAATCGCCGCGGAATAGGCTTCGAAATTGGTGCAAAGGGCGTCGGTTTCTGATCGGCGCCCTTTGGCATTACTTGAACAAATTTTCTCTTAAGCATTTTAGCTAAATGTACCTGGTCAAAAGAGACCTAAGCATCGAATTTAGCTCAACCGCCCCAGATAACCTTCACGTAGTTCTGGGTTTCCTTGTAAGGTGGTACGCCGCCATGTTTCTCAACCGCCTGAGGTCCGGCATTGTAGGCCGCCAGCGCCAGACGCCAGGATTTGAACTTGCGGTATTGCCAGGATAGATACCGCGCGCCACCTTCCAGATTCTGCTGTGGATCATGCGGATTCACACCCAAAAGCTGGGCCGTACCGGGCATCAACTGTGCCAATCCCAAAGCACCCTTGTGTGATACTGCATGTGGATTCCAACCGCTTTCTTGCTGAACCAGACGCAAGAACAACTCCTCCGGGACGCTATGTTTGCGCGCGGCCTGACGCGCCAGTGTCATATACTGACCGCGATACTTCCCGGTATAGCGTTTGTTGAACTTCGGCTGAGCCGTCTTGGGTTTAAGCCGCTCGGAATCCCGATACTGGGTTGCGGCGCGCGTGTCCAAAATCTTGGATTGTTTAAGGAAAATGTCCTTCCGGCTTTTGGTCGACAACGTTTGTGCGGCCACCGGAACCGAGACCAGAGCAACACATAAACCAACAAAACAACCAACCAGAAAACGCATTAAAGCCAATCTCGCTTAGTCAGGAACCTTATGGAGTATAGATATCTCAGTTTATAATGAAAGCATGGTTAACCGAACCTGAGTAATTTCTTGCTCAGTGTTGCATGCAGTAACTGTGTTTCAACCAAGACGCAGGCCGTATAGGGTCGCTGGGAAACACTGCGCCAGATTCGGCGCGCATACGTCAATTCAGAACGGGGAAATACATGGCGGGTTCAGTCAACAAGGTCATTCTGGTCGGAAATCTTGGCCGCGATCCCGAAGTCCGGACATTCCAGAACGGTGGCAAGGTTTGCAATCTGCGCATCGCCACATCCGAGACCTGGAAAGACCGCAACACAGGTGAGCGTCGCGAACGTACCGAGTGGCACTCCGTCGCGATCTTCAACGAGGGGCTTGTCCGCGTGGCCGAGCAATACCTGCGCAAAGGGTCCAAGGTTTATCTTGAAGGCCAACTGCAGACCCGCAAATGGCAGGATCAATCCGGACAGGATCGGTATTCGACCGAGGTTGTTCTACAGGGCTTTGGCTCTACCCTTGTGATGTTGGATGGCCGCGGCGAAGGCGGCGGCGGTGGCGGCCAATCGGGCGGTTACGGCGGCGGTCAGGCCGGGGGTGGATACGGCGATCCTTATGGCGCACCGTCCAGCGCCCCTGCCCCGGCATCCGGTGGAATCGACGACGACGAGATTCCGTTCTAAGCGTAGCGGAGGCAAATCATGACATGGTCCTTCTCACTCGGCCGGTTTCTGGGGTCCGAGTTGAGGGTCCATGTCACCTTTTTCCTGCTGCTGGCTTGGGTCGGTTTCGCCGCCTATTCCCGCGGCGGGCTGCCAGCCGCCATCGAAAACCTGATCTTTGTGCTGGCTTTGTTTGCCTGCGTCGTCGCGCATGAATTCGGCCATGCGCTGATGGCACGGCGATACGGCATCAAAACCCCAGACATAACCTTGCTGCCAATTGGCGGTCTGGCGCGGTTGGAACGGATGCCTGAAAAGCCGATGCAAGAGGTTTGGGTGGCCCTTGCCGGTCCGGCGGTGAATATCGTCATCTGGATCATTCTGGTCGCGCTGGGTGCCGGTATGCCACTTGAGACAATGGCGCAGATCGACACCACTGTTCCGGGTCTGTTGAACCGTCTGGCATATGTAAATTTGCTGCTGGCCGCCTTCAATATGATACCAGCTTTCCCAATGGACGGCGGGCGGGTGTTCCGCGCCTTGTTATGTCTCAAAATGGATCGGGTGAAGGCAACAAGGATCGCGGCAATCGCAGGACAGATCGTGGCTGTCGCCTTTGGCTTTTGGGGGCTGAGTACCGGCAACGCCATTCTGGTCCTGATTGCGGTTTTCGTATTTGTCGCCGCCAATTCCGAAAGTCAGGACGTGGCCATGCGTTCGGTCGCGCGGCGGGTTCTGGCGCGTGATGCGATGATCACTGAATTCCACGCCCTGTCCCCGTCCGATACGCTGGCGACGGCAGCGCAGGCAGTCATCCACACCACTCAGCACGAATTTCCCGTTTTGGATGATGATGGCGCATTGCTTGGGTTTGTCACCCGCGGTCGTCTTTTTGCAGCCCTAGCCGGGGAAACTCCGCGGTCCGACCCCGCCACGTCGGTCATGGAAACCAATATCCCAAGAGTGCAACTGACCAGCGGGCTTGAGATGGTTCTGGAAACGCTCCACAAGGGCGCACCGGCTATCGCCGTCTGCACGCAGACTGGTAAAATGGTCGGCTATATCACCCGGGAAAACATTGGTGAGTTGATGGTGATCCGGGGGCGCTGATCAGGCCGTCGCCAGGGCGTCTTCCAGCACGGATATCACCGCCTCACGCGGGACGTCCGATGTCACGAAAGCTTCACCGATCCCACGTGCCAGGATGAACCGCAATTGACCGTCGATGACCTTTTTGTCCTGCGCCATCAGATCGACTAAGGCTTCGGCCCCAGGCAGGTCGCCGGGGATGTCATTCAGATCGGTTTTCATGCCCATAGCGCGCAAATGTGCCCGCACGCGGCTGGGGTCTTCCTGTGAACACAGACCCAGGCGAGACGACAGCTCGAACGCCAGCGCACAACCAATGGCGACGCCCTCGCCATGCAGCAGACGGTCGGAATAACCAGTGGCAGCCTCAAGCGCGTGACAGAAGGTATGGCCAAGGTTCAGCAGCGCGCGGTCGCCCTGCTCGGTCTCATCCCGCGCCACGATATCGGCCTTCATCTGCACCGAACGGGTTACGGCCCGCACCCGTGCGGCCATATCACCGCCTGAGACATCCGTTCCGTTGGTTTCCAGCCACTCAAAGAACGCTGCGTCTCCCAGCAGGCCGTATTTCACCACCTCGCCATAGCCTGAAAGGAAATCGCGCTGGGTCATCGACCCCAACACCGAAGTATCTGCCAGCACCAGCGACGGCTGATGGAATGCCCCGATCAAATTTTTGCCCTGCGGCGCGTTGATCCCGGTTTTGCCCCCCACCGAACTGTCGACCTGCGCCAGCAGCGAGGTCGGGATTTGCACAAACCGTACTCCGCGTCGCAAAGCCGCAGCGGCGAACCCCACCAGATCGCCAATCACACCGCCACCAAAGGCAACGACGACATCGCGGCGTTCAATTTTCTCAGCCAGCAACCACTCTACAGTGCGTTCGAAATGCGGCCAGCTTTTGGTCGCCTCACCAGCGGGCAAAGTCAGCGACGTCATCTCGATCCCGGCGTGCGCTAAACCGTCACGCAAAGCGTCCAGATGCAGCGCGCCCACGTTCTCGTCCGTCACAACCGCCACTTTGGGCCGGTGCAACAACGGCGCGATCCGTGTACCGGCCTGAGCCAGCAATTCCGGGCCGATTTCTACATCATACGAGCGCTCGCCCAGCTCCACATGTACGGTTTGATGCATTACTTCCGTTCCAAAACATCGGGGCGTGTTGCCAGCGCATCCACCACCCGGTTCACCATATTCTCGATCGAGGTCTCGCCGTCGGACTCGGCGATCAAATCCGCCTTCGCATAAACCGGGACACGCTGTTCATACAAGCCGCGCAAAGTCGCATAAGGATCAGAGGTACGCAGCAAGGGGCGCGTGTCTTTGTGTTTGACGCGATTCCACAAAACTTCGAGATCGGCCCGCAGCCAGACCGAGACCCCGCGTTCCGTGATCATTGTGCGGTTCTGGTCCGCCAGAAACGCGCCGCCACCGGTCGATAGGATGCCTTTTTCCTCATCCAGCAAACGCCCGATAACCTGAGATTCCTTAGCGCGGAAAAACGGTTCTCCGTCACGTTCGAAAATCTCGGGGATGGTCATATTGGCTGCCGATTCGATCTCGGCGTCGCTGTCGAGAAAGGGAACGCCCAGCCGCGCGGCCAGCGCACGGCCCACCGCCGTCTTTCCCGCTCCCATCATGCCTACAAGTACAACCGTTTTGTGCAGTGCAAAGCCCGCATCTGTGTCCGAGCTGTGGGTGTTATGCTTAATTTCGCTCATTTCACTGTGAATGACGTGATCTTAGGAAAAATGCTAGCTATAACTATGACAAAAGAGAAAATTGGGGCAGCGTTGAGCAATGGGCCGTCTAATCAAGTTCCTGTTATATCTGATTTGCCTGGGTTTTATCGGGCTGGTGGCATATGCCTATCTTGGGCCGTTTTTCGGTGCGGATTTCTCGGCGCCGCAAGACGAGATACGAGAGCCGGTAATCCTGAATGTCGAATAAGGCCGCAGTGTTCGCACTGTGTTTGGCCGGTTCGGCGCAAGCGCAGCAGGAACCTCTTTCTGTCATTGATTGGTTGAGCAACCCGCCAGAAAACCTGCCGGGAACCGTTTTGCTGGAACCGCCCGTGACGCACACCGGTGTGCAGCCGGATGTCGAAGTCACACCGCTTGAGGCGCTGTCGCAACCGCTGGGGTTGGTGTCGTCCTCTGTAACGGGCCTGCCTGTGAGCCTATGGCAGAACAGTGATCCCGACCGGTTGGCGCAGCTGATCGCTCGGGTTCCTGTTAAGTACAACCCAGCAATGCAGCGGCTGTTATTCACTCTGCTATTGTCCGAAGCGCGGGCCCCTGCCGGGCCGAGTGCGGAGGAAACCCTCTTGTTAGCTCGCCTCGACCGCTTGATGCAGCTGGGTGCCGCCGATCCAACGCAATCGCTGGTGCAACTGGCCGGACCCACCGACAGCCGCGCGCGGTTTCAGCGTTGGTTCGATGCAACGCTTCTGACCGGGGATGAGGATCGCAGCTGCACAGCGCTCATCGCGCAACCGCACCTATCGCTGGATTATGCAGCCCAGATTTTTTGCAAGGCGCGCCGAGGCGATTGGAACTCTGCCGCGCTAACGCTTGAGGCGGCCCAAGCGCTGCAAGTCCTGCCCCCCGAGGATCTGGATGTGCTGGACCGCTTCCTGAGCCCCGAGCTGTTTGAGGATGCCGATTACCTTCCCCAGCCCGACAATCCCGATCCGCTGACTTTTCGATTGTTTGAAGCGATTGGCGAACGTTTGCCCTCGGCCCCTCTGCCGCGGGCTTTTGCCAACGCCGACCTGCGCGATGTGGCGGGTTGGAAAGCCCAGATCGAAGCGGCCGAACGCCTGACGCGAATTGGCGCGCTGACCCCTAACCAGCTTTTGGGCTTGTATACCGAGCGTGCCCCGGCGGCGTCAGGTGCGGTCTGGGACCGAGTGTCAGCTATTCAGAAATTCGAAAACGCGCTGGAAACCGGTAAACCCGAAGCTATCGCCATGGCATTGCCCCTTGTGTGGGATCAGATGCGCAGTGTCGGGCTTGAGGTTCCCTTCGCCGATTTATTTGCTGGTCGCCTGTCACAAGTCTCTCTGCCGGATGACAAAGCCGAAAACCTGCTGTGGCGTATCCTGCTGCTGTCCGATCTCTATGAAACCGCAGCCGAGTCTCCGCCGGACAAATCAGAAGATGCGCTTTTTCTAACCGCTTTGGCGCAAGGTGATCCGGGGCGTGCGCGCAGCCCTTCACCTTTGGCCGATGCGGTGGCTCAAGGCTTTGCCTGGGCGGCGCCGATCCCATCGGACATTCAGGCGATGCTGAACAACAACCAGCTGGGCGAAGCTATTCTTGAAACGATGGAAATGTTTGCTCATGGCGCCAGGGGCAATCTGGTCGATCTGACGGCTGCCATTGCGACCCTGCGCCGGGTGGGCCTTGAGGATACGGCGCGGCGTGCGGCCCTGAACCTTTTGATCCTGCAGGGCACATGATCATGGCGTCCCCGGCAACTACTGAGCTTTGGATTTCCTCCTTCCTGCAAGCGCAGGCTGCCGAGCTTGGGGCAGCCAACAATACCCTGTTGGCCTATGGCCGCGACCTAAAGGATTTTGCCGCCTGGCTGCAGCGCCGCAAATCCAACTTTGCCGAGGCTGAGCGGGATCAGATCGAGGCATATCTGATCGATTGCGACGCCCAAGGTCTGGCGCAGTCCACCCGAGCCCGACGATTGTCAGCGATCAAACAAATCTACCGTTTCGCGTTCGAGGAAGGCTGGCGCGACACCAACCCCGCCATTCAGATCAAAGGGCCCGGACGCCAAAAACGCCTGCCCAAAACGCTGGACGTGCCCGAGGTGGACCGGCTGCTGCAAGCCGCCCGGCAAACCGGGCGCACCAAGGCAGACCGGGTGCGGAATACCTGCCTGATGGAAGTTCTCTATGCCACCGGTATGCGGGTGACCGAACTGGTCTCATTACCTGTGTCGTCAGCTCGCGGTGATCCGCGCATGTTGCTGGTGCTGGGCAAAGGCGGAAAAGAGCGGATGGTACCCCTATCTCCGCCTGCACGCGACGCACTGGCGGTCTGGCTAAAGGTGCGGGATGAAGCCGAGGATCAAGTGGTTGCCGATGGCGGCCAGCGATCCAAGTTCCTGTTCCCCTCACGCGGCAAATCCGGGCATCTAACTCGGCATATGTTCTTTCTGCTGGTCAAGGAATTGGCTGTTCAGGGCGGCGTGTCACCGGAAAAAGTCACGCCGCACACGCTGCGCCACGCATTTGCGACGCATCTACTGGCCAACGGTGCCGATTTGCGGTCGATCCAGACCCTACTGGGGCACGCGGATGTGGCGACTACCGAGATTTACACTCATGTTCTCGACGAACGTCTGGCCGAGCTGGTGTTAGAGCATCACCCACTGGCGAAAGACCCCGACAACAAGGGCTAACCCCTTGATCCGCAGGGGGCGCGCCCCCATAACGGATGCAGCAACACCAACAACCAAGGACCAATGGAACCCTCTTCTTCTCTGATCGACGGCGCATTCTGGTTTACCACAGGCGCCATTCTGCTTTTGCTCGTCCTGTCGGGCTTTTTCTCGGGTTCTGAAACGGCATTGACCGCATCGTCACGCGGCAAGTTGCGGGCGCAGGCCGACAAAGGCTCACGCGGGGCGCAAAAGGCGCTGGACATCACCGATGACAATGAACGTCTGATCGGCTCGGTCCTGCTGGGCAATAACCTTGTGAATATCCTTGCCGCCTCGCTGGCCACCGCCTTGTTCACCCGGTTGTTTGGCGAAAGCGGCGTGGCGCTGGCAACGCTTGTCATGACTTTGCTGGTACTGGTTTTCGCCGAAGTTCTGCCCAAGACCTATGCCATTACCAACGCGGAAAAAGCGGCAGCATTGGTCGCGCCGATCATCAGTATTGTGGTGACGGTGTTTTCGCCCATGGTCGCAGCCGTACGCCTGCTGGTGCGCGGCGTCTTGCGTTTGTTCGGTGTTCGGATCGACCCGGACAGCAACATTCTTGCAGTACGTGAAGAGATCGCGGGCGCGCTGCAGCTGGGCCATTCCGAAGGTGTGGTGGAAAAAGAAGACCGAGACCGCATCCTTGGCGCGCTGGATCTGGGTGATCGGACGGTGGAAGAGATCATGCTTCACCGCTCGAACATCGAGATGATCGATGCCGACGACGCACCCGAGGCCATTCTGCAACAATGTCTGAAAAGCCCGCACACCCGTCTGCCCGTTTTCCGGGATGAGCCGGAGAACATTGTTGGAGTCGTTCACGCTAAGGACCTGTTTCGCGCCATGTATGCCCATGCAGGTGCCAGTGAAAGTGACACCAACCGGCTAAAAGAATTCGATATCTCCAAAGTGGCAAACGACCCGTACTTTGTGCCGGAAACCACGACGCTGGACGACCAAATGCGGGAATTCCTGCGGATGCACAGCCATTTTGCCCTGGTGGTCGACGAATACGGATCATTGCGCGGTTTGATCACGCTGGAAGATATCCTGGAAGAAATCGTGGGAGAAATCGCCGACGAATTCGATATAGAAGAAGACGTTCCGGTGACCCGCACCGAAGACGGGCAGTATCTGGTCGAAGGAGCAATGACGATCCGCGACGCAAACCGCGCGATGGACTGGTCATTGCCAGATGATGAGGCGAACACAGTCGCCGGGCTTGTCATACATGAGGCACAGATGATCCCGGTGGTAGGTCAGGTCTTCTCATTCCACGGGTTTCGGTTCGAAGTCACCGCGAAGGACGGCAACCGGGTGACCGAGTTGAAAATCCGACCGCTATAACTCGGCTAAAGAAAAAACCGGCGCCCACCATCGGGCGCCGGTTTCATTTCCGGGGTTACGCGAACCAGGTACGGCTGGCGACATAGCCATCCATCAGGTCACCGTTCGCATGTGCGGACCAACCCGTCACCTTGTCCGAATATCCGTCGATGAACTGATTGAACATCGGGTTGATCAGACCGCCCTCTTCCCAGACGATGCGCGCCATCTGGGCGTAGATGTCTTTGCGCTTGGTGGCGTCCAGCTCAGCACGGGCTTTCAATACCAGCGCGTCGAACTCTTCGTTCTTAAAGTTGGTGTCGTTCCAGTCTGCGGTCGACAGATAGCCAACCGACCACATCTGATCCTGCACCGGACGCCCACCCCAGTAGGATGCACAGAACGGTTTGTTGTTCCACACTTCCGACCAGTAGCCGTCCGCCGGCTCACGCTGAATCTCAAGCGGGATACCAGCCGCTTGTGCCGACAGCTGGAACAATTGCGCCGCGTCAAGTGCACCGGCAAACGCGGCGTCAGACACATGCAGAACGATGGGCGAGCCGTCATGACCCGACGCTTTGTAATGCTCAGCTGCCTTGGCCAGATCGAACTGGCGCTGCTCCATCGACGCATCGAACAGCGGATAGGCTTCGTTGATCGGAATATCGTTCCCGACCGAGCCAAAACCGCGCAGAACCTTGTCGACCAGCTCCTCGCGATTGATGGCGTATTTCAGCGCCAGCCGCAGGTCTTTGTTGTCAAACGGTGCGGTGTCGGTGTGCATGACAAAGATGTAATGTCCCCGGCCCGAGGTCGCGTTGATGGTAACACCCGGCGCGCGGCCAAACAGCTTGGCGGTACGCGGTGGCACCACGTTAATGGCGTGTACCTGTCCGGCCTGCAATGCTGCCGAACGGGCAGTGTCATCGTTCAGAACAAGGATCTCGTGGCTGTCATAATGGCCAACGTTTTCATCCCAGTGGTTGGCGAACTTCTCGAACGCATAGCGCACTCCAGGTTCATCTGCGGTCACCTTGTAAGCACCGGTCGAAACCCCCTCGCCGGGGTTATCGATCCCGCCACCCGGCTGCATGACCAGATGATAATCCGACATCAGATACGGCAGGTCTGCGTTGGGTGTGGTCAGCGTGATCACCACATAGTCACCGTCGATCCGCACATCCTCGATCCCGCGCATGATGCCCAAAGCACCCGACTGCGAATCTTCGTTCGAGTGGCGCGCCAGGGTCTGCTGTACATCTTCAGGCGTCAGTGTCTTGCCATTGTGGAATTCGACGCCTTTGCGGATCAGGAAAGTCCAGACCTTACCGTCTTCATTCGCTTCCCAGCTTTCGGCAAGGCTTGGCTCGATTCCACCATCAGCAGTGACCACGGTCAGTGTGTTGCCATAGGCCCGCAGCGCCTTGGCCGTCACATGCGACGCCGACAGCGCCGGGTCCAGCGAGTTGGTGCTTTCACCACCCGTCAGCCCCAAAACGAAATGACCGCCTTTTTGGGGCGTCTCGGCCAGACCGGCCTCGGCCCAGATCATGTTCGCAGCAGTGGCGGTCAGACCAAGTGCCGCAGCTTTGGCCATGAATTCACGGCGGCTCAACGCTTGGGGTTGGGGATCAAACTTGCTCATCTTATGTCCTTGTAGAGTAGTTACACAGGTTCCTTCCCGGACGCCTGGTAGATCGATTCCGTAACAGAACCGCGACACCCTTTAGCGGATGTTTTCCGCAGATGCGATTTGCTGCGGCGACACGTTTTGTCGCATTCGGAATTGCATCCTGATCCCCACTGATCAGACTGACAAAAACACTGACGGAGGCCTTCATGAAACTTGAAACCCGCGTAGCAGTTATTGGCGGTGGCGTCGTCGGTTGTTCCGTGCTGTACCACCTGACCAAACTGGGGTGGTCCGACGTCATGCTGCTGGAACGCTCAGAACTCACCAGTGGCTCAACCTGGCACGCGGCGGGCGGGTTCCACACGTTGAACGGTGACACCAACATGGCCGCGCTGCAGGGGTACACAATCCGCCTGTACAAAGAGTTGGAAGAGATCACCGGTATGTCTTGCGGTTTGCACCACGTAGGTGGCGTGACTTTAGCCGACAACCAGGACCGGTTCGACATGTTACTGGCCGAGCGCGCCAAGCATCGGTTCATGGGATTGGAGACCGAGATCGTCGGGCCGGACGAGATCAAGAAGATCGCGCCCATCGCCAATACAGACGGCATCATCGGTGCGCTGTATGATCCGCTGGACGGGCATCTGGACCCATCGGGCACCACTCATGCTTATGCCAAGGCGGCTCGGATGGGTGGGGCCACAATCGAAACGCATTGCATGGTGCGCGAGACCAACCAACGCCCCGACGGCACCTGGGATGTGGTCACCGATAAGGGCACCATTCACGCCGAACATGTAGTCAACGCCGGTGGCCTCTGGGCGCGCGAGGTTGGCGCGATGGCCGGTGTCTACTTCCCGCTGCACCCAATGGAACATCAGTATCTGGTGACAGATTCAATCCCGCAGATCGAAGCGATCATCGACGCTGGCGGAGAACACCCGCATGTCATGGACCCTGCCGGCGAAAGCTATTTGCGGCAAGAAGGGCGCGGGCTGTGCATCGGGTTCTATGAACAGCCCTGCAAGCCGTGGGCCGTCGACGGCACCCCGTGGGAGTTCGGGCATGAGCTGCTGCCAGACGACTATGACAAAATCACGGACAGTATCGAATTCGCCTATCGTCGCTTTCCTGTTCTGGCCGAAGCCGGGGTGAAATCGGTGATCCACGGACCGTTTACCTTTGCACCGGACGGGAACCCTCTGGTCGGGCCGGTACCGGGGATGCGCAACTACTGGTCAGCCTGCGGCGTGATGGCCGGATTCAGCCAAGGTGGCGGAGTTGGCCTGACGTTGGCGCAATGGATGATCGAGGGCGAACCGGAACGCGATGTCTTTGCGATGGACGTGGCCCGGTTCGGAGATTGGATCAGCCCCGGGTACACCCGCCCGAAAGTGATCGAGAATTATCAGAAACGCTTCAGCGTCGCCTACCCGAATGAGGAACTGCCCGCCGCGCGCCCAAACCGAACAACCCCGATGTACGATATTTTCAGCGATCTGGGCGCTGTCTGGGGTCAGCAATACGGATTGGAAGTCCCGAACTATTTCGCCCAAGGGGACGAGCCGGGCTATGAAACTCCCTCATTCCGTCGCTCGGACGCGTTTGACGCGACTGGGCGCGAAGTGCGCGCCGTTCGCAACAGTGTCGGCATCAACGAGGTCCACAATTTCGGCAAGTACCGCATTGCCGGCCCTACGGCCCGCGCGTGGCTGGATCGGATTATGGCCGGACGCATTCCACAACCTGGCCGAGTGTCTCTGACCCCGATGCTATCACCCAAGGGTAAACTGATCGGAGACTTTACCGTTTCGTGCCTGGCTGAAGGCGAGTTTCAACTGACCGCGTCATACGGCAGTCAGGCGTTCCACATGCGCCGGTTCCTGACACATCAGCAGAACGGCGTACAAATCGATAACATCAGCGACCGGTTGAACGGGTTTCAGATCGCGGGTCCAAAAGCAAAGCAAGTCCTGGACGCCTGCACCCGCGACAATGTTTCGGACCTCAGCTTTCTAGACGTGCGGCGTATGACCGTTGGCATGACCGACTGCATCGTGCAGCGGGTCAGCTATACCGGCGATCTGGGGTACGAGATTTATTGCGATCCGATGGCACAAAGACAGCTCTGGTGGGTTCTATGGCAGGCTGGGCAACCGCACGGGATGGTGCCGTTTGGAATGCGTGCGATGATGAGCCTGCGTCTGGACAAGTTCTTTGGCTCATGGATGAGGGAATTCTCACCTGACTATACCGCCGCGGAAACAGGTCTGGATCGGTTCATATCATTCTCGAAAAACGCCGATTTCATCGGCCGAACCGCCGCTGAGCAAGACCGATCGCAGGGCCCGGCGCGTAAATTGGTGGCATTTGAGGTGGACGCCGACGATGCCGATGTGAATGCGTATGAACCGATCTGGTTGGACGGTAAGGTTGTTGGCTTCTGCACGTCTGGCGGATACTCGCACCATGCCCAAAGATCGGTTGCAATGGGGTTCTTGCCCGTGGACCGGGTGACTGACGGACTGCAGGTTGAAATCGAAATCCTTGGTCAACTGTGTACGGCTAGGGTGATCTCGGAACCACTATTTGACGCAGATGGCGCGCGCATGCGGGGATGACTCTGCCCTGTTGCGGCGGCATGGTGGCGGTATGACACAAATACCCATAATTCTATTGGCCGCTGGGCAATCCAGCCGCATGGGCGGCCAGGACAAGCTGTTGCAGATCATCGACGGCCAACCCTTGCTACGTCGCGCGGTATTGATTGCCGGGCTAGCGGCACCAGTCATCGTCGCATTACCCTCCGCCCCGCATCCCAGATACGAAGCGCTTGATGGGCTGGACATGCAAAAGGTCGAAATTCCGGATGCCCAAGAAGGTATGAATGCCAGCCTGCGCGGCGCACTTGCGCACGTTTCTCCCGAAGCGAGCGGCGCAATGATCTTGTTGGCAGATTTGCCGGACATCACAACCGAAGATCTGCTTGCAGTGCTATCCGCGGTCCAGGCCCACCCGGACAACCTGATATGGCGTGGCGCCACAGAGGACGGCAAACCGGGGCATCCAGTCATCTTTGATCGCAGCCTGTTTGATCAGCTCGGCCGTTTGACCGGAGACGAAGGCGCGCAATCCGTGGTGCGCGCGCATGCGGACAAGGTGCATCTGCACGCCCTGCCCGCCCGACACGCATTGCTGGATTTGGACACGCCCGCGGATTGGGCGACATGGCGCGCAAAGCGGACCATCTAAAATCGACAGGTCTGAAAGTAAATCGGCCCGGTCGATAACGACCGGGCCGGTACCCAAAACAGGACTACCACTTTTCATCAATCCCGGAAACGCGGCCAATAATGTCTGTCGACACTCTGGCTATTCCGCCGCCGAACCTAAACAAGACCCCCTCGTTAACATGCCGCTCAGCGTTTCCAGTGACTGTGACAAGCCTTGGGCACCCCCTAGTGCCTTTGGCTCCCCCTCGCTTGGGCACATTCATCGTCACCCATCCGCTGGGTTCAAACAACGTAAAATTGGAAAGAACGGTTAATTTTGCCGATATCAGGATGGTTTTTCCGCAACATTTAATGACAGCGAATCAACCTTAAGATGAGTGTCATTTTTGCCCGAAACACCACATTTCACCATTAAGCATAAACCTAATGTGCTATCTGGTCTAAATGTTATAAATTGTTTTCGATAACCGCATTAACACTTGCAGATCGACACAACCAAGACGGTATCACCTGAAAATCGGAGTTTGCGACGGCTGACTTGTTAACGATTTTGATTCAATTCAACCTTTTTCGCACTTTGGCGTCCAAACCGGCAACAATCCACCGATTCGCGCTCAGTGATTCGCACAAATCCTCCGACTCCGGTCCTCGAACGTCGCGATAGAACCGCTAATTTGTGGCAAAATTAAGATATCTTAACAATTCGCTCAGGAAACACACAGAGTGAAGGCGCATCTCCTGTTTCAACGCGCGGCCGCACCCGCGTGATATAAACAGGAGATAAAAATGAGCATCCGCAAGTCCTCACTTCTTTTGCCCGGGACAGCCAGTTGGGTTGGCGCTGGCGCACTGAGCGCCGCATTGCTGGCGACCACCGCCCTGCCCTCGATGGCCGACGAAGCACTGGCCGATCTTGTTGAAAATGTATCGCCCTCGGTCGTCACCATCATCGCCGAACAAGGTGCCACACCGGTTCCCACGCAGGGACAGGAGTTTGACTTTGACCAACACCCGTTTGGAGAATTTTTCAAACGCTTCGGCGCGCCCGAAGGGTTTAACGCCCCGCAGCGTGGACCGGCACAAGGTCTGGGTTCGGGTTTCGTTTTGGATGAAGCGGGTTACATCGTTACCAATCACCATGTCGTAGACAATGCCGAGTCCGTAACAGTTCGCATGTCGGACGACCGTACGTTTGACGCCGAGGTTATTGGCACCGACCCGCTGACCGACATCGCAGTTCTGAAGATCGACGCAGATGAAACCCTGCAGGCGGTTGAACTGGGTGACAGCGAAGGCATCCGCGTGGGCGAAGACGTCGTAGCCATCGGCAACCCGTTCGGGCTGCATTCAACCGTGACGACCGGTATCGTATCGGCCAAAGGGCGCAACATCTCGCAAGGGCCGTATGCTGAATTCATTCAAACCGACGCAGCTATCAACAAAGGCAACTCGGGTGGTCCGCTGTTCAACATGGAAGGTGAAGTCGTTGGCGTGAATTCGGCGATCTACTCGCCCACCGGTGGCTCAGTGGGTCTGGGGTTTGCGGTGACATCAAACATTGTGGAACACATCGCGGCCGACCTGCGCGATGACGGCCAGGTCAGCCGGGGTTGGCTGGGTGTGTCGATCCAGAATGTCAGCCCCGAGCTTGCGGCAGCCATGGGCATCGATAGCTCAACCGGCGCGCTGGTTGCGGATGTTGTTGCCGACAGCCCGGCCGAGGGCGTTCTGCAACAGGGTGATGTCATTCTGACCTTCAACGATGAAGTGGTCGATTCCAGCAGCGATCTTCCGGTCCTTGTCGGTACCACCAAAGTGGGCACTGACAGCGTTCTGACCGTTCTGCGCGATGGCAAGGAACAACAGATCGAGTTGACCGTCGGCCAGCATCAAAGCGCATCGGCCCAGATTGATAAGTCAGTGGACGAAACCGTCTCGGGCACTGCTTTGGGCGTAACTATTGCACCGCTGACCGACACCAACCGCGCCGAGATGGGTGTGGCTGAAAATGTCGATGGTGTGATCGTCACTGACCTGAAACCCGATAGCCCGGCAGCCAAAGCCGGTCTGCAACGGGGCGATGTGATCGTGAAACTGGGCGGCCAGGAAACCGCAACACCGGACGCGTTGAAGGCCGCTCTGGACAGCGAAAAAACCGACCCCGCGCTTGTTCTTATCAATCGCGGTGGAAACCAGATCTTTGTAGCGGTGGAAATCGCCTGATCTGACACCAGCGCGCGCCACGTGATGGGGAAATCTGGCGGGCGCCTCCTCGGTGGTTTGAATTGTCCGCAAACCTCCGAGACTGCCGGGTGCGATACACCGCACCCGGCAGATTGATTAGCCAACCCATGTGCTTTGCCCAAAAATTGTGTTTAAATCCCGGTAGAAAGGAACTCGCATCATGAGCCGTCGCTTGCTGATCGTCGAAGATGATGAAGATACCCGAGAGTTCATCGCCAAGGGATTTGGCGAAGAAGGTTATGTCATCGAGCAGGCCGAGGACGGCCGGGAAGGTCTTTACCATGCCACCGATGGCGGGTTTGACGCGGTTGTTCTGGACCGCATGTTGCCGGGTTTGGATGGCCTGTCGCTGATCAAATCGATGCGTGCGGCGGGCGTTAAAACGCCGGTTCTGATGCTAACCGCCATGAGCGCCGTTGATGAACGTGTCAAAGGGCTGCGTGCCGGTGCGGATGACTATCTGGTCAAACCGTTCTCGTTCCAGGAATTGCACGCCCGGATCGAGGCCCTTCTGCGCCGACCGCAAGAGGCCGAGGAAAGCCCGACCCTGAATTGCCGCGACCTTGAGATGGACCTGCTGACCCGCAAGGTCACCCGCAACGGGCGCGAGATCACCCTTACCCCGCGTGAGTTTCAGATCCTCGAGTTTTTCCTGCGCCGGAAGAACCGCGTGGTATCGCGCACCATGCTGCTTGAGGGGGTTTGGGACTATCACTTCGACCCCAATACCAATGTGGTCGATGTCCATATCTCGAAACTGCGGCGTCAACTGGACGAAGGCGGCGAGCCGCCGTTGATTGAAACCGTCCGGGGCGCCGGTTACATGATATCTGATGGATAACCTTCGACTTTCCTTTAACAATTCACGCACACGCCTCGTACTGGCCAGCATGGTCCTCAGTACCTTGCTGACCGCGACCGTGCTGGCGTTGGTCTATGTAACGGCGAACCGCAGCATTGAAAGCGAGACACGCTCGGTCGTGTCGGCAGAGCTGACAGGGTTGGCGGATGAATACGAACGCCGAGGCCTGATCGGGTTGATGCGGGCGATTGAGCGGCGTCTTCCAACCGCCGCTGACCGCGATGCGTTATATCTTCTGACCGATCGCTTTGGCGTCAATCTGGCTGGCAACCTCAAACAATGGCCCGAGAATATCGCAGCCGGCAGCGGCTGGGTCGATCTGGAACTGCGCCGGGCCGAAAATGATGAATTGGTGCCCGTCTCGGCCGCCTCGGTTCGCCTGCCCGGCGGTGAACGCCTGCTGGTAGGACGCGACGCACTGGCGCGGCAGCAATTCGACCGGGTTCTGCTGCGGTCGGTCGGCATCGCGCTGGCAATTGCCCTAGCGCTGAGTGTACTCACCGGTTGGCTATTCACCCGCCTGGTCTTTTCTCGCTTGTCCGATATCGCCAACACGGCAGAGAACATCGTATCGGGCGACCTAACCCGGCGCATGCCCCTGCGCGGCACTGGGGACGAATTCGATCAGGTATCCGGGACGCTCAACACCATGCTGGACCGGATTGAGGAACTGGTTAGCAATCTACGTACAACGTCAAATTCAATCGCCCACGATCTGCGCTCGCCCCTGTCGCGGTTGAAGCAACGAGTTGAAACGCTGTCTGACCCTTCGAAAACGGATCAAGAGCGCGAGATTGATATCGCGCGGGCCAGTGTCGAAATCGACCATGTGTTGCGAGTATTGGGGCAACTGACCGAAATCTCACGCGCCGAAGCTGGTGTTGGTCGGGAACAATTCGAACCGGTCGATCTGCAGCAACTGGTGGCGGATGTAGTGGAGCTTTACGATCCCGTGGCAGTCGATCAGGGTATCCAGCTTGAGGTCACGGGCACAGCAGCGCCAATACCGGGGCATCGCCCGCTGTTGTCCCAGGCCCTTTCGAACCTGCTGGAAAACGCGATGCGCTATGCGCCGCAGGACACCACTGTCACGATCCACCTGTCCGAAGATGGTGCCTATTCAAATCTGAGCGTTCGCGATCGTGGTCCCGGCGTTCCGCAAGAAGACCTGCCGCGCCTGCAAATGCCGTTTGTCACACTGGACCCGGCCCGAACCGAGCGGAATGCCGGTCTGGGCCTAGCCCTTGTCGCTGCGATTTCCCACATGCATGGCGGCGCGTTTGAAGCCAGCAATTGTAATCCGGGGCTTGAAGCGAAAATCAAATTGGCGCGCAAACCCTAATTGGGTACGCCGTTGATTGCCATTGTCTTGTTTTTATAGCGTTTATCAGCAGTAACATCCTCACCGAACCAATCCGGCGGAGTGTAGGCCATAGCCTCGACTTCGGTCTCAAATTCCACCTCGACCAACTGCAGCGGGGCCAGATCGCCCTGAAACACGTCCAACTCAAACACGCGCCCGTCGGACAACTGGCCTGTGAAACGTTCCTTTTCCACCCGGCGCCCATCAGTTTCCGGCCAGAATGTTTCGAATTGCTCGGCCGTAATTTCAGCCTCACGCTCGACCCGCACCATCGAGCCGCCACCTTTGAGGGTTAGGAAGAACCGGTCATTCTTTTGACGCAGGCGCAGTTCGGTGGAATCGTCGGGCGCTGTCAAATATCCCTGCCGCACGACAGCTTTCTCTGCGCCGCTGAGGTCCGGCAGGTCCGCGACCAAAAACTTGCGTTCAATTTCCATGCTCATTTGCTTGAAATCACTCCGTTTTCCAATTCATCGAACAACGACTGATAGGCAGAACTGGCGTCTCTGCGACCAGCAAAGATACTGACCGGGGCGCGGTTTTGGCCCATACGTTCGATATCGGCGGCAAAAGGTATTTCGGTTTGCAGGAACCGTTTTTTGTACTGTTTACGCATCTTCTCCATCGTTTCCAGATGCAAGGTTTTGCGCCGCTGCACCATCGAAAAGAACGCCCTAATCTTTTTCTTGGGCAGCTTCTGTTGGTCAAAGAAGGCCACCAACTGCGCAAGCGTTCGCTCGGACAAAGTGGTCGGAATGACCGGCACCACGATCTGATCCGCCGCCTTAAAAACGTTCTCGGACAGGGTCGAAAAATTCGGGGGGCAATCCAGAATGATCACGTCGTAGTCACTGCCGGCGGCGGCCAGAGCCTTTTTCAACCGGGATCGCTTGTTTCGCATACGCGATAGGAATACGTCAAAGTCGCGGAAGGTCAGGTTCGCTGGCAACACGTCCAGCCCTTCGAAATCACTGGCCTTGATAGATTTGGTGAACCGGGAAACATCCTCGAAAAACCGCGCGTCGGTCAACTTTTTTGAAGGTTTTACCCGAAAATAGAACCCCGCCGCACCCTGCGGATCAAGGTCGCACAACAACACGGTGTACCCTGCTTGCGCATAGGCATAGGCCAAGTTTACCGAGGTTGCGGTTTTACCCACACCGCCCTTGTTGCTGTAGCAGGCAATGATCTTCACCAGTCAATCCTCCTTTTGGCGAAACAGGGCTCGGAACAGGTTCTGAATCTCCGGGCTATCGAAATGCTGAAAATTGGTAATCACGTGGTCACGCTCTGCTTTTTGGCGCTGATCGAGTACGGCGATCAGCCCTCCGGCGGCCATGGCAAGCGGCGCACTTGTCCGATTGCGGGCATCACTTTGAGTGGAAACAAAATTAAGCAGCGCCTCTTGTTGCACCGAATAGTCATTGAACAAACCCAAATTATCTTGCATTTTTTTCAATGGCTTAATGAGCGTTTTGAAATCACTCTTGTCGAACAAAGGCGCAAAGAACTCCATCAGATAGCGCAACTTCTTGCAATCTATCCGCAGTTCATGCACCGCCTCGTCTGGAGTTTTCGGGGTAATCCCACGGGCAAGCTTGCATACTTTTCGGTAGCGTTTCCAGATCAACGAACGGGCATAGTCATAAGCTTTGCGCTCGGCGTTGGGTCCGGTTTCCAACCGTTTAATATCAGCAAACAGTGCTAGAAGTTGCTTCATCTGTCTGCCATAGGCGGCACTGCGCAAACGCCGACTCAGCACAGCAAGTTCGCGGTTACGTTCTTGTTCAAACTTCACGAACATCGCCTCGATACCGGGATGAAGGTTGGACGGAATCAGATTGAAGTAAATGTCTTTTTCCAGAAGGTAGACATCCAAATCCCGCACCCGCCCCGTAGACGCCATCAGGTCCGAGAATTCGCGTTTTAGTGCGCTTGTCTGATCTGGCGAAAACACGCCTTTGAACAGGCTCAGCACGGACCGCACGCGCCTGAGCGAGACGCGATAATCATGCAAAAATTCCGTGTCTATATCCGCGACGATCCCTGCCTCATTCCGGCGCGCGACCTCCAGATAGGTGCGGATGATATCCACCGCCACTTCGATCGAGGGTTCCTGTTTGCCCAACTCGATATCGGGTTTGGCATTGTAGGCAGGGAAATCTGCAAAAAGGCCTTGCATGACCACCTCTGCACCTGACGCGCCAGCCGCCAATTCCCCTAACGCCAAACAGACCTTTTGAAAGGGGCGTTTATACCCGCGCAGGGGTTGAACGGTCAGGATCGTCACCTGCCCGTGGTGTGTGCCCAAAGTCAGGGCGCGGCCGCGAACTTGTGTTTTTTGCAGATCGTCCAATACGGCAAAGGTGCTGTTTTTGATGGTGCCAGAGCCGATACACATAAGCGCGCGCAACTTTGGGAAATCTTTCAACGTCGCGCGGACAGGTCCATCCGGCAGGTCCTGTACGAACATGCCTGTGCCGCAGCCATCTTGAAACAAAAAGTCCCTGTCGTTCAGCAGCTGCAACGAGCCGCCTGTTTCGATCAATAACCGCCCTTTGGCCCGTAACGACTGATCATGGCTGTCTAGCAGGTCAAAGGAGCGGGCAGCGGAAGGCGGTTCAAACGCGATCGTCAACCCCTTAACTAACCCTGAGAATTCGTCCTGGTAGAACTTGCCTGAAAGGACGAACACCCTGCGTTTCCGCCCCATCACCCGCGCCTCGTTTTCAAGGCATCAAGGCTTCGCAGCGCCGTGCCATCGAACTGCCAGCGCGGGTTCTTGCCGTGTCTCTTAGCGGCCTCCCGGTTCTTGAACATCGGCACCCTCATGACAGCATGGTGCCATGAAATCGCATACTATTCCGTCTGGCAAGCTTGATGTCTTTCTGACCGTGCGTCAGGTCGACAGCCCCTAAACACCCCGCTAAAAGTGGCGCATGTCCGACCCTATCTCCTCAATCCGCAACCTCGGCCCGGCTTACGAACAAGCCTGCGCCCGTGCAGGTATTCATTCGGCGCAGGAATTGCGCGAATTAGGTCCCGATAAAGCCTATTCCCGGCTTTTGCAGACAGGAACCAAGCCGCATTTCATCGGCTATTACGTGCTGGTCATGGGGTTGCAGGGCCGCCCGTGGAACGATTGCAAGGGCGATGAGAAAAAGGCCCTGCGGCAGCGGTTCGATGCCATTAAGGCCAGCGTCACCGCGATGCCTGAAACCCAGATGATCTCGGATCTGGATGCAATCGGTGTGCGGGTGTCTGCCGACGACCTCAAGCCGAAATAAAAAGAGCCGCACCCGTAAACGGGAGCGGCTCAAGAATCCGATCTGACGGCGGCTTAGCCGACCAGTTCGATGCCCGAGAAGAAGTAAGCGATTTCAACCGCTGCAGTTTCCGGAGCGTCCGAACCGTGGACCGAGTTTTCACCAACCGATTCAGCAAACTCGGCGCGGATGGTGCCGGGGGCTGCGTCTGCAGGGTTGGTTGCACCCATGACTTCGCGGTTCTTTGCAATGGCGCCTTCGCCTTCCAGAACCTGAACAACAACCGGAGCCGACGACATGAATTCGCACAGTTCGTCATAGAACGGACGCTCGGCATGCACGTCATAGAACTTGCCAGCCTGAGCTTTGGTCATGTGGATGCGCTTTTGCGCAACGATGCGCAGGCCGGCTTCTTCGAACTTGGCGTTGATCTTGCCAGTCAGGTTGCGGCGGGTTGCATCAGGTTTGATGATCGAGAATGTGCGTTCCAGTGCCATGTCGGCCTCTCCTTAACATAAGGCGCGGGGTCGCGCCGAAATCCATCGCGCGCCGCGTAGCACGGTCTGTCTGATATGAAAAGGACTATGATGTGCAGCGGCTCAGATCGTCTCGGGCAGTGGGTCCTGACGGTCAACCCAGCGCACATAAACCACGGCCAACAGTCCGGCAAAGCTGCATGCCCACATCATACCCAAAACCAGAAACGGCCCGTTGTCGGGGCTGACCCATAACCCGGTCAGCGAGGTCAGTATCGCCCCAAGCGCCACGATCATTGCACCTGACAAGCCAGCGGCGCTGCCTGCCAGTTTGGGCCGGACAGACATCAGACCGGCCGAAGCATTGGCGTTGGTCAATCCGTTGCCAAAGCCAACAAAAATAGCCGATCCGAAGAACACCCAGACCGAGCCCAGATCCGCAAGAAACAGCAGAAGACCCAAAAGTGGCCCAGTCGACGCGACGATGCGTCCGATCAGGATCATGGTTGTCAGTGGTGTTCTGGCGGCGATCCGACCCGTGATGAAATTCCCCACCATGAAGCCACCGGTGATGATGCCGATCCCCAATCCCAACATCGCGGGGCTTAGATCGAACCAAGCAGCGGCGACAAGGGGCGCGCCGGTGATGAAACTGTAGAACCCGCCGATCGAAAACGATGCACACAAGGCATAACCCCAGAACCGGCGAGCACGAAAAAGGTGGGGGTATTCACGCAACTGCGCCGCGAAGGTTGAAGAACGGTTGGTATTGGTCTCACCCATATCGACCCACAGCAACAGGAGCATCCCCGCCCCTAAGCCCGAGTACAGAACAAAGCCTGCCCGCCAGCCGAACAGGCCGTCCAGCGCACCGCCTAGCATTGGCCCAAGCATCGGGGCCAGCGCCATCGCCATGGCCACATAGCCCAGTTTGCTGGCGGCCTCGTTCGGCGGGTACATGTCCCGGATTGCGGCGTTCGACAGAACAGGCCCGGCAACCACAGCCGCCTGCAACAGACGAAAGCCCAGAAAGGCCCAGATTGATTCAGCCAAAACGCAACCAACCGAGGCCACAACAAAGACCGACATACAGATCAGCAAAACGGGCCTGCGACCAAATCGGTCGGACAGCGGCCCCATGATCAGTTGCAATACTGCAGACACCGCCAGATATCCGGCCACCGACAGGTTCACCAATGCATAGTCGACCTGAAAATCCCCGGCCATTCGGGCCAGCGACGGCAGGAACATATTCAACGTCAGCACGGAAATCGCCGTGGCGAACACCAAAGTGACCAGAGAGGGAGGCGAAGAAGCCGCGCGCATGTTAAAACCGTCAAAATCCAACCGGACCAGCGCTAGCACATAGGCTGACCGATGAACATGCCAACCCGCTGGCGGCGTCTGACATGCTCTGTTATGAGCGGCCCATGTTACGGATCGAAGACATCACCTATGCGGTCGAAGGCCGCCCCCTGTTTGACGGTGCCAGCGCCACCATTCCCGATGGCCACAAGGTTGGTCTGGTGGGGCGTAACGGCACTGGCAAGACCACTCTGTTCCGCTTGATCCGGGGCGAGTTGGCGCTGGAATCGGGCAATATCGTGTTGCCGAAACGCGCACGGATCGGCGGCGTGGCGCAAGAGGTCCCCTCGTCCGACGTGTCGCTGATCAACACGGTTCTGGCCGCCGACACCGAACGCAGCGCCCTAATGGCCGAGGCCGGCAGCGCGGAAGACCCCGCGCGCATTGCCGAGATTCAGACCCGGCTGGCGGATATCGACGCGTGGTCTGCCGAGTCCCGCGCGGCCTCGATCCTCAAGGGTCTGGGATTCGATGACGGAGATCAGTTGCGCCCCTGTTCCGACTTCTCGGGCGGTTGGCGGATGCGTGTGGCACTGGCGGCGGTGTTGTTTTCGCAGCCCGACCTATTGCTGCTAGACGAACCGACCAACTATCTGGACCTCGAAGGCGCACTGTGGCTGGAAAGCTATCTGGCGAAATATCCGCATACGGTGATCATCATCAGCCACGACCGCGGGTTGCTGAACCGTGCGGTGGGCTCGATCTTGCATCTGGAAGACCGCAAACTGACCTACTACGCGGTGCATTATGACAAATTCGCTGAACGCCGGGCGGAGCGACTGGCCCAGGCGGAATCTGAGAACGCCAAGGCCAAGGCCCGCATCGCTCACCTGCAAAGCTTCGTGGACCGGTTTCGGTACAAAGCATCCAAAGCCGTTCAGGCCCAGTCGCGCCTGAAGATGATCGAACGCATCCAGCTGGTCTCGACCCCACAAGAGGCCGCTTTGCGGGCGTTTTCATTCCCTGAGCCCGAGGAACTATCCCCCCCGATCATCCAGATCGAAGGCGGTGTGACAGGCTACGGCGAAACCGAAGTGCTGCGCCGTCTGAACTTGCGCATTGATCAGGACGACCGCATCGCGTTGTTAGGTAAAAACGGTCAGGGTAAATCGACGCTATCCAAGCTGCTATCCGACCGCCTACCCCTGATGGCGGGGAAGATGACCCGCAGCAACAAACTCCGCATCGGGTATTTCGCACAGCATCAGGTGGATGAGCTGCACGTGGACGAAACGCCGCTGGACCACCTGCGCCGTCTGCGCCCAGATGAGGCACCGGGCAAGTGGCGCTCGCGTCTGGCCGGGTTCGGGCTGAACGCGGATCAGGCGGAAACGCTGGTTGGGCGCCTTTCGGGCGGTCAAAAGGCCCGCTTGTCGTTGCTGATCGCAACCATCGAAGCGCCTCATATGCTAATCTTGGACGAACCGACCAACCACTTGGATATCGAAAGCCGCGAGGCGCTGGTCGAGGCGCTGACTGAATACTCCGGCGCAGTCGTTCTGGTCAGCCACGATATGCATCTACTGTCACTGGTTGCGGACCGGCTTTGGCTGGTCTCGGACGGAACGGTCAAACCCTTTGACGGAGACCTTGAGGCTTATCGCGCCATGCTGCTGGCCCGTGACAAACCGGTCAAAGAGAAACCCAAGGCAGCGAAACCCAAACGCCCTTCGCGTGATACGATGCAGGCCCTGCGCGCCGATCTGCGCAAATGCGAGGACCGGATTGAAAAGCTGACGGACATGCATGAGAAACTGTCCGCAAAACTAGCAGATCCAGCATTGTACGAAGACGACCGCATCAACGATCTGGAAACCTGGAATCGGAAATTTGCCGAAGTGGTTGAAGCCATGAAAAAGGCCGAGACTTTGTGGGTGGCAGCCGCCGAACGACTTGAACAGGCAGAAACAGCAGCATGATAGACAGCGCATTCCTTATCACCGCGTTCACGACGCTTTTCGTGGTCCTCGACCCGCCGGCCCAAACGCCTATCTTTGTGGCGTTGACCCAGGGCATGGACTGGCACACCCGTCGCTCAATCGCGATCAGGGCCTGTTTGACAGCAGGTGTGATTTTGGCCGCCTTCGCCGCCTTCGGTGAGGCCCTTCTGGGGTTTGTAGGCATCTCGATGGAAGCGTTTCGCGTCGCAGGGGGCGTTCTGTTGTTTCTGACCGCGCTCGACATGCTGTTTGAACGCCGCACCAAACGTCGGGAAAACAGTGCCGAGGAAGAGGAACATCCGGATCCATCGGTATTTCCGCTGGGTATTCCACTGATCGCTGGCCCCGGCTCGATTGCGACCATGATCCTGCTGGCAGGTCAGCAGCCCGGTATTCAGGGCTTGGCCGTGGTCGTCGGAGTAATGCTGGTCGTGTTGGCAATGGTCTTTGTGATGTATCTGACATCTGGGGCGGTGGCACGTGTATTGGGCAAAACCGGGCTGAATGTGTTGACCCGGCTGCTGGGTATGCTGCTGGCGGCGCTGTCGGTTCAGTTTATTTTGGACGGGCTCAAGGCCTTTGGTTTTGCGTCGTAAATCCCCATATAGATTAAAGTAAGCGTGGTAAGGGGTACGGCATGGACGGCGACAGCATTGGACGTTTGGTATATCTGGCCGTGCTTGGTGCGGCGGTGGTGGCGTGGTTCGTCTCGCAGAACCGTCAGTCTCTGAACAAGACCATGCAACAGGCGATGGCCTGGGTGTTCATTTTCGTCGGTGCCATTGCCGTTGTCGGACTGTGGGAAGACATCCGGTCAACCGTTGGCCCTGCCCCGCAGATGACTGTCACTGGCGAAACGATCGCGGTGCCTCGGGCACGTGACGGCCATTATTACCTGCCCGTTGTGGTGAACGGAGAGCCGATAACCTTTCTTGTCGACACCGGTGCCAGCCAGATCGTGCTGAGCGATCAGGACGCCCGACGCATTGGTATTGACCCTGACCAACTGAACTATCTCGGCCGCGCCTCGACCGCGAATGGAGAGGTCCGCACCGCACCCGTTCGGCTGGATAGCCTTGAGCTGGGGCCGATCACCGATCACAACGTCTCGGCCTGGGTCAACGAAGGCGATTTGCGCCAATCGCTGCTGGGCATGGATTATCTGCATCGCTTTTCGAATATCCAGTTCGCGGATGGCCGTCTGATCCTGTCTCGTTAAAGGGTCTGCGGCGGCATTTCCGAATTGAGAACAAAATAAGAACATGCTAGGCTGCGGGCATGTCTACAAACCTTCTTGGCCGCAAACCTGCGCGTGAGGCGCCGGGGCTGACCCTACACCCTCAGATCACTCTGCAACTGGCCCGCGTGCACGAGGCCTGCGGCCCCGCCCGGCGCAGCTTTGCCATGTGGTTGGCCGGTCAGGCGCAGGGGCCGGTGCTGTGGATTTCCCCAGCGTGGGAGTCCGGCCAATTGAACCCGGACGGGATGATGCCCTTTGCCGATCCTGCCCGGTTCCTGTTCGTCCGCCCCACCCGCGCCGAAGACCTGCTGTGGTGCATGGAAGAGGCGCTGCGCAGCGGGGCCATTCCGCTGATCATCGGCGACCTGCCGGGCGCACCAGGGCTGACGCCGGTGCGGCGCATGCATCTGGCTGCTGAACAGGGTGGCACGATGGGGCGGGCGCCGCTGGGGCTGCTGCTGACGCCCGGCGACGGTGGCGCGCAGGGGGTCGAGACCCGCTGGCACATGGCCGCGAACCATCAGGGCGAGGCCCGCCGCTGGACCCTGACCCGCCGCCGCGCCCGCGCCCTGCCTCCGGTCAGTTGGCACGCCACCCAGATCAAACCGCGCGCCGGGCTGAATCTGACCCGGACCGAAGCCGAAGATGTTTTGGTGTGACACATCACGCAGTTCACGCAACTTGTGACTGGCAAAAGCCGGACCCCCGACCTAGCGTGCCAGCATGAGCCATCCAATCCATGACAGCCGATATTCCTGGCTTCGCCTTCTGATCACGCTTGGCATCGCCATGGTGGCGAATGCCGGTATGTGGGCGGTGGTCGTGGTGATGCCCGCCATCGAGGTACAGTTCAACGCCGGAAGAGCCGAAGTGTCGATGCCCTACACGCTCGCCATGATCGGCTTTGCGTTGGGTAATATGTGGCTGGGGCAACTGGTGGATCGGCTGGGCGTGACCAAAGCGCTGATCGGGGCTTCTGTGCTAAGTGCAGTCAGCTATCTATTGGCGACATTGGCCCCGAACATGTTGATGCTCTCGGTGGCGCATCTATTGATGGGCTTGGGCGCATCCATCGGGTTTGGCCCCTTGATCGCGGACATTTCCCATTGGTTCATGCGGCGACGCGGGATCGCCGTCGCGCTGGTCGCCAGCGGAAACTACCTGTCTGGGGCCATCTGGCCCACCCTGCTGGCCGGAATTCTAGCCCGAGACGGGTGGCAGCAAGTCTATCTGACATTGGCCATCGTGACACTGATCGTTGTTATACCTCTTTCCTTACTACTAGGTCGTAAGGTTCCGGACGAAGCCCACAGTACTGCAGCAGCCACTGCTCAAATTAATACGCGCAGCGTTGGAATACCTCCGCGCACCCTTCAATACATCCTGGGTCTGGCCGGGATCGGCTGTTGCGTAGCCATGTCCATGCCACAAGTTCATATCGTGTCCTATTGCGTCGGGCTGGGCTATGGCCCTGCGGTCGGGGCCGAGATGTTGTCACTAATGCTGTTGGGTGGCGTCCTCAGCCGGATCGTTTCGGGGTTGGTCGCCGACAAGTTGGGTGGAATCAGGACCTTGCTTATCGGTTCTACCCTGCAATGCATCGCCCTGTTTCTATTCCTGCCCTATGATGGGATGGTCTCGCTTTATGTCATCAGTATGCTGTTCGGGCTGGCGCAAGGTGGGATCGTGCCCAGCTATGCCTTAGTGGTGCGCGAATACATGCCCCCGAAAGAGGCCGGCGCACGGGTGGGGTTCGTCCTCATGATGACCATCATGGGTATGGCTTTGGGCGGTTGGATGTCCGGGTGGATATACGACGTGACGGGAAGCTATCAGTTGGCCTTCGTCAACGGCCTTCTTTGGAACGGGTTGAACATCGCCATCCTGCTGGTGCTGCTGCACCGCTCGCGCCCTCGCGGGCACGGGGCGTTGGCATGAGCCTGCTGTCCCGGCGCATCGTTCTGGCCGGGTTGGCCGCCTTGCCCATGGCGCGTCCAGCCCAAGCTGCGCTTACTCAATACGAGCTGCTGTCACAGGGCACATCCGTCGACTTTACCTTTGATCTGTCGGGCCTTGCACAATCCGGTACCATGCCAATCCAGTCGGCGGATATTCAGATCGACCTGAGCAATCTGATCAACAGCCGCGTCAGCGTGACCCTGAACGCGGCTGAAGCCCGCACCAGATTGCCCTTTGCCCGAACCGCAATGCTGAGCGCCGGGGTGCTGGACGTTGAGAACTCTCCATCCATTCACTTTACGTCAACCAAGGTGCAGCTTGGAGAAGGCGGTCGAATTTCGCGCGGGGCAGAGATTACCGGAGACCTGACCCTGCGCGGCGTCACCCGCCCGATCACCCTGCAAGCCAACCTTCACCGACCGCCCGGCAGCGCCGCAAATATCCTGGATATGCTCTCGATCCAATTGACCGGCTCGCTCAACCGTCACGACTTTGGGGCGTCCGGCTATGCCGATCTGGTACAGGACACCGTCGGGCTAGACATCCGGGCTGAAATCAAAAAAGCCGAATAGGCAAAAAACGACGCGCCCGCGTCGATTAGGCGCGCGCATCACCGTCAAATTCCGCCAAGGTGCCCCCATCATGCGTACGATCATTTCTTTTGCCGCCCTCTTTCTTTCCGTTATTCTGCTGCAGCTTTCCACGGGCGGTGTCGGACCGCTGGATGCCATTTCCGGCATTACACTGGAATTCACGACCGAGCAGATCGGTCTGCTGGGCTCGTCCCATTTCCTAGGCTTTTTCATTGGTTGCTGGTGGGCCCCGCGGCTGATGGGGAATGTCGGCCACTCTCGCGCCTTCGCGGTCTGCACGGCTTTGGGCGCAATGGGGTTGATCGGGCACACCCTGACCGACAACCCCTATCTATGGGCCGCATTGCGGATCGCTTCGGGCACCTGTGTGGCGGGCTGCTATACCGTGATCGAGGCCTGGCTGAACGCCAAGGTCACCAACGAAACCCGTGGCCGGGCAATGGGAACTTATCGGTTCGTGGATATGGGGGCGTCACTGGGGGCACAGTTGATCATCGCCGTGCTGCCGCCCGCCTCATACGTGTCTTATAACCTGTTGGCGATTTTGTGCTGTGCCGCCCTGCTGCCGCTGACCCTGACCCGCGCCAGTCAGCCGATCACACCTAACGCCCCCCGCTTGCGGCCCAAACTGGCCTGGCGCAGTTCGCCCCTTGCTGTGGCAGGTGTGATTGTTGCGGCGCTCAGCTCAGCCTCGTTCCGAATGGTCGGTCCGGTTTATGGGCAAGAGGTCGGACTAGGCGTGGATCAGATCGCGTTCTTCCTGGCCTCATTTGTTCTGGGTGGGGCGCTGGCGCAATATCCGCTGGGATGGTTGGCCGACAAATTCGACCGGCGCTGGGTACTGATCTGGTTGTCCGGTGCTGCCGTGCTTAGCTGTGGCGTAACAATGGCCGCCAGCGGAACCGGCACCTTGGGCGTCATGCTGGCCGCTGCCATTTTTGGCCTGACAACTTTCCCGATCTTTTCGGTGTCATCGGCGCACGCAAATGACTTTGCTACCACCGAGGAACGGGTCGAATTATCAGCCGCTTTGATGTTCTGGTACGCGCTGGGGGCTATTGCTTCGCCCTACATTTCGTCCACCCTGATCCAGCAATTCGGTCCAAGTGCCCTGTTTGCCTTTGTGGCAGCCGGGCATCTGGTTTTGATCGTGTTTGGCCTGGCCCGGATGCGGTCCCGCCCAACACCGGACGAGCGGACCAACTATGTTTACGCCCCACGCACTTCGTTCACCATCGGGCGGTTGTTGAAAAAGTCGCGCGAAGATTAAAGGGCCGGGAAATCCCGGCCCCTTATTCGGTTATTGCTGTGTCGGCGGTGTTTCGTCTTCCACCACCTCGGCCACTTTGGCGGGTTCAACCGTCTGCTCCAGCGCGCCGTTCACAACGCCACCGACGCCTTGCTCCATCGACAAACCAAGTTCTTCACCCAGCTTCTTGAGCGCGGGCATCTGCACCGCCATACCCATGATCGAATCCAGCGCCTGATTGACCACCGGCTTGTCGCCATCTGCAACCCCGCCTCCATTGGCAGCGCCGATGCCGCCGACCTGATGGATCTTGATCGAGTCGATCTTTTCAGCCGGCTTCACCATTTCCGAGATGATCGACGGCATGGTTTCGATTCGGGTCAGATCAACCTTCATGCGGATCTGTTCGGGCGACAGGGCATTGTCTGCCTCAACAATCGCGCGCTTACCTTCCGCTTCTGCCAGCATGTCGTTCTTCTTGGCCTCGGCGCGGATATTCAGCGCGTCCGCTTCGGCCTGCGCTTCTTCGCGGCGGGCTTCGGCGCGGTCGGCGGCGGCCTCTTTCTCGGCCTGTGCGGCCAAACGGATAGCGGTGGCCTGACGTTCGGCTTCACGCGTGGCTTCGATCAGTACGATCTGCTTCTGACGCTCGGCCTCGGCCACCTCGCGAGCAGTTGCCACGGCTTCGGTCGCCTTGGTCGCCTCGGCACGGGCCAAGTCAGCAGAGGCACGCGCGCGGCTTTCCTCTTCGGATTTCTGCGCGATGATGATCTGGCGTTCTTGCTCAGCCACTTCCAGTTCCCGCTCTTTCGCAATTTCGGCATCACGGATATTGCGCTCACGCTCGATCTCGGCGGCACGAATGGCTTCCTCACGGGCAATCCGGGCGCGTTCGGTTTCACGCACCGAATCTTCGGTTCGCGCCGCAATTTCAGCCTCTTGTGCCACGCGCAAGGTTTCCACCTTCTGCGTCTGCTCGATCCGCGCCTGCGCTTCATCCTGCTCGATCAGCAGCTTCTGACGTTCCGCTTCCATCGCGGCACGACGGACCTCAACCTCAGCTTCAGCGTCGATCTGCGCGCGTTCTTTCTTGGACACGGCGATAACCTCGGCCAGTTTGCGCATACCTACCGCGTTAAACGCGTTGTTCTCGTCCAAGGCCTCAAACGGCGTCTGGTCCAGCGCGGTCAGCGAGACGGATTCCAAAGACAGACCGTTTTTCAACAAGTCCTCAGACACCGCATTCTGCACCTCTTGCACAAAGTCGGCGCGGTTTTCGTGCAGCCCGTCCATGGTCATTTGAGCGGCCACAGCACGCAGACCGTCGATCAGCTTACCTTCGATCATCTCGCGCAGTTGCTCGACGTCAAAAGTGCGACCACCAAGTGTTTGAGCCGCGCGCGAAATACCTTCTTCGGTGGCCATGACCGAGACGTAGAATTCCACGCCAACGTCCACACGCATCCGGTCCTTGGTGATCAGAGCAGCTTCGCCGCTGCGCTGCACTTCAAGGCGCAAGGTCTTCATGTTGACCGGGCTGACCTCGTGCAGCAGCGGTACGATGATGACGCCGCCATCCATGATGACTTTCTTGCCACCTGCCCCGGTTTTCACCAGACTGACCTCTCGGGTCGCGCGGCGATACAGACGGCCAAGAACAAGGCCGATGAACAAAACGACTGCTAATAAGGTCACAACTGTGACGGCCAGGAATGGTAGTTCCATGCTAAATCCTCCAGGTTGGGGTTTGAATTTTGTTAGTCTGACAAGCCGACCAGAACGAACCGGTCACGCCGTCGGTCACGCAAAACCAGCACTTCGGTGCCTTGTTTCAGCGCATCCTTGTCCTGCAGCGGTTCCGCGCGAAGGTAGTGAGAGTTTCCAAAACGGTCGGTGACGCGGACCTCAGCCGGACGCCCGCGCGAGGCCGTTCCTTGCGTGATCAAGCCACGACGGCGTGCAAGCATGCGTTCCGACATTGCCTCGGTCTCGGTTTTCGGCAACAAGCGGGCAAAGACACCACCAAAGCCGCGCGCAAACCACAGGGCAAAGGCACCGGCCGGAAGTGCCGCCATCCAGCTTGGCAGGTCAAAGCCCAGCAGATCGCGCAGCGCCAATTGCAGGCCAATTCCCGACAGGCCGAATCCAGCCAGCAAAACCGCCAGCCATATCATGAATGGCACCTTGCCGATCCCAAGCCACGCCAACGGACCCGAAGGGGCTGCGCCCGGTGCGTCCGCCTCAACCTCGGCCAATTCGAATTCGCCCAGATCAACATCTGCGTCGACATCCAGGTCAAAATCACCAATGTCCAGATCGGGACCGTCAACCACATCCAGATCAACCTCGGCCTCGCCTGCCATAAGACTTCCGCCCAGAACCAATGCGATCAGTTCCAGCCCAAGAAGACCGAACAGAAGCGCAAGCGCCAGAGTAAAGGGCACAAACGCACCCTCAAGCAGAAAGTCGAACATCAGTAGACTGCCCTCATTTTGTGTATACTTTTGTATACATTAGATAGGTAGCGATAACACAAATTCAAGTAGCCGTGATTCCATTATTCAACCTAGGGGTATTGTGGACCACCAGCCGGATGCAATCGCATTCCTCTGCCAGATGGATTTTCGGGGTTGTTGTTGTTTTAAATCGCCCCTGCGCGAAACCCGGGGTTTTGCTGGCCGGTTACATAAGGTAGACGGGCGCGCAGATAGATACGTGGAAACGCAAAATGGCTCGGATTCTCATCACCTCGGCGATCCCTTACATCAACGGGATCAAGCACCTCGGCAATCTGATCGGCTCGCAATTGCCTGCCGATCTGTACGCGCGTTATCAGCGTGGCCGGGGAAATGAGGTCATGTTCCTGTGCGCCACGGATGAACACGGCACCCCCGCCGAACTGGCCGCCGCCAAGGCGGGTAAACCAGTGGCCGAATATTGCGCCGAGATGTACGGCGTTCAGGCCGACATCGCCAACCGCTTTGGTCTGAGCTTCGATCACTTTGGCCGTTCGTCCAGCGATCAGAACAAGAAGCTGACCCAGCATTTTGCAGGTAAGCTGGATGACGCCGGACTGATCCGCGAAGTCACGGAAAAGCAGGTTTATTCCAATGCCGATGGCCGCTTTCTGCCCGACCGTTATATCGAGGGCACCTGCCCCAATTGCGGCTATGAGCGCGCGCGCGGCGACCAGTGTGAAAACTGCACCAAGCAGCTGGACCCGACCGACCTGATTGAGCCGCGCAGTGCGATCAGCGGTTCTACCGATTTGGAGGTGCGCGAAACCAAGCACCTGTATCTGCGTCAGTCGGCCATGAAGGATCAACTGGACGCCTGGATTGACAGCAAGACCGACTGGCCGATCCTGACGACCTCCATCGCCAAGAAATGGCTACACGATGGCGACGGTCTGCAAGATCGCGGCATCACCCGTGATCTGGATTGGGGCGTACCGGTCAAGAAAGGTGATCAGGACTGGCCGGGGATGGAGGGTAAAGTCTTCTATGTCTGGTTCGACGCGCCCATCGAATACATCGCCTGCGCCAAGGAATGGGCCGACGCAAACGGCAAAGCCGACGCCGATTGGCAGCGCTGGTGGCGCACCGACAAGGGCGCGGATGACGTGCGCTATGTGCAGTTCATGGGCAAGGACAACGTGCCCTTCCATACGCTGTCCTTCCCGGCCACCATTCTGGGTTCGGGTGAGCCGTGGAAGATGGTCGACCACCTGAAATCGTTCAACTACCTGAACTATGACGGCGGCCAGTTCTCGACCTCTCAGGGCCGCGGCGTCTTCATGGATCAGGCGCTTGAGATTCTGCCCGCTGATTACTGGCGCTGGTGGCTGCTGAGCCATGCGCCCGAAAGCAGCGACAGCGAGTTCACGTGGGAGAACTTCCAGCAATCTGTGAACAAAGACCTTGCGGATGTACTGGGCAACTTTGTCAGCCGGATCACCAAATTCTGCCGGTCTAAATTCTCTGAGGCCGTGCCAGAGGGCGGTAGTTTTGGTGAACGTGAAAAGACCCTGATTGACGATCTCACAAAACGCGTTCGGGCCTATGAAGGACATATGGAGGCGATGGAGGTTCGCAAATCCGCGCAGGAATTGCGGGCGATTTGGGTCGCGGGCAACGAATATCTACAGGCCGCTGCCCCTTGGTCAACCTTCAAAGAAGATCCGGAACAGGCCGCAGCTCAGGTACGTCTGGGGTTGAACCTGATCCGCCTGTATGCTGTTCTCAGCGCCCCCTTCATCCCCGAAACGTCGGCCCGGATGCTGAGCGCGATGAATACTCTGGACACCAGCTGGCCCGACGATATTGCGGCTGCGCTGAACGCACTGCCCGCTGGGCATGCCTTTACGGTACCAGACGTGCTGTTCGCCAAAATCACTGACGAACAGCGCGAAGATTGGGAAAACCGGTTCGCCGGCGCGCGCGAATGATCTGATGCAACATCTGAAATTGGAAACGGGGGCCAAACGGTCCCCGTTTTCCGTTGTCTCAACTGAAGCCAGCCATGCGACCACAGGCAAATCGGCCTAAGTCGGCCTGTTGACGAGAAAATTCCCGCAAGTCTCTGCCCGTTCGTCGTATTCAAGAAGCTTGAGATATAATCCTAAAACGGTCATCCTGACCTGAATTCAGTCGACTCGCCGGGGCGGCCAACCTGCCCGGGCGCAAAATCCTAATAATGAACGAGGCGCCTGCCATGTCCCTTGCATTGAAGAACTTGAATATCCGTCACAGCGGACCGGTCCAGGCCTTTGCTGTCTTGGTTTATCTGGGCATGGCACACACAGCCACAGCACAAGACCAAAGCGACGCCCCGCCGCCCAAAGTTTCGATCGCGGCTGCGTATACTGAGGAAATCACCGAAGAGGCCAGCTTTATCGGCCGCGCCGAGGCCCTGAACAAGGCCGACATCGTGGCGCGCGTCAGCGGGTTTCTGGAAAGTCAGAATGTCGAAGACGGCGCGCTGGTGAAACAGGGCGATTTGCTGTTCACCATTGAACCCGACCTCTATGAGGCGACGGTAGAGGCACGCAACGCCGACCTGGACAAGGCCGAGGCCAATCTGGAACTCGCCAAGGTCGAGCTGGCCCGCAAACAAGAGCTGTACGAACGAGACGCCACCCCTGAATCCGAACGCGATATCGCACGCGCAAATGAACTGGTGGCCGAAGCACAAGTCAAAGCTGCCAAAGCCGCGATCCAGCAGGCCGAACTTGATCTGAGCTACACCAAAATCCACGCCCCGTTTGACGGGCGCATTGGTCGGGTTGCAATCAGCGTCGGTGACGTGGTCGGTCCGAACAACCCGCCGCTGGTCAATATCGTCAGCGAGGCGCCGATCTATGTGAATTTTTCACTGAATGAAAAGCAGTTTACCTCGGTTCTTGAAACCGTGGGTGAGAACCCCGCATCCCTAAGCGAAAGCGACAAAAGCCCGAATGTTCATATAGATCTGCCAAACGGCTCAGAATTGGATGAAACGGGCAAAATCGTATTTGTCGACAACCGGATCGACCCTCTGACCGGTGCCATTACGATGCGTGCCGAATTCTCGAACGCCGACCGGTTGATCGTGGACGGTGCATTTCTGAACGTGCGGATCGAGGCCCTGCAACCTACGCTTGAGGTTCTGGTGCCACAGGCCGCACTGCAACGCGATCAGAGGGGTGAATTCGTTCTGGTCGTCAATGACCAGCAAATGGTCGAACAGCGTTATATCACCACCGGCGACAACGAAGGCACGGCGGTGATCGTCAAGGACGGCCTGCGCGAAGGCGAAAGCGTCATTGTCGAGGGCCTGCAAAGGGTTCGTCCCGGGGTTGCCGTCGATGCCGTCGTGGCATCTGAGCAGCCGGGAGAGTAACAGATGTTCTCAGCCCTGTTCATCAGCCGGCCCAAGCTGGCGCTTGTTATTTCGCTTGTCCTGACCATCATGGGCGCCATCGGCTATCTGGTTCTGCCAGTGGCCCAGTTCCCGGACATCACGCCACCCGTGGTCAGCGTGACCACCACCTATACCGGTGCCAACGCCGAGACCGTTGAAAACACTGTTGCCGCGCCCATTGAGGCGCAGGTGAACGGTGTGGATGACATGATCTACATGACGTCCACCTCGGCCGATAACGGCTCGTATTCATTGAATGTCACCTTCGAGGTCGGCACCGATCCCGATATCGCCTCGGTGAACGTGCAAAACCGCGTGGCACAAGCGATGTCCTCGCTACCGGCCGAAGTGACATCTTCGGGCGTGGTGACGCAGAAGGCATCCACCAACATGCTGCTGCTGGTGACGCTGACCTCGCCCGAGGGAACGTATGACAGCGTGTTTCTGTCGAATTATGCCTCGATCAACCTGAAAGACGCACTGGCGCGCGTTCAGGGCGTTGGTAAGGCGGACGTTCTGACCAATCTGGAATACGCCATGCGGATCTGGATGGATCCGGATCAAATGGCCGCGTTGTCCATTACTCCGGGCGACGTGATCAACGCCATCCGCGAGCAGAACGTCGAAGTATCGGCAGGTTCGATCGGTGCCCCACCAGTGCCCGAGGGGCAGACATTTCAGTACACGATCAAGACCAAGGGCCGTCTGACCTCGGCCGAGGAATTCGGCGAAATTGTCATCCGCACCGGCGATGCAGGATCTATCGTGCGGGTCAAAGATATCGCACGGGTGGAACTGGGTGCAGAATACTATGCGGCGTCCGGCTATTTCGATAGCGTTCCGGCCACCGTCATTGGTATATATCAGGCCCCTGGCGCAAACGCGCTGGCGGTTTCTGAACGTGTCGAGGCCGAGTTGCAGCGGCTGTCTCGCAGCTTCCCCAACGATGTGGAATATGACGTTCCCTTCAACACCACCGACTTTGTCGAGCAATCACTGAACGACGTGGTGACGACCCTGATCTTGACGTTCACGTTGGTAATCTCGGTTGTGTTTGTCTTTCTGGGCAGTTGGCGGGCGACGATCATCCCGGCTGTTGCGATCCCGGTCTCTCTGATCGGTACGTTCGCGTTTTTGCTGCTGTTCGGAATGTCACTGAATACGATCTCCCTGTTTGCGTTGGTTCTGGCCATCGGCATCGTGGTGGATGACGCGATTGTTGTGGTTGAAAACGTCGAACGGATCATCGCGGACGAAGGCTTGCCCCCAGCCGAAGCAACCCGAAAGGCCATGGGACAGATCACCGGCCCTGTGATTGCGACCACGCTGGTTCTGCTGGCCGTGTTCGTACCGGTAACTTTCATGCCCGGTATCTCGGGGCGTCTGTATTCACAGTTCGCGGTAACCATCTCAACCGCCGTTGTGATTTCCTCGATCAACGCGCTGACCCTGTCGCCAGCCTTGTGCGGCCTTGTTCTGAAGGCGCGTTCAGGGCCACCCAAGGGGTTGCTGGCCGTGTTTGAACGCTTCATCGGCACAATCCGCAGCGGCTATGTCGCCATCGTGCGCAAACTTTTGATCCTGCCGGTCGTCGGTCTGGGCGTTATCGTTGCGCTGGCGATGGGCACCGGGACCATCATGTCCAACACATCCAGCGGCTTCCTGCCGCTTGAGGATAACGGTTACCTGTTTGTCGACATTCAGCTGCCAGACGCGGCAACGCTGGAACGGACCGAGGTCGTCTCGGCCCGTGTGGATGACCAAATTCAGCAGATCCCCGGCGTTTCAAGTACCGTTCTGATCAACGGATTTTCGATCCTGAATGGCACCACCACAAATGGCGCGGCGATCTTTGTGAACCTCGAAAACTGGGATGATCGTCAGGACGATGACCTGAGTGCGGATGCTATTCTGCAAAAGGTTCTGGCGATTGCGTATGGGGAATCCGCCGCCTCGATCGTGGCCTTTAACCCGCCGCCTATTCAGGGCCTTGGCAATTCGGCCGGTGTCGAGATGGAGGTGCAACAAACCGGGGGCGGCACGCCTCAGGATCTGGCCTCGGCCGTGGGGTCGTTCGTCTACGCGGCGAACCAGCGGCCCGAAATCGGGCAGTCCTATACGACCTTCCGCGCAAACGTGCCGCAGTTGTTCGTCGATCTGGACCGCGAAAAAGCCAAAACACTGCAAGTGTCCGTGGCCGAAGTGTTCCAGACCATGCAGGCGCAGTTGGGGTCGTACTACGTCAACGACTTCAACCTGTTCGGACGGGTGTATCGCGTGATGATCCAGGCCGATGGCAGCTATCGCGACAATGTCGAAGACATCTCGAACCTCTATGTCCGCTCGGAACAAGGTGAGATGGTGCCACTGGGCACGCTGATCGACGTGGAAAACGTGCTGGGACCAGTGCTGCTTAAACGGCATAACCTGTTCCGGTCGGCGACCGTTACAGCTGTACCAGCGCCGGGTCTATCCACTGGCGATGCGATCAACGTGATGACCGAGGAATCAGCGACCGCCCTGCCCCCGGGTTACGCGTTCGAATGGACTGGTACAGCGCAACAGCAGTTGGCCTCGGGCAGTCTGGTGATTGTGATCCTGGGGCTGGCGATCTTGTTTGGCTATCTGTTCCTTGTGGGGCAATACGAAAGCTGGTCGATGCCGGTGTCGATTCTGCTGTCGGTGATTGTGGCCCTGTTCGGGGCGGTGGCCGCCGTGGCCATCGTTGGCAGTGATATCAACCTCTATACGCAAATCGGGATGATCATGCTTGTGGGGCTTGCATCGAAAAACGGCATTCTGATCGTTGAGTTCGCGATGGAGCAACGGGCCAATGGTCTTTCGATCCGGGATGCCGCCGCCGAGGCAGCCTATCAGCGTTTTCGCGCGGTGATGATGACCGCCCTGTCCTTCCTGCTAGGCGTTGTACCGCTGCTAGCAGCGAGTGGCGCGGGTGCGGCCAGCCAGAAAGCGATCGGTGTTGCCGTCTTTGGCGGGATGCTGGCAGCCACGCTGGTTGGTGTCATTCTGGTGCCGGTTCTCTATGCCCTGATGCAGAGTCTCAGGGAATGGGTCAAGGGCACCAAGAACGACCCCGGTCCCTCGGAAGAAACAGCGTAATAATAAAAGCCCCGCCAAATCGGCGGGGCTTTTTCTTAGGCAGCAGCCTGAGCGCTGCGATGGTCCATCCAATCCTGTATCCGGGCGATCTGCTCAGCGCTCAGACGCAAGCCAAGCTTGTTTCGACGCCAGACGACATCCTCGGCCGTGCGGGCATATTCTTTATCCATCAGCCATTCCAACTCGCGCGCAGTCAGTGTGGCACCGAAGTCCTCTCCCAAGTCTTGGGCGGATTTCGCATCCCCTAGAATGATCCTGGCCTCGGTGCCGTAGGCGCTCACAAGACGCTCGGCCCAGGCGCGCTCCAAAAAGGCAAAGTCAGCTTCCAACCCAGCCACCAGATTTTGCACCCCGTCGACAGGGAAATCTCCGCCAGGCAAAGCCACACCAGCCGTCCAGGGACCGGGTAAGTCCGGGAAATGCTCGGCTGCTTTCTCCAACGCACTCTCGGCCAGACGTCGGTAGGTTGTGATCTTGCCGCCGAAGACATTCAGCACCGGTGCCCCGCCTTGCGCGTCCACTTTCAAAGTATAGTCCCGAGTCGCGGCGGTGGCGCTACTGGCACCGTCATCGTACAGCGGGCGGACACCTGAGTATGTCCAGACGATTTCATCTCGCGTCACTGGCGTCTTGAAATATTTGGTCGCAAACGCGCACAGATATTCCTGTTCCGCCTCGGTACACACCGGAGATTCAGATGGATTCGGATGATCCTGATCTGTCGTGCCGATCAAGGTGAAATCACGCTCGTACGGGATGGCGAAAATGATGCGCCCATCCTCGCCCTGAAAAAAGTAACACTTGTCGTGGTCAAACAGCCTGCGGGTCACGATATGACTGCCCCGCACCAACCGGACGCCCTCGCGCGAATTCACGTGGATTTTCGATTGAATGATATCCCCAACCCAGGGACCACCAGCATTGATCAGCATTCTAGCCTTGATCACGCGTGTCTCGTCACTGTCGCGGTCCCGAACCGTCACCTCCCATAGGTCGTCTACGCGCTTCGCCGCCAGAACCTCGGTGCGAACCATAATATTAGCACCGCGTGCCGCGGCATCACGGGCGTTGAGAACGACAAGGCGCGAATCCTCGACCCAGCAATCGGAATACTCATAGGCGGTCTCAAACTTGTCCTGCAGCGGTCGCCCTTCGGGTGCTGTTTTCAGGTTCAGAGACGCCGTGCCCGGTAGAATTTTACGCCCACCCAGGTGGTCGTACATGAACAACCCCAACCGGATCAGCCAGGCCGGACGACGACCCTTCATCCAAGGCATCACGGTGCTCAACAGGCGCGAGGTCGGCGTTTCGGAATCGAACCGCATGTCTGCGTGGTACGGCAGCACAAATCGCATCGGCCAGCTGATATGCGGCATCGCCTGCAGCAAGGTTTCACGTTCGATCAGGGCCTCGCGGACAAGGCGGAATTCAAAGAACTCCAGGTACCGCAATCCGCCGTGAAACAGTTTGGTCGACGCCGATGAGGTTGCTGAGGCCAGATCGTTCATCTCGGCCAGAGTCACCGACAGCCCGCGCCCCGCTGCATCGCGTGCGATGCCGCATCCATTGATGCCGCCGCCAATGATAAAAAGGTCTGAGATCTGGTCGTGTGACTGTTCCATATCTGGATGATTCCCGTTTGCCGAAAATGCTCGCTCATTAACCGCACATGCCCGCGCTTCGTCAATGTTTGTTTTCGTTTTTGTTCGTTTTGCCACACAATATTCGCTTTTTTCCGCATTCGCCTAGCACATTATTGCAATTCAACGAAAACAGAACAAAAACGAACACATCACAATTGGAGCCAACCGTGTCCCTTTCCTTTCGCCAGTCAGACATTCTGAACATCGCTAAACAAGATGGCCGCGTGATGGTCGAAGACCTGGCGCTGCGGTTTGATGTGACGGTTCAGACCATCCGACGCGATCTTTCGGAACTTGCTGACATGGGCAAACTGGACCGCGTGCATGGAGGTGCTGTCCTTCGTTCCGGGGTGTCGAATATCGGGTATGAGGATCGCCGTGCCCTGAACGCAGACGCCAAGACGCGCATCGCGCAACTTTGCGCGCAGGATATTCCCGATGGCGCATCTGTGTTCCTGAACATCGGCACCTCGACCGAGGCTGTTGCCCGGCAATTACTGAACCACAAAGACTTGATGGTGGTGACCAATAACATGAACGTCGCCAATATTCTGGTCGACAACCCAAACTGTCAGATTGTTGTGGCGGGCGGTGTGCTGCGCCGTTCGGATGGGGGACTGGTCGGCAACCTGACGATTGCTACCATCGAACAGTTCAAGTTCGACTATGCCATCATCGGATGTTCGGCGTTGGATGCCGAAGGTGATCTGATGGATTTTGACTTTCAAGAAGTCCGGGTCAGTCAGACCATCATTGCCCAAGCCCGCCGAACCTGCGTGGTGGCCGATCACTCCAAATTCCAACGTACAGCCCCCGCCCGAATTGCCTCATTGTCCGATGTCGATGTGTTCTATACCGACAAAGCCCTTCCCAATTCGCTGACCAAGAAATGTTCCGAATGGCGAACACAATTAAAGCTGTGCACCTGACCCCAAGTAATTCGCATTAAACGGGAATTTCCTTCGCGACTTCTTGCCAGAACCAAATTCACCTGACACACTCCCCCATATTGCAATCGTCGCACGGGAGGGGAGAACCGAGCCATGATAGCGCTTTTATTTGCGTTACTTACAGCCACGATGGGACTGAATTACTTTAATCGGACAACAGCGGCCAACGTGCTGTTCTTTTTCACGCTGGCGTTGAGTGTATATTGGCTGAAATTCCATGCCACCAGCCAACTGACGATCCAATTGTAAGGGGGCCGCGATGACACCGGAACTTTCACGCAATTTCAACGCTCTTGGTATGCTGGCTGTCAGTCTGGTGTTGGTGCTGGCCTATTTCTACCAGCTTAAACTCGATGAACTGCCCTGCCCTCTGTGCCTGTTGCAAAGGGTTGGGCTGGTGGCCGTGGGCGTTGGTCTAGGCCTGAACCTGCTGTACGGAGCGCGGCCGCAGCACTATGCGATCATGCTGCTTGCGGCGCTGTTCGGCGGCAGCGTCGCCGTACGCCAGATTCTGCTGCATATCGTACCGGGCACAGGTCACTATGGGTCACCGGTTCTGGGGTTGCATTATTATACCTGGTCGGCGATCTGCTTTTTCCTGATCTTGCTGGGTACGGCCTTTATGCTGCTTTTTGACCGGCAATACGCCGAAAACACCCAACAGCCGCGTTTTGGTGGCAGCGTACTGGCCAAAAGCGCGTTCTTAATCATGCTGGGGCTGGCGGCGCTGAATGCGGTCTCGACACTGGTGGAATGCGGGCCTGGAATCTGCGCAGACCCACCCACCAGCTACAAATTGATTGACGAACTGGGCACCGACGGCTGAGGATAGGACAACCTGCCCAAAAGGAGGCACGAGCATGGGACTATTGGGGCAGCCACTTGGCTACTATGACTACCTGACTTTCGTGGCATTGATCCTGCTTCTTGCGGCTGTGATGGCACTGATCCTTTTCATCATGGGGTTACCGGGGCGGATCGCGATCAAACGCAATCACCCCCATGCCGAAGCCGTCAAGATCATGGGGTGGATGGGTTTTCTGGCTGTTGTGCCGTGGGTGCATGCCTTTATGTGGGCCTTCCACGATGGCGTCACAGTCGACATTCGGCGCACACCCGATGACGAAAAAGATGCGATCCGCAAGGAAATCAAGCGGTTGGGCGGAACGGTGAACGAAGAATACAGCGATCCGCTAGACCCTGACGAGACGCAGAAAAGCTAAGGCCAAAGGAAGTCACAGAATATGTTTGTCGCCCTCGGCATTACGCTTTTCTACATCATTTTCGTCTGGTTCATTTTCTTCAAAGCGAAGTTACTGAAGTTCAACATCACCTGGGGTGTCGTTTCATTCTGGGTCGGCGCGCATCTGCTGCTGATTTTCCTTGTCGCACTACGCTTTTTTCAACCGTTTTCGCTCGACAGTCACGTGGTACGTTCGACCATCCAAATCGTGCCGCGACTGACTGAACCGACGATCCTAACCGAGGTGCTGGTCGAGCCGAATACCGAGGTGAAAAAGGGCGATCCCCTCTATCGCTTTGACGACACGGTATTCGCTTTGGAAGTTGAAGAGGCGACCGCTCAGCTGGTGGCAGCCGAGCAGAATGCCAAGATCCTGGAACAGGACGTGATCGCGGCGTCCGAGGCTATCGAGCGCGCAAACGCGCAGCTAGCTTACGCCCTGACCCAACAAGCGCGGTACGAGAATCTCGTGCCTGCTGGTGGCGCAAGGCAGGACGAACTGGATCGCTGGGATGAGCAGGTCACCGAGGATCAGGCACAGGTCAAAGAGGCCGAGGCCAATCTCGAAAAGGCCCAACTGGCGCTGGATTCCCAGATTGACGGGGTCAATACCGGCATCCTTCAGGCGCAGGCACAGCTGGATAAAGCCCAGTATTTCCTTGATAACACGACGATCTATGCACCCGAAGACGGCATGATCGTCTCGCAACAGGCGCGTCCCGGTCTGGTTGTTGGCGATATCCGGCTGGGTGCAATTGCCAGTTTCGTGACCAAGGACAATCCTTACATTCTAGCCACCTATCGTCAGCAGAACCTGAAATTTGTCGAGCCCGGTCAGGAGGTGGAGGTCGCGCTGGACCTTTATCCCGGCGAGATTCTAACCGGCAAGGTCGAAGCAATCTGGTGGGCTACGCGTCAAGGTCAGTACCTGCCCTCAGGCCGCCTGCCCGGCTTTGAGTTTCCAAAACTACCGGGTCGCATCGCGGTGCAGATCTCGGTCGACATCCCAGACAGTCACACATTTCCCGCCGGCGGCCACGCGGCGGTCGCCATCTACACCGGTCAGGGCAAAAGCTTTGAATTCCTGCGCCGCATCAATATCCGCCTGTATTCCTTCGCCAACTTCATCCGACCACTGGATATCTGAGGACACATGACATGACCCGGGCCAGACTTCACCGCAGATTGATCGGCACCGCCCTATGCGCGGCCCTGCTGGTCGGCTGCACGCCAGTTGGCCCGGATTTCGTGCGCCCGAACTCTCCGGTCGTGAAAGAATGGATCGAGGTGAACAGCCCCAGCGCCGGACCCAGCGGCCTAACCTCGCGCAGCGCGCCGGTGGTGAAATGGTGGGAGACGTTTAACGACCCCATCCTGAACAAACTGGTGGCCGAGGCTTATGCCCAAAACCTTGATCTACAGGTGGCAGGTGCCCGTGTCCTGCAGGCTCGCGCGCAGTTGGGGATTGCGTTCGGTGAGCTGTATCCGCAATCGCAAGCCATCGGCGGATCAATCGAGCGGCGCCAAATCAGTGACAATCTTGGGCCGATTTCGGATGTAAATCGGATCATCCCCTTAGATACCGAGTTTTCGACATCTCAGGTCGGGTTCGATGCGCAATGGGAGCTGGACGTCTGGGGGCAGCAAAGGCGCGGCGTTCAGGCGGCGCGGTCCAATCTGGCGCTGCAGGTGGCGAATTACGACGACGCACTGGTGACGCTGACCGGCGATGTCGCCGCCCTGTACGTAAATATCCGCGCTTTGCAGGAATCTCTGGCGGTCGCGCGCGAGAACATTCAGCTGCAACAGGCGTCTGCTGATCTGACGCAATTGCGCTTTGACAACGGTGTGACGACCGAGTTGGACGTACAGGAATCCACTGCCCTGCTGAACAACACCAAGGCGCTGGTCCCAGAGATTGAAAGCGACTTGCAGCAAGCCAAGAATGCGCTGGCTGTGTTGCTGGGGGCAACGCCCTCACGAATGACCAGTCTGCTGGGTAATTCGGGGCGCATCCCTTCAGCCCGGTCGAATGTTGCCGTGGGTGTTCCGGCCGAGCTGCTGCGTCGCCGTCCCGATGTTCGCGCGGCCGAGTTGGCGGCGGCAACGCAATCGGCCGAGGTCGGCATTGCGATGGCTGATCTGTACCCGCAATTCATTCTGTCAGGGTCCATCGGCCTGCAAGCCTCGGGCGGGCGGGATTTGTTTTCCGCAGCCAGCTCAACCAGTCTGGCCAATGCAGGTGTGGTCTGGAACGTGCTGAACTACGGCCGGATCAAGAACAACGTCCGTGCGCAAGACGCGGCTTATCAAGCGCTGATCGCCAACTACCAAAACACTGTTCTAACCGCCTATTCCGAGGTGGAAAGCGCGATGGTCGCCTATGCCCAATCGCGCAAGCAGGTGGTTTTTTACGAAAACAGCGTCACCGCGTCGCGCAAGGCCGCCCAGATCGCGGTGGACCAATATCGCGACGGTATTGCCGATTATTCCCGAATCCTGAACACTCAGACCGCGTTGCTGCGGTCGCAGGCCAATCTGATCGAGGCGCGGCAACAGGTCTCAAGCAATCTGGTTGCCGTGTACAAGGGGCTGGGTGGCGGCTGGCAGATTCGCCAAAATCAGGAATTCCTGCCTGAAACCGTGCTGGCCGAGATGGCATACCGCACCGATTGGGGCGACCTGCTGCAACAAGACCCGACGCGGGCAAGCCTCAACTAATCGCTATTTAGTCAATCCGCGCAGCCCGCCGGAAATCAGGATGTTCACTTCATACAGGATGCGCGGCGCTGCAAAACCGCCCGGGCTGGCCAGATAATTCGGGCTCCATTCCGGGTCGAACTTCTGCTTGAAGGATCGCAATCCTTCAAAGTGATAAAACTGTTCGCCATGCTCATAGACGAACCCGCCGACACGGTTCCAGAACGAGGCCAGTTGCCGGTTCTCGATCCCCGAAAACGGCGCCGCGCCCAGCGAGAACCAGTGGAACCCCTGCTCTGCTCCCCATGACATCATCTCGGCAAACAGCGCGTCCATAATGAAGTTCGAGCCGTCGGGTTCGTATCGCATCAGGTCCAGCGACAGTTCGGATTTATGGCCGCCCTGGAACAGATTGGCAAAGGCCACGATTTTGCCCGTGTCCCCATCTCGCAGCACGGCAAAGTCAAAATAAGATAGGTAGTCATCATCGAATCCACCAAGAGCAAATCCCTTTTCCTCACCCGCTTTGTGCTCGAGCCAGTCATCGGAGATTTTGCGCAGTTCCGGCAACACAGGGGCCAGTTCTTCTTTCGGGATGATCTCGAATACGTACCCTTCACGCTCGGCCCGGCCTTTGGCCTGTCGGAACCGTTTGCGCGATTTCCCATCCAGCGAGAAGTCTTTCAACGGCACACGCGCGACCTCACCGATTTTCAAGATGGACAGACCCAGATCCAGAAAGGTTGGCAGATATTTGGTCGAGACGCTGTAAAACGCACAGAGCTTGCCCTCGCGGTCGGCCATTTCGCGCAGCTGCCAGATCAGTTGCTGACCGGCTTTTTCATCGCCAACCGGCTCTCCCTTGGTGATTAGAGCGTTGCCGGTGTCGGCATAAGCAAGAAACGCGGATTCATCGGGCGCGATCAGAAACTGCTTGTCACCGGTCAGTGAAATCTGCGCTTCGGTATCTTCGCTTTCCAATGCCAACCGTTCGACGGCAGGCGGTATTTCTGTGCGTACCGGTTCAGGGATTTCCCGCCCGAATAGTGAGTTCACAGCCACCACACCAAGTATGACCGCTACCACCAGGCTGGAACGCAGGAACCGTGAGGCGTCGCCGCTCCACGCGAAATCCCACCACAGGGCGTTCTGGTATTCGACATGCGAATAGGCAAACAGCCCGATCCAGAAAATGACCGCCAACAGGGCCACTACGCTGACCAGCCACGGGATGTTCAGCCGAAAAATCGACGCGCCGCTGACCCGGTAAAACGCACCCCGGAATGTGGCCAGCACCGCGATTGAGGCCAGCATGCCGATCGCCTCGTGCGTATCCAACCCCTTGGTCAACGAGGCAACGAAACCGGCCACCATCAGCAACATCGCCACGATCCAGGCACGATAAAGTTTGCGGAACAAACCGCGCGAAATCAGGATCAGAAGAACACCTATTGCACTGCCTGCCAGATGTGAGGCTTCGACAAAGGACAAAGGCAGAAAATCTCGCAAAACACCAAGGCTTTGACTGCTGGACGGTAAGGCCCCGGACACCAACAGGATGATCCCGGCAACCGCAGTCACGCCTGCGGCAACCATCGGCACAATCGGCCGGATCGCGCGATAGACCCATGTGGCCGCGCCACTGATATGGTGGCGATGCGTCAGCGCCGAGGCCACAGCAATCGACACGCTGGCAATGACAAAAGGCAGAAATGTGTAGACCAGACGATACAGCAGCAAGGCCGCGATTACGTCAGACCGGCCAGAGGCACCCAAACCTGCGATCAATGTCGCCTCGAACGCGCCAATGCCGCCCGGCGCGTGACTTACGATCCCAACGGCAATAGCCCCAATAAAGATCGTGAAGAAATAGGGGTAGCCAACCCCAAGGTCATCGGGCATCAGGGTATAAAGCACCATCGAAGCGCCAAACAGGTCCCCGATCGCGGCCAGCGTTAGCAAGCCTGCCAGTTTGCCGCCAGGCAAGTTGAACCCAAATCCGCCATAGGCCAACTTGCGCCCGCCCCGCGCGAGCCAGAGGAACAAGGCCACCAACGCGGCCAACAGGCACAGACCGATTATGGTCTCAGTCGTGTCGCTGATCGGCAGAACATTTGAAATACCATCGGGATGCAGGGTAAGCAGTATGCCCAGCAACAGCACCAGCCCGGACCAGAACGCGATCCAAGAGGTCGCGATGACCCCGGCAACCCGGCTTAGGTCCAACCCAAGCGAGGCGTAGATGCGATAGCGGATCGCCGTTCCGGTAATGTAGGAAAAGCCAAGGCAGTTCGATACGGCATAACCACTGGCTCCGGCCATGCCAGCTACGGTCAGGGGAACCTCTCCGTCCGCCACGCTTTGCACGGCCAGCACGTCGTACATGGACAAGGACAAAAAGCTGAAACAGGTCCAGCACAGCGCGATGAACATCAGTTTCCAGGATGTATTTGCCACATCCACCTGAACATCGGCCCATTTCACGTGCTGGGACAGTTCGTGCAGTACGACCAGCGCAATCAACGTCACCAGGATCGGAACCGCAATTCTGACCGCGGGCTTTTCAAGGAACCCGGTGACCCGCTCGGCCAGACGAACGGCCCAAAGCTCTTTGTCAGTCTCCTGCGTGGTCATGGTTCCCCCCTGCTCCGAGGCACTGCAACGATCCTGTGCGTGGATCGGCGACGCAGGGCAACCTTGGCACAATTTCCTTGAACGTCAAAGCACTACAAGGGATCAGACCCGCCCTTTACGCGTGGACAGCAACAGATTGGTCTCGGACCGCGTTATCCCCTCCATCCGCCGGATCTGAAACAAGACCTCGTCCAGTTCCGCTAAAGTTTCGGTGCCGATCTCGGCAATTAGATCCCAACTGCCGTTGGTCGTATGCACGGCGCGCACTTGGCGTAGGGCTGCGATTCTGGCCATCGTGCGTTCGGTCCCGCGGCCTTCGATCTCAAGCATCATAAGGCCCCGCACCGGGCTTTCCGCCACATCCAAGCGGGTCAGGACGGTAAAGCCTACAATCTCACCTGATTGTTTCAGACGCTGCAGGCGGCTGCGCACCGTGGTGCGGGTGACGCCCAGCGTCTCGGCCAGTTCAGACAGCGAGGCCCGCGCATCCCGGTGCAGCGCATTCAGCAACCTACTGTCCAAATCGTCCATAGTCATTTCTCATTTCGTTTATTGAGGTTTCATTTTGAACATTTTGCTCTCTTTTCGCAACCCACCCTGCGGAACTAAACAAACATATGGACAACAAACACGTTATATTGGTCGGCGCCCCGATGGACGCTGGCAAGCGTCGTCAGGGCTGCCGTATGGGGCCTGACGCCTATCGAGTGGCCGGTCTGGATCAGGCTTTGGCCAATCTGGGTCATCAGGTTTCAGACATTGGCGATGTCCAGCCGGACAGCACGGATGTGGCTGAGGACACACATCTGTTCGCCCTGCCCGAGGTTATCGGCTGGACCAACGCGCTAAGCCGTGCGGCGCAGGAAACTGCCCCTAAGGGTCTGCCGATCTTTATGGGCGGCGACCACGCGCTGTCGATGGGAACCGTTGCAGGGATGGCCGCCCATGCCCAGCAGATCGGACGCCCTCTATTCGTGCTTTGGCTGGATGCCCATAGCGACTTTCACACCCCTGACAGCACTGGCAGCGGCAACCTGCACGGTACTCCTGTCGCCTATTTCACCGGCCAGGCGGGTTTTGATAATTTCCCAACCGTACCCGCACCGGTTCCAACAGATCGCGTGGGCATGATTGGCTTGCGCTCGGTCGATCCTGCCGAGCGCGCACGGCTTGAGGAAGATCACGCCATGCTGGCCGATATGCGCAGCATTGACGAACACGGTATCAAAGCCCCATTGAACGCGTTTCTTGATCGGGTCCGGGCGGAGAATGGCATCCTGCATGTCTCGCTGGATGTCGACTTTCTTGATCCCTCGATCGCCCCTGCCGTCGGCACCACCGTCCCCGGCGGCGCGACCGAACGCGAGGCGCATCTGGTGATGGAGCTGCTGCACGAAAGCGGCCATGTCTGCTCGTTGGACCTGGTCGAGCTGAACCCGTTTCTGGACGAACGCGGCCGTACCGCAAAACTGATGGTCGATCTGGCCGCCTCTTTGTTGGGCCGCCGCATCTTTGACCGCCCAACACGGAGCTTCTAATGCACTCATTGCAAGCCCCCCCTGCCGTCGTGATGATCCGGCCCCACGCGTTTGCTTCTAACCCTGAGACGCGCGACGACAACGCGTTTCAGACTTTGGCCAACCGCTCGGCCGCGGCCACCTCTGCTCAGGCGCGTGATGAACATGATCAGGCGGTCGCATTGCTGCGCGATGCGGGTGTAAAGGTTCATGTCTTCGACGATCACGGGGACCTCGACACACCCGACAGCGTGTTCCCCAACAACTGGTTCTCGACCCACCCCGGCGGGCATGTGGCAATCTATCCAATGTTCGTTCCGTCGCGCAGGCGCGAACGCCGCGCGGACGTCATTGAGATGCTGAAACAGGAATACCGTGTTCAGGACGTGATTGACTATTCCGGGCTTGAGCAGGACAAACTGGCGCTGGAAGGCACCGGAGCAATGGTTCTAGACCACGTTGGCCGCGTCGCTTACACAGTCAAATCCAACCGTGCCGATCCCGTTTTGTTGGAGCGTTTCTGCACCCATTTCAATTATGAGCCTATTATGTTCGAAGCACATGATGCCGAAGGGCGAGATGTCTATCACACCAATGTTCTGATGGGTATCGGCAGCGAATATGCACTGATCTGTCTGGACATGATCACCGATCCGGAACGGCGCGCGACCGTAAAAGCCCGGTTGGAAGAATCCGGTCGCACGGTCATTGACCTGACCCACGAACAGATCGCCGAATTTGCGGGCAACGCCATCGAACTCAGCGGTCGGGATGGCCTGGTTTTGGCGCTGTCGTGCCGGGCGCTTGCCGCCCTGACCCCGGATCAACTCGCAACAATCGAAGCCAGCGCAACGCCGCTGCCGCTGTCGGTTCCCACAATTGAAACTGCCGGTGGATCCGTGCGCTGTATGATTGCAGGCATCCACCTGTCCCGTCGATAGGAGACCCCAATGCAACCATCTGAAAAGGCGCTTGTGCCCTTTGTATCCGTCGACAACATGATGCGTCTGGTGCATCACGTCGGGCTTGAGAAGATGATCACCCAAATCGCGGCCCAAATCGAAGCCGATTTCAAGCGTTGGGAGAGCTTCGACAAAACCCCACGCATCCCGGCCCACTCGCCGCATGGCGTGATCGAATTGATGCCCACATCGGATGGTGAGGCCTACGGATTCAAATACGTGAACGGTCACCCCAAGAACACCTCCGAAGGGCTGCAGACCGTGACCGCGTTTGGCCTGCTGGCTGATGTCTACACCGGCTATCCCACCCTGCTGACCGAGATGACGATGCTGACCGCCCTGCGTACAGCCGCAACCTCGGCACTAGTGGGCAGTTATCTGGCGCCAAAATCTTCGTCGGTTATGGCCATGATCGGCAACGGCGCGCAATCAGAGTTCCAGTGCCTGGCTTTCAAGGCCATGTGCGGGATTGATACGGTTCGTTTGTATGACACCGATCCGAATGCCACCAAGAAATGTGCCGCGAACCTTCAAGGCAAAGGTCTGACTGTAGTGCTCTGCAAAACCGCCGAAGAGGCCATCGAAGGTGCACACATCATCACGACCTGCACCGCCGACAAGAAATACGCCACGATCCTGACTGACAACATGGTCGGCCCCGGCGTTCACATCAACGCCATCGGCGGTGACTGTCCCGGCAAAACCGAATTGCATCGTGATATCCTGTTGCGGTCAGAAATCTTCGTGGAATACCCCGAGCAGACCCGTATCGAAGGCGAGATTCAGGCGCTGGACGACACCCATCCAGTGACCGAAATGTGGCAGGTCATGACCGGCCAGGCCAAAGGGCGCAGCGATGATCGTCAAATCACTTTGTTCGACAGCGTCGGCTTTGCGATCGAGGATTTCTCGGCCCTCCGCTACATCAAGTCCGCTATCGAGGGCACTGATTTATTTGAACCTTTGGACATGCTGGCCGATCCTGACGATCCGCGCGATCTATTTGGAATGCTGATGCGGGCAAGCTAAAGAACCCGCAACTGGCATTACCTCGCCCCCGGTTCATCACCGGGGGCTTTTTCTATCCGGCCAGTGACGGCAGGTAGAGGACGATGGCCGGGAACGCCACAAGCAACGCGATGGTAATCGCGTCGGCGATGAAGAACGGTGTCACGCCTTTGAAGACGTCTTGAACGCTCAGGTCCGGGCGCACGCCAGCGACGACAAAGCAATTCAGGCCAATCGGCGGCGTGATCAGGCAGAATTCGGCCATTTTCACAACCAGTATACCGAACCAGATCGCACACATCGGCCCCGACATGCCAAAGGCACTTTCAGCGGCGCTGACGGTTTCCCCACCGTTCAGAGCCATGACGGCCGGGTACACGACCGGTAGCGTCAGCAGCAGCATTCCGATGGCATCCATGAACATGCCCAACACCGCATAGGCCAGCAGGATGCAAATCAGGATCAGCATCGGCGACATCTCAAGCGAGGTGATCCAGTCCGAAAACGCGCCCGGCAGATCGGCGAAACCAAGGAACCGCACGTAGATCAACACGCCCCAGATGATCGAAAAGATCATCGCGGTCAGTTTGGCGGTTTCAAGCAACGCGGATTTCAACTCGGTCCAGCGCATGCCGTGGAACAGGGCAAAACAGAAGACAATGAAGGCGCCGATGGCACCACCCTCGGTTGGCGTGCCCCAGGCCATTTCTCCGAACGGGTTATAGACAAAGCAGATGATGATCAGGATCACAGCCACAATCGGCAAGGCACCGGGCAAGGACGCAAAGCGCTGTTTCCATGTAAACCCCGTGACCGGAGGCCCAACGGATTTGAAAATCACCGCTATTCCCACAATAAGCAGGCCATAGATAACTGCCGAAAACGCCCCCGGGATGAACCCGGCCAACAGCAGCTTACCCACGTCCTGTTCAACGATGATGGCATAGATCACAAGAATGGCCGAAGGCGGGATCAGAGAGGCCAGCGTACCCCCGGCAGCAACGACTCCGGCAGCGAATTGCTTGTTGTAACCGACTTTCAGCATCTCGGGGATGGCGATGCGGGCGAAAACCGCGGATGTAGCGACCGACGCGCCCGACACGGCGGCAAACCCGGCTGTCGCGAACACGGTCGAAACCGCCAGCCCACCCGGTACCCACGCCACCCAGCGTTTGGCCGCCTCGAACAAGGCCTTGGTCAGGCCCGCGTAATAGGCCAAGTATCCGATCAGGATAAAAGTCGGGATCAGGCTGAGCGTATGCGCCGCGACTTTGGAATGCGGCACCTGCCCGGCTGTTTTGACAGCCACAGTCAATGCTTTGCCAAACCGATCCGGGTCATATCCAAATTTGGCCCAGAAGATCCACACCAGCCCGACCAACCCGGCAAGCCCAGCGGCAAAGGCGACCCGCATCCCTGTGACGACCAATACAAGCAGGCCACCTGTAACCCACAGACCAATGTCTATTGTGTCCATGCGCTAGTCCTGCCCTTCGAATTGCTCGGCCTCGGCAGCGGCCTGTGCTGCCGCATCCTGGATCAACGGGACAGCCACCGGATGTTCGAGCCCCAGCACAAAAGCACGCCCATATCCCCAGACCTGCAACACCAGCCGCGCGCACAGGACCGAAAACGCCACGGGCGCCAGCAGCTTGGCAGGCCAAAGCGGAATGCCGATGTCAATTGAACTGTCACGGCTCCACAGCGGTGCGCCAAAATCGAACGAGCGGTCGAAATGGGACCAGCTGCCCCAGACCAGTGCCAGCATAAGCACAAGGATCAAAACTACCGAGATCAGTTCGAATAGCCACAGCGCCCGCCCGTGCAGACGCGCGATCACGATATCCATACGAATATGACCGCCTTCGCGCTGCACGTATGAGATTCCAAGGAAGGCAATCAGCGGCATGGCCTGTTCGATCCAGTCCACATAACCGGGCAAAGGCGCGTTAATCGCGTTTCGGCCACTGACCGAAACCACCGCAAGCACCATAAGGCCAAAAACGGCAAGCCCGCTGATCAATGCCAAAAACTGCTCTAACCTCAAGAGCTGACGATCCAGCCAACTGAGCCGACTGCCGTCCTCAAGCACCGTGGCTTGTCCTGCCATTCCGGTGATCCCCTGTTTTTTGATGAGCGTCCGGGTGCCCGGTCAGGCACCCGGAAAAGGAACTCAGTTTCCGCCGCGCTGTTGCTTCAGCGTAGCTTGAACCAGATCATAGAGGTCCTGCGCTGGCAGACCCTGTGCTGACATATCCGCAATCCACTGTTCACGGATCGGATCGGCTGCCTTAGCACGGAATTCTTCAAGAACGGCATCGTCGATCTCAACTTTTTCAACGCCCTTCTCAGACAAAACGCTATCCCACTGCTCAAGCAGCCCGCCGTAGTTCGCAAGGTAATGGTCAATCGCCTCGTCGATCGAACTGTTCAGCGCCTCCTTGTGCTCCGCAGGCAGCGCTTCATAGGCTTCGATATTCACCACCACCGGGCAGTTGACCGTGCCGGGGTTCAGGTTAGCGGTCCACCAGTCGGCTTCATTGATGGTGCCGAAAGACAGGTGAGCGTGTTGGGCAAAGGCAACCGTGTCGACAACACCTGATTCCATCGCGTTGAACGCTTCTGTTGCTGGGACAGAGGTCGGCACACCGCCCACAGCCTCGAACGCCTGCCCCAGGCCACCAGTGGCACGTACACGCATCCCGTCAAAATCCGCCAATTCGTCGCGCGGATCACCAGTACCGACCAGATTGTACTGCGGCATTGGTGAGGTCATGATGATGCGCGCGTTCCACTGCGCCATCTCATCCTTAACGGCCGGGTGATCGTAGACCGCGTGGCTGACAGCCACTTCTTCGTCAAGATTGTTCACGCCCAAAAACGGCAGCTCAAGCACTGTGATCGCTCGGTTCTTGTCGCGGTGATACCCGGCGCAGAATTGAGCCATTTCAAAAGCACCGATTTCAATGCCGTCCAGATTTTCCTTGGGCTTTGACAGGCCACCGTAGCTGACGTTGATGGTGAACTCGCCACCCGTCTTTTCGCCAACCAGTTCGGCCAACTTTTCGACATGTTCAGTAAAGGCGCGCCGCTTGCCCCAAACCGAGGCATTCCATTCGGTTGCAGCAGCCTCTGAGACGAATGCAACACCCAAGGCGGCGACGGCCGCGCCGCTCAACATCTTTTTCATCATGAATTCTCCCTTTGTTGCGCTTCTTCTCCAAGCGCTTGCGATCAAAGCTAGCGCCAACATTGATGTGTGCCAACCCCGGACAAATTCACCAAGCACCAGAAGACAGCGCTAACAACCAATAGGTGTATCCAAGATTCAAAAATTACGGTTGATCATCTGCATCCACCAATCAAAAATTTCATGACACTTACTATTTTGGTTTTATTTATTTTTTTGAAATTCATAGTGGTTTTATTTACTATTATTTGCACACTAACAAAATTTCTTTACAAACAAATCTAAAGATATCGGTAATTTATTTAATTGTTTTCAGTTTCGCTTATTATTTGACGTGGGGAGGAAACGGGTCGACATCGCCCGTTCCGCGGGCAAGATTTGGCCCAGTGAAATAAAGTCCAGAGGGAGGAGCCTCAGAATGACAACCGCTGCTCAAGCAGATGCCAAGGTCTATCCGCCATCCGCAGAAACCGTTGCCCGCGCCCATGTCGATGCCGACGCATACACCCAGATGTACAACGCCTCGATCGAAAATCCTGTGGCGTTCTGGGATGAGCAAGGCAAGCGAGTAGATTGGATCAAACCGTATACACAAGTCAAAGATGTCAGCTATGATTTCGGCTCGGTTGGAATAAACTGGTATGCCGACGGCACACTGAATGTGGCAGCCAACTGTCTGGATCGCCATCTGAAAACACGCGGCGACCAGACCGCGATCATCTGGGAGCCGGATGACCCGAACGACGACGCCCAGCACATAACCTATGCCGAGCTGCACCGCCGCACCTGCCGAATGGCCAATATTCTGGAATCTCTGGGCGTTCGCAAAGGTGACCGGGTGGTGATCTATCTGCCGATGATCCCCGAGGCAGCCTATGCGATGCTGGCCTGTGCGCGTATTGGCGCGATCCATTCCATCGTATTCGCGGGCTTTTCGCCCGACGCGCTGGCAGCGCGGATCAACGGCTGCGATGCCAAGGTGGTTATCACGGCGGATGAGGCCCCGCGCGGCGGTCGCAAGACCCCTCTTAAGTCCAATGCGGATGCCGCTCTGCTGCACTGTAAAGACACCGTGAAATGTCTGGTGGTCAAGCGCACCGGCGGCCAGACCACATGGGTTGACGGCCGCGATTTCGATTACAACGAAATGGCGCTTGAAGCGGATGACTATTGCGCGCCCGCCGAGATGAACGCCGAAGACCCTTTGTTCATCCTGTATACTTCCGGATCAACCGGTCAGCCCAAAGGCGTGGTGCATACCACTGGTGGCTATCTGGTCTACGCAGCCATGACGCATCAGATCACCTTCGATTACCACGATGGCGACATCTATTGGTGTACCGCAGACGTAGGCTGGGTCACCGGCCACAGCTATATCGTCTATGGCCCGCTGGCCAATGGTGCGACGACCCTGATGTTCGAAGGCGTGCCGACCTACCCCGACGCTGGCCGTTTTTGGGAAGTCTGCGCCAAGCACAAGGTAAACCAGTTCTATACCGCCCCCACGGCGATCCGCGCATTGATGGGTCAGGGTACCGAATGGGTCGAAAAGCACGATCTGAGCGATCTGAAAGTGCTGGGCACCGTGGGTGAACCGATCAACCCCGAAGCGTGGAACTGGTATAACGAGGTTGTCGGCCAGGGCAATTGCCCCATCGTCGACACATGGTGGCAGACCGAAACCGGCGGTCACCTGATGACCCCCCTGCCCGGCGCACATGCGATGAAGCCCGGCTCGGCGATGAAGCCGTTCTTTGGAATTCAGCCTGTCGTTCTTGACCCGCAATCGGGTGTCGAAATCACAGGAAACGGGGTCGAGGGTGTGCTGTGCATCAAAGACAGCTGGCCCGGACAGATGCGCACCGTCTGGGGAGATCACGAGCGGTTCGAGAAAACCTATTTTGCCGACTACAAAGGCTATTACTTCACGGGCGACGGTTGCCGCCGGGATGAGGATGGCGACTACTGGATCACTGGCCGCGTCGATGACGTGATCAACGTCTCGGGCCACCGTATGGGTACGGCCGAGGTAGAAAGCGCGCTGGTGGCGCACGCCGCCGTGGCCGAAGCTGCTGTTGTCGGTTATCCCCATGATATCAAAGGGCAAGGCATTTATTGCTATGTCACTCTGATGAACGATCGCGAGCCTTCGGATGAGCTTCTGAAAGAGCTGCGCACTTGGGTTCGCACAGAAATTGGCCCGATTGCCAGCCCCGATGTGATCCAATGGGCCCCCGGCCTGCCCAAGACCCGTTCCGGCAAAATCATGCGCCGTATCCTGCGCAAAATCGCCGAAAACGACTTTGGCTCGCTGGGTGATACTTCGACCTTGGCCGATCCGTCGGTGGTCGAAGATCTGATCGAAAACCGCGCAAGTAAGTGAGGATGTGATGGACGCTGCCACGACCACCACCCCCGCCGTTCTGATCCTTCTCGGCCCTCCGGGCGCCGGGAAGGGCACGCAGGCGCGGATGCTCGAAGACACGTTCGGGCTTATACAACTCAGCACCGGCGACCTGTTGCGCGCCGCCGTTGCCGCCGAGACCGAGGCCGGACTTGCTGCAAAGGCCGTTATGGAAGCTGGCGATCTGGTCAGCGACGAGATCGTCATCGCTATCTTGCGCGATCGGCTGGATGAACCGGACTGCGCCAAAGGCGTCATTCTGGACGGCTTCCCGCGTACGACCGTGCAGGCCGAGGCGCTGGACGGTTTGCTGTCGGAGAACGGCCAGAAAATCAGCGCCGCAATCAGCCTTGAGGTCGAGGACGCCGAAATGGTCACCCGCATCTCGGGCCGTTATACCTGCGCAGGCTGTGGTGAAGGGTTTCATGACACGTTCAAGGTCCCCGCGGTCGAGGGCAAATGCGACAAATGCGGCCATACCGAGTTCAAACGCCGCGCCGACGACAACGCCGAAACTGTTGCCTCGCGCCTTGCTGCCTATCACGCCCAAACCGCGCCGCTGATCACTTACTATGAATCCCACGGTGTTCTGCAACGCACTAACGCAATGGGCAAGATCGAAGACATCGCTAACGACCTCAAGAATATCGTGGGTCACGCGATGAGTTAAGGGGAGGAGAAAAGCCCCCCAAGGCTTTGATCTAACAAGAGAATACTTCAATGGACCCGCCTTGGCGGACCAGAGGAGTCTTGCCTGACATCATGCTGGTGCCAGGCACAATCGAGAAGCGGCCCAAGTCACTGGAGGAGTTGGGCACGGGCCGCCCAACGAGGAAGCGAAGGAGGAACCCGCAATGGCGGATCAATCAACAAACTCCGCGCAGGCTGCCGAGGCCGACAAGGGCTATTGGCAGGCCAACCTGCGTCTCATCTACATCAGCCTCGTGATCTGGGCGCTGGTGTCTTTTGGATTCGGCATTCTGCTGCGTCCGCTGCTGTCCGGTATCGCCGTTGGCGGCACCGATCTGGGCTTTTGGTTCGCTCAGCAGGGATCAATCCTGGTCTTTCTGGTGCTGATCTTCAACTACGCCTGGCGCATGAACAAACTGGACGCCGAATACGGCGTGGATGAGGAGTAAACCCCATGGACCAGTTTACTATCAACCTGCTGTTTGTCGGCGCGTCCTTTGCGCTGTACATCGGCATCGCGATCTGGGCCCGGGCGGGTTCCACATCGGAATTTTACGCCGCCGGTCGCGGCGTTCACCCGGTCACCAACGGTATGGCAACAGCGGCCGACTGGATGTCGGCGGCTTCGTTCATCTCGATGGCGGGTCTGATTGCCTTTACCGGCTATGACAACTCGACCTTCCTGATGGGATGGACCGGTGGCTACGTGCTGCTGGCACTGTTGCTTGCGCCTTACTTGCGTAAATTCGGCAAGTACACAGTATCGGAATTCATCGGCGACCGCTTCTACAGCCAGACCGCACGTATCGTTGCGGTGATCTGTCTGATCGTGGCCTCTGTGACTTACGTAATCGGTCAGATGACCGGCGTTGGCGTGGCCTTTGGCCGCTTCCTCGAGGTGTCCAACACATCCGGTCTGCTGATCGGTGCCTGTGTCGTGTTTGCTTACGCGGTGTTCGGCGGGATGAAGGGTGTGACCTATACTCAGGTCGCTCAGTACTGCGTGCTGATCACAGCCTATACCATCCCGGCAATCTTTATCTCGCTGCAGCTGACCGGCACGCCGATTCCGGCGCTGGGTCTTTTCAGTGATACCGCCAGTGGTGAGCCTCTGCTGACCAAGCTGGACGCAATCGTGACCGAGCTGGGCTTTGCCGACTACACAGCACACCATTCGAACACGTTGAACATGGTGTTGTTCACGCTGTCGCTGATGATCGGTACTGCTGGTCTGCCGCACGTGATCATGCGCTTCTTCACCGTGCCTCGCGTGGCTGACGCCCGTTGGTCGGCTGGCTGGACGCTGGTCTTCATCGCGCTGCTGTATCTGACCGCCCCTGCGGTTGGCGCAATGGCCCGCCTGAACATCACCGACATGATGTGGCCCAATGGTGGCATCGAAGGTGGTGCCGTTTCGGTCGAGGAAATCGACACGGATCCGCGTTATGACTGGATGCAGACATGGCAGAAAACCGGGCTGCTGGATTGGGAAGACAAGAACGGCGACGGTAAAATCCAGTACTACAACGATCAGAATGCAGACATGCAGGTGCTTGCCGAAGAAAAAGGCTGGGTTGGTAACGAGTTGACCAAGTTCAACCGCGACATCCTGGTTTTGGCCAACCCTGAGATCGCCAACCTGCCAGGTTGGGTGATCGGTCTGGTCGCTGCCGGTGGTCTTGCCGCCGCTCTGTCGACCGCTGCGGGCCTGTTGCTGGCAATCTCGTCGGCTGTGTCTCATGACCTTGTCAAAGGCGCGATCAACCCACAGATCTCGGAAAAAGGAGAGCTTCTGGCGGCGCGGATCGCAATGGCCGTGGCTATCGTTGTCGCAACCTATCTGGGTCTGAACCCACCGGGCTTTGCGGCGCAAACCGTGGCCTTGGCCTTTGGTCTGGCGGCAGCTTCGATCTTCCCGGCGCTGATGATGGGGATCTTCTCGACCCGCATCAACAACACCGGCGCGGTCGCAGGTATGCTGGCAGGTCTGACCGTGACCCTGGTCTACATCTTCCTGCACAAAGGTTGGCTGTTCATTCCGGGCACCAACTCGTTCACCGATGCTGATCCGCTGCTGGGTCCGATCAAATCGACCTCGTTCGGTGCAATCGGTGCGATGATCAACTTCGGTGTCGCCTACGTGGTCGCTGGTATGACCAAAGAGACCCCGCAGGAGATCGTGGAATTGGTCGAAAGCGTTCGCATTCCCCGTGGCGCTGGCGCAGCTCAGAATAAATGAGCATGATGCGGTAAATGGATAAATTCCATGTGCCGCGTCTTTCGACCAACTGTTCCCGCCCGGCATTTCACCGGGCGGGATTTTTCAAACGGAAACTAAGGAGTGTCTGATGCCCCTGTCCCATGACCAGATCACCCGGTTTCTGAAATCCGTACACCCTTATGACGCCCTGCCGCCCGAGACGCTGGACGATCTCGCCAACCAGATCGAGGTGTGGGAGGTCGACGAAGGGCTACCCGTGTACGAGCTTGGCAACACTCTGCCCGGCATCTTTGTAATCTATGAAGGACAGGTTGAGATCACGGATGAAAACGGCGCTGTCGTTTCGCATTTGGGACTGCGCAATTCCTTTGGCGAGCGCGGACTGCTGAAAGACGGCAAGGCCGCGACCCATGCACACGCGCATACGCCGTCCGTTCTGATGGTTCTGCCCCCCAATGTGGTGCGCGGGCTGATCGACGGCCATGACGTTGTTGCCAATTTCTTCAACCGTACGCGGGGGGAACGGGCCGGCCCACAAAGCCTGGCCACCAGTGCGATTGACGTTCTGATGGCCCACAACCCGGCCACCTGTCCTCCGGACATGCAAGTTCAAAAAGCCGCGCGGGTGATGCGCGATCGCCATATCTCGTCTCTGTGCGTGACCCACGACGACACGCTGCTGGGCATCGCAACGCTGCGGGACGTAGCCGGAAAATACGTGGCGGACAACATGCCCGAAACAACGCCCGTTTCAGCGATCATGACACCTGATCCCGTCACTCTTTCACCCTCCGATATCGGATCGGACGTGTTGCATGTGATGATGGAGCGCGGGATCGGCCATATCCCGATCTGTGAAGGCGGCAAGCTGGTCGGTATCGTCACGCAGACCGATCTGACCCACTATCAGGCCGTAAACTCGGCCGAACTGGTTCGGCGGATCGCTCATGCCAACTCTGCGGGTGAAATGGCACTGGTCACGGCTGAAATTCCTCAACTTCTGGTGCAGCTGGTGGCCAGCGGTAACCGGCATGAGATCGTTACCCGCCTGATCACCGACATCGCCGATACTGTGACCCGCCGTCTGCTGGCGCTGGCAGAAAAGAAATTGGGCCCGCCGCCCGTGCCTTATTTGTGGCTAGCCTGTGGTTCGCAAGGGCGGCAAGAGCAGACCGGCGTATCGGATCAGGACAATTGCCTGATGCTGGACGACAACGTGTCTGACGGCGACATGGCCTATTTCAGCGAACTGGCAAAATTTGTTTCGGACGGGTTGGACACTTGCGGGTATTTCTATTGCCCGGGCGACATGATGGCGACCAACCCCCGCTGGTGTCAGCCGGTGAGGGTATGGCGGGATTATTTCAACGGCTGGATCGCCAAACCGAACCCCGAGGCGCAAATGCTAGCCTCGGTCATGTTCGACCTGCGCCCCATCGGCGGCGCGTTCGAACTGTTCGAGGATCTGCAAGCCGACACGCTGGCTGCAGCCAACGCGAATTCGATCTTCGTGGCGCACATGATTTCCAATTCATTAAAGCACACGCCCCCGCTCGGCCTGTTGCGAGGTTTTGCCACCATCCGCTCGGGCGAACATCGCAATACGCTTGATCTGAAACATAACGGCGTTGTGCCGGTGGTTGATCTGGCCCGCATCTACAGCCTTCAGGGTCAGTTGCCCGAGGCCAACACCCGCGCCCGCTTGAAAGCCGCCGAAGCGGCCCAGGTTCTTAGCCCTTCGGGCGCGCGGGATATTCTGGACGCCTATGACTTGATCGCTGAAACACGGCTGGAACATCAGGTGAGGCTGGTCAAATCCGGCAAAAACCCCGACAACTATCTTCCACCATCGACTTTGTCTGACTTTGAGCGAAGTCATCTGCGAGACGCCTTTGTCGTCGTAAAAACAATGCAGTCGGCGGTGGGCCATGGCAAAGGTATGCTGAACTAGGCAGGCCCAAACGGGCGCAAAAGCGTTAAACCAGGAGAAAAACATGTTTCTGGAACTGATCGGCACCATCTTTGCAGGGATCGCCTTTGCAGGTGTGGTGATGGGAGTGAACAAACTGACGGGTGGCCGTCTGCCCCGCTGGGCGGCTCCGGTCGCGGCCGGGCTGGGTATGATCGGCATGACCATAGCCAGCGAGTATTCCTGGTACGACCGAACCACTGAAACGCTGCCGGAAGAAATGGAAATCGTGCAAGAGGTTGAAAGCCGGGCCTTCTATCGCCCGTGGACCTATGCCGTACCGTTCGTCAATCGCTTTGCCGCGATCGACACCGCCTCGGTCCGCACCAACGAGCAGGTGCCGGATCAACGCCTTGTGGACATGTATTTCTTTGGTCGCTGGTCCCCGATCTCGAAACTGCCGGTGGCCGTCGACTGCGCCACCAACAGCCGTGCCAGCCTGGCCGATGGAGCTGAGTTCGGTGACGACGGCCAATTGCTCAATGCCGACTGGCTGACCGTCAACGCCGAGGACCCCATCGTCGAGGCCACCTGCGGAGTGTAACATGCTGACACGGCTTAGCCTGCGCGTCCGAATTTTTCTGTTCTTCTGCTTGATGGCAGTGGGCGCACTGGCCGTTAGCTCTGTGGCACTTTGGGTAAGCTATCTGCGTGTCGCTGATCCTGCGTTAGCAAGTGCTTTTATCCTGGCTGAAATCCTTATGGGTTTCGGCTTCATCGCCTTGATCATTGCCGTCTGGCTGCTGTTTGACGACAACGTGGCAAAGCCCATCGAACGTCTATCGGCCCAGCTGCGCGCCCGCGCACATGCGGGCGTCAGCACGGATATGGACATGCAGGCCGCGCGTTATCTGGGCGACCTGGCCCCAGCGGCAGCCGGGTTGGCGGATCAGCTGTCAGGCAAGACCATGGATGTGGCTCAGGCCGTGGCTGCTGAGACTGCGCATTTGTCTGCTGAAAAACAAAGACTGACGGCCCTGCTGACCGAGATTCCGGTGGCGATGGTGCTGGCCAGCCCCACCCACAAAATCGTGCTGTACGATGGGCAGGCCGCCGGAGTGCTGGCCCAAATCGCCCATCCCCGCTTGAACGCCTCGCTTTACGAATACCTGCAACCCGTGCCACTGCAACAAGCCTACGAGAAACTGTCAAAAACCGGGCTTGAGGTCGAATGCACCCTGACCAGCATCGACGGCGCGCAAACCTATTCCGCCCGCATGAAGCCGCTGGGCGACGCGCCCGGCTATCTGCTGATATTCGACGAAAGCGCCGCTAATATCGCACCCGAGGCTGCGCGCCCACTGGTATACGACTTTGACTTGCTGAACAGCGCGGTCGCGGGCGAGTTCGAATCTCTCGCCCTTCGCGATCTGTGTTTTGTGGTGTTTGACACCGAAACCACGGGACTACTGCCGCACAAGGACGAAATCGTCCAGATCGGCGCGGTAAGGGTTGTGAATGGACGCATCGTTCAGGGCGAGCGGTTTGATATGTTGGTTGATCCGGGCATGCCGATCCCGCCGGCTTCGACCAAAGTTCATCATATCAGCGACCACATGGTTCAGGGCGCACCGGATATTGCTGCGGCGGGGCGCACGTTCCACCAATTCGCGCGGGATGCGGTGATCGTGGCCCATAACGCGCCTTTCGACATGGCCTTTCTGCGGCGCCATGCAAAACGCATGGATGTCGACTGGGATCACCCCATCCTCGACACTGTTTTGCTATCTGCCGTTCTGTTCGGCGCCAGCGACAAGCACACCCTGGATGCGTTGTGTGACAGGTTAGAGATTGCCATTCCGCACGACCTGCGCCACACCGCCCTTGGCGACGCTGTCGCCACAGCGCAAGCACTGGTCAAGATGCTGCCGATGCTGCAAGCCCGTGGCATGACAACCTTTGGCGCAGTCATCGAGGCAACCCGTCAGCATGGCCGCCTGCTGGAAGATTTGAACTGAACGTCAAAATATTCGCTCAAGATTCAGCTTTTCATGGACAATTCCGGCAGACCGTGGCACCTGATGCGCGGCCACTGCACGAGCGGACAATGACTGAAAAGACCTTCACCCCAACTCCTGACCAAAGTACCGCTTTTCGCGAAGCGCTGGGGTGTTTCGGCACAGGTGTCACCGTCATCACGACGAACACCGAAAACGGACCGCGTGCGATAACCGTCAACTCGTTCTCATCGGTCTCGCTGGACCCACCGTTGGTGCTGTGGTGCCTGGCAAAAGACTCGTTTCGGTTCAATTCCTTTAATGCCTGCCAACACTATTCCATTCACGTGATGGCACAGGAACAGCAGGATCAGGCACTGCAGTTCGCGCGTGATGGGTTGGATTTCTCGCACGTGGAATGGGATACGGATCACAAAGGCAGACCGCAACTGAACCAGTGTCTGGCCCGGTTCGATTGCCAATTACATGCCAAGCACGAGGCCGGGGATCACCTGATCTTGGTTGGTGAGGTCGAACAGGTGATGTATCGCACAGGCAAAGGCCTGATTTTCAAACGCGGTCAGTTCGGCGGCTTCGCGGACCTGCTGTAACCTTCATTCATCAAGCGAGCCGTGAACGGCCAACGCCTCAAGCTGTGTTTCCTGTGGGGTGATAATACGGAACGCTTCGTGCACACCCGTGTCGGACAACTCACGCGCGACCGTCAACAATGTGTTCGGGGCGTGTTCTTCGCAAAGCTCACTCATATGGACGATTTCGGCCTGTGCCACACCCAAGGCCGCTTCGACTGAAGGCGCACCGTAGAATTGCACAAAATGCTCGGCCAGAGTTTGCACGATCTGGTCCAACTCGGCCTGTTCGATCTGGGTCACGGCGACAAATGTCACGCGCCCAAAGGTTTCGACGCCCAACCAACCGTTTGAAAACGCCTGCCGCGCCTTGCCTTCCAGATCGGCCTCACCCCAGTTCGAGAATTCAAACCCGCCTGATATGCACCATTCCCCCGTCCGAGCCGGTGAATGGAACACATTCATGTCGCTTTCATCGAAATGGATCGCACGGGCCAGTTTCATCATTGGTTCTCCAATAGTTCGGTCAGCGGGCGTAAACGTGTTTCATCGCCGTCACGGATCAGCATACCGAACCGCTCATCGGTGCCCAGAAACACGCCCGTCTCTCCGTAGGGCTCTCCGACGCCGCGCAGCAGCCCCATCCATTCGCCGTGCAAAGGGGCGTTGCCGTCCTCTTGCCAGCGATTGAGCCAGGTCAGCATATGCCGCGACCAGCTTTCAACCAGTTGTGCTGCTGAGACATCGGCGCACCCTTCGTCATGCAGTGCGGTGACATCCGGCGTTTTCCCCGGATCATCCCCGGTTTGCAGCAACGCCAGTTCCCAATTGACCACCAGCCAATCGGGTTCTTGCCCGGGATCGCAGCCTGAGGCGGCGGTGCGGAACATTCCACACTTCGCCCCGTTCACGCAAATCAGTCCATCCCAGCCCAAATGCACGGCAACCTCGGGCGGAGCCAGCGCGCCCAGCGCGTTCTGAAACCCCACGGCGCACAAAGGCAGCATCGCCATAGCGTCCTGCAAAGGCACCTCGGGCGCAAAAACGATGGCAACGCGCAAGCGGTCGGCCTGAATGTTGTAAACCACCGTCCCCGCGTCGCAGCCCAGCGCGGCCATGGCTTGGGCGCGGTCGAACGGGTCTTCCCCGCCCTGCACAGGATGGCCCGTCAGCAATGGCGGAAAGACCGGTTGGTTCATGCGTTACCCTTGGCGATCATATCGCGGGCGACTTTGCGGAATGCCTCAGCCTGCGGGCTGTCGGGTTTGCTGATCACGATGGGCGCGCCCCCGTCCGCAGCGACCCGGATATCCAGATGCAGGGGGATTTCACCCAGCAGCGGAACACCCAGCGCTTCGGCCTCAGATTTCACACCGCCGTGGCCGAACACGTGTTCCTCATGCCCACAGTTGGAGCAGATATGGGTCGACATGTTTTCGATCATGCCGACGATAGGAGTCTTGAGCTGGTTGAACATGTCGATCCCTTTGCGGGCATCGATCAAGGCCACGTCCTGCGGGGTAGATACAACAATGGCACCGTCCACCTTGAACTTTTGGCTCAGCGTCAGTTGCACGTCACCGGTGCCTGGCGGCAAGTCCACGATCAGCACGTCCAAAGCGCCCCACTGAACCTGGCTCATCATCTGTTGCAGCGCGCCCATCAGCATTGGGCCGCGCCAGACAACCGCTTGCCCTTCATTGGTCATCAGACCCATCGACATCATGGTGACGCCGTGATTGCGCAGCGGCAGGATCGTCTTGCCATCGGGGCTGGCCGGACGGCCCGAGACACCCAGCATCCGGGGCTGCGACGGGCCATAAACATCAGCGTCCAATAGACCGACACGACGACCCTCGGCCGCCAGCGCACAGGTAAGGTTGGCCGAAACGGTGGATTTACCTACCCCGCCTTTACCCGAGGCAATGGCGATTATTCGATCCACCCCCGGTACGGCCTGCGGGCCGGTTTGCGATGGCTTGGGTTTCGGTTTCAGATCTGGCGGAGCCTTTTCCGAATGCGCGGTCAGCAGAGCAGACACATTGGCCACACCGTCTGCCAACTTTGCGGCCTGCTCGGCGGCGGCACGAACGGGCTCCATTCGCTCGGCCTGTTTCGGATCAATCTCAAGTACGAACCGAACGGTGTCACCTTCGACATTCAGCGCGCGCACCACTCCGGCGCTGACGATATCCTGCCCGGATACAGGGTCTGTGATCTTTTTCAGGTTTGCCAGAACCGCGTCACGAACACTCATGCCATTACCCCTTTAATTCCACCCACGATGAGGTTGCGTTTCATTGCATGTGTCTCCGTCTCATTCAGTTCATTTGACGCAATCGGGACCAGACCGTTAGGTTGGGCCATGCGCTTTGTCCTTTTGTGCCTGAGCCTGACGCTCTCTGCCAGTCCCTCTTGGTCGCAGGAGGCCATTGGCCTTGCCGCCCCGACGGAAGTAACAGACTCTGGTCTGCTGCAACATATCCTTCCTCGCTTCTCTCTCAAGACCGGGATACGCGTTATTGCGGATGACGGGGGCATTTTGGTGCTGGAAACCTCCCCGCCGGGCGACCCGGTCTTTGCACGCGGCGGAGTGGTGTACCATCTACGGATCGAAGACAACGCCCGGCACGAACGGTTCCGCGACTGGCTGCTGTCCGATATCGGCAAGAATACGGTCGAAAGCTTTGTCCCTGACCAAGGGGCACCCTTCTCTGCGAGTTTCGAAGTAACGGCCGCGCAGGAGGAAACTGTGGTCGATGGTGACGCCGTGCGCGGCGCGGAACTGTCGATGATCCATTGCGGCCGGTGCCATGTGATTGGGCCGCAAAACCGGATGAACGGTCTGGGTTCAACCCCCTCGTTCGCGGTATTGCGCGCCATGCCGGACTGGTCTGAGCGGTTCGAGGCGTTCTTTGCCCTAAACCCCCATCCCGCCTTCACACAAATTGACGGGCTGACACCGCCGTTTGCCCCTGAACGCCCCTCGCCCATTCACCCGGTCGAGATGACGCTGGAAGAACTGGAAGCCATTCTGGCGTTTGTTTCTGCCATCCAGGCTGCTGATTTGGGCGCACCGCTACAGCTTCAATGATCCTTTCGCTTTGAGAAATAATCCTCGGTCGTGACAACCTTGGGTCTTGGATTGGACTGGAACGGATTGTCTGATTGCTGAAACTGCGCGTTCACCCGGCAATTGTCGCACATCTGGATCATCCGGGCCTTGTCCGAGGTGGCAAACATCGGATGCGTGCCCGACAGCTTTTCCATGATCCGTTCGACCGTAGATCTCACACCGAACAACGCACCGCATTCAACGCAGGCAAAGGGTTCTTCCTCATTCAGCACCTGCTGAGACAAGGCTGCGTCGCTCAGGTCCAGTTGCGGGACAAGGGTAATCGCGTCCTCGGGGCAAACGCCCTTGCACAAGCCACATTGCAAACAGGCGTCCTGCTGAAAGTTCAGCTGCGGTTTGTCTGGGTTGTCAGCCAAAGCACCTGACGGGCACAGCGACACGCAGCTGAGGCACAATGTACAGGCGTCCGTATTCACCGCCACCGCCCCGTACGGAGCATTTTCGGGTAATGATAAAGGTGTATCCGCCTGCGGATTCAACGCCTGTGCGGACAAGCGCGCGATTTGTCTGCGGTTGCCCAGCGGCAGCACCGGATCGGACAGCGGTGACGGAACATCCTGCCCATATAGCAGGTCTGCCATCGCATCGGGGTCGGCCTGATCAATCAAGGACAATCCATCCGGTCCTGCAATTGCCTGCGCCAGAACCAATTCACGATCCAGCGCGTCGCGTTCGGTGGTTGGGGCCAGAAGGATATCGACACGTGCGAACCCATGCGCCAATGCCGCCAGCATTTCGGCGTGGCCGAACCCCGAAATCACGTTTAACTCAAGCGGGATGACATCTGCGGGCAAGCCGCGCCCGAACCGGGCAGCCAGCCGGATCATCTCAGCCCCGTGGGCATCGTGGACCAACAAACGGGGCGACGTCCCCCCTGCCCGCCGATAGGTCCGCGCCAGAATGTGCATGCGTGACAACAGGGCAGAAACTGGCGGGTCCTCGTATGTGATTGCGGTCGATGGGCACACCGCCGCACATTCTCCGCATCCGGCGCAGACCATTGGGTCAATGGACACATGTTCCCCCGCCGGGACAATCGCACCCGTCGGACAGATATCCAGACAGTTGGTACAGGCGATCTGCTCGGCACGGGAATGGGCACACAGCGTTTCCTCGAGCCGCACGTAAAGCGGCTTTTCAAACGTGCCAACCAGTTGCACCGCCTCATAGGCCAACCGTTCCACGGCAAGCGGGTCCTTGGGATCTGCGCGCAAATAGCCTTCGCGCTTGGCCGGGGCCTGCACGAACGCAGTGCCGCCGGTCAGGTCGATGATGATATCGCAGGCCGAGTGCGCCCCATCACGAGCCTCGGTCCAGGTAAACACCCCACGACCGCCCGGTTTCAGCTGTTGCAAGGCGTCCAGCCGCAACGTGAACCCGCCCAGTACGCCGTTCAGCGACCGAAGCTGGCCGCGCACCACGTCAAAAGACCGCGAAACCGGCGACGCGTCATCGGTCACCAGCACCGTCACCGCCAAAGTGTCCGACAGCCGGGCCGCCAGATCAAAACTCACCTCACCTGCCCCGACAATGAAACAGGTGCCTTCGCTAAAGACGTCAACGCTGGGCGTGATGGGCTGGGGCAGCAGCGCCTCAGCCGCCAAAGCGGCCATCTTGGGGGTCGCATCGCTGCTCTGCTCTGACCAACCGGCGCGGTCACGCAAGTCGACAAACCCCGGCATGTCGATATTCAATTCGTCTGCAAGGTCCCGGAACACATCTTGCTCCTGCCCGCAGGCAATCACCGTATCCCCGTCCTGCATCAGGGATGCAGCGGTCTCCAACTCAGCCGTACACAGGGCCGTATGAACCTTTGAACAGGCGATCCCACAAGCGGATGCGATTTTCCCGGCCTCAAGATCCTGCGTTCCCGCGCAATCGCATAGTATTAGTTTTGTGCCCATGGCATCGCCTCCCCATCTTGGTTTCAGCTTAGGGTGTCATGGGAAAGTGGCAATGCCCCATGGCAAATCTTTCGGCATGGCAGGGTCTTCAATGCCTCTCGGGTTCGTAAACAATCGGTGATCAGATCATTAGCCCAGCAATTCAGACTTGGCACATGGTTGCTTTGTGTACCATAGTAGACCCAGGGGAAGGCAGGGGAGAGCCTTCCGGGGAGGACTAAGTGGCCAAGGCCGCAAGCCAGATTGAAATGCCAATCGGCGTCGTCGTGCGCAAAACACCCGGTGTTACCCGCTGGGCGAAATGGAACTGGCGCGCCGTTGCTGTGCTGCCCGGTGCCGGGCCAGCGGATTGGCTTGAGATGCGCCGCGAGGGTGAAGCCGTGGAGTACCACGCCGCCACCCTTCCCCTGACGCTTTGGGCTGATGAAACTGAGGCCTACATGGTCAACCTGTCCGACGGACAACCTTCGATCTACCTTGTTCTTCGCGATGCGCTGGATGGCGAACGCCCGATGGATGCGGTGCTGGTCACGGCGTCCCCGTTCGAAGGGCAGGATTATGCAGATACCGGCGAAGAGATTGTCGAAAAAATCCCGATGACTGAAGGGCTGATTGCCTGGGTTCGGGATTTCGCGCTGGAACACCACCGTGATGAGGTTTTCATTAAACGCCGCCGCGACAAGAAACGGACGGACCTTGTAGAGGACGGCAAGGGGGATGCGCGTATCCGGCAGACCTCGGACGTCTACCGCGCACCACGGAGGCTGTTGCAATGACCCAAGCTCGCGATTTCTGGTCCCGCCGCAAAGCTGCCGTTCAGGCCGAAGCCGAGGCCGAGGTCATCGCGAGTGAAGAACAGGTCATCGCCACGCAACACGCCGAGTTGGAAGAAAAGAGCGACGCCGAGATTTTGGCACAGTTCAACTTGCCCGACCCCGATCAGTTGCAGGCCGGGGATGATGTCTCGGGGTTTATGGCAAAGGCCGTCCCTGACCGGTTGCGCCGCCGTGCCTTGCGCCGGCTGTGGCGGCTGAACCCGGTATTGGCCAATGTGGACGGGCTTGTCGACTATGGTGAGGACTATACCGACGCGGCCTGTGTGATCGAGAACATCCAGACCGCCTATCAGGTTGGCAAAGGAATGCTGAGCCACATCGAAGCATTGGCTGCAGAGGCCGAAGAGGATGCCCCCGAAATCGAACCCTTGGTGGATGAAGGTGAAACCCTGGCAGCCGAAGAGGAACCGGAAGTGGTTCCAACCCCAGCCCCCGCCCAGGTGGCCGTGGCATTTACCGATGAGGTGGACGAGACAGCGCCGCAGGTTGCCCCGCGCCGCATGAAATTTGAATTCGAAGGATGACGAAATGACCGCAGGCAATGCGCAAAATCTGGAAGTCTCGGCCGAAGATCGCCTGCGCGCGGATTTCTACAATTTTCTGGGTCTGCTTCTGTCAGGCCCACCAGATCAAATGCTGCTAGATCAGGTCGCGGGTCTGACCGGGGATGGCACAGACCTGGGTCAAGCCATTCAAGCCATGGTGCGGGTGGCCAAAGTCACCAAACCCGCCGCCGCGGAACGGGAATTCAATGCGCTGTTCATCGGACTGGGCCGGGGTGAGCTGCTGCCTTATGGCAGCTATTACCTGACTGGGTTTTTGAACGAGAAACCTCTGGCGCAGTTACGCAATGACATGGCCGTCCGCGGGATCACCCGAGCGCAGAACGTATTCGAGCCTGAAGACAACATTGCCTCGCTGATGGAAATGATGGCAGGCATGATCGTTGGCCGTTTTGGCGCACCCGCCACGGTCGAGGATCAAAAGGCGTTCTGGAACAAACATATCGGCCCCTGGGCCACACATTTCTATTCTGATTTGGAAGCAGCCGAAGCGTCGGTTCTCTATGCCTCGGTCGGCACAGCCGGTCGGGTGTTTATGGAAATCGAACGCGAGGCCTTCCGAATGACGGCGGTGTGAACCACCGCAACTCGCCAGCGCCCGAATTGGCGCTAGATCGCAAATGGGAAAGGAGAAGCCCATGAGCAAGACCAAGGAAGAAGGCGCCTCGCGCCGCGACTTCCTCAAACTGGCCGGAACCGCAGCGCCCGCTGCTGTTGCCGCAGCCACACTAAGCGGAAAAGCCGAAGCAGCCGAGCTGCCCACGGACGAAACCCGCATGCAGGACACAGCGCACACCCGCGCTTACCTGGACAGCGCGCGCTTCTAAGCCGCCTCGACTGCGCCCGGTTTACCGACCGGACGATGTCACCAACCGACTGACGGTTGCGATTGGCCCTGACGTCGGCATCAGCAGTACCAAGCCAGCCGTGGCTTACACGGCGCGCAAGGGAGGAAAACAATGCTAAGGAAAAAGACCAACGGGGTTGCGAGACGCCCCCAGCGGACAAGTATCCTGTCCCAGGTCGGCGAGAAAACCGTCGATCGCCGCGCATTCCTGCGTGGATCGGGCCTGACGATCGGCGGCCTTGCCGCGATCAGCGCCACGGGTGGAACCGTGACGCCAGCCAGCGCCCAGACAGCGGCCAATCAGGCCGTTGAAAACATCAAATCCGTATGCACCCATTGTTCGGTCGGCTGTACAGTCGTCGCAGAAGTGCAGGACGGCGTCTGGATCGGGCAGGAACCCGGTTGGGACAGTCCGTTCAACCTGGGTGCGCACTGCGCCAAGGGGGCCTCGGTTCGCGAGCACGCCCATGGCGAGCGCCGCCTGAAATACCCGATGAAAAAGGAAGGTGGCGAGTGGAAACGCATCAGCTGGGAAGAAGCGATCAACGAGATCGGCGACGGCATGATGAGCATCCGCGAAGAGTCGGGGCCAGACAGTGTTTATTGGCTGGGTTCCGCGAAGCACAATAACGAACAGGCCTATCTGTTCCGCAAGTTCGCCGCCTACTGGGGCACGAACAACGTGGACCATCAGGCGCGTATCTGCCACTCGACCACTGTTGCGGGTGTTGCGAATACATGGGGCTACGGCGCCATGACCAATTCGTATAACGACATGCACAACAGTAAGGCGATCTTCATCATCGGCGGCAACCCGGCTGAGGCGCACCCTGTCTCTCTGCTGCATATATTGCGCGCGAAGGAGCAGAACAACGCACCGCTGATTGTCTGCGACCCGCGTTTTACGCGCACCGCGGCCCATGCAGATGAATATGTCCGCTTCCGCCCCGGCACAGACGTTGCGCTAATCTGGGGCATCCTGTGGCACATCTTCGACAACGGCTGGGAGGACAAAGAGTTCATCCGCACCCGTGTCTGGGGTATGGACCAGATCCAGGAAGAGGTTGCCAAGTGGAACCCGGAAGAGGTCGAGCGCGTCACCGGCACGCCCGGTTCGCAGCTGAAGCGCGTTGCCCGCACCATGGCCAACAACCGGCCCGGCACAGTCGTCTGGTGTATGGGTGGGACCCAGCACACCAACGGCAACAACAACACCCGCGCCTACTGCGTGCTGCAGCTTGCGCTTGGCAACATGGGCACCTCGGGTGGTGGCACCAACATCTTCCGCGGTCATGACAATGTGCAGGGCGCGACGGACCTTGGTGTTCTGTCTCACACCCTGCCCGGCTATTACGGCCTGTCCGCAGGTGCATGGGGCCACTGGGCACGTGTCTGGGGTGAAGAACCCGAATGGCTGGCTGGTCAGTTCGCCACGATCAAGGACAAGGAAGGCAAGGATAAACCGCTTCAGAACGAGCGCGGTATCCCTGTCTCTCGCTGGATCGACGGTGTTCTGGAAGACCCAGCAAACATGGATCAGGACAACAACGTTCGCGCCATGGTTCTGTGGGGTCACGCGCCGAACTCGCAAACGCGTGGGCCGGAAATGAAGACGGCGATGGAGAAGCTGGACATGCTGGTCGTGATCGACCCGTACCCCACCGTCTCGGCCGTTTTGCATGACCGCACCGATGGCGTTTACCTGTTGCCTGCCTGTACGCAGTTCGAAACTCGTGGCTCGGTCACGGCCTCGAACCGCTCGCTGCAGTGGCGCGACAAGGTGGTTGATCCGCTGTTCGAAAGCTTGCCGGATGAGGTCATTATGGCCAAGTTTGCCAACAAGTTCGGCTGGGCGGACCGGTTCTTCCGCAATATCGAAATGGAAGACGCCGAAACCCCGAATGTTGAAAGCATCACGCGTGAGTTCAACTCGGGCCTCTGGACCATCGGCTATACCGGTCAGTCGCCGGAACGTCTGAAAAGCCATATGGCCAACCAGCACACGTTCGACAGAACGACGCTGCAGGCTGTTGGCGGACCAAACGACGGCGAATACTATGGTCTGCCATGGCCCTGCTGGGGCACGGCCGAGATGGGTCATACGGGGACTCCAAACCTCTATGACATGTCCAAACCGGTGGCCGAAGGTGGCCTGACCTTCCGCGCCCGTTTCGGGGTGGAACGCGATGGCGACAACCTGCTGGCCGAAGGGGTCTATAGCGTTGGGTCGGAAATTCAGGATGGATATCCCGAATTCACGATGCAGATGCTGATGGATCTTGGTTGGGATGGCGATCTGACGGATGAGGAACGCGCAGCAATCGACGCCGTTGCGGGTCCGAAGACCAACTGGAAAACCGACCTTAGCGGCGGCATCCAACGGGTCGCGATCGAGCATGGTTGTGCGCCCTTTGGGAACGCCAAAGCCCGTGCGGTCGTCTGGACCTTCCCGGACCCGATCCCACTGCATCGCGAACCTCTATATACCAACCGGCGCGATCTGGTGGAGGATTATCCGACCTACGAAGACCGTCAGGCCTATCGCCTGCCTACCCTTTACGCTTCGATCCAGAAGAACGACTTTTCAAAGGATTACCCGCTAATCCTGACGTCTGGTCGTCTGGTCGAATATGAGGGTGGCGGCGAGGAAAGCCGATCGAACCCGTGGCTGGCCGAACTGCAACAGGACATGTTCGTCGAGATCAACCCGCGCGATGCCAACAACCTTGGTATTCGTGATGGGTCTCAGGTCTGGGTCGAAGGTCCCGAGGGCGGCAAAGTCAAGGTGATGGCGATGCTGACCAACAGGGTCGGTGCCGGCGTGGCCTTCATGCCATTCCATTTCGGCGGCCATTTCCAGGGACAGGACTTGCGGGACAAATACCCCGCTGGCGCTGATCCCTACGTGCTGGGTGAAAGCTCCAACACCGCCCAGACTTATGGCTACGATTCAGTGACCCAGATGCAGGAGACGAAATGTACTCTCTGCAAAATCTCGGCAGCGTAAGGAGGACGATTTATGGCTAGAGCAAAGTTTCTCTGCGACGCTGAACGCTGCATCGAGTGCAACGCCTGCGTCACCGCGTGCAAGAACGAGCACGAGGTCCCATGGGGCATCAACCGCCGCAGGGTGGTGACGATCAATGACGGCAACCCGGGCGAACGCTCAATCTCGGTGGCCTGCATGCATTGCTCGGATGCGCCTTGCATGGCGGTGTGCCCGGTCGACTGCTTCTATCAGAACGAAGAAGGCGTCGTCCTGCACTCCAAGGACCTGTGCATCGGTTGCGGCTATTGCTTCTATGCGTGCCCCTTCGGCGCGCCGCAGTATCCGCAGGCCGGAAACTTCGGATCACGCGGCAAGATGGACAAATGTACCTTCTGCGCCGGTGGTCCCGAGGAAACGCACTCGACCGCAGAGTTCGCCAAATACGGTCGCAATCGGATCGCCGAGGGCAAACTGCCCATCTGCGCCGAGATGTGTTCCACCAAGGCCCTGCTCGCCGGTGATGGCGACGTGGTTTCGGCCATCTACCGCGAACGCGTCGTGGCGCGCGGGTTTGGCTCGGGCGCCTGGGGTTGGGGCACGGCCTACGACCAGAAAGACGGTTAGTCCCGTTTTGAAATTGGCGGTCCCGTAGTGTCAGCTACGGGACCGTCCCAGCCCGGCCAAACCACTTGGCCGGGCATAAGTTGGCGTGACCAACCTGAACGGAGTATTTCATGACCGAAGATGTTTATTGGCTGCTGAAACTTGACCTGCAAGCAGATCAGGATGACATATTCGATGCGCTAATGGCTGAAATGGTGGATGCAACACTAAATGAAAGCGGTGCGAAGTCCTATGAATGGCACCGCAGCGGATCGGCAGTTCACATATTTGAACGATACGCCAGTTCTGATGATGCGATGATCCATATGCAAAACTTCGGGGCAAATTTCGCAGATCGTTTTCTGGCAATTCTGACACCAACTCAGCTGGACGTTTACGGCCCCGCTAAAGAAGACCTGCACGCGGCGCTTACGCCGGTTGGAGCGGTCTTTCACAAACAAGTCAGCGGCTTTGACCGATAGACACGAACGACACAGGAGATTCGACAGATGCGCCTGATCTTAATGCTGCTGATCCCCCTATTCCTCACCAGTGTCGCCTTGGCTCAAGAAAGTGCGGATGTCCCGACTGAATCCGAACGCAGCACCACTGGCGGCGCCACGACACTGGAAGACATTCTGGCCCGTCAGCGCGGTGAAAAGGTCGACAATCGTTATCGCTCGGACAACACCGGTCAAGGCAATGCCGAAGGTCTGCTGGGCCAGTTGGGAACACGCGGCGTTGCCTCAGACAGTGATGTCTATCGCGCGATCCGATACGGCTCGGCCGATACAACAGTTTCATCCAAGGGGCCTGCGGCTGGCGTTCTAATCCAGGACGGTGGCATGTGGTGGCTAAACTTCCGCACAGGCCCCTTGCGCGAATACGGAACATATATCCTGGGCGGAATGGCGGCCATCATCGTGTTGTTTTTCCTGATCCGCGGAAAAATCCGCATCGACGGGGAAAAAACCGGCCGCACCGTAACCCGCTTTAACAGCTTTGAGCGGTTCGGGCACTGGCTGTTCGCCGGGTCTTTCCTTGTACTTGGCCTGACCGGCCTGCTGACCCTTTATGGCCGTGATTTCCTGATTCCGCTTTTCGGGAAAGAAGGGTTTGCCACCATCGCGCAAGGCTGCAAGTGGTTACACAACAATCTCGCATGGGCCTTTATGCTGGGTTTGGTCATCGTCACCGTGAACTGGATCGCCCACAACATCCCCAACCGGGTGGACTTGAAGTGGCTGGCCGCCGGTGGGGGCCTTTTCACCAAAGGCAGCCATCCGCCTGCCAGGAAGTTTAACGCAGGACAAAAGGTCATCTTCTGGGCCTGTATCCTGCTGGGCGTTTCGATCAGCCTGTCCGGGCTGTCGCTGCTGTTCCCGTTCGAATTGCCGATGTTCGCCAAGACCTTCTCGGTCGCCAATTCCACCGGTATTCCACAGATGTTTGGCCTGAATTTGCCAACCCAGATGTCCCCGCAGGAGGAGATGCAATACGCGCAGGTTTGGCACGTGATGATCGCCTATGTGTTCATCGCCATCATTATCGCCCATATCTATCTAGGTTCAGTGGGCATGGAAGGTGCCTTTGACGCAATGGGTACCGGCGAAGTCGAAGAGCAATGGGCACGCGAACATCACTCGCTGTGGTTGGAAGAGGTACAAGAAAAAGAGGCCGGTAAGGCAGCGGCCTCACCCGCGGAATAGATGCGCGGGCTGGTCCTGGCCCTGGCGCTGGTCCCCCTGCCCGCCATGGCCGAGTTTTTCACGCTCAAGGGTCACGGCGGACCGATCATGGGGATCGCCACCGCGCCGGACGGGCGGATCGCCACGGCCAGTTTCGACAACTCGGTTGGCTTGTGGTCGAACCGTACGCCCGAATGGCTGGAAGGGCACGAGGCTGCCGTAAACTCGGTCGCGTTCAACGGGCGCGCGATCTATTCAGCAGGCGATGATTTCACCCTGCGCCGCTGGCCGGGCGGAGAGGTTGTTGGCCAGCACAAAGGCAAGATCGTGGGGGTCGCGGCCTCGAAAACGCATGTCGCCACTGCCAGTTGGGACGGCACCATTGGACTCTGGCCCGAAGATGGATCAGCCGCACAAACGCTTACGGCGGGCAGCGGTGTGAACGCCGTCACTTTTTCACCAGATGGTGCAACGCTGTACTCGGCTGGCATAGATGGAACACTGCGAGTTTGGGATGTAGCCAGTGGACAGGAAATCCGGCGACTGGTGGAACACGGGTTCGGGATCAATGAATTGGTTCTGAACGCCGCCGACAACTGGATTGCCTATGGTGCAGTCGACGGTGTGACCCGCATTTTGGACCTGACCACCAGAGAAGAACGTGATTTTACCCTGGATCGCCGCCCCATTCTGGCCTTGGCCCTTAGCCCGGATCGCAGCCTGTTGGCTGTGGGCGATGGCGAGGGCTACATCATGGTAATCGACACGGTCGAATGGAGCATCGCGCAGGATTTCCGCGCCACTCTGCGCGGGCCGGTTTGGGCGCTGGCCTTTTCTACGGACGGTCAGAACATCCATGCGGGCGGCATTGACGAAGCTATGTATAGCTGGCCGGTTTCATTCCTCGGCGATCGCGCACAGATGGCAGCCACCGAGCCCAGTTTCCTGAAGAACCCCGAAGAAATGAGCAACGGGGAACGGCAATTTTCCCGCAAATGTTCGATCTGCCACAGCCTGACACCCGACGGGCAAAGGCGTGCCGGGCCGACTTTGTATGGAGTCTTCGGACGCAAGGCCGGTACGCTGGCGGGATATTTCTATTCGGATACGCTGCAAGACTCTGATATCGTTTGGAATGACGAAACGATAAATGCCCTTTTCGACGAGGGGCCAGACCACTACATACCGGGATCGAAGATGCCGATGCAGCGGATCACTCAGGCCCAGGATCGCGATGACCTGATTGCCTTTTTGCGCCGCGCAACGGCACCGGAGAATAAGACCGGAGGAGACCAATGAAAGCCTTTCTTGCCGCTGTGGCCGTAATGGTCGTAATCACCGTCGCTGCGCCCTATGCACTGCAACAGGTCGGCTTCAGCGCCGCCGATGCGGGAACCGGTTCGGCTGTGCGCCTCGACTGAATGTCCGAATACCTGACCACCAAAGAGCTGGCCGACCTGCTGCGCATTGGCGAGCGTAAGGCCTATGATCTGGCCTCATCCGGCGAAGTCCCGTGCGTGCGCGCCATGGGCAAGCTGCTGTTTCCACGGGCAGAGGTCATCGCCTGGCTGAACGCATCCCGGTCCGGCCCGAAAGTGGCAGAACCCGCCCTGCCCCCGATCATTGCTGGCAGCCATGATCCGCTGCTTGATTGGGCTTTGCGCGAAAGCGGCTCGGGTCTGGCCACGTATTACGACGGTTCCTTCGACGGGCTGATCCGCCTGAAGGACCGCAGTGCGCAGGCTGCGGCGCTGCATATTCATGAGGATCAGGGGTTCAATACGCAATCTCTGCGCGCCAATCTGGGTGAAGCCCCGGTGGTTTTGTATGAAGTCGCGCAGCGGCAACGCGGATTGCTATTGGCACCGGGCGTCACTGGCATCACTGGCTTTGCGGATCTGAAGGGACGGCGGGTGATCCTGCGGCAGGACAGCGCCGCCAGCCAACGGCTGTTCGACGCACAGCTAGAAGCCCACGATCTGACACGCGACGATCTGGACGCCCTACCCGCCTGCGCCCGGACCGAAGAAGAACTGGCCATTGCCCTGCATGACAGCAAGGCCGAAGCCGGGTTTGGGTTGGGTGCCCTGGCCAGCCTATACAATCTGGGCTTCGCGCCCACCCATACTGAACGGTTGGATCTGGCCATCTGGCGCCGCGCTTACTTCGATGACCCGATGCTGAAACTTCTCAGCTTTTTTCAGTCTGAAAGTTTCGCCAACCGTGCTGCCGAATTCGGTGGTTATGACTTGTCCGAGTTGGGCACGATCCACCACAACGGCGCAAGCGGCTGACCCCGATCACTCGGCGTTGGGAAAGAACAACTGCTCACCATCCAGCTTGTAAGACGCAATGGCCGCCTGCCCGTCGGGGCCGATCAGCCAGTCAATGAACCGTTGACCCGCTGCGGCCCGGACCTGCGGATGCTTATCCGGATTCACAAGGATGATACCGTATTGATTGAATAGACGCGGGTCACCCTCGACCAGAACCTCTAGATCCCCCCTGTTGCCAAAGGATTGCCACGTGGCGCGATCCGTCAGCACATAGGCCCCCATCCCGCTGGCCACGTTCAAAGTCGCCCCCATGCCCGAGCCGGTCTCGCGGTACCACGTCCCCGATGCGGCGGTCGGATCGGCACCCGCCCAATCCCAAAGGCGCATCTCGGCCTTGTGCGTTCCGCTGTCATCTCCGCGCGAGGCAAAGGGCGCTTCGGCTTCGGACACCGCAACCAGCGCCTCAACGATATCCATGCCACCCCGCACCTTGGCCGGATCGGATTTTGGCCCGACCAGAACAAAATCGTTGTACATCACGTCAAACCGCTCGACCCCCCAACCGTCGTCAACGAATTGTTCCTCGGCTGGTCTGGAATGCACCAGCAACACGTCCCCATCCCCGTTGATGGCATTGCGGATCGCCTGACCGGTGCCCACGGCAACAACACGTACGTCAATACCCGTCTCGGCCTCGAACCCCGGCAGGATGTAATCCAGCAAACCCGAATTCTGAGTGGACGTCGTCGATTGCACCACGATAAAGGGTTCCTCGGCGTTGGCGGACGCAGCGGTCAAACCAACGGTGAAAAGAGCTGCTCGAAAAAAAGTTCGGATCATTTAGATCTCCGTTATTGTTTAAGTGACTAGCCCGCCAGCCAGATATCGGCGTGCGGCGTCGCTTTTGGGGGCATCCAGTACCTGTTTGGCCACCCCATGTTCAACCACGTGACCGCCCTGCATCATCACGATATCGGCGGCTAACCGCCGGGCCTGCCCGATGTCATGCGTCACCATAACGATGCGGACACCCCGGGTTGAGGCGCGCAGGATCATCCTTTCGATCATCTGCGTGGCATTGGGATCAAGCGCGCTGGTAGGTTCATCCAGAAACAATGTCTCTGGGTCCAGCGCGAGGGCGCGCAGAATGGCCAGCCTCTGCGCTTCTCCCCCTGACAGGGACCGGGCGGATTGGCGGGCTTTGCCATCCAGGCCGCCTTCGGTCAGCAATTCCTCGATCCGGGACTTGCGCGTGCTGCGCGGTATCCCCTGGCGTTTCAGCACAAAATCCAGGTTGGAACCAACGGTCCGGCGCAACAGCACGGGCTGCTGAAACACCATCGCCTGAAGCGCCTTGTGATCAGCATTCAGCTCGACATCATCCTGCCGGACCTGCCCGCGATCCGGCACAATTAGCCCATGCAGACAGCGCAGCAGCAGGCTTTTGCCCGATCCATTCGGCCCAAGGATCAAGGTTGGCCCCGGACCATCAAGGATAAGTTGCGGCACATCCAACAAGGCCTTGCCTTTACGGGTGATCCGCATCCCATCAACCGACAAACAACTGGCCAATTGCAAAGTCAAATCACGCATGGCGCAACCCCTCCTGCTCGGCTCGCAGGCTGAGCGTGCTGACCATGGCGTTCACCGCCACCGCGATACCGATCAGGATCGCCCCCAGTGCCAACGCCAGCGCCAGATTGCCCTTTGAGGTCTCCAAAGCAATGGTTGTCGTCATCACACGCGTCACGTGATTGATGTTGCCGCCAACGATGATCACCGCGCCGACCTCGGCAATGGCCCGACCAAATCCAGCCAGCAGTGCGGTCACCAGCGCCAATCGCGCATCCCACAACAGCACCGGAACCGATGCCAGCCGGGACACCCCCAGTGAGCGGAGCTGTTCCGAATACTCCTCGGCCAGCAATTCGACCACTTGCCGGGTCAACGCTGCGATGATGGGGGTAACGAGAACAACCTGCGCAATGATCATCGCGGTCGGCGTATACAGCAACTCAAGCACACCCAACGGACCCGAGCGTGACAACATCAGATAGACCAACAGCCCGACAACGACCGGTGGGAACCCCATCAAAGCATTCATCAGCACGATCAGAATTCGACGTCCCGGAAACCGAGCGACCGCCAAAGCCGCACCAACGGGCATGCCAATCAACGCAGAAATCAGCACGGCAAAGATGGAAACTTTCAGGGACAGCAACACAATCGCCCACAACTCTGCATCCCCGTTGAAGATCAGGGTCATTGCCGAGTTGAATTCTGATGCAAATCCCTGCATTCCCTACCACATATCAAGCATTTCGTACAAAATGCGCCTAATTTCATAAAGATACTAGACCATTTACTCACCAAGTACAGACACGATTCCGACATCCCCAAACGAAAACGCGGCCCCAATTGGAGCCGCGCGTGTTCAGGCAATTGAACTGGGATCAGTTCAGCGCCGCATCTGTGATCTGATGTGTCCAGGCCCCGTCGGGCTGCTTGGTGATCACTGGGTCAGACCCACCTGCCAGCAAGGTACCCACGGTACGTTCAAAATCGGCCGGATCCAACGCGCCATTCGAACCCGCGGTCAGTTTGGCGATCTCGCCCATCATGCGCTTCTGATGCTCTTCGGTCTGGGCACCGGTCGCATCATTCTCAAGCACGATGTCGGCTGCCTCATCAGGGTGTTCTTCAGCGTATTTCCAGCCTTTCATCGAAGCACGAACAAAACGCTCCATTTTTTCAACAAAGGCCGCGTCACCCAAGTTTTCCTCAAGCACATACAAACCGTCCTCCAGCGTCGCCACGCCCTGGTCTTCGTACTTAAAAGTGACCAGCTCATCCGGGCTGACGCCAGCATCGATGACCTGCCAATATTCATTATAGGTCATGGTGCTGATGCAATCGGCCTGACGCTGCAGCAAAGGATCAACGTTAAAGCCCTGTTTCAGAACCTCGACGCCGTTTTCACTTTTGCCACCGGTGTCGATACCCAACTGGCTCATCCAGCTCATGAACGGGAATTCATTACCAAAAAACCAAACACCCAGCGTGCGGTTCTTTAGATCCTCGGGCGAGGAAATCCCGGCATCTTTCCAGCAGGTCAACATCATGCCTGAGCTTTTGAACGGCTGCGCGATATTCACGAGGGGCAGACCCTTTTCGCGTGCGGCCAGTGCGGCGGGCATCCATTCGACGGTCACATCCGCACCACCGCCGGCAATGACCTGAGTCGGTGCGATATCCGGGCCGCCAGGCAAAATGGTGACGTCCAGTCCCTCTTCCTCGTAGAACCCTTTGTCTTTGGCCACATAATAACCCGCGAACTGCGCCTGAGTGACCCACTTGAGTTGCAAAGTCACCTCATCTGCGGCCAGCGCTGCGCCGGCAGTCAGGCTAAAGGCAGCGATCACCCCGCTGAGTAGCTTGTTCATCTTCATATCTCCTAGTTGTTGTTGGCGCCCCATTTTGGGGGTCTGTTAATTTCCATTTATCCGCGTTGCGACGGGTGCCAGAATGTCACCCCCTTTTCGATCATGGCGACCAGCCCATAAAACGCCGTCCCGGCCAAAGCAGCCACGACAATCTCGGCCCAGACCATATCCAGTGACAGTTGCCCGACACTGGTCGATATCCGAAAGCCCATGCCCAGAGTTGGAGAGCCAAAGAACTCGGCCACGATAGCGCCGATCAGCGCCAGAGTGGTAGAAATCTTTAGCCCATTGAAAACAAACGGCATCGCCGCGGGCAAGCGCAGTTTCAGAAAGCTCTGCCAATAGGTCGCGGCATAGGTCTCCATCAGGTCGCGTTGCATGGTGGTCGCTTCGCGCAGACCTGCTACGGTGTTCACCAGCATCGGAAAGAACACCATCACCACGACCACCGCCGCCTTGGAATGCCAGTCGAACCCGAACCACATCACCAGAATGGGGGCCGTCCCGACAATAGGCAGGGCCGCCACAAAGTTCCCGACCGGCAACAATCCGAGGCGCAGGAAATCCCAGCGATCCACGGCGATCGCCATCAGGAAGGCCGATCCGCAACCGATAATGTAACCGCTCAGCGCGCCTTTGATGATGGTTTGCACGAAATCCGCCCACAGGATTGGAAGGCTGTCAGCAAAGCGCACAGCGATCACTGACGGTGCAGGCAAAATGACCAACGGCACATCAAGCCCGCGCACCAGCAGTTCCCAAATTGCAATCACGGTCAGTCCAAAGATCAGCGGCGCCAAAAACCGCACCGTCTTTGTATCGGCATAGGGGCCACTGGCCAGGCGGCTGTTCAACCACCAGCCAAACAGCCAGACGCCAATTGCACCAAGAACAGATATCATTGCGCCATCCCCATCCGTTTCAGGACCGTCCGCTCGATCAGACCCAACAGCCCGACCAGACAGGCCGCCAGGATGGCCGCCGCAAACAACGCCGACCAGATTTGTACGGTCTGACCGTAATAGCTGCCGGCCAGCAGTCGCGCACCCAAACCAGCCACGGCCCCTGTCGGCAGCTCTCCGACGATAGCCCCGACCAGTGAGGCCGCGATTCCGATTTTCAGCGAAGTAAACAGATACGGCATCGACGCTGGTAAGCGCAGCTTCCAGAACCCCTGAGACCGACTGGCGTTATACGTGCGCAACAGGTCCAATTGCATCGCATCGGGGCTGCGCAGCCCCTTCACCATACCGACCACGACGGGGAAAAAGCTAAGGTAGGCCGAGATGATCGCCTTGGGGATGATCCCCTGAATACCTATCGAATACAGCACCACAATGATCATCGGGGCCAGCGCGATGATTGGAATGGTTTGGCTAACAATGGCCCAGGGCATGACCGACAGGTCCATCACTCGGCTGTGTACAATTCCCACTGCCAGCAGAATGCCCAACCCGGTGCCAATCGCAAAACCCAGAATAGTGGCGCTGAGTGTCACCCAGGAATGATAGATCAATGATCTTTTCGAGGTGATTTTCTTCTCGACCGTGGTGTCCCACAGCTCTTCGGCCACCTGATGCGGTGCGGGCAAACGCGGTCGGTCCTGTTCCCAAGTCTCATCAATGGCATAGGGGTTGTCGATGACCAACTCGAACTCGCTCATGTCGCGGCGGTCAACAGCTTTGGGCGGATCGACCTGTTCCCCGGCTCGTTCGAATTCAGTCAGAACACCTTTGATGTTCATCGGCACGCTGGCGGCATACCAGAACAGGATAATGACGCCTACAACAGTCAAGACGGCCCAGACAGCTTTGATCCCTGCACTAGTCATCCGTATGCCCCGCCCGCAGCCCCTCGCGCACACGATGGGCTACTTCGATGAATTCAGGCGTGTCGCGGATATCCAGCGGCCGTTCCTTTGGCAGAGGGCTGTCGATCACATCAGTGATCCGACCCGGTCGCGGACTCATCACCACGATCTTTGTGCTGAGATACACCGCCTCGGGGATCGAGTGCGTCACGAAACCGATGGTCTTTTCAGTGCGCGCCCAAAGTGCCAGAAGCTGTTCGTTCAGGTGATCGCGCACGATCTCATCCAGCGCGCCAAAGGGCTCATCCATCAAAAGGATATCGGCGTCAAAAGCCAGCGCCCGCGCAATGCTGGCGCGTTGCTGCATGCCGCCAGAAAGCTGCCAGGGGAATTTCCCGCCAAATCCCTCTAGATCAACAAGTTCCAGAACTTTATTAACCCTCTCTTCCTGCTCGCTGGCGGAATAACCCATGATTTCCAAGGGTAGTTTAATGTTCTTGGCAATGGTCCGCCAAGGATATAGCCCCGCCGCCTGAAACACATAGCCATAGGCCCGGCTCCGCCGCGCATCATCCGGGGTCATTCCGTTGACGGTTAACGTTCCCCCTGTCGGTGTTTCCAGCGCCGCGATACAGCGCAGAAAGGTGGTTTTCCCACAGCCCGAGGGGCCGATGAAGCTGACGAAATCGCCTTTGTCGACTGTCAGGTTCACATCCTTGAGCGCATGGATTGGCCCGTCGTTTGTTTGGAAGGTAAGGTCCAACTGCCTTGCCTCGATTACGGGCTGGGTAGTGCTTTCAGTATTCATTCCATTGCCTTGAAAAGGTTTGGCTTTAGGGTGCCTTGGTGACAATCCCTGCGCAATCAGACACCCGTCGCCGGAATGCCCGTCCGCTCAACCGGGCGCGGCGCAGTCAGCTCTTTCCACGTACTCAGCGCCTTGTTCACGTGACCATTGGGCTCGCGCGCTACAAACTCTCCATGCCCTTCCTGCGTGCGGATTTCACCGTCATGCACGGCCACCTGTCCACGGGTAAGCGTAAAGCGCGGCAGACCTTTGACCTCTTTACCCTCGAACACGTTGTAATCGATCGAGGATTGCTGGGTATCAGCGCTGATCGTTTTGGCTTTCTCAGGGTCCCATACAACGATATCGGCATCGGCCCCTACAAGGATCGCACCCTTTTTAGGATAGCAATTCAATATTTTGGCGATGTTTGTTGAAGTCACGGCCACAAACTCATTCATCGTCAAACGCCCCGTATTCACACCATGGGTCCACAGCATCGGCATCCGATCCTCCAGCCCACCGGTCCCATTCGGAATCTTGGTAAAGTCACCGACGCCAAACCGCTTTTGATCGGTGGTAAAGGCGCAATGGTCAGTGGCCACAACGCTCAATGTCCCGGAATGCAACCCGTTCCACAGACTGTCCTGATGCTGTTTGTTCCGGAACGGGGGGCTCATGACGCGCCGCGCCGCGTGGTCCCAATCCTGATGGAAATATTCGCTTTCATCCAACGTCAGATGCTGGATCAGAGGCTCACCCCACACTCGTTTTCCATTCATCTTGGCCCGGCGAATGGCTTCATGCGCCTCTTCACAGGAAGTATGCACCACGTAAAGCGGCACGCCCGCCATATCGGCAATCATAATGGCCCGGTTGGTCGCCTCGCCTTCAACCTGTGGCGGTCGCGAATACGCATGCGCTTCGGGGCCTGTATTTCCTTCGGCCAGCAGCTTGGCGCTTAACTCAGCCACGACATCGCCGTTTTCAGCATGCACCATCGCGATGCCACCCAACTCAGCCAATCGCTTGAACGAGGCAAACAACTCATCGTCATTCACCATCAGCGCGCCCTTGTAGGCCATGAAGTGCTTGAACGTATTGATGCCGCGCGTCTCGATCACCGTTTTGATGTCGTCAAACACCTGTTCGCCCCACCAGGTCACCGCCATATGAAAGGAGTAATCGCAGTTTGCACGGGTCGACTTATTATCCCAGCGCTTCAAGGCATCAAGCAGACCCTCACCGGGGTTTGGCAGCGCGAAATCGACCACCATCGTGGTGCCCCCGGCCAGCGCCGCTCGCGTCCCGCTTTCGAAATCATCGCTGGAATAGGTTCCCATGAACGGCATCTCAAGATGCGTGTGCGGGTCAATCCCACCGGGCATCACGTAACACCCCGTCGCATCAAGCACTTTGTCGCCCTTAAGATCCATTCCGATCTCGGTGATCACACCGCCTTCGACCAGCACATCCGCCTTATAGGAAAGATCGGCGGTCACGACGGTTCCGTTTTTGATAACAGTGCTCATTTTAATCTCCCTGACGCGGTCTGCGCCGCTTGCTTCATCTGGCCAAAATACCTCGGGTGAGTCGCTTTTTGGGCGACAGGGGCAGCGTCCCTTACTCCACAATCTCTGCGGTTTCGACGACCGCATGAAACAGAACATCTGCCCCGGCGGCCGCCCAGTCTTTACTGATCTCTTCGGCCTCGTTGTGGCTCAGCCCATCAACGCACGGACACATGACCATCGCGGTTGGTGCCACTCGGTTGATCCAGCACGCATCATGTCCTGCGCCCGAGATGATGTCGGTGTGCGAATACCCCAACCTCTCTGCCGCATCGCGAACCGCCTTTACGCACCCCTCGTCGAACGTCACAGGGTCAAAGCCGCCAACTTTCTCGAATTCGATCTGCAGGCCCATCTCTTCGACGATATCTTCGGCGGCAACACGCAGGCGGTTAACCATGTCGGTGATCACGTCCAATTCGGGTGAGCGGAAATCGACCGTGAAAACAGCCTTGCCGGGGATCACGTTGCGAGAGTTCGGATACACATCGATATGCCCTGCTGCACCGACCGCATGGGGCGCATGCGACCAGGCGATTTCATCCACTTTCTCAAGGATGCGTGCCATCGCAAGGCCAGCATTCTTGCGCATTGGCATCGGGGTCGACCCAGTATGGGAGTCCTTGCCCGTCACGGTGATTTGCGTCCAGCTTAGGCCCTGCCCATGTGTGACAACGCCAATATCCTTACCTTCGGCCTCAAGGATCGGCCCTTGTTCAATATGCAGCTCAAAGAAAGCGTGCATCTTGCGTGCGCCGACCTCTTCGTCGCCCCGCCAGCCGATGCGATTCAATTCATCGCCAAACTTTTTGCCTTCGGCATCCTCGCGGTCATAGGCCCAATCCTGCGCGTGCATTCCAGCAAAAACGCCCGACGACAACATAGCCGGCGCGTAACGTGTGCCCTCTTCGTTGGTCCAGTTGGTCGCCACGATGGGGTGTTTGGTTTTGATGTCCAGATCATTCAGCGTCCGTATTATCTCTAACCCGCCCAGCACGCCCAGCACGCCGTCATATTTCCCGCCGGTCGGTTGCGTATCCAGATGCGAACCTACATAAACCGGCAGAGCCTCGGGGTCAGTCCCCTCTCGGCGAGCAAACATATTGCCCATTTGATCCAGGCCCATTGTACAGCCCGCGTCCGTGCACCATTTCTGGAACAAGGCGCGCCCTTCAGCATCCTCATCCGTCAGGGTCTGGCGGTTGTTGCCCCCTGCAACACCGGGGCCAATCTTTGCCATCTCCATCAGGCTATCCCAAAGTCTGTCGCCATTGATCCTGAGGTTTTGCGCCGGAGCTGCCATTGGTGTCTTCCCTGTTGCTTGCGAGTTGGCTCGCTTTTGGTGTCTTGATTTGACCATCTGGTCAAACTCACGCTATCACGGGTTCGAGATCAGTCAAGAAATTGCATGGTGCCGCCGGAATTTTCGGCATAATTGGCCCTCGCATGGCAAAAAAAGAGACACGCTGGAAACATGCCCAAGGATCGCGCCCCGACCCGAATACAGAAAAAGAACCGCGCTGCGATTCTCGAGGCCGCACTGAACGTGTTTTCCGCCCACGGATTTCGCGGCGCAACTGTTGATCAGATTGCTGCCGAAGCTGGGCTAAGCAAGCCGAATTTACTGTATTATTTCCCGTCGAAAGAGGCGATCCATACTGCCCTGCTTTCGGGGCTGTTGGACACATGGTTGGCCCCCTTACACGAGTTGGATGCCGACGGAGACCCGATGGAGGAAATCCTGTCCTACATCCGCCGCAAATTGCAGATGAGCCGTGAGTTGCCGCGTGAAAGCCGCCTGTTCGCGAACGAGCTTGTTCAGGGCGCGCCGCGCATTCACGAGGCTTTGTCGAATGATCTTAAGGCGCTGGTGGACGATAAAACCACGATCCTGACGCAATGGATGGATGAGGGCAAAATTGCGCGCCTGCATCCCTATCACCTGATCTTTTCAATCTGGGCTCTGACGCAGCACTACGCCGATTTCGATGTGCAGGTCCGTGCCATTCTGGGCAACGAGGATCCGTTCGCAGGTGCTGAACCGTTTGTTGATACGCTTTATCGCAAACTTCTGACACCCTAGAAAAACAGTCTCACAGAACCCTTGGCAGACCATTCCATCTTGCCATGATATACTGGGTCAATTGAGGTGACTTTCATGCGGCAGCAATACCGAAAGGAAGGTGACTGCATGATCATTCGCATATTTCAGGTCGTTACACGCCCCGGCAAAGAAGAAGAGTTCGGGAAGTTCTTTCACAAGACGGCGATCCCGCTCATGAAGGGAACGAAAGGGATAGTTCAGGTCATACCCGGGGCGCCGCGTGCCGATACACCCAGAGAGTTTAGTTTTGTTATGGTTTGGGAAGACCTTAAGTCTTTGAAGGCTTTTGTAGGTGACGATATTTCCAGCCCTCATATTGATCCTATGGAAGCTGAATTGGTCGAGTCGCGCTCAATCAAACATTATGAGCTTGTCGACAGTTAGCTTACGGCGATTTTCAATCTAGTTCGCGTTTCCCAATTGACAGCTTTGGCTTTAAGAGCGGGGGCGTTTCAGAGGGGCTTCGGTCGTTTTTGAATCCCAATAGCCTATCGAGAGCGAACATTGGCCAGACCTGCAGGATCGCTCAAATTTTCTGAGCCATTTGAAAAGGGCTGGCCTAAACCAGCCCCTTTTCTTTGTTTCAGTTAACCAATCTACTCGGCCGCTTTCGCCATTGGATTATTAGGATGCGTCGTCCAGTTGGCATAGCCAGGCTGCACTTCATCTCCGGTACGCGGATCGACCTCACCGGCTGCCATCGGCTCCATTGAGATACACCCGTCAACCGGGCAGACATCCACGCACAGATTACAGGCGACGCATTCATCATCCATGACCTCAAAAACCCGATCTTCGGACATTGAGATCGCCTGATGGCTGGTGTCTTCACACGCGGCATAGCAGCGACCGCATTTGATGCACTGATCCTGGTCGATCTTGGCCTTGGCAACGTAGTTCAGGTTCAGATACTGCCAGTCGGTCACATTCGGCACAGCAAGACCTACGACTTGCGATACGTCTGTATAGCCCTTTTCATCCATCCACTTGGACAGTCCGGCAGTCAGTTCGTCGATAATCTTGAATCCGTAGGTCATTGCGGCGGTACACACCTGCACGGTCCCACATCCCAACGCCATGAATTCAGCCGCATCGCGCCACGTGGTCACGCCACCGATACCGGATATCGGCAGGCCTTGCGTGGCTTGGGCACGGGCAATTTCGGACACCATCGACAGGGCAATCGGCTTTACCGCCGGGCCACAATACCCGCCGTGGCTGCCCTTGCCATCAATCGACGGCTCGGGGCTGAATGTGTCCAGATTGACGCTGGTGATCGAGTTGATCGTGTTGATCAACGACACCGCGTCGGCGCCGCCATTTCTGGCCGCCTCAGCTGGCTTGCGGATATCGGTGATGTTCGGTGTCAACTTTACGATAACTGGGCGGTCGTAGTACTGCTTACACCAGCGGGTCACCATTTCGATATATTCCGGCACCTGCCCCACGGCCGAGCCCATACCGCGCTCGCTCATCCCATGCGGGCAACCGAAGTTCAACTCGATCCCGTCTGCGCCGGTTTCTGCTACACGCGGCAAGATGGCTTTCCATGCCTCTTCTTCGCACGGCACCATGATCGAAGCGATCAGCGCACGGTCCGGGTAATCTGCCTTGACCCGCGCCATTTCTTCAAGGTTCACCTCAAGCGAGCGATCGGTGATCAGTTCGATGTTGTTCAGGCCCAAAAGCCGACGATCAGCGCCATAAATCGCGCCGTAGCGCGGCCCGTTGACGTTTACGACCGGAGGTCCCTCGGCCCCGAGCGTTTTCCACACAACTCCGCCCCATCCGGCCTCAAAAGCACGGCGGACGTTATATTCCTTATCCGTCGGTGGCGCCGAGGCCAACCAGTATGGGTTGGGGCTGGAAATACCCAGAAAGTTTGTTGTCAGATCGGCCATAGCTTCTCCCTTCCCGGCTCAGCCGGATTTCTTGAATATCATTTCGGTCGGGCGAATGCGCCCAGCCTTGAGGTTCATGACGTAGTTTTGAAACTTTTCGGGCGCCGTCTCGCCCATCATAAGGTGGATGCCCAATGGGGGCGGGCCGCTCTCGGCGATGCGCGCGAAAACTTCTTCGAAAAAAGCAAGCGCGAACTCGGTCCGGTCTGTCTCGGCTACCAGCTCAAGACCCGCCGAGGCCGCCGCGTTCTTGTAAACCTCCGGCATATCTACAAAAGAGGTCTCGGCAACAGTTGACCAGGGCAGAGGAAAGGCCAGCGGTTCGTCTACGTCCCCTCCCATCACATCAAACAGGGCAAAGGAACCATCCCAGGCCAGAGCGCGCGACACTTCTGCAAAAAGGCCAGCCTTGTCTTCGATGTTCATCCCAACGTGCATCATAACGGCAAGATCAAAACCCGCATCGGGCACGGGCATATCCAGTGCGCTACCCACTAGAAAACTTGTTTTGTCGGAATGCCCGACAAGTTCACTCAAAGCAGTGGCCGTTTCGACAAATTCAGGCGTCAGGTCGACCCCGGTCACTGTCGAGTCATAGCGATCCACGATGTAGCGCGACGTCCCGCCGATGCCGCTCCCGACATCCAGCACACGGGTCGCATGGGTCGGCGAAAGCTGGGCAAACAGGTTGTCCGTTGCCAGAACCCCGCCTGTGTGGAACTCATCACCAGCCTTGAGGTCTGCAACCGTGGCCGCGTTTGGGTCAATGCCACTCGCCTTTAGTGCCTCACGCATACGCTCCGTGAGGGCACCGGTTGTGTAGTGTTGCGCAACAGCTTTTTCGATCTGGGACATGAGAATACCTCAGCAGCGAATGGGATGGGGTGAATGCCCCATCCTATCACGAAACAAGCGTTGAGTGGATGTCCATCGCCGCGTCGCGGCCCTCGGCCACGGCGGTTACGGTCAGGTCTTCGCCACCAGCTGCGCAATCGCCCCCGGCCCAGACGCCATCCATCGAGGTACGCCCAGCGCCTGTCACGGCGATCTTGTTGCCGTCCAGCGTCAATCCATCCGGTGCGCCATCCAGCGTCTGGCCAATCGCCTTGAGGACCTGATCGGCGGGCACGCGGATGATTTCTCCGGTCCCCGACAGCTGGCCGTCATGGCTGGATGTGTACTCCAGCTCGATCTCTGCCGCTGCTCCGTTTCCATGAACGGCAACGGGTTGCACATTGGTCATGATCTTGACGCCGTGGGATGAGGCGAGGTCCTGTTCATATCGGCTGGCCCCCATCGCATCGCGGCCACGCCGATAAGCGATGGTGACATGCTCGGCCCCCAGCAGTTTTGATTTCACTGCGGCGTCAACGGCCGTCATTCCGCCACCGATCACCACGACGTTGCGACCAACCGGCAAATGCGCCAGATCAGAAGCCTGGCGCACATCCGAGATGAAATCGACGGCAAAGCGCACGCCATCCAGATCAGCCCCTTGTGCGCGCAGGGCGTTCACGCCGGCCAAACCGATGGACAAAAAGACAGCGTCGTAATTTTCGACCAGACCGTCCAGCGAGATACCCTCACCCAGAACCGAGCCGGTCTCGATCGTGATACCGCCGATCTTTAGCAGCCAGTCCACCTCGGCCTGTGCAAAGTCATTGGTCGACTTATAGGCAGCGATGCCATATTCGTTCAGACCGCCCGGCTTGGGTTTGCCCTCATGGATCACCACGTCATGCCCAAACATCGCCAGGCGGTGCGCGCAGGCCAGACCAGCAGGCCCTGCCCCGATCACAGCAACAGCCTTGCCAGTTGACGCGGCGCGTTCAAACGGGTGATCCCCGGAAACCATCACGCTGTCCGTCGCATACCGCTGAAGGCGACCAATCTCGACCGGGGCACCCTCGGCCGTTTCACGTACGCAGGCCTCTTCGCACAATGTCTCGGTCGGACAGACACGGGCGCACATGCCGCCCAGAATGTTCTGCGCCAGAATGGTTTCACCCGCCGCCTCAGGTTGCCCTGCCTGAATCTGACGCATGAACAACGGAATATCGATATCCGTCGGACAGGCCGTCACACATGGCGCGTCATAACAGAAATAGCACCGATCTGCGGCCACTGCGGCCTCATGCGTGGCCAATGGCGGGTGCAAGTCCGTGAAATTCGATGTCAGCTCATCGCTGGAAAGCCGCCCGGAGACAATGCCGGGGGCAATCTGGCCCTGTGCCATCGCTCTACTCCCTGTAGATTTGTTCGTTATGTTCTCAGCTTGCCACAATCTGATTTTTTATCAATTGGTAAAATTTAGAAAATCATCAAAAAATCAAAAAAACCGGAAAATTCCGCCCGTTTTACTGAGGAAATCGCCTGTTTTATTGGCATTCGATACTCCTGTTGTGCCCAAAGACCGATTTCGCAGGGCAGACTGCAGCCACGAATTCCGGTTTTCCGGCATCTGGTTTTGACGGAGCCAGCTGCGTAATGTAGGTCAAACTCAACCCGAGCAGCGCCGGTCAACGGCCAGATACCTGAAAGTCATTCGATGCAGGCCACCCACCCGAAGTTCAACATCGTCATCATCGGGCAAAACAACCGGCTACAGTATGAGGCTCTGCTGTTTGCCGCCTCTCTGCGCCATAGCTCACCAAATTTCGCAGGTCGGCTGTTTGTGGCGGTCCCACAGTCCGGCCAGCGCTGGCCGCAAGACCCAAGCATCCGGAACGAGGACGTTCTGAAAGCGTTGCGGCAACTGGATGCGGAAATCCTGCCATTCGACAACCATGTCTTCGGCAACAGCTATCCCTACGGCAACAAGATCGAGGCATTGCTGGCGCTGCCAGAAGGCGAGCCTTTTGTGTTCTTTGACAGCGATACGCTGATCACCGGAGATCTGACCTCGGTACCGTTTGATTTTGACCGACCTGGTGCCTCACAAAAGGTCGAAGGGACGTGGCCCAAACCCACCCTGTATGGCCCTAGTTTCGATGGTATCTGGAGCGCCCTCTATCACCGGTTCGAACTGGACTTCGAAAGTTCATTGGATACCAGCCAGCCCCAGAATTACTGGCGGCGGTATTTGTACTTCAACGCGGGCTATTTCTATTATTCCTGCCCGCGCAAGTTCGGCACGCGTTTTCTGGACTTTGCCCGCACGATCCGGGATGGGAATATCCCCGAACTGGCCGGGCAGAACCTTGACCCATGGCTGGATCAGGCCGCGCTGCCGTTGGTTGTCCATTCCTTCGGTGGCGGGCGGGATACCCTGCCCCCGGGCCTGCTGGATGGATCGGTCAGCTGCCACTATCGTCTGTTCCCCCTGCTCTATGCCCGCGAAAGCGACCATGTGATTGAGGTGCTTGAAACCGTCGTGGCCCCCAACCGGGTCAAGAAGGTTCTCAAGGGATATGACCCGATCAAAAAGCTGGTTTTGCAGCGTAAGGGCCACAAGATCCGGGGCCTGTTCGACCGTGATAACCTGCCCCAACGCGAACAGGTCATTCGCAATACAATCAAGAACAAGGGCCTGTGGATGCGCTGACAGGATTGTTGTGCGCGCGCGCTCAATCGCCTAGAGATTCAGCAACAAACATTCCAACAGGAGATTTTAGCGATGTCTGACGGCCCTACCTACGGTTTTGACACACTTCAGATTCACGCGGGCGCACGGCCCGATCCGGCAACGGGCGCGCGTCAGACTCCGATTTATCAAACGACAGCTTATGTGTTTCGCGATGCCGATCACGCGGCGGCGCTGTTCAACTTGCAAGAAGTTGGCTTCATCTATTCCCGCCTGACCAACCCTACTGTGGCCGTATTGCAAGAACGTATCGCCACACTGGAAGGCGGAGTGGGCGCGGTCTGCTGTTCTTCTGGTCATGCAGCACAGATCATGGCGCTGTTTCCGCTTATGGGACCGGGCTGCAACGTGGTGTCCTCGACGCGCCTTTACGGCGGCACGGTCACGCAATTCAGTCAGACGATCAAACGCTTTGGCTGGTCGGCCAAGTTTGTCGACACCGATGATCTGGACGCCGTAAAAAATGCCATCGACGAAAACACCCGGGCGATATTCTGTGAATCAATTGCCAATCCGGGTGGGTATGTGACCGACATTCAGGCCATGGCGGATATCGCTGACGCAGCAGGTATCCCCCTGATCGTCGACAACACCTCGGCCACACCGTACCTATGCCGCCCCATCGAACAGGGCGCAACGCTGGTTGTGCATTCGACGACCAAGTACCTGACCGGCAACGGCACGGTCACCGGCGGCTGTATCGTGGATTCGGGCAAGTTCGACTGGTCGGCGAATGACAAGTTCCCCTCGCTCAGCGAACCGGAACAAGCCTATCACGGCCTGAAGTTCCACGAGACCTTTGGCCCGCTGGCTTTTACCTTTCACGGCATTGCCATCGGTCTGCGCGATCTTGGCATGACCATGAACCCGCAAGCGGCGCATTACACGCTGATGGGGGTTGAAACTCTATCCCTGCGGATGGAGCGCCACGTGGAGAATGCCCAAAAGATCGCTGCCTGGCTCGAAGCTGACGACCGTGTGGATTACGTGACCTATGCGGGCCTGCCCTCCTCGCCCTATCATGACCGGGTGAAAGCACACTATAAGAAGGGTGCCGGCGCATTGTTCACCTTTGCGGTCAAGGGTGGTTATGACGCCTGTGTCAAACTGGTGAACGCGCTTGAGATTTTCAGCCATGTCGCCAATCTTGGCGATGCGCGGTCGCTGATCATTCACTCAGCCTCGACCACCCACCGTCAGTTGACGCCTGAACAGCAAGAGGCCGCAGGTGCAGGCCCCGGCGTAGTTCGCGTTTCCATCGGCATCGAAGACGCAGACGACCTGATCGCCGATCTGGATCAGGCGCTGGCCAAGGCAACGGCCTGAGTCATGAGCGGCCACGATACCAACGAACTGGGTCAACCCATCGGTCTGCCGGTTTCGGGCGAATTCCCGCGTCCCACGCCGCCCTATACACCGATGGAAGGTCAGTATTGTTCCGTCGTGCCGCTGGACGTGAACCGGCATGCGCCCGGACTTTACCGGGCGTTTGCCAACGACGCGGATGGGCGCAACTGGACCTATCTGCCCTACGGTCCCTTCGACAGGGAGCAGGATTTCGAGGATTGGACCCGCGCCACATGCATGGATGCCGATCCGATGTTCCACACGGTGTTGGACGAAGACGAAACGCCGATTGGCATGGCTTCATTTTTGCGGATCGAACCCGCGGCAGGCGTGATTGAGGTCGGTCACATTCACTTCTCACCCCTGCTGCAGCGCAGCCCGAAATCGACCGAGACCATGTATCTGATGATGCGCCGCGTCTTCGACGAGTTGGGCTATCGCCGCTATGAGTGGAAATGCGATGCCCTGAATGCTGCTTCCTGCCGTTCAGCTGAACGATTGGGTTTTACATTCGAAGGCATCTTTCGGCAGGCCACCCATTACAAAGGTCGGAACCGGGATACGGCCTGGTATTCGATCCTCGACAGCGAATGGCCGCGGATTAAAACCGCGTTTGAGGATTGGCTTTCGCCAGACAATTTCGATCGGACGGGCCAGCAGCGGCAATCGCTGCAGGCCCGCAGTCAAGGCAAAGGATCACTCGGCCAACCCGAATTCCATCGACACGTTGACCGAAACTGAAATCTCACCCCCCGCGACAGGCACACCGCCCCCTTCGGCCATAGCCATCGCACGCATCTGCGGTGCGGGGTTGATTCCTCCGACCCGCTCGCTGATCTGCTGAACCTGACCCAGAGTTACATTGGCCGCCTGTGCCAGTTGTTCCGCCTTTGCAGTTGCTTCGGCAACAGCTTTAGCTCGCGCCTGCGCCTGCAGCGGTGCGGGGTCCTGCACACCAAAGCTGAGCCCACCGAAATCATTCGCACCGTCCTGAATGACCCCATCCATGATCGTGCCCAACTGTGTCAGGTCACGGACACGGACCTGCACATTGTTCGATGCCACAAAGCCGGAAATCTCGGGCCGTTCACCACTTTGATTGTTGCGCCCGGACCAAACCGGCGACAACGACAGATCGCGGGTTTGAACGTCGCGGGATTCGACGCCCATATCCTCAAGCCGTTTCAGAATCTGCGCCACCGCGTCAGATGTCGCCTGCATCGCATTTGACGCCTGCGGGTCTTCGTTGGTGACACCCAATGTGATGGTTGCCATATCCGGTGCAGCCTGAACGGTGCCGGTTGCATCTACCAAGATGCGACGTTCTTCCGCATGGGCCATACCTGCGGCTGTCACGGCCAGCATTGCGGCCAGAAAAGCGATTTTCTTCAAGGTCTTCCCTCCAATATATTCTGTACCAAGATGGGGCTGCCAGGGTTTATCAGACAAGGGGAAGCGCTGGCTTTTTCTTTCCCTCGGCGAGATCCTGCTTTAATGTCAGCCTGCGGACGAAAAGTCGTTTGCATCGATGCTGACAATTATGGTTCCTCGGGAATATGAAACCCGCCTTTGCGCTGTCTTTTTCTGCAACCGGAATATCTGTGCACCACCAATCCGATGACGATTGGTTTTGCATTGGTAAGGTTGCATTGGACGCGCCGGACCTGAATGCGCAACTTCACGCCCTGCGGGAAAAAGCATTTGCTTTGGAAAACAACCTACGGTGCAAGGTCATAATCCCGACCGAGCAGGTGCGTTTTTTGTCGGTGGAAACTGACAATCAGCCCTTAGGAGAAGACGCAAAGGAAAAGCTGGCCGAGGCTACGCCATATACGGTCGAGGACTTGGTTTTTGACACCGCGACCGTCGGCCCCACCACCTATGTCGCCGCCGTGACGCAACAAACACTGGATGAGGCACGCGACTTGGCAACCGAACACGGTTTCATACCGGTTCATTTCACTACAGATACCGACGCCAGTTCTTTCCCTTCTGAGCCATTGTTTGGGGCCTCAGAAACTGTCCCCTTTGCGACCGAAGCCAAAGATGAGGTTCAATCGGACGCAGCAGAACCAAATGTACATCCCATCGCCGCAGAAGCAGCCCCGGATGTGTTCCGATCTGCGCCGGCGGCCTCCGCCCCCACCAAAATACCCACTGAGGTATTTACAAAAAAGTACGTTGTGCCAGTCGCGGCCGCACTGGGGATAGCGGCAGTGTTGGGCGCATGGGCGCTGATCGGATCAAACGACGAGTCACAAACAGCCGAACTGGAAACGGCACAGGTAGAAAACGCCCTGTCCGCACCCACCCCTCAGGCCAGTGTCGAAACCGAGAACCCGACCACGCCCGGAGTGCCACCTGCCGAAACGGCTGAGCTTGATACGGACGCCACCCTTTCTGAACGGGACGCACCTGCCCAAAACGAGAATATTCAACCCGATCTTTCGCCCACGGACACAGCCATTCTCGAGGCGTTAAACATCGCCCCGACAATCGTGGAAGAGGTTGCCCGCGACCCTGTGATCCAAGCAACGTCAGCCCAACCCGGCCTTGAGATCATCGCGCCCGATCCCCTGTTACCCCCGGCTTTCCCCCCCCAGGATGAGCCGTATCTGGTTTCGGTCGACAACTCCAACCTGTCGACTGACGCCGTTGCCCTGCCCGCGGCACAAAGCTTTGACACAGATGAACCCTTTGAACAGGTTGCACTGCCCAGCACCGCCGGCGCCCAGTTCGAGCTTGATGATCGCGGCCTGGTCACACCCAGCGTCGAGGGGACGCTGAACCCGGACGGTATTGTCGTCTATCTCGGGCGTCCTTCGAAGACACCACCCGAGCCACCTGTCCGGTTCGAAGAGGAACCCACACTTGAGGAAACTCCTGACAGGTTGGCCGGGCTGCGCCCAAAGCCCCGCCCCAGCGATCTGATCGAACAGTTCGAACGTCAGCAGCTGGGCGGACGAACGCGTGAAGAACTGGCGGGACGGCGCCCCAAACTGCGCCCTGCCTCACTGCAACAACAGCCGCAGATTGACTATACCCCCACAGCGCTGGCGGTGGTGCGCGTGCCGCGACCAAAATCCCGCCCGGCAGGTCTTGCACCACCTACCGGGACGCAAACCGCCAATCTGGGGTCAACGGCGGCCATCGGACAGGTCGAGGCCGGGTCATTCCAACCCAAAGCCGTTGCTCCCAAAATTCCGTCTGCCGCTTCGGTCGCGCGTCAGGCGACAATCGACAACGCGCTGAACCTGCGCAAACTGAACCTGATCGGGGTTTATGGAACACCCGCCAACCGCCGCGCGCTGGTTCGGCTGCCTAGCGGTCGTTATAAGAAGCTGAAGGTCGGTGACAGGGTGGACGGCGGCAAGGTCATCGCAATTGGTGACAGCGAATTGCGCTATCAGAAAAAAGGCAGGAACCTGACGCTGAAGATGCCGCGCAGCTAACGCGGACGCGAACGCCCGCATTTTGCCTTAACACACGAGCTCAAGCCGCTGAAATCTCGCCGCTTTCGATCTGTTCGCGTTCGATAGATTCGAATAGGGCCTGAAAGTTTCCCTCGCCAAACCCATCGTCGCCCTTTCGCTGAATGAACTCGAAAAAGATCGGGCCGATCACGGTTTTCGAGAAGATTTGCAGCAAGATTCTGGTCTCGCCGCCATCCAGAACACCTTCGCCGTCAATCAGAATGCCGTGCTTCATCATACGGTCCAGCGGCTCGTCATGGTCGGCAACCCGTTCCTTGGACATCTCGTAATAGGATTTGTTCGGGCCAGGCATGAATTTCAAACCCTTCTCGGCAATTGCGTCGGTCGAGGCATAGATATCTTCGCTGCCCACTGCGATATGCTGGATACCCTCACCTTTATACTTGTTGAGATAGGACACGATCTGCCCGGTTTCGCCCCGATCTTCGTTGATCGGAATGCGAATGCGTCCACAAGGCGACGTCAGGGCGCGGCTGAATAGGCCGGTAAATTTACCCTGAATGTTGAAAAATCGAATTTCCCGGAAGTTGAACAGAGTTTCGTAGAATTCGAACCACTTATCCATATTCCCGCGATAGACGTTGTGCGTCAGATGATCGAGGTAATAGAAACCGTCGCCACGCGGCTTGGACTGTGTGGTCCAGGTGAACTCTTGGTTATAAGGCGAAGTGTCGTGGTACTGATCGATGAAATAGATCAGCGAGCCACCGATCCCCTTGATCGCCGGAACATTCATGACCTTGTCCGCCGCATCATAGGGTTCTGCACCTTTGGCCACAGCGTGTTCATAAGCTTTTTGCGCGTCCACAACGCGCCAGCCCATCGCAGAAGCACAGGGGCCATGTTCTGCAGCAAAGCGGGCCGCAAAACTTTCAGAGTCAGCGTTGAGGATATAGGTCACGTCACCCTGCTGCCACAGCTCGACCGTGGGCTTATCCTTGTGGTGACCAACTTTTTCATAACCCATTCTGGCAAACAGGTCGCGCAACTCCTGCGGTTCGGGGTGGGCGAACTCTACAAATTCAAACCCGTCCGTACCGACCGGATTTTCTTTGCTGATCACAGATTTCGGGGCGTTGTGGGGGAAAGGACCCATGGCGCGTCTCCTTAAAACAGGAATTTCTTTGCTGATTCCAAAATATGCCTTAACTGGCGCTGTTTCTGCGCATAGTTTTCGTGTAAACTAGGCAAGAGTGCGCAAATTCCGCATGTTTGCGCCAAATTTTGGAGATTTTCCGCATATGTTGGATTCCACCGATATGCGCCTGTTATCCGCTTTGCAGGTGGATGCCCATCTAACTGCACATCAACTGGGTGAGATGCTGAACCTGTCGCCCAGTCAGGCCGGGCGGCGGCGGCAACGGCTAGAGGCCGAAGGATACATCACCGGATACGCGGCGCGACTGGACCCGCTGAAACTTGGGCTGCATGTTCAGGGATTCGTTCAAGTACATCTGGGCACCCACGGCCCCGAACAATCGCAAAGCTTTGCTCGCATGGTGGACACGCGGCCTGAGATCACCAGCGCCTGGACGATGACAGGTGAGGCAGATTACCTGCTGCATGTCTATTGCGACGATCTAGCCGCGCTCAACCGCTTGCTTCACCAGGTGATCCTGCCGCATCCTGCCGTGGCGCGGGTTCAAAGCCAAATCGTGATGGACCAGCTCAAACGCGACGCCCCGTTGCCCACCTGACCCGACCGAAAGGACCGACATGGACGATTTCCTCTATCAGGCTTCGATCTATCTGGCAGCTGCCGTGATCGCAGTGCCGTTATCGGCGCGTCTGGGATTGGGGTCGGTGTTGGGATATCTGGCCGCCGGGATCGTCATCGGACCCATATTTGGGCTGGTTGGTGCGGAAACAGAAAGCCTGCAGCATGTGGCCGAGTTCGGCGTAGTTATGATGCTGTTCCTGATCGGACTGGAACTTGAGCCGCGCGCGCTTTGGGACATGCGCGACAGGCTTTTGGGGCTGGGCGGCCTGCAGGTCGGCCTGTCAACTGCCGCCATTGCTGCTGTTGCTATTTATGCGAACCACCCATGGTCAGTGGCGTTGGCCGTTGGTCTGACACTGTCGCTATCCTCGACGGCGATTGTGCTACAGACCCTGTCCGAAAAAGGGTTGATGCAGACGAACGGAGGCCGCGCCACGTTTTCCGTGCTGCTGACGCAGGATATCGCAGTGATCCCCATTCTGGCCTTGCTGCCGCTGTTGGCGCTGCCAGCCATGCCACATATCGAAAGCGACGGATCGATTGACCGCGGCGCGAAGGACTTGCACGACACGGCGCATCACAGCTTATCTCTGGTCGAGGGCCTGCCCGGTTGGGCCGTCACGCTGGTCACCCTTGGTGCCATCGCGTTTGTGATCCTTGCCGGCGTCTACCTGACGCGCCCCCTGTTCCGTTTCATCCACGCCACCCGCCTGCGCGAGATGTATACTGCGCTGGCCCTGATGATCGTCGTTGGGATATCCTTCTTGATGACCCTTGTTGGTCTGTCCCCCGCCCTGGGCGCTTTCCTGGCAGGCGTTGTTCTGGCCAGCTCGGAATTTCGGCACGAAATGGAAAGCGACCTTGAGCCCTTTAAGGGTTTGTTCCTAGGCCTGTTCTTCATCACTGTTGGTGCCGGAATTGACGTCGCCTATTTCTTCAACGACCCGCTTGAGCTGATCGGACTGGCGCTGCTGGTCATTCTGACAAAGGGGGCCATCCTGTATTTGGTCGGGCGCGCCTTCAAGCTGCGCGGGCGCGATCATTGGCTGTTCACGCTGGGTCTGGCGCAGGCGGGTGAGTTCGGATTTGTCCTGCTGGCCTTTTCCACGCAGCAGAACGTAATCCCACCTGATTTGTCGCAGAAACTGCTGATGATTATCGCCCTGACCATGCTGATCACTCCGCTGTTGTTCATCATCTACGACCTTCTGTCCCGTCGGATCAGGGAGAATACCCCGCAGGTCGAACCTGACGAGATCGACGAAAAAGGCCCGGTGATCATCGCGGGCATTGGACGTTTTGGTCAGATCGTGAACCGGTTGGTGCGGGCCAGTGGGTTCAAGACCATCGTTCTGGATCATGATATCGAGACCATTCAACTTATGCGCCGCTTTGGCGTCAAAGGCTTCTTGGGCGATCCGACACGGCCCGAGTTGTTGCGTGCAGCGGGGCTTGATAAAGCCGCCGTTCTGGTTGCTGCAATGGACGACCGCAAGACTGTGACCCGTCTGGTCAGCTTTGCACGTCGCCAACGCCCGGATCTGCACATCATCGCGCGCGCGCATGACCGCACCCATGTGTATGAACTGTACCAGGCGGGCGCGAATGATATCGTGCGCGAGATGTTTGACAGCTCACTGCGCGCCGGTCGCTATGTGCTCGAGAATATCGGCCTCAGCGAATATGAGGCCGCTCAAGCCGAGCAGACCTTTTATCACCACGACCGAGCCTCGATCCGGGATCTGGCCGAGCTTTGGATTCCCGGCATGCCGACGGCGGAAAACAAGAAATACATCGAGCGCGCCCAGCAATTCGAGAAAGACCTGGAAACCGAACTGCTGGAACTGGCTGAGAAACACGCTCAGAAATCGGCCTGATCCTTTTTGGCGGATCAAACCGTCCGGTTCAGCCGCCGGACACGCCGGCTTCAGCAAAGGTTGCCATACCTGAATGACAGGCAACCGCGCTTTTGAGGATATTGATCGCCAGCGCACCGCCCGACCCTTCGCCCAGGCGCAGCCCAAGGTTCAACAGTGGCTGTTTGCCCAGCTTCTCTAATACCGCACCGTGTGCGCCCTCGGCACTTTGATGGCCAGCTACGGCGTGATCCAAAGCCCCGGCAGACACATCGGCCAGACAGGCCGCCGCAGCCGAGCAGATGAAGCCATCCAAAATGACCGGAATACACAGAACACGGGCTGCTGCGATCGCTCCAGCCATGGCCGCAATCTCACGCCCGCCCAGACGGCGTAGGATCTCAAGCCCGTCACCCGATGCAGCGTGCAAGGCCACGCCCTCGGCCACCACGCGGGTTTTGTTCGCCAACCCGGCGTCATCCACACCGGTGCCACGCCCTGTCCAGTCCGAGGCTTCTCCCCCGAACAGAGCGCACGCGATTGCAGCAGCCGGGGTTGTGTTGCCGATCCCCATCTCTCCGACGACTAGCAGGTCGGACTTGGGGTCAACAGCTGTCCAACCGGCGCGCAAGGCGGACAACAGGTCTTCCTCGGACATCGCCGGGCCTGCGGTGAAATCCGCCGTTGGCCGGTCCAATTCCAATGCATGCACATCCATGGTGGCCCCTGCGGCCTTGGCCAATTGGTTGATTGCCGCACCGCCATGTTCAAAGTTCATGACCATCTGCACGGTCACATCTGGTGGAAAAGCCGACACACCCTGCGCCGTCACCCCGTGATTTCCTGCAAACACGATAACCTGCGGTGCCAAGATTTGCGGGCGGGCATCGCCACGCCAACCGGCATACCAGATCGCCAATTCCTCAAGCCGCCCCAGCGCGCCGGGCGGTTTGGTGAGCTGTCCGTTCCGGTCAGCCGCGCCCTGCAATGCGGCATCATTCGAACCCGGCGCCTGACTCAGGGCGTCGCGGAGTGTTTTCAGGTCATTAAGTTCGGGCAGCATCCAAAGCCTCGTTGCATCAGAGTGGTCCTGTGTGTTTAACCGAAGCGTCCGATCCAACAAGACCCCGAAAGGCGCGGGAGTGCATAAAAACGACACCAAGCTGTTTTCCGTGTGGGATATACCACTGGCGCTGGTCTTGCTGACCCGCCTACCGCTGCCGCGGCTGCCGGAAAACACCTTTGCACGGCAGGCCAGCGCCGCCTGGGCGTTTCCCGTGGTCGGTTTGATTATAGGCCTGCTGGCTTGCGCGGTTGGTTGGGCCACGATGGCTTTGAATTTACCCGCTATGGTCAGCGCTGTTTTCCTGGTTGCGGTTCTGATCATGACCACCGGTGCGATGCACGAAGATGGTTTGGCCGATACCGTAGACGGACTTTGGGGAGGATTCACCCAGGAGCGCCGATTAGAAATCATGAAGGACAGCCATATTGGCGCCTATGGTGTTCTGGCTCTGATCTTCACGCAGTTGATACGCGTCGCTTTGATTGCAACCCTGTTAACGGCAAGCAACTATGTCGCAATCCTTGCGGCCTGCATCTTGTCCCGCGCGGTTATGCCGGTTCTGATGAATGCCCTGCCAAATGCGCGCAATAGTGGTCTGAGCCACTCGGTCGGAGGACCGCGAGGTGCGACGGTTGCGGCAGGTTTTGGATTGGCTTTGCTAGGCGCGGTACTTTTGATGGGCGCTGCGGCCATTCCACCTACTCTCGTCGCTGCGCTGGTTGTTGCGGTGCTCGCCGGGGTCGCAAAGGCCAAAATCGGTGGTCAGACCGGTGATATCCTAGGGGCTTCGCAGCAATTGGCAGAACTGACATTCATGACCGCGGTCGTAGCCGCGCTTTAGGCCGTACCACCGGTTTCGATACGCAGCGTTTCGCCGCAGTGCTTGCAATGTACCGCGTCAGGATCATGCCGATAAAGGCCACAGCTGGGGCACTTGTGGCGCACTTTCTGCGGCATGAAAACAGCCTGCGCCAGACGTACAAACAGCGCCACACCCACAACCATTATGAAGACTGAGAACAACTTGCCTGCCGGTGTCGCCAAGGTGATGTCGCCGAACCCTGTCGTCGTCAGTGTCGCCATGGTGAAATAAAGCGCATCAATATAGGCATGCGGGCTGCTATCAGGAATGAAGAACACCAGAACCGCCGTTGAGGTCGCGAATACGAATACAAGCAGATTGATCGCCGCGATGACGGCATCCTCATGCGTTCGGAAAAACTGACTGTCCCGTCGCAAATCCCGCAGCAAGTGATAGGAATGGATCAGGCGCAGGGCGCGCAGTATTCGCACGAAGGCCAAGTTTCCGGGCAAGAACGGCTCAAGCAGCAGCGAGGCGATCACGACGATATCGGCCAGTGTGTAAATCTTGCACAGAAGTTTCCAGCGGTCTTTCGAAATCCATAACCGGGCCAAAAAATCCAGCAAGATGAGAAACCCGACGCACAGACTGGCAAGCGTGATCCCCGGCCCATGCGGCACATTCGCCGTGGACACGAAAAACACGATCGACGCGGCGTCAAACAGGATCAAGCCATAGCGAAACCAAACCGAAATCGGGTCATGCGCGATGTACAGAAACTTAACGGTTTGCTTTATCCTGGTCATGTATCCGCCTCTGACTACAGGAAAATTAGCGGCAAAAGCGGATTTCACCAAGACAAGACACAAAAAAAGGCCGCCCCCCTTTTCAGGAGCGGCCCCAATTTCAGAATTGCCAGATATCAGGCGGCTGCAGCGCGCGAGGTCAGCACCTCATCAACTTGCTTGGCGGCCGAAACCTCACCGGCGCCAGACACAGCGGCCACTTCGCGGGTCAGACGCTCTAGCGCGGCTTCGTACAGCTGACGCTCGGAATAGCTCTGCTCGCGCTGATCGTCTGTGCGGTGCAAGTCGCGCACCACTTCGGCAATCGAAATCAGATCGCCCGAGTTGATTTTTTGTTCATATTCCTGCGCCCGGCGCGACCACATGGCGCGTTTCACCTTGGCCTTGCCCTTGAGCGTCTTCATCGCCTGGCTGATGACATCGGGCGAGCTGAGTGACCGCAAGCCGGACTCGGTGACTTTGTTGGTCGGCACCCGAAGGGTCATTTTGTCTTTTTCAAAGGAGATAACGAACAGCTCAAGCGAATATCCCGCGACTTCCTGCTCTTCGATCGAGATAATCTGACCCACGCCATGCGCAGGGTAGACAACATAGTCATTCGGGCGGAACTCAAGCTTTTTCGACTTAGACATACAGGTTCATCCTTGGTTATAGAGTAAGATGCGGACAACAAAACAGCCTAGCCGGTGCCATTTCGGCCCCGTCAGGTGGCTTGTTTGTCAAAAAATCAGAACTCCAAAGCACACATACTTACGGAGTACATCCCCATCTCATTCATCATTCAGCTTTCGATTATATCACAAAATTACGACATCTGAAAGGGCACGCCCAAAAATGGCCGTGAAACCTTATAAGTTTCAAAGCGTTGCAACTTGCTTCTACACCTGAACCGACAAGTTCAGAGAGCGAATCGCTTAGCCGCCTTCGCCGGGCGCTTCCGAGAAATACTTCTCCATTTTACCCTCTTCGCCGTCGCGCTCTTCGGCCTCGGGCAGCGGGTCTTTCTTGGTCACGATCACCGGCCATTGTTCCGAGTATTTCCGGTTGAATTCCACCCACTGGTCCATCCCCGGCTCAGTGTCAGGGCGAATGGCGTCAGCGGGGCACTCGGGCTCACACACGCCGCAGTCGATGCATTCATCGGGATGAATGACCAAAGTGTTCTCACCTTCGTAGAAACAATCCACCGGGCATACTTCGACGCAGTCGGTGTATTTGCAGCCAATGCAGTTTTCGGTGACAACATAGGTCATAGTGGGAATCCCGTTTGCGGTTTGGGCGTTTAGCTAATCCAGTATTATACTGTCTTCAAGGGCGGATCAGCCCCTAGTGGTACGAGAAAGATCAAGCGCGCGCCGATCTTTCTTGGTTGGACGACCTTTTCCTTCGAATCCGGGGTTTCCGGGCGGCGCGTCCTTCTTTTCGGTCATATCGAAGTACAGTGTTTGCGCTTCGGGTGCAGGGCCACGGCGTTCGCCCAGCTTTTCCACTCGAACGACGCGGACAATTCGCCCCTGCGGAAAGGTCAGAACATCACCGGGTCCTACAGCTTGCGCCGGTTTCAGAACCCGGTTTCCGTTCAACCGAACATGGCCGCCGCTGACCTGTTTGGCGGCTAGGCTGCGGGTCTTGAAGAACCGCGCCTGCCAAAGCCATTTGTCGATCCGCAGCTTGGCCTCAGCCATCGGCGTTTAGTTACCGTCTTTCAAACCCATTAGCGCAGCTGCAAACGGGTTATCGGGGTCGATCGCCTTTTCTTTCTTGGGCGGTCGGGAGGAGAAGGTCTTGGCCCCTTGCGGCTTGCCACCCTTCTTGCCCTGCGGTTTACCGCGACCATCCTGCGGTTTACCGCGCGGCTTGCCTTTGCCCTGCCCCTGCCGCTGTTCACGACGCGGGCCACGGTTGGCCTGACGCTGACGACCCCAAGTGAACGTATAGAACACCTCGACCTCGGGTTCATCCGTTGCCGGAGCCTCGGCTGCCGCCTCGGTGCTGTCGGTGGCCTCGGCTGGCGCCTCGGCGGGGGTGACGACCTCTTCGGTTGCCGCTTCTGGTGCTGGGGTTTCTTCAACAGCGGGTTGCTCGGTCGCTTCTACCGCCGGTTGTTCGACTGGGGTTGGTTTGACCTTTTCACGCTCGCCGCGTTCAGCCTTATAGCCAAGCCCTTGCATAAGGTCAGCGAACTGTTCCAGCGTCATACCGGTGATCGACAGCATGTCGGGCTTGGCTTCAAACCCGCCACGGCTGTCTTCGGCGCGCAACATGTCGGCCAGACGTTCCAGCATGTCGATCCGGATCGAGCGCTCGCCCGCATCGCGGTAGCCGCACATGGTGTCGTACCCTTCGGGTGCATCCTTCGCGACCGGTACGGTGACAAGACCCGGAGGCGGTGCTTCGGGGAATTCCTGCAGCCCATTGGCCAGAGCCCACAAAACCAGACGCAGACGCGTCGGCGCAGGTTTCAGCAGCAGCGGCATGAAGATGGTGAACTGACCGAACCGGATGCCGTGCTTGCGTAGCGCGCCGCGGGCGTCCTGATCCAGATCCTTGACCTCTTGCGCGACGCCTGCACGCGGCAGCACGCCCAGTGCCTCTACCATGCGGAAGGCGAAGCCTTTGGCCACTCCGGACAGTTCCTCGTCGCGCGACAGGTTCAGCAACGGCTCGAACAACGCGGCCACTTTACGGTCGATGAAATGCTGCAGACGGCGCTGCACTTTCTGCTCAACCTCTGGGCCTGCGGCCTCATCCACAAACACCTCGACCATCGGCTTGAGCGGTTCAGCCCCGGCAACCAGTTTGCCAACGGCATATTCGCCCCACATCAGGCCGCCCTGATCGGTAAAATCAATTTCGGTATCGGGCGCGTTGTAGAAGCGGTCGGCACGCAGATGGAATTGCGGCGCGAGTGCTTGCAGGGAGGCCGTTTTCAAAGCTTTCGCCTCGGTTCCTTGCGCGCTTTTGTCCGGGATAAACCGGAACCCTTCCAGACGACCGACGAATTCGCCTTCGACGGTCACTTCACCCTTGTCATTTACTTCGGCCAAAAGGGCCTCCTTCTGTTTGAGCCGGCGCAGCAACACTGACGTGCGCCGGTCCACAAATCTTTGAGTCAAACGATCATGCAATGCGTCTGACAGCCTGTCTTCTACAGTGCGTGTTTCGTCACGCCAATGTGATTCGTCATGCACCCAACCGTTTCGCTGCGCAACATATGTCCAGGTGCGAATATATGCCAACCTTTTAGACAAAGCATCGATATCTCCGTCGGTTCTGTCGATCCGGCGGATTTGCCGCGCCATGAAATCATCTGGGATCGAACCGCGTTCATGCAAGTGGCCATAGATCACTTCGAGCAGGCTGGCGTGTTCCGCGTGGCTGATGCCGCGAAAATCGGGGATTCGGCACACATCCCACAACAAACGGATCGATTGACCATCACTGGCGCGGGCGGCAACCTCGGTCACTTGCGAGAGCGATTTCAGCACATTCAGATCGTCTGCAGGCCGCGCCTTGACCAGGTGTTCGTCATTCGGGCTGACCTCAAGCGAGTCGATCAGTGCGTCAATCGAGCCAAATCGCAAAGCAGCATTCCGCCAGTTCAGCTTTTTCATCGGCGTAAAGCGGCTGTCCATGATCGCCTGAGCCACGCCGTCGTCCAACGGAGGCGCCTCGCCGGTCACACCAAAGGTGCCGTCCGACATGCCGCGCCCGGCCCGACCTGCGATCTGCGCCAGTTCGTTCGGGGCTAGAGGGCGCATCCTGCGTCCGTCAAATTTGCTCAGTGACGAGAACGCCACATGGTTCACATCCAGGTTCAGGCCCATACCGATGGCGTCGGTGGCGACCAGATAGTCGACCTCGCCATTCTGATACAGATCGACCTGCGCGTTCCGTGTGCGCGGGCTGAGGGCGCCCATGACCACGGCCGCACCACCCTTTTGGCGACGCAAAAGCTCGGCAATCGCATAGACACTATCAACCGAGAACCCGACAATTGCGCTGCGCGATGGCATGCGGCTGATTTTTTTGGATCCTGCATAGACCAGCTGCGACATCCGCTCGCGCCGGACAAACTGTGCCTCAGGGACCAAAGCCGCGATGGAACCGCGCATGGCGTCCGAGCCGAGAAACAGCGTCTCGTTCGTGCCGCGTGCGCGCAGCAGGCGGTCAGTGAAGACATGACCGCGTTCGGGATCCGCACATAGCTGGATTTCATCGATGGCCACGAAATCTGCGCCCATGCCTTCCGGCATCGCCTCGACCGTGCAGACCCAATATTGGGCGCGGGGCGGCACGATCCGTTCTTCGCCCGTGACCAGTGCCACGACAGACGGGCCGCGAATGGCGACGATCTTGTCATAAACCTCTCGCGCCAGCAGACGCAGCGGCAGACCGATTACTCCGGTCCGATAGCCCAGCATCCGCTCGATCGCGTAATGGGTTTTACCTGTGTTGGTCGGGCCAAGTACGGCCACAATTCGGGATGACCCGCTCACCTTTGCCCCCTGCCCCGGTTCTTTAGAGGGCCGAGCCCTCGACTTGAGGCTTTAGTCGATTCACCGCATTGGTTACTTCTTCATGATGAGGATGTATAGCCAGCGCACGCTCATACGCATCCAGTGCCTTGTCGGGCTGTTCGATGATCTCAAAAATCAGGCCAAGCCCGAAAATAGCCTCGTAGTTATTCGGGTTCAGCGTCAGCGCATGTTCCAGATCAGCCGCGGCCATGCCAAAGCGATCCATTCCAAAAAACGCCGAGGCACGCAGGTGCCACCCTTCGGCAAAGCCGGGCGCATGGTCTGTCAGGGCCGTAAGATGTTCAACCGCGGTCAACACATCCCCGTTATCCAGCGCCTCGCGCCCGCGTTCCAGCAACAAATCCGCCGAGGCTGAGCCCGATTGCGACCACAGAGCTTTAAGTTGACGGTCGATACCAATCGCCTGTTCCGGCGTGGAAAGCGCCAATTGCTGTAGCAAGACGTCCTCGTCACGCGAATCCGCCTGTTGTGCCACCGAACTGGTGGAAAACATGACCGTGACAAAAAGTGCCGTGACGGTACGTTTGAGATTGTTGATTGCAATGCCCATAACAATGTTCAGTGTAGCGTTGCGACCGGGGATGTCCATTCACGGCGCAGAAACAATATGAGGAACACCATGAGCGACATTCTTGAAAAAGCCGCAGCCGCGCTGAACGAAAAGCTGTCCGGCGGCGATTTCGACGCATCGGCCAAATTTGCCATCGCCGATCTGGGCGCTATCGTACTGGACGCGGACGGCGCACGTGTCAGCGATGACGACGCAGATGTTACCCTGAGCGCAGATGCGGATACGTTCGAACAAATCCTCAGCGGCGACCTGAACCCCACCGGTGCGTTCATGTCGGGCAAGCTGAGCGTGGATGGAGACATGGGTATTGCCATGAAACTCGCCTCGGTGCTGGCCTGATGAAGTTCTCGCCGGCCCCTTTCTTTGAAGACGTGGCCGGCGGACCTGCCGGTGGTGCGGCCCATTGGGTGACGACTGCGGACGATACGCGTATCCGTGTGGGTCACTGGTTCCCCGAAGGTGCAAAAAACGGCACGGTGATGATGTTCCCCGGCCGGACGGAATACATCGAAAAATACGGTAACACGGCGGTTGAATTTATCGACCGTGGGTTTGCCTTTCTGGCCGTCGACTGGCGCGGTCAGGGGTTGGCAGACCGTTTGCTGGACGATCCCCGGGTCGGCCATGTCGATCAGTTCACCGACTATCAACAAGACGTGCATGCCGCCTTGGAACTTGCCGGCCAACTTGAATTGCCCAAACCCTGGTACGTGATCGGCCATTCGATGGGCGGCGCAATTGGTCTGCGCGCGGTGCTGGAGCGAGACGTTTTTGCAGCCTGCGCCTTTACCGGCCCGATGTGGGGGATATTTTTCACTCCGATCATGAAACCGCTCAGCCGGTTGACGGCCTATTGGGGGCCACGAATTGGGCTGGGTGAGAAAACGCCTCCGACCACGTCGCTGGAAAGTTACGTCGCCTCACAACCCTTCGAAGGCAACATGCTGACGCGCGATGCGGCGATGTATCAAATGATGAAAGACCAGCTTGAGGCGCACCCGGAACTGGCCCTTGGCGCGCCTTCGACCATTTGGCTGCGCGAAGCGCTGGACGAATGCGCCTGGCTGATGGAACAAACCGCGCCCTCCACACCTGCCCTGACCTTCCTTGGCAGTCACGAGCAAATCGTTGACCGCAAAGCGATCCGGGCGCGGATGGCCAACTGGCCCAGCGGCACACTGGTTGAAATTCCCGATGGCGAACATGAGGTACTGATGGAGGCGCCTGACGTGCGCGGGCCCGTCTTTGATCAACTGACGGGACATTTTTTGGCCGCCCACTCGGACGCACCGACCTCGGCTGCTCTTTCCAGCTAAACAAAACCTCACGCAAAGGCGGCTTGTGATCCGGGTCGCCCGCGCCTAGATGTTTGCCAAAGCAGATATTCCGAGGTGATCCATGCGCGACCTTCCCTTTCCCGTCCGTGACGCAAACGCAGCCGGAGGCACCGGCGATCTTGGCAACCTGCCGGAATGGGATCTGACTGACCTCTACAGCTCGGAAGAAGCGCCGGAACTGGACCGCGATCTGGAATGGCTTGAGGGTGAGTGCGCGTCCTTCGCCGCCGACTACGAAGGCAAGCTGGCTGATCTGGATGCCGAAAGCCTGCTGAACTGCGTGCAGCGCAACGAAAAGATCAACGCCATCGCGGGCCGCATCATGTCCTTTGCCGGTCTGCGCTATTACCAACTGACCACAGATGCTGAGCGCGCCAAATTCCTGTCGGATATGCAGGAAAAGATCACAATTTACACCACGCCGCTGGTGTTCTTCACATTGGAAATCAACCGCATCGACGATGACGCGCTGAAAGCGAACTTCGACGCAAATGCCGATCTGGCCCGATATGAGCCCGTCTTCCGCCGCATTCGCGCGATGAAGCCCTATCAGCTGTCTGATGAGTTGGAAAAATTCCTGCACGATCTGGGCGTTGTAGGTGACGCTTGGGAACGCCTGTTCGACGAAACCATCGCCGGGCTGACATTCACCGTTGATGGTGAAGAACTGAACATCGAAGGCACCCTGAACCTGCTGACTGAACAGGACCGCTCCAAGCGTGAGGCGGCGGCACGCGAACTGGCGGCTGTGTTTCAGGACAACGTCAAAACCTTCGCCCGCGTACACAACACGCAGGCCAAGGAAAAGGAAATCGTCGACCGTTGGCGCAATATGCCTACGGCACAAACCGGTCGCCACCTTTCAAACGATGTCGAACCCGAGGTGGTCGAGGCCCTGCGCGAGGCTGTCGTGGCTGCATACCCCAAGCTCAGCCACCGTTACTATGAACTAAAGCGCAAATGGCTGGGTCTGGATGTGATGCAGGTCTGGGACCGCAACGCGCCCCTTCCGATGGAAGACACCCGCATCGTCGGCTGGGACGAAGCCGAAAAGACGGTGATGGACGCCTATAACGCGTTTGATCCACGTATGGGTGAGATTGCAGCGCCATTCTTCAGCAAGGGCTGGATCGATGCCGCCGTGAAACCCGGTAAGGCACCGGGTGCGTTTGCGCACCCAACCGTCACGGAAGTCCACCCCTATGTCATGCTCAACTATCTGGGCAAGCCGCGCGACGTGATGACCCTTGCGCACGAACTGGGCCATGGCGTGCATCAGGTTCTGGCCGCAGATCAGGGTGAGATGCTGTCATCCACCCCGCTGACCCTGGCCGAAACCGCCAGCGTATTCGGCGAGATGCTGACTTTCCGCAAAATGCTGGATCAGGCCGAAACGCCCGAGCAGCGCAAGGTGCTGTTGGCCGGTAAGGTAGAGGATATGATCAACACGGTTGTCCGTCAGATCGCCTTTTATGACTTTGAATGCAAACTGCACGCGGCACGGCGTGAAGGCGAACTGACCCCGGATGACATCAACGCCCTGTGGATGAGTGTTCAGGCCGAAAGCCTTGGCCCCGCATTCGAATTCATGGACGGGTACGAAAACTTCTGGGCCTATATCCCGCATTTCGTCCACTCACCCTTCTATGTCTACGCCTATGCGTTTGGGGATGGGTTGGTGAACGCGCTCTATTCCGTTTACGAAAGCGGATCCGAAGAGTTCGAAGACAAGTACTTCGAAATGCTGCGCGCCGGTGGATCCAAACACCACAAAGAACTGCTTGCCCCGTTCGGGCTGGACGCCAGCGATCCGAAATTCTGGGACAAGGGCTTGTCGATGATTTCGGGCTTCATCGACGAATTGGAAGCGATGGAAAACTGATCACTTCTGGCTTTTGGTCGTCAGGAACACGGCGGCCACGATCAGCACCGCCCCAAGGGCTGCAATCGGCGTGATTGCGGCCCCGAGAAACAGCGCCGAGTTGATGAACGTGAACACGACCGAGGCGGCGAACATCAAGGTCGCTGTCAGCGTCGACACCCGCGCGGCGGCCTCGTACCACAAGTAATAGGCCAGCGCGGTCGGAAGCACCCCCAGCAGGAGCAGGAAGACCACGTCATTGGCCGTCGGAACTTGCAACGAAAACACGGCCAGCGGCAGCAACAAAACGCCAGAACATAGGAATATCCCGAAGAGAAAATTCAGACGCTCTGCGGTTGATTCCGAATTGCGCATCGCGCGGCTGCTTGAGATCAGAAATACCGCCCAGCTGAGGCCCGCACCGATTTCAAGCAGATCGCCGAACAAGGGGTCTCCGCCCCCTTGGAAATCCTGATAAACTGTTAGAAAAACGCCCAGAATTGCCAACGCTGTGGCCAGAACATCGGTGCGTGTGACGGGGGTGTCGGCAAAGAAGTACAAAAACACCAGCACGAAGAATGGCGCCGTATTTTCAAGCACCATCGCATTGGCCGCACCGGTATATTCCAAGCCGATATGGAACAGGATGTAGTTGACGATCGTCGACAGAACCGCCAGCCGAAAGTTCCAGTCGCTCAGACGGATCGACACGGCAACCCGCATCACGCGCAGCATGCAATAGATGGCCATCGCAGCAATGAACAGGCGCGTCACCGCAATTTGCAGCCCTCCCAGATCGCTAGTCAGATAGCGCACGATGACGCTGTGTGTGCCCCAAAGGAAGGCGGCCAGAAACCCAAGCACCAGACCATTTTGAAAAAGCTTGGTGTCGGGCATCCTTCGGATCCGCTTACTTCAACTGACTGTCTTTAGAGCCACGCCGATTGATCCCAGAACGCGCTTTGAAAGCCCCATCCCGTTCCTGCTGGCAATCCAGACACAGCTTGACGCCCGGCAAGGCCAAACGCCGTTTCTCGGGGATCGGTTCCTCGCATTCGGCGCAATGGGTCAGGCTTTCGCCCACTGGCTGTTTTTGCGCCTGCATCCGGGCAAGCTCATCCGAAATGGATGCTTCGATCTGTTCACTCACTGCGCCGTCACGCGCCCAACCGCCTGCCATGGCGTCCTCCTGATCAGGTGCACGCCAGATTAGCCGAGCCGGACGCGACGTGGCAAGTCAGAGGGAAACCGCCCCTTCCAGCACGCGATCGATCATCTCCTGCGTCCCGCGTGAGAATTCAAGCGGACATGGGTATTTGACACCTTCGCGCACGGATCGGCAAAACGCCTCGACCTGCAGCTTGTAATGGTCATCCCCGGGAAAGCGCGTGACCTGAACCTCAAGCCCCGGACGGTGCAATTCCACGCGCGCCTCACCAAAGACGCGTGCGTTGAACGGAGCAGTCAGGCGAATAACCCCACCTTCGCCGTGAAACACCATCTCTTGATGCGGATGCATGCGGATCGAGACATACGCGGAATAGGTAAATTCCGGAAATTGTGCGCGAATTTCCGTGAAGGTGTCGATCCCGTCCCGCCAACGAATGGCCGACTCCACCCGTACCGGCTCCTGCCCTGTCGCAAACCGCGCGCCGCCGATCACATAAACACCGATGTCGCGCAGCCCGCCACCGCCGGTCTCGGCACGATTGCGGATGTTTCCGGTATCCGCGCGATTGTCGAAACTGAAGGCACCGGTCACATGCACCAATTTGCCGATGGCCCCATCGGAAATCAACTTTCGCACCAATTGCCACTGCGGATGATGGACGATCATGTAAGCCTCGGCCGCCAGCAGCCCGGTCTTATCCCGTTTTTGGATCAGAGTGTCGAACTCGGCCCCGGTCATGGCCATCGGCTTTTCGCACAGGACATGCTTGCCCGCATCCAATGCTTTGAGACTCCATTCCACATGCAGGTGGTTGGGCAAAGGAATATAGACAGCCTCAATCTGAGGGTCCGCAAGCAACGCGTCATAACTGTCATAAACAGTCAGATCGGGGCAAAAGGCCCGGAACGGGTCGGCCTTGGCAGTATCCGACGTGGCCAACCCGGCCAAACGCGCGCCGTGGGCCGCATGAATCGCCGGTGCCATGAATTGCCGCGCGAATTTGGCAGCACCCAGAACGCCCCATTGAACTGGTATATGCATAATTTCCTCCGACATGTGTAATCAGGGGCGATCCAAGCGTTATCGCTAACAGCCCCATTTCCTGACCTTCTAGCAACCATCCGACGTTAAGTCAGGCTTTTATCTGCATGGAACCTTCGTAGTCTGCCCCCAATGGTTGAAAGGGAGTGAGAATGAAACGGGTCCTCAAGTGGATTGGCGGTCTGCTGTTGCTTGCAGTTGTGGTCGGTGCCGTCGTGTTTTTCGGATTTCTTCCGTCTTACATTGAAGCTGATCGGAACAACGTGATCGCCCATGCCCCCTATGCGGTGTCCGACGATGCCGCCGCATTGCACGAAGTCCTGATCGTCGGCGACTTACACGCGGACCCCCTTTTATGGAGCCGTGATCTGACCGAACGAGGCACCCGCGGTCAGGTAGATATCCCACGACTGATCGAGGGTAACGTCGCGCTACAGGTCTTCACCGCCGTCACCAAATCCCCTGCCGGTCAGAACTATGAGGCAAACTCGGCTGAGTCTTTTGATAACATTACCCTTTTGGCCATCGGACAGTTGTGGCCATTGCGCACGTGGGACAGCCTGAAGGAACGCGCCGTCTATCAGGCGGAAAAGCTACATCAGTTCGAAGCGGCCTCGGATGGGCATCTGAAAGTCGTAAAGACAAAGGCTGACCTGGACGCCGTGCTGGCTGCTCGTGCGGCAGGCCAACCCGTTGTCGGAGGCATCCTGGGCATTGAAGGCGCGCATGCTCTAGAGGGCGATCTGAACAATCTGGACGCTCTGTTCGACGCCGGCCACCGAGTGTTTGGACTGCACCACTTTTTTGACAACGAACTTGGCGGATCATTACATGGGGTGGGCAACGCTGGCCTGACAGAGTTCGGCCGTCAGCTTGTGGCGGACCTAACGCAACGGCCCGTAGTGATCGATTTGGCCCATTCCAGCCCTCAGGTCGCGCGTGACGTGATCCATATGACTGATGTTCCCCTGATCGTCAGCCACAGCGGCTTGCACGGATTCTGCCCGGTCAAACGCAATTATCCCGACGATCTGATGCAACAGATTGCCGCCACCGGCGGTGTAATCGGCATGGGCTATTGGGCGGACGTTACCTGCGGGGACATCACCCCGACCGGCATCGCCAAGATGATAAAGGCAGCCATCCAGACCGTTGGTGAAGACCATGTCTCGTTGGGGTCAGACTATGATGGCTCAGTAGAAACCGCTTTTGACACATCGGAATTGGCGGCCCTGACCTCGGCATTGTTGGATCAGGGATTGACCGAAGCTCAGGTTCGGAAAGTGATGGGTGAGAATATGGTGAGAGTTTTCCAGCAACAATTGAACTAGTTGCACCTTGTGATTCAAATTGTTGAAATTTAAATGAGATTCGGTGCCGCCAAACCAATTCTTATCCGGGCTCTCAATTGATAAATCCGAATTTCGTGATCCGTTTTCCAACTCTCCCCGTAACAACTTTATCGCCGGGGAGAGAAACCTGACCTGTCAGCATTACTCCCGACCAAAGGCGCGCAACCGGGTGGGAGATAAACCGATATGCCAGCTAATACAGAACTACCTTCGATTACCGGAAAAGTCCTGGAACTAAGCGGGGACCCGGGAACCTTCGACCATAACGCTCATGATTTCGACATCCTTCGCGAGGCTGTTCTTGCAGCAGGTCTGGACGGAGCGTTGGCCGACCCCAACGCCGATCTGACCGTTTTTGCGCCGAAAGATGCGGCATTCATCGGATTGGCTCAGGCTTTGGGCTTTGAAGGCTCGGACGAAGCCGGAGCGCTCAATCACATCGTGAAAGCCCTGACCCTTTTAGGCGGTGGCGATCCGATACCTCTGCTGACCGACATTCTAACCTATCACGTCGTCGATGAGTCATTTACGAAACAAGAGGTCGTCAGTTTGGGTGACGGTGCGGCCATCGAAACGCTGCAGGGTGGTGAAGTGGAACTGAACCTTTCCAGCATGCCACCCAGCTTGGGCGATGCGGACCCGGGAATCGACGATCCAGGTCTTGTCGGATTTGACGTTCCCGCCTCGAACGGGATCATCCACGTTTTGGATGGGGTTCTGCTGCCGGTATCCGTGACCGGCATCCTTGGCCAGAAGAATACAGATTTCATTCTGGGAGATGACTCGGACGAATTCCACTTCACTGGTCGTGGCAAGGATTTTGTGCATGGTGGTGGCGGAAATGACGTCATCGGCGCCGGTCGCGGTAAGGATATTGTTCTAGGTGGTGATGGCAATGACACCATTTTCGGCGGTCGTGGCATGGACATTCTGCGCGGCGATGATGGGAACGACAAAATCTTTGGCGGTCGCGGCAAAGACCTGATCGATGGCGGCGCTGACGATGACTTTTTGGTCGGCGGCCGTGGGCGTGACACCTTTTTCTTCGAAGAAGGCGACGGAGAAGATACCATCCTCGACTTCGAGATCGGCAAGGACAAGATCGACCTCAGCGCCTATGACGGTATCGACAGCTTTGAGGATATCGAAGACCACATCGAAAGCGGGTTCTTCCGCACCACAATCGAGTTGGGAGATGGCGACAGCATCGATCTACTTGGTGTTGGAAACGGTCAACTGTCAGAAAGCGATTTTATCTTCGCGTAAACAAAAAAAGCCCGCCGTCTACGGCGGGCTTTCTTTGCTTGGGTCCGTCTCAGACGTTGCCCAGCATCCCTTTTTCACGCGCCAATTCGCGCATTTTCTTTTGGAGCTTCTCAAACGCACGAACCTCGATCTGACGAATACGCTCGCGGCTGACATTGTACTGCGTACTCAGGTCCTCCAGCGTGACGGGCTGATCCATCAAACGGCGCTGAGTCAGGATGTCCTTTTCCCGATCATTCAGGACTTCCAGAGCAGCCGCCAGAAGCTCGCGCCGGGCGTCCAGCTCGTCGCGGGCTTCGTAATCGCCAGCCTGATCGGCATCCTCATCCTCAAGCCAATCCTGCCACTGCATGGTGCCTTCGCCTTCGGACCCAACAGTCGCGTTCAGCGAAGCGTCGCCACCGGACATACGGCGGTTCATGCTGATGACTTCTTCTTCGGTCACGCCCAGATCATTGGCAATCTGCTTGACGTTCTCGGGTCGCAGGTCGCCCTCTTCCAGCGCACCGATGCGGGCCTTGGCCTTGCGCAGGTTGAAGAACAGCTTTTTCTGCGCGCTTGTCGTGCCCAGTTTCACCATGGACCACGACCGCAGGACGTACTCTTGGATCGAGGCGCGAATCCACCACATGGCATAAGTCGCCAACCGGAAACCTTTTTCCGGGTCGAACTTTTTGACAGCCTGCATCAGGCCCACGTTGGCCTCGGAAATCACCTCGGCCTGCGGCAAACCATAACCGCGATAGCCCATGGCAATCTTGGCCGCCAATCGCAGATGCGATGTGACCATTTTATGAGCCGCTTCAGTATCTTGCTCTTCGACCCAACGCTTCGCTAGCATGTACTCTTCTTCCGGCTCCAGCAGCGGAAATTTGCGAATTTCCTGCATATAGCGGTTCAGGCCGCCTTCTGGCGTCGGCGCGGGGAGATTTGCGTAATTTGCCATGATTCATGTCCCTCCGACAAATGTTTAATTCGTTAACATGAGATATGGGAGGTCGTCCCAATCCGTTCAAGAGGTACCGTTAACAGTTTGGAATTAACGATAGATAAAGGAAACCAAAGAAAGTCTTAATCACGTAACTTTGCGCATTATGTCAGCGGTGCGCGAAGCTGTTCAATCAGTTTCTGCATATCTTCGGGCAATTCGGCCTCAAACCGCAGGTTTTCACCAGTTACTGGGTGTTCAAAACCCAACACAGCGGCGTGGAGCGCCTGCCGCGGAAAGGCTCTCACGGCCTCGGCTGTGGTCGCGCTGAACGCCTTGGCGGCCAGTTTTCGCTTGCCGCCGTAAACCGGATCGCCCACCAAACCGTGCCCGGCATGGGCCATGTGTACGCGGATCTGGTGCGTGCGCCCGGTCTCCAACCAGCATTCGATCAAAGCCAACCCTGCTGGTGATCCAAAAACCTCAACCAGACGTGCCCGCGTCACCGCATGACGCCCGCCATGAAACAGCACCGCCTGCCTTTGCCGGTCGGTCTTGTGCCGTGCCAGTTGCGTGGTCAGGCGCATGATGTTTCCGGGCTCGAAGCTGACGCCTTTGACACCGCGCAAACGAGGGTCATTCGCATCCGGCACGCCATGGCAAATCGCGCGATAGTAGCGCTCGACTGTGTGCGCCTCGAACTGTGCAGCCAGACCGTGATGGGCCGCATCGGATTTCGCCACCACCAGCAGGCCGCTGGTTTCCTTGTCGATGCGATGTACGATTCCGGGACGCTTGACCCCGCCTACCCCGGACAGGTCGTCACCGCAGTGATGCAGCAACGCATTGACCAATGTACCGCTCGGAGACCCCGGCGCAGGATGCACAACCATGCCCGCCGGTTTGTTGATAACGATCAGGTCTGCGTCCTCAAAGACAATCTCCAACGGGATATCTTCGGGACCAATATGGCTGTCCTCTGCCTCATTCACGGTAATCGCCACGGATGCGCCCTCGGTCACTTTGGCTTTTGGGTCGCGCGCCTCGATGCCGTCAATCAGAACAGCGCCCTGATCAATCAGCCGGGCCAACCGCGTGCGCGAGAGGTTTTCATCGGCTGGCACATCCCGCGAAAGCGCCTTATCAAGACGTGGCGGCGGATCGGCCGCAATCTGAAATTCAATCTGGCGGGTGCCCATGACTGTCCCTTCCGAACCCCAAGAACCGCAGGAAACACCGCAGCTTCGCCTGCTGCGGAGAATGGTCATGTTGTTGACCGCGGTGATGATTGGCGGGGTTCTAGTGACATTCGCGCTGATTGTCATCCGACTATCGGACAGAACCCCCACCCTGCCCGATCAGATCGAGCTTCCAGACGGCGCCAAAGCACAGGCAGTGACAATCGGCAGCAACTGGTATGCGGTGGTGACCGATGACAATCGTATTTTGATCTTTGACAAAACAACCGGTCGCCAGCGTCAGGAAATCACCATCGAACGGTAGGGTTCAATCCTCTAGCGCCATGCGAAAGACGATCTCGGACGCGCGACGCAGGGCGTCGTATTCCTCAGGCGTGTCGCGTCGAAATTTCTGGTCTTCTTCGTTTAGCTCAACCGGTTCAAACAACCTTGGCCGGTCGGGAAAGAACTCTTGCTGGAATGTGACGTCTTGCTTGGTCAAATACTCATCCAGCCAGGCCCGCTCGTCCGGCTCCAGCACATCATAGCGCCGGATCATGACCGGATCACTGACCACGCGCCGACGCAGCTGGCGACTTTCCTTGCGCCCCATGGAACGTGAGACAATGCCAAAAGCTTCGCTGGCCACACGCGACTGAGATTGGTTAGCGGGCCGTTTAGCCGCCGTGCCGTCCGGCAAAGGCACGCCTATGCGCGACATGAAATCATCCACGATATGGCCTTGGACCATCTGCGCGCGATCATACATCATCGGGACAATCGTAACGCCTGGAAAAGCCTGCCGGATTTGGTCCAGTTTCGCCGAAAAGGTGAAGATGCCAGGGTCATTCTTGATTTTCGCCAGCCTGTCCCGGACATATTCCGACGCGCTGGTGCCCATACGGCCATTCTTAGCGCGCTGCTTGTAATCGGCTTCAAAGAAATCCGAGTAGCGGCGGCAATAGTAGGTGATCCTTAAGTCGCGAGAGGGGATTTCCGCGAATACCTGTGCCAACTTGTTCAAATCACAGGAATAGAACATCTCTGAAGACACTAGGCAGGTCTGATCGCTGTGCGCCTCATACTCGGTTGCCATCAACGCGCGGAACGGATCCATCGACTCATTGGTCTGATTGATGCGAAAGGCGATGATGTTGTGGCTGATCGCCAGACGTCCGCTCCCTTCCAACCGACGACGGCCCGCCTCAAGATAATGCAAGCCGACATCAGCCAGTGGGGCCTTGTTCTGACGCACATATGCCTGCAACGCAGTCGTGCCGGTCTTGGGCATACCTATATGCAGCCAAAGCATCACAGGCCTCCTGTTTCAAAGAGAATTCCGCTCATTGCCTGTGACTGGCGACAAAGTCGGCCGTCATCTGCTGCATAAGGTCCTGCATCTCGGGCAGTGCGCGGAGGTCGGAAATCTTCTGCCTGTGCAGATCGCAGGACAAATGATGCAGCCGGGCCGTTTCAGGATCTGACAGCAACTCGTAATAATGTTCGCGCTTGCGATCCAGGATGACATCGATCGAGCCATCTTCCTCGGCGTTTTGGTTCATCATGTTCCAATAGTCCATGCCAAGGCTTTCCCCCAGATGGTGGGCCCGCCCGCGCATTTTCTTGACCAGGTAGCTTTCACAGGACTTCAGCGCATAGTGATTGATCTGAACCAGATCATACCCAATAGAATCCCGCGCCGAGCGCCAACTGGCGCTAAAATACCGGTCCGGCATCAATTGTCCCGATCCATTGTACCAGTGACAATCTTCCATGGTCTCAACTGTCGGGCGTTTGGGTCGATGAACCCCCAGCGCACTCCAAAGTTCGCGCTGAAACATCGTTTTGAAACCCCAGGCTTGCGGTGGACGGTATTTCTGCTCTTGCGCCGCTCGTCGAAACTGGTCCGACAGGAATCGATCCTCATATCGAACGACACCAGCGTTTCCGAACAGGCGCCATGTCATCGAAATCATCTTGGCGTCCGGAACGGCATCGGTCAGCGCGCGCAGAGTGTTATCACCAGTTTTGACGTTGATATGTTCATCGGCGTCAATCACGATCACCCAATCCTGTGGGCGCGCAACTTCCATCTTCAAGAATTTTCTGTAGGCGCGTTTTTGCGGGCTGGTCTGGCGGCGAGAATTATTGTCGACGTGGGTCAGGATGCCACGCTCATCCAACCGCTTTAGCAATTCATCCGTGCCATCGGTGCAGTCATTGGTCATCACAATCATCTGGTCAACGCCAAGCGCGCGGTTATGGGCCACCCATTCCAGCACAAAAGGGCCCTCGTTCTTCATCGGGGTAACGCTGATATACCGCGGGTCCTTTTCAGACACTTATTCGCCTCATGTTTAACTGCATATTGAACTTGCGCTCGAAGTTCTGCGGTTTTCGTTCTCGCCACAGCCTAGGCTTAGTGGCTGCGACAGCCAAGAGTATTCCGGCGACGTTCTGAAAGCCTGTGCCATTCTCATCGAGTACGCGCCAACTGATTTGCAAAACGTTTATACGGCGGGAAAAGGTCATGCGCTTTTTGCAAGTAAGGTCTTGCCTTACTTTTCTTCCCGCGCCGCAACAAGATTTGCCCGGCCTCCCCCTGTATGACGGGCGTAGTTTCATCAAGGTCAGCAGCTTGAATAATCTGATTTTGCCCTTGTTCCATGGCATTGTTCCTTATCAGGAATTTCCCCATCGCATAGATCAGAAACGGATTGCCCGGATCGCAGGCCAAAGCCTCTGCTATTGTCATTCGTGCGCGCGTTTGATCCTGATCAGCCTCGTAGAGCGTGGCCAGCCTTAGATGGTACAGCGGGTTTTCCGGCCAATCTGACGCAGTTTTGCGCAACTCATCCACGGTTTGCGAAAGAGAAAAAACATCCTGATGCCAATTCAGCATGGCCTTGGCGGCGGACACGGCTGGATCGTCACCTTCGATATTTGCCAAATTATCCAAGCTCTCGCGCAGGCGCTCTTGACGAAATGGATCGTTCGAAAACCTTCGAGCTTTTTGATCCAAGGTAAGATCAGACCAATCCAGCAGAACAAAGTCAAAATTGCAGGGCTGACGTGCCAGCACTTTATGCTGAACCAAATACAGGTTGTTAAAGGGAGGGAAGCGCCGCCGCCGCACCTCTCGCTGCAACCGCCAGTCTGTTGGCGGAAACAACCGTGCTGACACCTGACCGCGGTACAACATCCGCGACCCAAGCACCGCAACGTCAGGGCGCATGGGTTTGGCCCAAAACGCACGGGCCAAATATCGGCTGGCGGACCACCTTTTCTTTTGTGCGCCCAGAGTAGCCGCCCGAACGGCCAAAAGAACAGCATAATCCTCGGGCCAAAGATCGGAACTCTCTAACCCAATTTTGGCCAATAGCTCGCTTTCTTTCCACTTTGAAAGGTAAAAACAGTTTATTGACTGCAAAAGCGGCATGAACGCATTGTCCGCCTTTTCCTGCAGAATCGGCTTGGCCAGATCATAGGCTTGTTCAATCCGGTCCTGCGCACAAAGATACTGCGCCGCCTTGGCATAGACATGAGCCGCCTCAGAGACATTTAGAAAGGCACCAGGCCCCTTGGCCACCCGATCAATCACGCGGTGGCTTGCCGACGAAATCTCTTCCTCTGTCAAGACATCCTTGAACACTAAACGCTGCCGTCCCGAGATGCGGGCCGCCGCCATCGAAAACGCCGAGATAACGGGCGCAACCACCTGTTCAGCGCGTGACATCGTATACAACTCGAGAAAGTCGCGCTGCGCGCGGGGCATGCCTGTCACATCCGCAATGTCGGACATCTGCAGCAATTGCGGAAACCGTTTTTGAAACCGGGTGATCAGTTCGGGTTGGTCGGAAAACATAATGGACGTTTGTCCAGCAGTTTTCTCCAGATGCGCCTCGTACAGTTCCTCGGGTTCGATCTTGGCGGGCCAGGTTGTGTGTTTCCACGGCGAACCGTTCAGAATGTCGCCCCGTCGGATGTGATAGGCCGTCACCCCCTGCCCCGACAGCTTTTCATCCGCCCGGTCCATGATGGCGCGGATTTCGTCCGTAAAGCCGATCTGATGGATGAAATCCCGATACCGAGGGCGGATCGCTTCGATATCCTCCCAGGGAAAGGCCAGCACTTCGAACCCTTCCTCAACCACAACCGACCGGCCCGAATTGAGATGCGCGATCAGGCGGTCTGGGGTTTTGTCCCCCTGAAAGGTCCAGATTGGCAAAGCCTTGTCGCTGAGTTTTTCAAACGCCTTTGCACTGAGGAATTGCGCATCCATCCAATCCTGGGCAAACAGTTCCTGCGGATGATCCAGCTCGGGTGCATCCGATCCTTTCGGAAACCAATTGACCTTGTAAGTGGTGTCAAAATCCTCGGCCAGACGAATGCAAGTCAGCATCATCAGCAGGCGCGCGCCCATGCGGTCTTTGCGCTGGCCGATGAACACTCCTTTCGCAGGCGTCATTGGGACTTCTCTGCCTCAACCGATGCGGCGCGACGCAGTATGCGAAACTTATGGCGCGCCTGACCCACCAACTTTGGGTGACGTTCGCCTGCCTGCGCCTCAATCGCGCGCATCACCATCGGCAACCGGCGCCGTGCGCGCATCATCTGATAGAAATCAACTGCCTCAAGCGATCCGTCCATAGCCCTCTGCATGACGGGCTTGAGGATACCCAGCTTGCGCAACATAGGGGCTGCAAAATGGTTCGAAAACCATGTCTTAAGCAGCATGACATTTTCACCCTTCAGCCGAGTGACCTGCTGCCGGTCAAGGTCGAAAAACGGGTCATAGAAGACATAGGCCTTACCCGCCTGCTTCACCGTCTGCGCGGCGTCACCATATGGCAGATCCCAATCCTGCACCCGCCCGAAACGATACCGCGTTTCCCACGGGACCAATCGTTCATCCAGTGACGTCTGAGGGTTAAATGCGATCACATTTGCGCCCGGGACCAATTCAGAAAAGGTCAGCGCCCCGAAGCCGCCCATCGAGGCCCCGGCAAAGACGACCTGGTCGAACTGATCGAAAAACCCTTCGGCTGCGCGATTCTGGAAATACGTGATGATCTCTGGATCTCGATACCAGGCCTTGGTGCGCGCGAATATCCCCATATGCGACCAACCCTCATCACGAAAGAACTTCCAACCCCAGGGTTCACGCGCAAAGGACAGGTCGTTCGCATTGGCGATATTGTCAAAACTGACAACCAGTTGCGAGGCAGAGCGTTGATGAAACAGCACCGAATGGCGTTCCAGCTTTTGCAGGAAACCGGCCCCATCTCCACCAGGATAGAGTTCGACAAACCACGGCGGTGCAGGGTCGGTCAGAATACGTTCATACCCCGTCTTGCGGTCGGGGTGATCGGGTTTCAACTGCTCTTTCGAAAGGTCGTCTGCCATGATCTTCAGATAAGATTATCCGCCAGCCAAACCCGAAAATCCACCCAGTCAGGCCGCATTTTTATCTCGGCGACCTTGGCACGGTGCCAGTCACAGGCCTTTGCGTGCAGCGCGCCCAACGTTTCGTCCGCCTTCAGCTCTACCAACAATGGCGCCGCGCGTCGTGCGATGGGCTGAATGGATTGGTCAGCTTCTTTGTTGGCATTCATGTCCTGCCAGTAGGATTGCCCCTGATCCACTTTGATATGGTTGGTTCTCCCCCGGTCTCGCTTAATCAGAAATCCGTCCAGCGATCGAACCGAGTAATGATGCAGGCGCCCAAGTGAATGATCGAACCCACGCCAAGCGCGCCAGCCCACCTTTTCGGCCGGAAACAGCTTGCCCCCGGCGTCAGACCAGGCAATCTCACTTTCCTTGCCTTCTTCCATACCCTTTGGGCGATGCGGGCCAAACCGGGTGAATTTGCCATTGTTGCGAAACAGGGTTTTAAGTCCAAACGCCCGGCCCGAATGGTATGGAAACTCCTGATCTCCCATCGCGAAGGTTTCGGTTACGGGCCTGTCTTCAAAACTGATATTGCCGGAACTGCCAAACAGTTTCCAAGCGAATGAAATCGCATCCACCTGCTGCCCCGCACGGTTTTCGACCTCGGTGATCAACGCGTCAAAGCTGTTGTCGCCGTGGCGGATGTTCCAAAACTCATCCACATCCAGGCATAACAGCCAGTCCGCTTCCTTGACCTTAGGCTGACGCCGCGCCCGACGCAGCATCTGATGCTGTGGATTGCCCCCCTCTTTCACCTCGTTCGAGACATGGGTGGCCAACCCCAACTCCTGCAGTCGGCGGGCAATATCGTCGGTGCCATCGTCGCAATCGTTGGTGAAGATCACAAAGTGATCGACCCCCAATGTTTTATGAAACGCGACCCATTCCAGCATATAGGGGCCTTCGTTCTTCATCGTGGTGAATACGGTAATGGCCTGAGACATTAATACTTCCCGACTTGCGTTGACCTTCGTCATACACAACCCAGAAGGCGCGGGCGAGACAGGAATTGGAGTAATCAGCAATCCGGCACAAACTGGTGCAACTCTACCCCGATCCAAAGGGCTGATCGCCATGAATAAAGAGAGAATGGTGCGGTCGAGATGCATTAAAGACTTGAACACGCATACTTCTGACCGTTTCTGGCTGCTTCAAAAAGTCGCCTAACTTACTGAAAAATAAAAATATGGCTTTATTTCGCCTCAGAGTGGTTCACTGTGTCTCACACTAAAAGGTGGACCATAGGGTGGACCAAATTCCAGCACTCAACAAGCTATCATCATTGCAAGTGAAGAACACTCAAACCGGCTAGTGCTTGGATGGCGAGAACCTCTGGCTGCCAAAAACGACGGTGATGCTGGCAAGTAGTGCTTCGGGTTCATATCCACAGGCTTCGCAGAGGGATGGGGTTGGGTGCTCTGTCAGCCATAGCTCTAAAGATTCACGCCAAGAAGTAGAGAAATGGCGACCCGTAGCCCGTAAAGGCAAAGACCCCATCAAAGAACAAGAACGGATACGCCGGGAAGCTGCTTAGACCGATCACGCTTTGACCGTGGTCTCAAAAGAAACCTTCAGGAAATTAGAGAGAGGCGAATACGCCAGATCTCGCATCAGATCAAATTTCGAGAAGAAGCTTACGGGTTCTTTCTCCGAGTTGTTGCCGCCGGGTAGGCACTGAGAAGGGACAAAGTAGGCCAAAAGCACAAAGGTTGAACGTCTGAAGAACGAGCGCGCGGATCGATTTAAACCAGCAAAATGAAAAACTCAGGGCGTTCCAATGTATTTTTTACACCAACAGCCTAGTCTCAATCACCATCCATATATGCAGTTTTTCAACCGATATTCGCCGCTCGACCTTCCGAAATTTCAGCCATTTCGACGGCCTTGTCTATCAAGAACAACGCCTCCATCTTGGTTTTGGCTTTAAGCATAACTTCTTCGCTAACTTGGAAGCCAATTGGCCGACCTGAAGTGGTGTCACCGGAAACTTCTTTCAATGCCTCCGGAAGCGGAGCTCCCAACTGGTCCACGCTCAAATTAATTTGATTGTCGTAGATCACCAAGAACACGCCATTTCCCCAATAGGTCGCCACTTTACGCCCTTCCTGACTAGCTGACAGAACCGCTGTACCAGCTAAAGTCATGGCACTACGGAATTCACTGACCGTGCTCGTCTCATAGATTTGTTCGGCGCCTATACATTTCACCGCCACAAGCTTTGCAGCCATGGAGTGCATCGTTGAAAGCTGAATTACGTAGTTCTCAAATTCAGCTAACCCAATGAAACCGGGCAAATCTCCGAAACATTGCGGATCACTTAAGCGAACGTCCGGACTATTGCCAAAACACAACTCAAAATCCGCTTCAGCTTCCAGCACTTCGATTGCGGCTCTGCGTTCCGCTGCCATTCTATAGGCGTCAGACAACCTCTGCTTCAGATCAGAGAACTCAAAAGGCTTTGTAACGTAGTCCGTCGCCCCAACTCCGAATGCTTCGTCGATGTACTCTTTTTGCACCATGGCGGTCACCATGATAATAGGCGTGTAAGTGTAATCTGGTAATTTTCGCACTTCTTCGCAAAGAGTTATGCCGTTCATTTGCGGCATCTGCACATCCAGTAGCAAGCAGTCGAACGCTTCGTTAGGTCGTGACAGTATTTCAATGGCCTCTCGCCCACTTCTGGCGGTGACGACGTCTTTATAACCGAACGCGTCTAGAACTCTATCTAGCAACTCCAGGATGCTAGGATCGTCGTCTACAGCAAGAATACGCATAACTTTTCACCAACCTTTTACACCTCACCAAACGTTGGGCATTGCAGACTTCAGGCAACGGTTGGCTCGCGCATGATACACTCAGGGTTTTCTCATCCTCTCTTACGAAGACGGCAAAACGGTGACACAAGGTGGGCTTCCTTATGTCTGTGCATTTTTTTTAACTTGCGCAATTCTTCCCGTGCGAGAGCGCATACTGAAAAGCAAATCCCTCCAATTCTTGATGCCATTTTAACTTTGCTCCTATCAGCCGTCACGACTGCCTCGAAATACTATCGGATAGCGAAACCGCGCCTGATCCGGGCGAGAATTTGAAAGGAATACATAAGAGAAGCTGTATTTTTTCAAAATGTTGCCAGACATGGGGAAAAAAGTGGAACCTGCGGGAGAAAATAGAAGCCAAGAACTTTCTAAAGTTTTTGGTCAATTAGCGAAGGTAACCAAAGGAAGGGAGGAGATTTAGACACACCTATCCATCTATTCGGGCAACTACCGCATAGGGTTGTGGACTTGCTGAGTTGAATCTTGCCATAAGTGTGTCAGAAATATGAGTAAAATATGGACCGACCACTCAGGTATAAGCAGACATACCCGGTCCCGGAGGAGCTTCCGGAACTGACACCTGCTAACGGCACTTCAGGCGCACCAAATACTTTGGCGCGACTAGAAATATTTGCTGCCAATAGCAGTCCGCCAATGCCACGTGGCAACATTGGCCATATTCGCGCGACTACACTTAATTTTCGCAATATTTCCGAGCATGGCACCCTTCTGACAAAATACCTTGAAACCAGAAAATCAATTTTCATTGACCAGTTAAAGTGGCAAGTTGGCGAAGCTGACGGGATGGAATTTGACCAATACGACACGCCAGCCTGTCGATGGGTTGTGTTGCATGAATTCGGTGAGGTCTTAGGAGGTGTGCGACTTCTGCCCACGACTGCAGAGTGCGGGGTATACAGTTATATGCTGCGCGACGCGCAAAGAGGTATCCTTAAAGGAATACCAACTGACGTTCTATTTATTGACGCCCCGGTAAAGCGCTCGGTTTGGGAAGCATCCCGTTTCTTCGTGGCAAAGGATGTTGCATCGTCACGCAGGCTTCCGGTTCAACAGGAGTTGTTTCACCAGATGACTACTGTCGCGATGGGAGGTGGTGCAACCAGCATCCTGGGCATCGTCCCCTCAGTCTGGGCACGGTGGTCACGGCGACTGGGTATCAATGCCTCGCCTGTCGGCGCAAAGTTTTCCATCGATGGCACCTTCAGTCAGTCGGTTTTATTCAACATCCACAAGTAAATGGAACACCTCACCCACTAGATTGTCTTATTTACTCTTGGACGCCCGACGCATATTTCATTGCAACTAAGGTTGATTTTAAGACTATTGGGAAAACTCGGCTGTATTGCATTTTCGTGGGGTTTCCAGAGTCGATGCTTAGACTTCCAACCGTTGTTCATTTCCGTAGTTTTGCGATCGTAGACTGCCCTTTAGCGCCAACAGATTGCCGAAAAAATAACGTTAAGAGAAAGCGACGCTAGTTCACAACAATAACTGGCAATTCGTTATTGAGGCCGTTGGCGCCAAATAAAGGTCAAGAAAAAGCCCCTTTCTACGAAGACTTTCTCCATTTTTGCCGCTGTTTCGGCCCACTCTCCTCATAAGTTTATCCCGTTATGAGGATATCGACGGTTCACCAGTTATGAGACATTCCACATTTGGCAGTGATCGGTTCCAAAGAAAATTAGAGCATCGAGCGCAAAGAAAGACCGCACTTACTGTACTGGCGGTTGATGATGATCCTGACATTTTGAAATTGCTCCAGTCAGCACTTCCTGAACTCGAAAACTGCAATGTGGCTGCAGCCAGTTCAGCTGATGAAGCGCTTGGGATGATAGAAGCAGCAGAATCCCCGTTCGACTGTCTGCTTGTTGACATTCAGATGCCTGGAACCTCAGGGATAGAGTTGCTTTCACAAATCCGAAACCTGCCGGAAAACCTGGAAACACCTGTCATAATGCTGACTGCACTGGATGACAGGCACAACATCGAGAAGGCATTTTTAGAAGGCGCGTTTGATTATGTAACTAAACCCTTCGACTTCTTTGAATTGCGCAGCCGTATGAACGCCGCTCACCTTCTGATGATGGAAAGAAGGAAAACCCAATCCTCATCGGCGTCGATAGAAAATCTTCGCAGTGAATTGGATTTCAACCAGAAATTCAATTTCAAGGATCCTTTGTCTATCGACGAGCAGGAACAATGCTTGGGGTATGTCGAATTCGATAACTATGTCGAGCAGCTTTCACGGAGGCGTCGATCTGACACCTGGGTCACCGCAATCAAATTTCGTGACGCCGAGTATCACTTTGATCTGAAGAATTTTGGTGATTTTCGGCGATCTGTTTCCGACATTGGATTCTGCATTGAAAGAACAACACAGGCTGCTGGAGGAATCTATTCCTATCGCGGGAGTGGCGCATTTCTCGTTGTTACACATGGGCGGGAACGCACCCAGAATATTCCGACCGAAGCTTTCCTAAACCAAGATCTAGGGACTGTTCTCAGCAACCGCTGCGCATCTGTCCATCTTAAAGTGGTGAAAGGTACACCGGTATCGCTTCGTTCTTTTACGAAGGTTGGAGCATTCGCCTCTTTGGACATGGCTCTCAAAAAAGTGAATCATCGTGAGGCCAATCTCAGAAAGGGTCTGGTTACAACCTCTTCCACATTTTCAGAGCCCACACCGCATCGCAAAGAAATGGTCAACGATAGATTGTTTGATGTAGTCTTGCGTGAGCTGTACGGCGATAACACTTACCTCACTCGCCGGCAGTAAGCTAATTCTATCGCCAGGCCTGACGTCGATCAAAGGTCAGGCACTGGAGTTTAGATATCAACTTTATTCGCGAACCCGTTCGGCATTGAGGATGAGTGGGCCACTGGTACGCATGGTGAATGTCAAAACTGGTTCCGGTAATTCAGACTCTGTAATCGAAAAATTTATTCGACGGAGCACCGAAGCCATAAGTACCATGATTTCAGTTTCAGCGTACTGAGCACCAATGCAGATTCTGGGACCATCTCCAAATGGAATGTACTGACCTCGAGGTAGTGTAGATCCCAAGAACCGTTCCGGTCGATAGTGGTCAGGAGCATCCCATAGTTTTTCGTTTCTGTGCAAAGAGTAAACTGGGAAGAACAGCGCGTCACCATTTGCAATCTTTACCCCTTTGATTTCAAGGTCGGCAGTTGCGTCTCTAGCAAAGAACGCGGCTGAAGGGTAAAGCCGCAGCGTCTCTTTTACATGGGCGCGCAGGAGTGGCATTGCCTCCAGGTCAGAAAACTCCATTGGACCTTTGGGGCGAACCGACCGAATTTCTTGTCTAACCTTAGCTTGCATATCTTGGTGCAACGCCAGCAGATAATACCCCCAGGCCAGAGCGTTGGCGGAAGTTTCATGACCAGCGACGACAAAGGTTAAAAGGTTGTCAACGGTTGTCGCTTCATCCTCGAAATCTGTTTTCAACGCCTCAATCATGAAATCGAGGAAATCCTGTGGCTCGCTGCGGCATTCGGAGCGACGCTGATCAATAACCTGTCTGGCAAGGTTCCGCATATTAGTCACCGGGGCCAGGCTGCGTAGCCAATTCTTGCGCGGCACCCACTTTGGCAAACCCATTAAATCGAAAAGAGACAAATCAGAAATGTACTCAAAATACTTGATCAGCCCCACGCGTATTTGCTCTGAACTGACTTTCTTGTTACCCGAAAAAATCACCCTGGAAATATTCGTCAACGTTGATGCAGGCGCAATTTGTGCAACATCTACGGGGCCTTCGTGTTCCGCCAATGAATCTGCAATCTCGACACCAGTCTCTGCAAAATGCCGAGCCAGAACCGGGAGGTTCCTGGCGGCGAATAGTGGAGAATACCTTCGCCGCTGCTGACGCCATTTTTCCCCTTCAGAGAGTATCAACCCGTTGCCTACAGCCGATCCAATAATGTCTTTAGTGAACTTGGCTTTGGGAAACGAACGGCCCTGCCCGACAAGTAACTCGGTTATTATTTCAGGATCGCAGATATAGTGTATGTTTAAAGGCCCACGAACATAAGTTTCACGCAGAGTTTCGACCGGGATGACTTCAAACATGTTTCGACCAGCGGACCTTGCAAACTGAAGCAGTGTCACCGGCTTTTTTGCAAGCCTAGCCGAAACAGGAGCGACAGCGCCCTGCCCCAACTTCGTAAATTCAACTGCAGTCAAACCCCAACCCTTTTAGATTTTCTCCTTCTTTATGGCACATTAAGATAAAAAAAATTGCACTAAGCAACGAGATCGTCAATTCTGGGCGCCCCACACTGCATTTGCGCAACAAAAATTTTTCAACCTCTCACATCAGAATCTTGCGTGAAACGCCAACAATCACGGTGGCCTTCAAAGGATTAGCGCCAAACTGTGAACCCAATTCAGACCAACTAAGTCCTCATTATGCCGCTAATGGTACTGTCCAAGCGCGAAAAACGAAGACATCTAGATGACAGCCATCGACGCCAATCTGCCGGACCGGGATTCTGGTGAAACGGAAAACCGGCTTCTGCAAAACATAATAGATTATACTGCCATGAGCTTTGCGCTTCTGTGGCAGCGGCAGGCTATTTATCTGGCCACGACCATTTTGACTGCGTTCTTCTTCGATCCCGTTAACGCCATGCTGTTCTATGGGACAATCCTCATATGCGAAGCGCAAGATTTATTGCTGGCCAAACGCGTACCGCGCTTAAAGCCAGATCAGCACAAAGCAATTAGTATGATGGTTGCTTGGATTCTGTTGAACACGATCCTCAGCTCAACTGCAATCTGCCTGTATGCTGTTTCAGTTGCTTTCGCACAACCCGCAGGCGGTCACTTTACTCCAATGTTCTTCTTGTTTGCTGCGGCGTTGTTTGCTGCAATGAACAACCATCAGTTTCTGTGGGCAATGATTGTCCGTCTGACCATGTACGGCGTATCGTTCATGTTGATTGTCGTAAAAGATATCTGGACCGAACGCCCCGAGCTTTCATCTGAACTCTGGCTGCACTTCTTCACCGTTATCTTTGTAATGTACTTTCTGATTGACTGTTCGATGGTGTTTCTGAAGCTCTACCGCAGGAATTTGGAACAACTCGAAAAGCTCAAAGCAGAGCACGAAAGAACAAAAGCGGCCTACATTGCGAAAACTCAGTTCATATCGACAGTTAGCCATGAACTGCGTACGCCTCTCACTTCGATCAAAGGATCACTTGACCTAATCAACACAGGCGCATTGGGTGAAGCTCCAGAATCAATGCAAAGCCTCATTCATTTAGCAGGTAAAAACTGCGAACGGCTCGCATCCCTAATCAATGATGTGCTGGACATTCAAAAAATGGAAGCGGGCGAGATGAACTACCGTGAAGGAACTGTTGATGTACATGCGCTGATTCAGGAAGCGATTGCATGTAACATGGGATACACCAGTGCTCACAACGTAGAAATTGTAGAAGACTTAAGGGGAAACAATGATCTGTACGTTAAAGGTGATGCCTCCCGCCTTCTTCAGGTGTTGGCCAACATTATCTCCAACGCAGCTAAATTCTCCCTTGATGGAGGCGAGATAACCGTCGGATGCGAGAAAGTCGGCGGGAATATTCGCCTCTTCGTCAAAGACCATGGCATCGGGATACCTGAGGGGTTCCATGACAAAGTTTTCGATTGCTTTTCCCAGATAGACTCCTCCGATGAACGTCACGCAGGCGGTACCGGACTCGGGATGCACATTTCAAAGGAAATTGTTGAGCATTTTGGCGGTACAATAGACTACAGAAGCAAACTTGGTGAAGGCACAGAGTTCTTTGTTATGTTTCCCGCGATAAGCGGGCACGAGGTAGGTTCTGCCGGAGCCGAGCACACCTCACTAACCTGCGCCGTGCAATCCAAGCAACTTTAGCCGAATCCCACTAAGCAAGTCACAATGCTTTTTCGAAGGAATCCCTTGGTTTCAGAGCGGATTTTTCGCAGTAAAGTTAACGCCAAAATTACATGACCTCATGGCAAGCTCGAATCCGCCTGCGGTAAAATGAGGGAGCCTGCATATTGCCAAAACAACTCCGAAAAGAAAATGCTGTCCCGATCATACGATCGAAACAGCAAACTCGTTACCAGGTACATTTCCGAAGGTGCAGTAGATTCACAACTTTCGGCAAATAGGCCTACTACTTGCAGGCCGCGATATTTTAACGAACATCATAAGGGATGAGCTGTCCATGCACCGAGAATTTCTCGTGTTTTGTTTGTTTCAGTTGTTCTAATTGATGTAAACCGGAAACAAAGAAGCCAATGACCGCCGGACTGTCAACATATTCAGCTTCTTCATCGATTCGGCGTACTCTATTTGAACTAATTCACTCAAGTTTTGACGCCCAACTCAGATTGTATGGTCGTCACAGTTCTTAAGCCCGTATTGCACGTTTATCTCTATATTCGCGGCTAATCAGCCTTCACAGGTGCGGCAGCTAATTTCATTGACGCACTCATACAGCCTTTTAACCAGCAGTGGAGATTCATCCTCGATAAACAGTAATTGGTGGAAGCCATTTATGTACTTGATCGGTTGTCGGGCACTCTACTCGACGATCGGAGGCATCAGCGCACGCGTGCAGAAGCAGCGAAAGCGACTACGTTGCGCAGATGACCAAATCACAAGCCTTTAGGTGGACCAAGATCGTTCACGCCAACATGATAAATTGAAATTACACAACGAGATGAATTGTATGGTGCGGTCGAGAAGACTCGAACTTCCACGGGTGTTACCCCACAGCGACCTCAACGCTGCGCGTCTACCAATTCCGCCACGACCGCACTGCCAGTGACTTGGTAGAGGCGCGTATAGACGCAGATGATCAGGATGTGAAGAGACAAAAACACGCCAGTTTGAATTCCCCGCCTGTATTCATATCTGTATCGTCAACGTATCCTTCATCTTCCGCTCAGGAGTCTGAACATGACTGCCGCAGATCCCCGCCCCATCCTTCAGATCGACATCATTTCAGACGTCGTCTGCCCCTGGTGTATCGTCGGATTTCAACAGCTTGATCTGGCTCTGAAGCAGGAAAATGTTCTGGCGCGCCTTAGATGGCATCCGTTTGAACTGAACCCCACCATGCCGCCCGAAGGTCAGAATCTGCGCGAGCATATCATGGAGAAATACGGCTCAACCGCTGAACAGAGTCAACTGAATCGGGATCGGCTGACGCAGTTGGGGGCCGAGCTGGGGTTTGCGTTCAATTTCAATGAAGACAGCCGAATGGTGAACACCTTTGCGGCCCACCAACTGTTGGACTGGGCCGAAGCTCAGGGCCGCCAGCATCCGCTGAAACTTGCCCTGTTCAAGGCGTATTTCACCGACCAGAAGGATGTGTCGAAGATTGATGTGTTGCTTGAAGCAGTTGCAGAGGCCGGTCTGCCCGTTGATGCGGCGCGATCTGCGCTGGAATCCGGTGCGCATGTCGCCGCAGTACGTAAGAAGCAAGAGTTCTGGACCAGCCGGGGTATTTCCGGTGTCCCGTCAATGGTGTTCGGCGGCAAATATCTGGTGACCGGAGCGCAGGGCACGGACACCTATGCCCAGATTTTGCAAAGGTGCCTGGCCGAGGCCGCCTGACCCCTTCCCCTTGCCGCACCTGCGCGATATGGAACCGCCATGGAATGGAAGATCACCGACGGGTTAACCGATTACACTGAAGCCGTCGCTTTTATGGAGGCGCGCGTCGCGGCCATCGCTGCGGGCGAGGCGGACGAGTGTGTCTGGCTGCTGGAACACCCGCCGCTCTATACGGCAGGCACCTCGGCCCGGTCCGAGGATCTGACGGATCCAGATCGCTTTCCCGTCTACGAAGCCAAGCGTGGTGGAGAGTATACTTATCACGGCCCCGGTCAGCGCGTGGCTTATGTCATGCTGGACCTGAACAAACGCGGCAAGGATGTGCGGGGCTTTGTCAAAAAGCTTGAGACTTGGGTGATCGCAGCCTTGGCCGAGTTCAACGTTAATGGCGAAATTCGCGACGGCCGTGTCGGCGTGTGGGTGCAACGTGATGACAAGCCGCTTACGGTGACCGGCCAGCCAGCCGAAGACAAGATCGCAGCCATTGGATTGCGCCTACGCAAATGGGTCAGCTTTCACGGTATCTCAATCAATGTTGAACCTGATCTTGAGCATTTTTCCGGCATCGTCCCCTGTGGAATCAGCGAGCATGGTGTGACGTCTCTGGTCGATCTAGGCTTGCCTGTAACGATGGCCGACGTGGACGCTGCCTTGCAAAAAACCTTTGCGGAAAGTTTCGAAACGGCGATCGCATAGCCTGAATTCGAATCGCTAAACGCGGCAAGGCGAATTGACAATTCCCCCTAAGAATTCCCTTTGTTTCCGAACCCGTATGCAATCTGCCATTTAGCCCGTTAATTTTGAGTTTATTTGGCGGAAAGCTCACTCAGAACGATACAAATTGCGCGTTAACGGGTAGTCTAACTTTACCGTTCTAGAGTGAGTGGTGTGTTAAACCGGTGATCCCGGAAGACCTGGGTGTCGGAAAAAGTGTTTGTTTACGAGTCTGCCGTTCCGACCCCAAAATCGGAACGGCAATTCCTTTTCAGGACCCTTGCAAATTGTCATGTCCAAACCGGGGCAATGCTGCATGCGTTTTGCCCGCGCGCTCTAACTCCAATGTGACATGCCCGATTGCGAACCGCGACCTCAGGGTTTCTTTCACCAACAGTCTTATGGTTTCCGCGTCTGTCCAGCTTTGGGCGTCGATCTCAAGATGCGCGGTCAGGGCTGGTTCCTGCTCCTGCATGCTCCAAAGGTGGATATGGTGGACACCGGCCACTCCTTCAGTGGCTTCGATCTCGGTGGCCACATCCTCGGGCGACAGATTGGGCGGCGCGCCCAGCATCAGCACCCGGATCGTTTCTCCGATCTCAGATTTCACGTGCCACAGGATGTAGACCGAGATCAGGATCGTCACCGCAGGGTCGACCCAGGTCCAGCCAAACAGTATGACGGCCGCACCTGCGACAATGACGGCAACCGATCCAAGGGCGTCAGCGACATTGTGGATAAAGGCCGCACGGATGTTCATGCTGTCCTTCGACATCGAATAGGTCAGCGCAGCGGTGATAAGGTCGACGACCAAGGCAAGCGCGGCGATCCAGACAACCATCCAGCCGTTGACAGGCTCGGGCTGGAAAAACCGCATGACACCTTCGTACAACAGATACACCGACAACACGATCAGTGTGGTGTAATTGACCAGCGCCGCGACCACCTCAGCCCGGCCATAGCCAAAACTCATGCGCGGATCGGCGGGGCGACGGGCAATCTTACGTGCGAAAAAAGCGATGATCAGGGCGATAGCGTCCGAAAAATTGTGCAATGCGTCTGCAATCAACGCCAGAGACCCAGAAAAGATGCCGCCGATGACTTGCGCCAGGGTCAGCAGCATATTCACCCCTATCGCCCCTGCGACGCGCATATCGCCTGCGTCCGGGTCGATATGGTGATGGTTATGTTCCTCGTGGCCGTGATGATGTGCCATGGTGCCGGTGTTCCTTGTTTTGGCTGCACAGCACATGTAATTCCTCTAGCCACTAGAGGTTCAAGAGAGGAAAGCCGAAAAATGTACTCGATCGGAGAGCTTTCCCGGCGAACCGGCGTCAAAGTGCCCACAATCCGGTTTTACGAAGACAAAGGGTTGCTGCCAAAGCCGGAAAGAACGGCTGGAAATCAGCGCCGGTATGACACTGCCGTATTAAATCGGTTGCAGTTCATTCGCCACGGGCGAGACCTTGGCCTGCCTTTGAGCGATATTGAGGCACTGTTATCCTTGGAAGGCGCGCATGGCGATGATTTGAACCGGGCACATGAAATCGCCGAACGTCAATTGGCGGATGTACGCGAGCGTATCGCCCAATTGGTCAGGCTTGAGGCGGAACTGACCCGTATCGCCTCGGCCTGTGACGGTGGGCACGACCATGTGTGTGCCGTGCTCCACACGTTTGGCGACCACAGCGCGTGTCTGGGGCCACATGACAGTAAGGACTGATCAGGCCAGAGCCGCTTTGATCTTGTCTGCGTGCTGGGCAATCAGGTCGAAATCGCCCATATTGCCCGGCGGCCGCACGGCAACACCGTCCTGACGCGGCAAAATATGGAAATGCAGGTGGAACACTTCTTGCCCGCCTGCGGCCTCATTGAATTGCTGAACGGTGACCCCGTCGGCGTCAAACGCCTTGACCACTGCCTTCGCCAATTTTTGAACCGTCGCTGTCACGGCGGCCAGTTGCGCGGGTGATGCGTCCAGCAGGTTCCGGCAGGGTGTTTTGGGGATCACCAACAGATGCCCGTCGGACCGCGGCATGATATCCATAAAGGCCAGCGTTTCGTCATCCTCGTACACGCGGGTCGCGGGAATTTCCCCGCGCAGGATCTTGGCAAAGATGTTGTCGGGATCGTAAGCGGCCATATCTTGTCTCCGGTTTCGGGAATTGGGGATAGTACTGCGACCCACACAACCGGGGGTCAAGGCGGAACTCTGCCACGCCGCACGAATGGGCAGAAGAGGACCCTTGAAATTTTGACAGCCATCGCCAGATAGGGCCTGACTGAGACCAAGAATTCGCGGGATTTCCTCCTGCCCGCGACAATTATTCTTGATCCAGATCAAACTCGGCCATTGAAGGTGCCCCCTTCGCCCTCTAAAACCAGCAGGAATCCCGCGCGCCAGAGAGGTCTGGCTGCGCGGTGCAGTTGCAACAGGAGGCACCTATAATGGCAGACGCAGCCATTCATGGTCACGAGCATGAAGATAATCGCGGTTTCTTTACCCGCTGGTTCATGTCGACCAACCACAAGGACATCGGGATTCTGTACCTGATCGTCTCGGCACTTGCCGGTCTGATCTCGGTTCTGATGACCGTTTACATGCGGCTCGAGCTGATGCACCCCGGTGTGCAGTTCATGTGCCTGGAAGGCTTCATGGCCGACCCGTGTACCCCGAACGGACACCTGTGGAACGTGATGATCACCTACCATGGTGTTCTGATGATGTTCTTCGTTGTCATCCCGGCTCTTTTCGGCGGATTTGGCAACTATTTCATGCCGTTGCAGATCGGCGCGCCGGATATGGCGTTCCCGCGGATGAACAACCTGTCCTTCTGGCTGTACGTCGCCGGTACCTCGCTGGGCGTGGCTTCGTTGCTGAGCCCCGGTGGGAACGACCAGCTTGGTTCGGGTGTCGGATGGGTTCTATATCCGCCGCTGTCCACGACCGAGGGCGGCATGTCCATGGACCTTGCGATCTTCGCCGTACACGTATCGGGCGCCTCCTCGATCCTCGGCGCGATCAACATGATCACCACCTTCCTGAACATGCGTGCCCCTGGCATGACGCTGTTTAAGGTGCCGCTATTCAGTTGGTCGATCTTCGTCACTTCGTGGCTGATTCTTCTGTCGCTGCCGGTTCTGGCCGGCGCGATCACCATGTTGCTGATGGACCGCAACTTTGGCTTCACCTTCTTTGACCCGGCAGGTGGCGGTGACCCGATCCTGTATCAGCACATCCTGTGGTTCTTTGGCCACCCGGAAGTGTACATCGTGATCCTGCCCGGCTTCGGCATCATCAGCCACGTGATTGCGACCTTCGCACGCAAGCCGATCTTCGGTTACCTGCCAATGGTCTGGGCGATTATCGCAATTGGCGTTCTGGGCTTCGTCGTATGGGCGCACCACATGTACACCGTTGGCATGTCGCTGCGTCAGCAGGCGTACTTCATGTTGGCCACAATGGTCATCGCGGTGCCGACAGGCGTCAAGGTCTTCTCGTGGATTGCCACAATGTGGGGCGGTTCCATCGAGTTCAAGACGCCGATGCTGTTTGCCTTCGGTTTCCTGTTCCTGTTCACCGTTGGTGGTGTGACCGGCGTTGTACTGTCACAGGCAGGTATCGACCGTGCCTATCACGACACCTACTATGTCGTTGCGCACTTCCACTATGTGATGTCGCTCGGTGCTGTTTTTGCAATCTTTGCCGGTGTCTACTTCTACTTCTCAAAGATGACTGGTCGTCAGTACTCAGAGTTCTGGGGCAAGGTTCACTTCTGGCTGTTCTTCATCGGCGCCAACCTGACCTTCTTCCCGCAGCATTTCCTGGGTCGTCAGGGCATGCCCCGCCGCTACATCGACTATCCTGAGGCTTTCGCCCAGTGGAACTTTGTATCGTCGATCGGTGCGTTCATTTCCTTCGCTTCGTTCCTGCTGTTCTTCGGCATCGTGATCTATGCCCTGCTGCGTGGCGCGAAAGAGACCCGTCCGAACCCTTGGAACGAATACGCGGACACGCTGGAATGGACCCTGCCCTCGCCGCCGCCTGAGCATACGTTCGAGCAGCTGCCAAAGCAGGAAGACTGGGACAAAGGCCACGCGCACTGATCCCGCAGTCCGATAAACCCATTAAAGCCCCGCCTTGAGCGGGGCTTTTTTTGTGTCCGGTCTCTGCACCCTGTCCGGCACGTGCATAGACACATCCAGCACCATGGGAATAGTATTCAAAAACAGGAATTCAGGGACCCCGGCGGAAGACACGCAAACCATGATACTTCATGATGGCATTTCGATCAGAAAACTGCTCAAAGGTTCGGTCGGTTTTATCGGTATCGTTCTGGCCTGGATTTTAATGGTTCAGGTGGTCGATGAACTGACGCCGATTGACCTGATTTCGAATCCCAGCCCACCAGTAGCGATGTTGGGTTTGGCAGTGGCGTTTTTTCTGGGCTTCAAGAACACTTCCACCTACGGCCGCTGGACCGAAGCCCGCGGGGTTTGGGGTGATATCGCCAATACAAGCCGGGACTGGGGCAATACGATCAGTACCCTGGTTCAACCAAATGGCTCAGTGATTGAAGAAGACCTGCGCGATGAACTGATCGAGCGGCACATCGCCTGGATAAACATGCTGGCCTATCAGCTGCGCCAACCTGCAACTACCGGTCGCAAACGCAGGCCATGGATGTTCGGCCACAAGCCCGTATCAGGCCGCGAAGACCTGCATCAAAAACCCGAAAGCTGGCGGAACAGTCAACTTGAGGCGGATTTGCCGCTGTTAGAGGACAAGACCAACCGCGCGGCCTGTCTTATCAACCTGCAGGCCCGTCGTTTGTCAGACATGGCGCAACAGGGAAAGATAGACCCCTTCTGGCATGTCGCGCTGATGGATCGCTTATCCCGGTTTACGACGGCGCAAGGTCAGTGCGAGCGGATCAAAAACACTCCATTCCCGCGTCAGGTTGCCGAGGTCGGCCGCCTGTTCAGCTGGATATTCATTTTCATGTTGCCTCTGGCCTTCAACGACGAACGTTCCATCATGGTGGGCACCGATGCCTCGATGATAAGAACAGTGCTGTTCGACTGGATGACCTTTGCCCCTGTCGGCGCGCTGGTTTGCTGGATCTTCTTTGTGACCGAGCGCGTCAGTGCCTCGATGGAGGATCCGTTCGAAGGGGATGTCACCGACGTGCCAATCTCGGCGCTGTGCCGAACAATCGAGATCGATATGCGTCAGATGACCGGCTGCGGTGTTGCGCCCCAACCCGCGCAACCTGTCGAAAAAGCCCTGTTTTGAACAACGTGCCACCACGCTGGTGAACCGCGTGTTTCAGGCAAAATTCGAAAATCCGACCATTTTAGGGTATGATAGGCGAAGGAACTCTGAGATCGGAGTGATTACATGCCCGAAATTGATTTTTGGTATTCCATTGGCAGCACCTACAGCTTCCTGACGATCATGCGGCTGGATGATTGGTGCGACGAACATGACGTTGCCGTAACTTGGCGGCCCTTCAACGTACGCACGGTCATGGCGGATCAGAAGAATATTCCCTTTGCAGGTAAACCGGTGAAGTCCGCATATATGTGGCGCGATATCGAACGTCGGGCCGCAAAATATCACATCCACGCCAAGCTGCCCGTACCCTACCCGATCTCGGACCTGGCGCTTGCCAATCAGGTTGCCTTGCTGGGCATGGGCGACGGCTGGGGCAAGAATTTCACGCTGGCCCTGTATCGCATCTGGTTCGAAGAAAACATCGAAGCCGGCAGCGAAACCGCGATCTCAGAAGCGCTGCACAGATGCCAGCAGGACCCGCGCCTGGTACTGTCCCGCGCTCGCAGCCCTGATACCGTGGCCGCACTTGAAGCGGAAACCGAACGGGCCGCCAAGCTGGGTGTTTTCGGCGCCCCCAGCCTTGTCGTCCGCGGCGAGGTTTTCTGGGGAGATGACCGACTGGACGACGCGCTATCCTGGGTGCGTGTTGGCCACGTTGCGTAATCATTTCCCTTCGAAACGACACAGCATTGCGCTACATATCAGCCATGCCCTACCGATGGACAAAAACGTCTGAAACTGAACAGGAATTGCGCCTCTGGCCGCATAATTCACTGCCTCCACGCGGGGCGATGATCGTGATTCTGTCCGTGTTTCTGTTTGGACTGATCCCCCTGTTGGCAGTGCTTGGGTCGATCATCCTTTGGGGGCTTTTGCCTTTCCTGCTGATAACCGTTCTGGGACTGTGGCTGGCGATCCAGACCAACTATCGCGCGCGCAGCGTGTTCGAGATTCTAACTCTGACCGGCACACGGGCGCACCTCGTCCACCATGACCCGCGCAGCGGCCAGCAGGAATGGACCTGCAACCGTTATTGGGCCCGCCCCGAAATGCATAAACGCGGTGGGCCTGTCCCGAATTACGTGACGCTGACCGGAGATGGGCGCGAAGTTGAAATAGGGTCATTTCTGTCCGAGGAAGAACGCATCGCGCTATACGACGACCTGATACAAAAACTGCGCGAACCGGTCGCGCAGTAAAAGCCGTTTCAGACTGAAAGAAGGATCAGCAACCGCCGCCTGTTGCCGCGCAAAGCTGATCTTTGACCATCGGCCCGACTTTGCCAAAATCCATCTGGCCGGTGTACCGGGTCTTAAGTTCTCCCATCACTTTGCCCATGTCGCGGATCGAACCCGCACCTGTCGCAGTGATTGCCGTTTGAATGGCCTTGGAAACCTCGTCATCGTCCAATTGCTTGGGCAGAAACTCCTCGATGACTTCAACCTCACGCAACTCGCGCTCGGCCAAATCCAGCCGTCCGCCTTCTTCATAGGCGCGCGCGCTTTCCTTGCGCTGTTTGGTCATTTTACCAAGAATTTCAAGGACCTCGGTATCGCCGCAGCCCTTGGCCTCTTCGTTTTCTGCAGCCCGCGAGGCAATATCGCGGTCCTTGATCGCGGCATTGATCAAGCGCAGCGTCGACAGACGCTCGGCATTCTTGTCTTTCATTGCTTGCTTCAGGGCTGAGTTCACCCGTGATCGCATATCCATATGTTCTGTCCATCCCCATGGAAAAGGAACCCTGACCATATCGAAACAAAAAGCGTGATACAACAGGGGGTGAATATCGCTAAGTAATTGATTTTCCACAATAGCCCAAATTTTGAACAGACTTGACCCAGCGCCACAACCCCCTTAGGTATGCGCCGATTTACCCAGCAGGAGAGTCGCCCCATGGCCCAGAACGCCCCGTCCAAGCCCACCGCATGTCTGGCTTTGGCCGACGGAACATTGTTCTACGGGATGGGCTTCGGTGCCATCGGCCAAACCGTGGCCGAGTTGTGCTTTAACACTGCCATGACCGGATATCAGGAGATCATGACCGATCCCTCTTATGCCGGGCAAATCGTGACCTTCACTTTCCCCCATATCGGCAACGTCGGTGTAAACCCCGAGGATGACGAAACCGGCGATCCGGTTGCTGCCGGGATGGTGGTCAAATGGGACCCGACCGATGCGTCCAACTGGCGCGCAACCGAAGAGTTGAAGACCTGGCTGGCCAGCCGTGGCCGCATCGCTATCGGTGGTGTGGACACCCGCCGCCTGACGCGCGCCATCCGGCAGCAAGGCGCGCCGCATGTGGCGCTGGCCCATGACCCCGAGGGCAATTTCGACATCGCTGCGCTGATTGCCGCTGCGCGGGGTTTTGCTGGGCTTGAAGGCATGGATTTGGCCAAAGAGGTCACCTGCGCCCAAAGCTATCGCTGGGATGAGATGCGTTGGGCCTGGCCCGACGGATACACCCGTCAGGAAGCCCCCGTGCACAAGGTTGTCGCCATCGATTACGGTGCCAAGCGCAACATCTTGCGTTGCCTGGCGTCGGCTGGATGCGATGTAACCGTATTGCCCGCCACCGCGACAGCGGCCGAGGTACTGGCCCACAATCCTGACGGAGTGTTCCTCTCTAACGGCCCCGGCGACCCGGCCGCAACGGGCGAATACGCCGTGCCGATGATCAAAGAGGTTCTGGACACCACCGAACTGCCGGTCTTTGGCATCTGCCTTGGCCACCAAATGCTGGCGCTGGCGCTTGGCGGTCAGACCGTCAAGATGAACCACGGCCACCACGGCGCCAACCACCCGGTCAAGGATATGGACACTGGCAAGGTCGAGATCACCTCGATGAACCACGGCTTTGCGGTGGATGCGCAATCCTTGCCCGACGGCGTTGTGGAAACGCACCGCTCGCTGTTTGACGGGTCGAACTGCGGTATCCGCATGACCGACCGTCCGGTTTATTCGGTACAGCACCACCCCGAGGCCTCGCCCGGCCCACAGGACAGTTATTATCTGTTTGAACGCTTTGCTGAGGCAATGGCAGCCCAGAAAGCACAGGCATAATAGCCAGTTCGATCATAGTTAACCTGGTGTTAACCTAAATTGCGCAACCCTGACGTCTGGTAACCGCGTCAGGGTTGTTTCATTATGGTCGAATTAAACCTGCAGCATTTCGCGCGTGCCGCACCGATCCCTGCGCAAGACCGTAAGCCATTGGGGGCGTGTCTGATTGATCGAGGTCTGATCACCCGGTCACAACTGGACGAGGCGTTGTTTCTGCAATCCTGGCAACAGGCACTGCTGGGCGAAATTCTGGTGGCCGAAGATTGGGTCACCCGTAAGGATATTCTCTGCGCGCTGTCCGAACAAACCGGTCTACAGATTGCCGATATCAACAGTTCGCCCCCGCCCCTGGAACTGTGTCAATTTAAACCAGTTGAATTCTGGCTGAAACATAACGTCATTCCCTGGCGCCGCCTGGGTCCAATCCTGCTTGTGGCAACTGCGCGACCCGATCTGTTCCCCGCCGTGCGCAGCGGGTTTGAGGATGCCGGTTACACCGTCATGCCGGTACTCGCCGGTGCCGATCAGATCGACAACACCATCGCGCGCATTTACGCCTCTCCGCTTGCCCAATCGGCCGAGACGCGCGTGGAGCTGGATCAAAGCTGCAGATCATGGACCCCGAAATCTCGTATAGGACCCGCCCTTGCCCTAACAGGGCTTACGGGGCTGTTTGCTGCTTTCCCCACGACAGGGCTGACCGTTCTGGTCGCCGCCGCCGTGATCAGCCTTGTCTTGTTTTTGTGCCTGCGCCTTGCCGGGCTGCTGGCCTTTGTCTGGCATTCGGCAAAACACCGGCCCAGGGCAAACCCAGCAGCCCCGCCACAAGCGTTGCCTTGTGTGTCGATCATGGTGCCGCTTTATAAGGAACGTGAAATCGCCGACGCGCTCATTCATCGGTTGCAACGGCTTACTTACCCCAAGGCGCTACTGGACATTATTCTGGTGCTTGAGGAAACCGACGAGGTAACACGCGCCACTCTTGCTCAGGTTGCTCGGCCCAGTTGGATCAGAACCGTCGAAGTGCCCGAGCTGAACGGTCTGACCACCAAACCCCGCGCCATGAACTATGCGCTGGATTTCTGCCGCGGCGATATTCTGGGTGTCTGGGATGCCGAGGACGCGCCGCAGCCTGATCAGATCGAACGTGTCGTCCGCCATTTCACCCAGGCGGACGAAGATGTTGTCTGCTTGCAGGGCGTATTGGACTACTACAACCCTCGCACCAATTGGCGGTCCCGTTGTTTTACCATTGAATACAACAGCTGGTTTCGGGTCGTCCTTCAGGGCGTCGCGCGGCTTGGTCTTGTTGTGCCCTTGGGCGGAACCACGTTCTTTTTCCGCCGTGACAAGCTGTTGGAGTTGGGCGGCTGGGACGCCCACAACGTCACCGAGGACGCCGATCTTGGTGTGCGCCTTTCGCGCGCCGGCTATCGCACCGAAATGGTGGACACCGCCACCTATGAAGAGGCCAATTTCCGCGCCTGGCCCTGGGTGCGACAAAGATCACGGTGGCTAAAAGGGTTCATGGTGACCTACCTGGTTCACATGCGGGCCCCCACGCGGCTGCTTCAAGATCTGGGGCTATTTCGGTTTTTAGGCGTGCAGGCCTTTTTCCTGGGAACTGTCGGGCAATTCCTGCTGGCACCGGTTCTGTGGCTGTTCTGGCTGACAAGCTTTGGCTTGGCCAGCCCAGTAGACCCCATTCTCTCTGACAACGTTCTGGCGGCACTGATCGGCCTTTTTCTAAGCGCCGAGATCACCAATATTGCAGTTGGCACCATCGCCGTTTCAGCGCGTGAAAGACGGTTTCTATTGCCATGGGTACCGACCATGCCGCTGTATTTCCCATTGGGTGTTCTGGCGGCCTATAAAGCCTTATGGGAATTGGTGCTGAACCCGTTCTTCTGGGACAAAACGCAACACGGGCAGGCCAGCGAAGAAAGCCTGCCGCCCGCGTGATCAGTTCTCGCGCAGAACCGCGTCCTGTTTCAGCCGCGTCATGAACGCCACAGAAATGTGATCCTTGAGCGCGCGTGCCGCGGCCTCTTCGTCGCGCGCAGCGATGGCTTCGACAATTCCCTTATGTTCGCTCTGCGCAATTTCACCGCGCCCCTGCACCGCCAGCGACGTCGTGGCCATCAGTGCCATGGTGCGATGCACAAGATCCAGCTGTTGCACCAGATAGCGGTTGTGCGAGGCCAGATGTATCTGCTCGTGAAACCGGCGGTTCGCCCGAGACAAAGCCTGAGGGTCGTCGACCAGCGCGTCATCCTCGGTCACCATTTCCTGCAGCACTTTGATTTCTTCTTCGGTGGCGTGCTTTGCGGCCAGCTTGGCCGCTAACCCTTCCAACTCGCGTCGTACGACGTACAACTCGGCCATCTGGTTGTGGTTCAGCGAGGCCACGATCAGTGACCGCCCGTCCCGCTCCAAGAGGGATTGCGTTTCAAGTCGCTGCAGAGCTTCGCGAATAGGTGTGCGCGATACACCGAACCGTTCGGCAAGCTCGCTTTCGACCAGACGGTCACCGGGCTTGTAAACGCCTACGTCGATCGCTTCGAGAATTAGGCTATAGGCGTCTTTGGACGGCTGTCTGGACTGGGGCATATGGTGGTTTGTCTCCTCGTTCGGATATGTCTATCCGTCACTTGCCCTTTGGATCAAGAGCAGCATTGAAAACCGTGCCTTTGCGGCCTAAACAAACCCCATGGTCAAACCAGCTTTTGCTCACGTCACCCAATGGGTGTTCGACCTCGACAACACGCTCTACCCGCCGCATATGCGCCTGTTCGATCAGATCGAGGTGTTGATGACGGATTACGTGGTGCAGGCTATCGGCGTTGACCGGGCCGAAGCGGATCGGCTGCGCTCACATTACTGGCGGCAATACGGAACCACGCTGGCTGGGCTGATGGCCGAGCATGATCTGGACCCCGATCCCTATCTGCACGCCGTCCATCAGGTCGACATGAGCCACATGGACCCCGATGCCGAACTGGCCGATCACATCCAATCCCTGCCCGGTCGTCGGATCGTGTATACCAACGGCAGCGCGCCCTATGCGGAACGTGTACTTGAGGCGCGCGGCCTCAACGGTCTGTTCGATGCAATCTACGGGGTCGAACACGCCGGTTATCGCCCCAAGCCCGAACAGGCAGCGTTTGAGGCTATCTTTGCGCAAGACGGAATCGATGCTGCGAAGGCCGCCATGTTCGAGGATGACCCGCGCAATCTGGCCGCCCCGCATTCAATGGGAATGCGCACCGTCCACGTCGCGCCCGAGCCGCACGAGGCGGACCATATCCACCATCACACTGACGATCTGACCGCCTTTCTGGCTCGCCTGCGATAGGCTGTCACACTGCGACGATCCGCACATTCTGCAGGTGCGAAATCGATCCTATATGCGCCTCAGCGACGAACAGAATCGGAGACCCCATGAGCGCGATCGAGATGCCTCGGCGCCTGCCTATTTGGCAGCGCCTGTTGTTTGCAATCCCCGTTTTCGGCTGGCTGGCCCGCGATGCTGCCAACGGAGCGGCCGAGGATTGGTATTACACGGCAGCCGCCATTTTCAGCATGTGGGGATGTTCGGCGCTGCTCTTCGGCCTGCCTGGGCTTTACATCCCAGCCGTCATGATGGTGCCGATGATGTTCATCCTGCTCATCCTGATCTCGCGCGGCTGACACACGGGACAGGATGTCACTTGGCACCGGCCTTGGAACCGAACTAGGTTCTGCCCAAGACTCGGAGACCAAGGCCATGACTGACAGCTGTGATATCCTGATTTCTGGCGGAGGAATCGCCGGACTGACCGCTGCGGCGGTCTTTGGAACTGCCGGGTTCGACGTGGTTTGCGTCGACCCCGCGCCACCGATTACCGAACGAGATGTGGACGGATCCGACCTGCGGACCACCGCCTTTTTGCAACCTGCGCATGGGTTGTTGGCGCAATGCGGGCTGTGGCAACGGCTGGACGAATACGCGGCACCCCTTCAGATCATGCGAATCGTGGATGCAGGAGGCGACGTTCCCGAACCGCGCGTAGTGCGCGATTTCAACGCTGCCGATATTTCGGACCAACCCTTTGGTTGGAACCTGCCCAACTGGTTGCTGCGGCGCGAGATGGTGACCCGCCTGGCCGAACTTCCCAATGTCGATTTCCGCCCCGGCACCGGCACCGTCAGCCTGTTTACGCGCACCGCCGAAGCCCGTGTGGGGCTGAGCGATGGCAGCCGTATACGCTGCAAGCTGGTGATCGCCGCAGACGGGCGCAATTCCCCGATGCGCGAGGCCGCGGGAATCAACGTCCACACCACCCGGTATGGCCAAAAAGCACTGGCCTTTGCGGTCACACATCCGATTCCGCACGACAATGTCTCGACCGAGATTCACCGTTCCGGCGGGCCGTTCACTCTGGTCCCCCTGCCCGACTGGCAAGGGCAGCCCTCATCGGCGATTGTGTGGATGGAGCGCGGCCCACGGGCGGTCGAGTTGCTGAACACCGACCCCGAGGCGTTCGAGACGCTGATGACCGAACGCTCTTGCGGGTTGTTCGGGCCGCTGAAACTGGCCTCGCGCCGGACGATCTGGCCGATCATCAGCCAGTCGGCAGAACGGCTGGCGGGCGAAAGGGTCGCCCTAATGGCCGAGGCAGCCCATGTGGTGCCCCCCATCGGCGCGCAGGGATTGAACATGTCACTGGGTGATCTGCGTACCTTGCTGGATCTGGCACAAGCACGACCCGAAGGTCTGGGCGATGCTCAGATGTTGGACGCTTATCACAAGGCCCGCCACACCGAAATCGAGATGCGTGTCAAAGGTATCGACCTGCTGAACCGCGCCTCGATGATCGAGGCGCGTCCACTGCGGGATGCACGGGCGATGGGGTTGAGCGCGCTCTATTCCCTACCGCCCGTACGAAAGACATTGATGCAGATGGGCCTCGGCGTACGCTGAGGCTCCGCAATCAAAGAACCTGATCCAGTACACGCTTGAGCCGCGCGATTGTGCCATCAACGTCATAAAGCTTGTCCAACCCGAACAGACCCAACCGGAACGTGCTGAACCCTTCGGGCTCATCACATTGCAGCGGAACACCTGCCGCGATCTGCATACCCAAAGCGGCGAATTTCTTGCCATTCTGAACTTCGGGATCCGACGTGTAGGTGACCACAACCCCCGGCGCGCCGAACCCGTCTGCCGCGACCGAGATCAGGCCTTTGTCTTTCAGCATCGCCCGCACCCCGTTGCCCAAGGCCCACTGAGCGTCCCGCAACTTTTCAAAACCGTAATCACGGGTCTCGACCATGGTGTCCCGGAACGCCTGCAGCGCGTCGGTTGGCATGGTCGCGTGATACGCGTGCCCACCATTCTCATACGCCTGCATAATCTGCCGCCATTTCTTCAAATCCACAGCGAAACTGTCAGACGTTGTCTCCTCCAGCCGCGCTTCGGCTCGTTCGGACAGCATGACCAGACCGGCGCAAGGCGAGGCGCTCCACCCTTTCTGAGGGGCCGATATCAGAACATCCACGCCGGTGGCCTTCATATCAATCCAGGCACAGCCCGAAGCGATGCAATCCAGCACCATCAATGCGCCAACCTCATGCGCGGCCTCCGCCATGGCAGTCACGTAATCACTCGGCAATATGAGGCCTGCGGATGTTTCCACATGCGGTGCAAATACGACATCGGGGCGTTGCTCGCGAATTGTTGACACCACCTCTTCAATCGGTGCCGGCGCAAATGGGGATGGGCTGGAGTTGCCGGTTTGCCGCGCCTTGAGTACGGTCGCCGATGCCGTCAAATCCGCAGATTCGATTATCTGGCTCCAACGATAAGAAAACCACCCGTTGCGCACGACCAGAACGTTGGCGTTACGCGCGAATTGGCGCGCCACAGCTTCCATCCCATAAGTACCGCCACCAGGGATCACCGCAACGCCATCGGCGTTGTAAACATCACACAAGATGGACGAAACATCGCGCATGACAGTCTGAAACCGGGCTGACATGTGGTTCAGCGACCGATCCGTAAAAACAACCGAAAACTCTTCGAGCCCGTTCGGGTCGATACTTTCCAAAAGCGCGGGCATGATATGTCCTTTCAAACTGTCCTTCAGAATTTTGAGGCCTTTTTCGAGAATGGTACAGCCCCAGTCTCGTGCTGATAATTGACGCAACGGAAGTCAAAATCCTAACAAAAAATTAACCACGAAAAGCTCTAATTGAACAACTCGTTGACGCCAAATAGGGTCACCACCCCTTTACACCCAGAGGTGTTTCTGAACAGATACATACACTTTGTACAAGAAAGGTATTGCTTCTCGTGACTGCTCAAAAGCGGATCAGTTTTCAGGTCGTACGTGACGAAGTTAAGCGGCGAATTGAAAGCCGGATTTGGCCACAAGGATCTCTGCTGCCGACAGAAACGCAGCTTGCTGAAGAATTCAGTTGCGCGCGTGCAACGGTAAACCGCGCCCTGCGCGAGCTCGCCGAGCAAGGGTTCGTAGAGCGCAAACGCAAAAGCGGCACGCGGGTAAAAAAGGAGCCCAGCAAACACGCCAAGCTGGAGTTTTCTCTGGCCCGTCAATCAGTTGAGAATCAAAACTCAATCTATCGCTATGCACTTGTTGAACGGAATGTCGTATCCAGCCCCGGTTGGCTGGCCTCGCAACTCAGCGTTTCGCCCGACGCGCGGGTGCTGCATGTGATCTGCATGCACTATGCGGACAACCGCCCCTTTCAGCTAGAGGAGCGCTGGATCAACATCGACACAGTACCTGACGTTGAGCATGCGGATCTCAACACGCGGGGTCCCCACGAGTGGTTGCTGAACGTTGCCCCCTTTACCGAGGCTGAGGTTGCATTCTGCGCAATTTCCGCCGACGGAAGGCTGGCAGAATTCATGGGCACCACTGCCGGAACGTCGATGATTCAATTGGAACGCACTACTTGGAAAGATGGTGTTCCGATGACCTTTGCCCGGATGACGCATCACCCCGGCTATTGCATCCGCACCAAATATTGACCCGGTTTAGCCGATTGGGCCGGGCAAGCGCTCTTCGCTCAGCAATACGTTTGCCTCGACCTCACCCGCGCCGGGTAAGGTCATGATCCGCCGTCGCAGCACCCGTTCGAAATCGGACAGATCACGTGCAACTACCCTCAGGCGATAGTCGTAAAGACCCAACACATGTTCGACCGTCTGCACCTCGGGGATGGCGCTGACGGCGCGCTCAAAGTCTTCAAGGCTGACTTGTCCCTTGCGCGCCAGTTTGACGCCCAGAAACACGGTCACGCCGAACCCCAGCGCCTCGGCATTCAGACGCAGGCGACGGCCCTTGATGACCCCTGCTGTTTCCAGCCGGCGGATGCGCCGCCAGGTTGCCGGTTGGGACAACCCCAGCTTGCGCCCCAACGCCCCGGCACTTTGCGTGGCATCCTGTACCAGCGCACGCAGGATGGTCCGGTCGGTTTCGTCCAGTTCGATCATACCGGCAACACCTCGTTCCGCTTGACCCGCGCGATATGCATCAGCGCTTCGATATCGGCTATGTGCGGCAGGGTAAGAATACGATCGCGATAGATTTGCTGATAGTGCGTCATGTCGCGTGCAATCACCGACAGCCTCACGTCCACACGCCCCAAAAACGTCTGAATTTCAATAACTTCGGAAACACTCCGCGCGGCAACAGTGAATTCGTCAAACGCGCGCGGCTGGGTTTTGTCCAGCGTCACGCGCAGTGAAACCTCGACCGCATATCCCATCGCCGGCCAATCAATGACAACCTCTTGCCCCAGAATGACACCCGAGGCCTGCATCTTTTCAACCCGGCGCCAGCACACTCCCTGACTGATCCCGCAACGCTCGGCCAATTCGGCCATGGTCAGGGTCGGTTCGGCCTGTAAGTGACGCAGAATGCGCCTGTCCATATCATCCAGCATGATTTTTCCGGTTAAGTCAGATATCGCGCATAAATTTTCGCATTTCGCTTCAATAGTCGATTGTAAAGCGCTCGCCAATAGCTTTGGACCCTATTAGAACCGCAGCAACCGCATATGAAAGGACCTAAAACATGCGCGTCTATTACGATCGCGATTGCGACATCAACCTGATCAAAGACAAAAAAGTAGCGATCCTGGGCTATGGCTCGCAAGGTCACGCCCATGCGCTGAACCTGCGCGACTCGGGCGCCAAGAACCTGGTTGTCGCTCTGCGCGAAGGGTCGGCATCCGCCAAGAAAGCAGAAGCCGAAGGCCTGACCGTCATGGGCATCGCCGAAGCGGCGGCTTGGTGCGATGTCATCATGTTCACCATGCCCGACGAACTGCAGGCCGAAACCTACAAGAAATACGTGCATGACAACATCAAGCCGGGCTCGGCCATTGCCTTTGCCCACGGCCTGAACGTCCACTTTGGCCTGATCGAGCCGAAAGAAGGTGTCGACGTCATCATGATGGCCCCCAAAGGCCCCGGCCACACCGTGCGTGGCGAATACGTCAAAGGCGGCGGCGTGCCCTGCCTGGTGGCCGTGGACAGCGACGCAACCGGCAAGGCGCTGGAAATCGGCCTGTCCTATTGCTCGGCCATCGGTGGCGGCCGTTCGGGCATCATTGAGACCAACTTCCGCGAAGAGTGCGAAACCGACCTGTTCGGCGAGCAGGCCGTTCTGTGCGGCGGTATCGTTGAGCTGATCCGCTGCGGTTTTGAGACTCTGGTCGAAGCGGGCTATGCGCCTGAAATGGCCTATTTCGAATGTCTGCACGAGACCAAGCTGATCGTTGACCTGATCTATGAAGGCGGCATCGCCAATATGGATTACTCGATCTCGAACACTGCCGAATACGGCCAGTACGTCACCGGCCCGCGCATTCTGCCCTATGAGCAGACCAAGAAGGCGATGAAAGAGACCCTGTCGGACATCCAAACCGGTAAGTTTGTGCGTGACTTCATGCTGGAAAACGCGGTTGGTCAGCCGACCATCAAAGCGGCACGCCGCCACAATGACGAGCATCAGATCGAGCAGGTTGGCAAGAAACTGCGCGACATGATGCCGTGGATTTCTGCTGGCAAGCTGGTAGATCAGGAAAAGAACTGATCCTGACTGTTCTAAACGAAGGGGCGGCCAATCGGCCGCCCTTTTTCGTCACAACCGCTTTTGACCCCAAGGCGCAACATGGTTGATCAACCCACATCTCGCGATTGGAGCGGCGTGATCGCTTTAGGCCTCATATGGGGCGGCACGTTCATGGTCGTCGCAATGGCGCTTGAGGGATACGGGCCAGTGACAGTCGCTACGGCGCGCACGACGCTGGGTGCCGTGACATTACTTGGGATGATGGCGTTGACCGGTCGCAAGCTGCCGACGGGCGATCTGAACTTGTGGGGGTTCATCGCCATTATCGGTCTGCTGTCTACCGCCCTGCCCTTCATGTTGCTCAGCTGGGGGCAACAATATGTGGCCTCGGCCTTTGCCGGGCTGTCGATGGCGGCAATTCCGCTGATGGTTCTGCCATTGGCCCATTTCTTTTCAGACGAGCCGCTGAACGCCCGCAGGTTCCTTGGAGTCTCACTGGGATTTTGCGGTGCATTGGTGTTGATCGGGCCGGGTTTGGCGCAGATCAGACAAGGGGCTGAGCCGTTGGCGCAGCTGGCCTGCATCGGCGCGGCTTTGTGTTACTCCTGCGCGTCTATCTTCACACGGCGTTGCCCACCGATTGATCCTGTGGTGCTGGCGGCGCTGTCCTTGGTGGTGGGCGCCGTTCTTTTGTTACCCATCATGCTGGTGACCGAAGGCCTTCCACGTTGGGAAGGAACGCGCCCCGGTCTAGCCATTGTAGCGCTGGGGCTGGTGCCGACCGCCTTTGCCACCTTGCTGCGCGTATCGATCATTCGCAGCGCCGGGTCCGTCTTTCTGACGCTGGTCAATTATCAGGTGCCAATCTGGTCGATGGTTTTCGGCGCCTGGATCTTGTCCGAGGCCTTGCCCCTGCGCTTTTACATCGCGCTGACCATGATTCTGACCGGGCTGGCCATCAGCCAATGGTTTAGCCTCCGCAAGATGCTGATCGGGCGTTAACCGGCGACCGCCTCGACCTCGGCCACGATACCGTCGACGACTTGTGTCAACAGGGCATCATCCTCGCATTCTGCCATCACGCGAATCAGGGGTTCCGTCCCCGACTTGCGGATCAGCAGCCGTCCTTGCCCGTTCAGGCGCGCCTCGGCATCCGCAATGGCCGCTTTCACGGCGCTGGTTTCCAGTGGGGTTTGCCCCTCGCCGTAACGCACGTTTTTAAGCAGTTGTGGAACGGTTTCGAATTGCACCGACAGCTCGGACGCCTTGCGACCTGAATGCACCATCTCGGCCAGGAAATGCAGACCGGCCATCAGGCCGTCACCGGTGGTGGCATAATCGCTCATGACGATGTGGCCTGACTGCTCACCGCCCAAGTTGAACCCGCCTTCGCGCATCCTTTCGACGACATAGCGGTCACCAACGGCTGTTCGTTCCAGACGCAGCCCTTGCGCGGCAAGGTGCCGTTCCAACCCAAGGTTCGACATGACCGTCGCAACCAGCGCGCCGCCTTCAAGACGATCCGCCTTGGCCCAACAGGTCGCCAGCAACGCCATTAGCTGATCTCCGTCAGCCACCTGCCCGTTTTCGTCAACCATCACCACGCGGTCGGCGTCACCGTCCAGACAGATACCCACATCCGCGCCGTGCGCGACAACCGTCTCGGCCGCCAGCTGAGGTTTGGTCGAGCCGCAATTCAGGTTGATATTCTTACCGTTCGGCGCGATTCCGACCGGAATGACATCTGCGCCAAGCTCCCACAAAACCTCGGGCGCCGTGCGGTGGGCCGCGCCGTTGGCGCAATCGACCACTACTTTCAGCCCGTCCAGACGCAGATCGCGGGACAGCGAGGATTTTACCCGCTCACCATATCGAAACCGCGCATCATCCACCCGCCGGGCACGGCCAATGTTCTGTGCTTGCGCCGGTTTGACACCCTCTTCGATCAGACGTTCAATCTCCAGCTCAGCCTGATCGGACAGCTTGTACCCGTCGGGGCCAAAGAACTTGATACCGTTATCCTCAGCCGGGTTGTGGCTGGCCGAGATCATCACCCCCAGATCCGCGCGCATCGAGCGGGTCATCAACCCCACCGCCGGTGTCGGTACAGGACCCAACAGCAGCACGTTCATCCCTGTCGAGGTCAACCCAGCAGTCAGCGCGTTTTCCAGCATATACCCGGACAAGCGCGTATCCTTGCCGATCACCACCCGGTGCGCACCGGATCGATCGCGACGGAAATACCGCCCCACGGCAGCCCCAATGCGCAGGGCCATTTCGGCCGTAATCGGATGAGTATTGGCGGTGCCCCGCACCCCATCGGTTCCGAACAGCTTGCGCATTGTCTAACTCCGTAGTTACTCGTCTAGGACGGGATTACCGGACGGCGGCCCACAGACGCAAGGCCTGAGCGGTTTGAGCCACGTCATGAACACGCACGATCTGCATGCCTTGCGACAATCCGGCCAGTGCTACAGCGATTGATCCCGGCGCACGGGCATCCTTGCGCGGCTCTTGCCCGATTTGCCCGATAAAGCCCTTGCGCGAGACGCCCAGCAGAACCGGGCATCCCAAGCCATGGAAAAGGCTAAGATTTTTCAACAATGTCAAATTATGCGCCTGGGTTTTACCGAACCCGATACCCGGATCGACCAAGATCTGATCGCGGTTCAGCCCAATCTGCTCCAGCTTTTCAACCTGACCTTCAAGGAAATCATAAACGTCTAGCGACACGTCATCATATTGCGGATCGTCCTGCATCACAGTTGGATCGCCCTGCATGTGCATCACACAGACAGGCGCGTTAACCTCAGCGCAGAACGGCGCGAGCTGCGGATCAAAGGTAAAGCCCGATACGTCATTGATCAGCCCCGCGCCCGTCGTCCACGCAGCCCGCGCCACGCTGGCCTTGCGGGTATCGATGGAAATCAGGGCGCTCGTCTTGGCGCGAATGGCTTCGATCAGGGGTTGCGTCCGGGCGATTTCCTCAGCCTCGGACACATAGGTAGCCCCCGGTCGGGTCGATTCACCGCCGATATCCAGAATGCTGGCACCATGCTCCACCATCTGCTCAGCAGCGTACACTGCCGTTTCAACCGAGTTGTGCACCCCGCCGTCCGAGAAGCTGTCGGGCGTGGCGTTGAGAATTCCCATGATCTGCGGGCGATCCATCGCCACACCAGCAATCTCTGCGCGCGGGCGCGTCAGACGGTTCAGTGCATCGGCTGGAATATCCCGCGCCGTGACAATCGTCGGCGCATCCGTGCGGGACAGCCGTTCTGCATGGGTGAACCACAATTCCTGCCCGGCAAGAGAAACCGCCCCGTCCGGGCGTACAGACCCGTGCTGCACCAGCGGTCGAAAATACGCAGTCACAGTTGCGCCTGATCCACTGGAATAGCGCGCAGAGGCGTCTTTGGAGCGTTCGGCAAGGCACCGCCGATCACCATCATTTCGCTGGCTTCAAAAGTGGCCGCAAACCAGGCTGCCAAGGCTACAGCGTCCGAAGGCGCCGCCGAAGGGCCATCAACCGCATCCAGCACAATCTTGGACGGAGCCCAGACACAAATCTGCCCATTCTTCATTGCCCAATCCAATTCCGTCCGCGTCGACACCACCACACAGCGATGATCCCGTGCGGCCAGAACCCAGGCGTTTTGCTCGATAGCCAGCAGATCAATCCGGCGTTGGGTCATCGCGTGACCAGTCTGTGGCAGCGTCAGTTCCGACGCGCCAACACACAGGATCAGCGGGCGCTGACGGTTCTCCAACTGATCAATCCAACCCGTCAGGTTGGCGGATGAAATGGCCTCGTTCGACAGGAATACCAACCGCGGATGGGGGCGTTCTTCTTCGACCACATCGTGGTGGAGCGTGTCCTTGCCGCGCACGATTTCGACACCCAGCGCGCCCGGTCCACGGTCAAGTTTTTCGATGCGAACAAAAGCTCTTACAGCCTGAGGCTCAAGCAAAATGCGCTCTGCCACGCGATCCGCCAACGTCTCAAGCAGGTTCAGACGTTCAGCGGCCAGTTCATGGGCAATCGCCTCGGTCACTCGGTCGTATGACAGAATGCGATCAACATCATCGTCAATCGGATCGGTCAGCGGCCGAACCTCTACAACAATGTTGAAGCAGATACGCTGTGTGGTGCCACGTTCGGCCTGAAAGGCACCGATCTCAACTTCAACGGTATGATCCCTGAGCGAGATGCGATCCAGCGGGCCGCGCGTCGCGGTCGCTTCTGACCGTTCAGACGGGTGCGCAAAGGCAAGGCGGATTTCAGAGCTCATTCGGCGAACCTTTTCGGGCTTGGTAAACTAGTCTACCAAATTTATAGGATGCGCGCGCATATAGCATCGCAACAAACGCCATTCTAGTCGTTGATTGCGGCGTCAGGTTACGCGAAACCAGCTCATCATCCCGGATGCGGCGTGCCCCAGCATATGGCAATGCAGCAACCAGTCGCCCGGATTGTCGGCCACAAGGGCGATTTCACGGGTTTGTCCGCGCTCCACCAGCACCGTATCGCGCCATGGGCCAAGGCTGCCGTCGGGCAGGATTAGCCGAAAATGGTGCCCATGTAGGTGCATAGCATGCGGAAAAGCGGTTTCGTTGACGAACTCGATCCGGTGGGTACTACCGCGCTGCGCATCCAGAAAAGGGTCCAACGGGCGTTCAGCATACCCGTTCAAGGCCCAAAACCGGCCCAGTTGCGCCAATTCGCGGCCAGAAAGCTGCGTGTCGCCAAGCTGCGCGGATTCCAGCCACCGCATCGCACCACCCTGCAACGTCATCCGATGAACCGGCGCGCCGTCCAATACCACCTGCGCCAATGGATTCGCGGGCAAGGGCACAACGCCTGACCGGGCAGTCGTTGCCGAAGTACCGGAAACCGGGAACCGCACCAGACCAAAGCCCCCGTCCCGCTCGCGACTGATCAGCCCGGCGACGGTGTCAGATTCCGCTGTTACGTCCACAATCAAGTCCGCGCGTTGAGCCGGGGCGAGTGGAAAACCTTCCTCAACCTCTAACGGGCTTTCAAGCGGCATTCCGTCCAGCGCAACGATCCATCCTGCCACCCCATCCAGAGCCAGATCGTAGATTCGCGCGTTAGAGGCATTGATCAGCCGCAGGCGCAAACGCTCGTGGCGGCGCGCGGGAAAAACAGGATCAAACTGGCCGTTGACCGAGATCAAGTTCCCCAACCGCCCGGCATGGCTTTGATCATGACCGTTGTCGAAATCCTCAACGATATGTCCGGTGTCTGGGTCCAGTCGCCAATCGTCCAGCATCAGTGTCAGGTCTTGGTCGACATCTGGCCCTGTAGCCTCTTCAACGATCAGCGGGCCGTATAAGCCGCGCGCCACCTGCTCGACCGAGCGGTTATGCGCGTGATACCAATAGGTTCCCGCGTCCGGGACGACAAAGTCATAATCGAACCCCTCGCCCGGTGCGATCACATCTTGCGTCAGGCCCGGCACACCGTCCATCGCGTTGTCGATCCGGATGCCATGCCAGTGCACTGTTGTTGGCTGAGGCAGCTCGTTCACCAACCTGCGCTGAACCCGCGCGCCCTGAGGCAAACGGATTTCGGCACCAGGTACACCACCGCCATAGGACCAAACAGGCGTTTGGGGAAAACCATTCGGGGCGATCTGCTGCATCGCGGTCTGTGCGATCAGATCAGAGCTTGATGCACGGGCCGAGTGTGGCAGTACCGCCAGTGCGGCTGCTGATTGCAGAAATTGTCTGCGTGTAAACGTCATTGCGGGCCTCCTGGCCCGCAACATAGGTTATAAAACGCCCCGCGCCAGCAAGGTTCCAGCGCGGGTGCGTCAATCAGTTGCTCGCTGTTCGATAATTATGCCTGTAGAAAATATGAACTCCGATCCGCGCGGTTTCTTTATACACGCGCGACCAGGACGGACGAACCGCCGTGGTGTGATAGTGCGTGGCACCTTCGGTCAGTTCTTTGGTGACACCGTCGATGGCCGCACGCGCAACTTTAGCTACGCGCTCATACGCCTTCTTTTCGCGGATCACTTCCTTTTGGCCATCACAGGTGTAAGTGAACTGGCACTGGTATTTCTTACCGGTTCCCTGCTTGATCACGCCGCACAGCGAGTCCGGGAACCGGCCACTGTCCACGCGATTCAGGATAACCTCGGCCACGGCAAACTGTCCGCGCACGCTTTCACCACGTGCTTCAAAGTACAGCGCCTCAGCTAGACATTTAAAATTTTCGTCCCCGGTGGCCTTGGGCTGTTGGTCCAGCCAATCCTTCGAATACGACATTTTTTGAGGCTCAAGCTCTTTTCGGGGCTTGAACAGAGTCAGATAGTCGCGAAAATTCTGCCCGGGCACTTCGGTCCGGGTGACAAGTTCGCGTTCGGCAGTATCGGTGGCTTTCTTTTCAGCGAAAGACACACTTGGCAGCGTGGTTGCCGCCAACGTGGCAGCAGCCAGTATGTATCGTAGCATCAGATAACCTCGCACAGGCACATATCGCGCCGTACCCTCCCCCGGCGGGCGCGACGAGGCATTTAGCGCAGTCCGGCGCAGACGTCCAGATCAGAAGAAAACGCAAGTGGAAAATCGCCCGTGGCGAAAATAAATTCTGCCACAAGGTTGCTTAAAAAGCACTAATCCTAGGGCAATCAGCCTGTGTCAACCCCCAAGTCTGGACGAAATCGCCAGCTGAGCGGAAGCCAGCCGAGCGACAGGCACCCGGAACGGAGAGCATGACACATAGTCAAACCCCAGATCGCGGCAGATGGCGATTGATTCGGGGTTTCCGCCATGCTCACCGCATACAGAAAGGGTAACATCCGGCTGGGCCTCACGTCCACGTTCCGCGCCGAGTTTCAGCAATTCTCCGACCCCGTCGGGGTCAAGCACATGGAACGGGTCCTCGACAAAAACGCCCTGACGAACATAGTCAGACATGAACCGGCCGGCATCGTCGCGGGACAGGCCATAGGTCATTTGTGTCAGGTCGTTGGTACCAAAACTCAAGAACGCGGTCTGAGGTGCAATTTCATCCGCTCGCAGACAAGCCCTAGGCGTTTCAACCATGACACCCAGGCGGTATTCGAACTCTTGCCCTTGTTCGGTTGCAACCGAGGCCGCGACAGTATCGATGCGGGATTTGACCAGCTCAACTTCGCGCTTGGCCGAAACCAACGGGATCATCACCTCGGGAACGACAGGCGCGCCGTCCTTGCTGGCCTCAAGCGTCGCTTCAAAAATGGCGCGGGCCTGCATGTCGTAGATCTCGGGCACAGTCACACCCAGACGCACGCCGCGAAGACCCAGCATCGGGTTATATTCAGTCATCGCCGCAACACGCCGTTCGACATCCGACACAGGCAAATCCAGCGCCTCGGCCAGCTCGCGCTGTCCACCGCGCGTGGTCGGCAAAAATTCGTGCAAAGGCGGGTCGAACAAGCGGATACAGACGGGCTGACCTTCCATGATACGGAACAGCTGAACGAAATCCTCGCGCTGCATGGGCAGCAGACGCTCCAGAACCGCCGCGCGACCCGATGAAGTTTGCGCAAAGATCATCTCGCGCATCACGATCAGACGGCCGGGATCAAAGAACATATGCTCGGTCCGACACAGGCCGATCCCCTGCGCCAAAAAGTTCCGTGCAGTCTGTGCGTCGGCCGGTGTATCCGCGTTGGCGCGGATGGCGATGTCGCGTTCATCATCCGCCCAGCCCATAAGCGTTTGAAAACAATCGTCCAAAGCCGCCTCAAGCATCGCGGGCTGTCCGGCCAGAACCTGCCCCGAGGACCCGTCGATTGTTAAAACGTCGCCCGTCTTGAACACCCGCCCATCAGGGGCAGACAGCAGCCGTTTCTTGGTCTGAAACCGCATCTCGGACGCGCCGACGATGCAGGGCAAACCCAACCCGCGGCCAATCACGGCGGCGTGGCTCGTCATACCGCCCTTTTCGGTCAGTACGGCAACCGCCGCATGCATCCCGCGCACATCTTCGGGCGAGGTTTCGCGGCGCACCAGAATACACGGCTCACCCCGCGCAGCGCTGGCCTGAGCCTCGGCGGCGGTGAACACGATTTTGCCGGTCGCGGCCCCCGGGCTGGCGGCAATACCGGTGGTCAGAACATCCCGCTCTGCTTCGGGGTGAACCTGCCGGTGCAGCATCTCATTCAGGGAATGCGGATCGACCCGCATCACCGCTTCTTGCGGCGGAATGATGCCATCTTCGGCCAATCGAACCGCGATCCGCATCGCCGCCCGTGCGCTACGCTGTACGCGGACGCCGTCCAGAATATGCACATGACCATTCTCGATAACGAACTCGACCTGCATTTCCTCGCGCAGCTTGGCGCGCATAAAGGCTGCGTGGGCCTTGAGTTCGGCAAATGCCTTTGGGGCGACTTCTTCCAGTGATTTCCCGCGCGGGTCTTTTTCCAGATACAGCGCTGCCACATCCGCACCCAGCGCATCGCGGCCTTGGCTTTGACTGAGATAACGACCGGTGATTTGCGGCAACCCAGTCGCAGGGTCAATCAGTTGCAACACACCCGAGCCGCACTCACCCTGCCCCACGCCGGGGATCATTTCCTGAATGACCAAGCCCAACCCGGCATCCGCCGGCGCCCCCTTGGCCTGTCGCAGCAACCGGGCCGAGGTTCCATCCCACGCCCGCGCCATCGATCGAAGGACGGCAATCAGCTGCTCGCCCCGGTCTTGGGGGAATGCCTCGTCCGTTTCATCCTCATAAGCGCGCAAGGATTGGCTCAGCCCTTCGCTACCATCCGCGCTGATATCGTCGAAAACATCCGCGTCCAAACGGGCCACATGAATTGCGTAGCTTTGAACAAAGCGCAGGTACAGCGCGGCGGCGGCCTCGGCGCCCATTGAATCCGACAGGTCCACGTAGCGCGCGTCGTTCATACCGATATTCAAGATCGCACCGGGGCCACCCCAATCGGGGTCTTCAGAGCTGGGCCGGACGCACAGCAACGCCGTCTGTTCAAACTGCTCCAGAACTGCGGCGATATCCGGTACCTGCCCTTCGGCAATCCGATGTACCGCGTCAAAGGACAGCGCCACCGTTCGCGGCACCGGAAGGTCCAAACGGACTAGACGTTGCAGACATTTCGCTCGCCCGCCGTGTGTATTGGCGGCCACGGGCGCTTCGGTCGTTATCAGAGTGGTATGCGGATTATTCTGCACTGCAGCACCTTTTGGTTTCACCGCAGCATAAGCCCTTGCACCAATGGCGCAAGGGCGTTCTGGATTAACCTTCGATCTTGCTGAGGTCCGCCACGCTAGAACAAACCTGACGGATTTGGCTCAACAGGTTCAGACGGTTGCGGCGCAAAATGTCGTTGTCCGTATTCACCTGAACCTCGTCAAAAAACGCATCGACCGGACCGCGCAGCGCCGCCATAGTGGTCATCGCCTTGGGGAAATCCTCTGACTTCAGCGCCGTCTCGATCTTGCCCTGCGCCTGATCCAAGGCGGCGAACAAGGCCCTTTCGCTGTCCGTCTCAGCGAATTTCACGTCCGCGCCATAGGAGTATTCGACGCCGTCCTTTTCCTCAGCCTGCGTCAGAATGTTGTTGGCGCGCTTGAAGCCCTGCACAAGGTTCTCGCCATCCTCGGTCGCAATCACCGCATTCAGCGCACGGGCGCGTTTGACCAGCAGGTTCAGGTCATCATTGCCGTCCATCGCGATACAGGCGTCGATGATGTCGTGACGGATACCCTCGTCGCGCAGGAAGACTTTGAGGCGGTCGTGGAAGAAGGAGAGGATGGACGACGACGCGTTGCTAATCTTCTTCGAGATTCCTTGAAGGATGGAACCATCACTCACATCCGGTTCAAATGGATTATCGGCGCTTTCAGGAATTTGCCCAATCACTGATTTGAACGCCGCCTGAAATACCCCGTACTTAGCGATCTCCTGAAGCGTACTTTCAAGTGTGAATAGGTCTTGTTCATCGCCGGATACCCGAAGACCCTCAAGTTCATATGACAGCAATTGGCGGTCTACGACACCGTTAATCGGCAAACGCAGATCATTCTCCAATACCAACCGAATAACCCCCAACGCCGCACGGCGCAGGGCAAACGGATCTTTCGACCCGGTCGGCTTCTCATCAATCGCCCAGAACCCGGTCAGCGTGTCCAGCTTGTCGGCCAGTGCCACGGCCACCGACAGCGGCGCTGTCGGCACGTCATCTGACGGACCAAGCGGTGAGTAATGCTCCTGCGCAACGGCGGCCACGGTGGCGTCTTCGCCTGCGGCTTCAATATAATACCGCCCCATAAGCCCCTGAAGTTCGGGGAATTCATAAACCATTTCCGAGTTCAGATCAGCCTTGGCCAGACGCGCGGCTTTCTCGACCTGATCCGCATCCGCGCCCGTCACCGGGGACAGTTCGCGAGCCAATACCGCGATGCGGTCGATCCGCTCGGCCTGTGTGCCCAACTTGTTGTGGAAGGTCACATTCTCCAGCGCGCGGGTCCATTGGGCGATGTCCGATTTGGCGACGCGCAAGTCGTTTTCCCAGAAGAACTTGGCATCCGCCAGACGGGCCGACAGCACCTTTTGGTTCCCGGCCAGAATGGTCGCGCCATTGTCGGCAGTTTCGCGGTTGGCGACGGTAACGAACCGCTCGATCCGACCGGTCTTTGGATTGCGGACCGAGAAAAATTTCTGATGCTCTTTCATCGAGGTCTGTAGCACCTCAGGAGGCAGTTCCAAAAACTCTTCGTCAATCTGCCCCATCAGCACTACGGGCCATTCGACCAGACCGGCAACCTCAGCCAGCAGGCCCTTGTCATCGACCACTTCCAGACCGGCAGCAAAGGCCATGTTCTGGGCGTCGTTCCAGATATGTTCAGCGCGGTCAGAGGGGTTCAGCACCACAAAGGCGCGTTTCAGTTTGGCAGCATAGTCATCGAACGACGTGACCGCGAAGCGATCTGGCGCCATAAAGCGGTGACCCGCAGTGGTGTCGCCCGCTTTGATCCCTTCGACCTCAAGCGGCACGACTTGCGCGCCAGCCTCATCGGACAGAATGCACAAGATTGAGTGCAACGGGCGCACCCAGCGCAGCGAACCGCCGCCCCAGCGCATAGACTTGGGCCAGGGAAAGTTTCGAATGGTGGTTTCAAGCACCTCGGCCACAATCTCGGCCGCGGGGCGTCCGGCTTTTTCGATAGTCGCGAAATAGACCGCGCCTTTGGGTGTATCGCGTTCTTCCAACTGATCGCGGGTCAGGCCCGCACCACGCAGGAAGCCTTCGATGGCTTTGTCCGGTGCGCCGACTTTCGGCCCTTTGCGCTCTTCGCGGATCGTTGGGCTCTCAGTCAGAAGACCTTCGATCGCCAGCGTCAGGCGACGCGGCGTGGTCAGGGCGGCAGCCCCGGCATAGGTCAGACCGGCCTCAACCAAACCGTCGGTCATCCGTTTTTTCAGGTCCTCACCGGCGCGGGTCTGCATGCGGGCGGGGATTTCCTCGGAAAACAGTTCGATCAGCAGGTCGGGCATTTTCGGTCCTTAGAAATTAACGATCGTCTGAATGACGATGGCATTGGCGATATCCACAAAGAAGGCGGATACAAGGGGCAGCACGATAAAGGCAATAGGCGACGGGCCATATCGCTTGGTAACTGCGGTCATATTGGCGATAGCGGTCGGGGTCGCGCCCAGTGCAAAACCGCCAAACCCCGCAGACAGTACGGCGGCGCGGTAGTTGCCGCCCATCACCGGAAACAGAACCCAGATCACGAACGCCACGGCAAACAGGGTCTGCGCACCCATGATAACGACGATGGCCAACCCCAGTTCGGCAATGGTCCAAAGCTGCAGGCTCATCAGCGACATGGCCAGAAACGCGCCCAGCGAAAACTCGGATATCAGCGCCAGCGAGGGGGTCCGGGACACCGGCGGCGCGTTGGGGGCCAGAGCTGCGCGAACATTGGCAATGACGATCCCCATGATCAGGCAGGGCACGAACAAGGGCAGTTTCAACCCGGTAGCCGCGATTGCCTCGCTCAAAAAATATCCGAAGATGATCGCCAGATTCAGATAAAGCAACACGCGCATGATGGTCAGGTGGTCGATCATGGTCTCGGCCTCGGTGGCATCATCCGGCAGCCCAACTGTGTGTTCTTCGTCCGGGCGTTCCGGGGTCAATTTCTTACCTTCGACCAATAGACGGGCAATCGGCCCGCCCACCAGCGCAGCCAACACAAGGCCAAGCGTCGCCACGGCCACGCCGAGTTCTGTCGCGCCCTCAAGCCCGGTGACTGCGCCAACCTCGGGGGCCCACGCGATGGCGGTACCATGCCCGCCAATCAGAGACGCAGAGCCAAAGAGAACCCCAGCTTGGGCCGGATAGCCAAAGGCAACTGCTCCAGCGGCACCGACGGCATTCTGGGCAACGATTGTCACCAACGTCAGAATGAGCAGCAGGAACAAAGGCTTGCCGCCGGAAATCAAATCGGCAAGCCGCGCATTCAACCCAATTCCGGCAAAGAACACGATCAGCAGAAAATCCCGCGAGGCAAGGTCGAACGTCAGCTCAAGCCCCGCCACGACATACAGAATCAGCAATACAAGAGACGCCAGCAACCCGCCGGTGACAGGCTCAGGGATATTGAATTGACGCAGCGGAGCGACCCGAGAGTTGATCTCGGCCCCTATCAGATAGACCGCAATGCCAAGCGTGGCGGTCAGAAAATTGGGAATGTGAAGCATTTCCTCGACTTCGGGCATCTCAGTCCCCCGGCCGTGGCGGGCATTCCTCGCCCACAACCGTTCCATCATAGGCTTTTTCACCGCAATTGTTCAGCGCGTGCCAGACATAGCCTTTGCCATCTGCCGTCACGGCCACAATGCGGTCCACGCCATAGTGTATGTTCTTGGCCCCCAAAAAAGCTTGCGCCTGTCCAGACTTCAGAGCCTCGGCAATGGCAACCGCGTCGTAGCAGTCAAACCAGCCCGGAGCGGTCAGCGGTTCGGGGTTTTCGACCGGCTGAAAAGCCGCAAGATCATCGCTCGTCATCTCGGTCTCAAAACACGCCCGGTATCGGATCGGAGAGCTGTCCGCATCAATCGCGTGAAACGCCGTGTACGGGATCGGCTGGGGTTCCTCTGCCCCCTCAACAAGCAATTCCACGTCCTTCCCTGGCTGGGGCGCGACGTCATAGTAGAACCCGTACACCTGAAGGTAATACATGCCCACCCCGGCCAAAGCCGCAGAAACAATAAGGATGATTGCAAGCAGTTTTCCGGTCATCTTCTCAACATCCCGATCACGCGGCCTCTTTCAACTTGGCGGAAAATAGGCCAGTTTCCAAACTGATACAGGTCGGAACGAGGCTATTCGAATGGACATGACCCTTGCCGTTGGGTTCTTCGGCGCGCTGTTTGCGATCATGAACCCGATTACAAATCTGCCCGTCTTCCTGAGCGTTACCGACGGCCTGACGCCCGCTGATCAGCGCAAAGTCGCGGCGAAAACAGCCACGTATTGCCTGATCCTGGGCGGAGCGTTTGCGGCCATTGGCAATCAGACGCTTGGCCTGTTTGGGATCAGTGTCGACGATCTGCGTGTCGCGGGTGGTCTGGTCGTTCTTATGATTGGCCTGAACATGCTGAACGGCAACGAAAGCACCTCGCACCACGGAACCAAGGGGGAAAAGCAAGCCTACCCCGAACCCGCGACGGTGGCGTTTTACCCGCTGGCCTTCCCCATTCTGGTCGGGCCCGGCACGATCACAACGTTGATCCTGTACGCTCACCATATTTCCAAGCCCATGGACGCCATCATCTATGCGGGCGTGTTTCTGGTGGTTCTGTTTTTGTTGTTCATCACCTTCTGGAACGCTTCGGCCCTGGCCAAACGCCTGTCCGACAACGCGCGCGTAATCATGAGCCGTTTCATGGGCATGATCCTGTCGGCCATCGCGATCAGCATGATCGCGGATGGCCTGAAAGTGCTGTTGCCGGGATTGGCCTGAGCGCGCCATCAGGCCTCGAACCCGGCTGCCCCGGTCTGTACAAACGCATCGGCACATTGCTTGGCCAGCGCCCGCACGCGACCAATATAGGCCTGCCGTTCCGTGACCGAGATCACCCCCCGTGCGTCCAATAAGTTGAACATGTGGCTGGCCTTGATGCACTGATCATAGGCCGGGTGCGCCATGATGATACGCTTGCCGGTTTTTGGGTCGTCATGGTCCTGCGCCAGAATGGCGGCGCATTCGGCCTCGGCCTCTTCAAAATGACGCAGCAGAACTTCGGTATTGGCAACGTCAAAGTTCCAGCGGGCGTATTCCTCTTCGGTCTGTTTGAAGATGTCGCCATAGGTCAGCGGGCTGGGTGATTGCGGATCATTAAAAGGCATGTCCATCACGTGATCAATGCCCAGCACATACATTGCCAGACGCTCCAGACCATAGGTCAGTTCACCCGAAACGGGTGTGCAGTCATGGCCGCCGACTTGCTGAAAATAGGTGAACTGGCTGACTTCCATGCCGTCACACCAGACCTCCCAACCCAGACCCCAGGCGCCCAGTGTGGGGCTTTCCCAGTCATCTTCAACAAAGCGAATGTCATGCAGGTCCATGTCGATACCGATGGCCTGAAGGCTACCCAGATACAGCTCTTGCAGATCCGGCGGGCTGGGTTTGATCAGCACCTGATACTGGTAATAGTGCTGCAACCGGTTGGGGTTTTCACCGTATCGCCCATCGGTTGGACGGCGCGAGGGTTGCACATAGGCCGCCGCCCACGGCTTTGACCCCAAAGCGCGCAGCGTGGTGGCCGGGTGGAACGTACCTGCACCGACCTCCATGTCATAGGGCTGCAGGATCGCGCAGCCTTTCGAAGCCCAATAGGTCTGAAGTCGCAGGATAATTTCCTGAAAAGAACGTGGTGCGCTGGACGGTTCGGTCATGACATTCCCTTTGGGCACGTCTGCGCCCTGTTCCGGTCGGTTTTGTCCTTCCTATGCAAGGGGCCAAGGGGCGTCAACGGGCCAATCGGGTTGGGCTGTCACTGCACCGCCACACTGGAAATTCCCCGTATTCCAGGCATGGCTTTCTGCGGTTCAATTCGCGTAGTCTGCCGCAAAGCTAAAACACTGCGAACACGGGCAGACAATGACACGCATATTCACTGTAATTTTGTTTCTATTTTCTATCGGCGCAGGCGCCGTATCAGCGCAACAGGACGCTGGCGTCTGGGTTCAAGTCGAGGCGCGCCCTTCGCTGCGCGAGGCACAAGAGCGCGCGCAGGCTTATTCGAGCCTTTTGCCGGACGTAAACGGGTTTCGCCTGAACTCTGGCTGGTATGCCATTGTTATCGGGCCTTATTTGCGCAGTGACGCTGAACAGGTACTGGACGTTTACCGGGCCGAAAGGCAGATACCGGCTGACAGTTACATAGCCTTCACCAGCTCTCTGGGTCAGCAGTTCTGGCCAGTCGGTGCGAATATCCTGAACCGGGGCGTGGTGACACCGCCCGTCGAAAACACTCCACAACCGGAAGCGACCGTTTCGGGGTTGTCGGCTGAGCCCGCAGATGAAACCCGCTCGCAAGCCCTACAGTCCGAACGCCTGCTCACTGCGCAAGAGCGTCGGGATTTGCAGACAGCCTTGCAGACCGCAGGGTTTTACAACGCCACTATCGACGGCGCGTTTGGTCAAGGCACGCGCCGATCGATGGGTGACTGGCAACGATTCAACGGTTTTGAAGCCACCGGCGTTCTGACCACAGCGCAGCGCAAGTCGCTGATGGATGACTATAACTCGCCGCTGATCAGCGTCGGCATGGCGCGATATTCGGACCCGCAGGCAGGGATTGAACTCGACCTGCCATTGGATGTTCTTGCCTTTGACCGCTATGAGGCCCCGTTCGCGCATTTCAAAGGCACCACCGACCTGGATGCCAAAGCGCTGCTGATCAGTCAGAAGGGCGACAAGGCCACCCTGCGCGCCCTGTACGAGGTGATGCAGTCGCTAGAGATCGTCCCACTGGACGGCCCCCGACAATTGCGCGGTGATCGCTTTACACTGGAAGGTCGCGGGAACGGGGTTGTCTCGTACACCCAGGCCGCGCTGAAGGACGGCCAGATCAAAGGCTTCACGCTGGTCTGGCCCGAAGGGGATGAGGCCCGCCGGGCACGGGTTCTGGCCGCGCTCAAGGCCAGCTTCACTACAAACAGCGCCGTTCTAGACGCAGGGGCCGGTGCAAATGCCGAGCAACGGATCGATCTTGTTTCCGGCCTGCAAATCCGCAAGCCGCGCCTGTCCCGGTCCGGCTTTTTCACCGATGCTAGCGGTACAATCCTGACGGTATCTGAGGCCACCGACAGCTGCACCCGGATCACCCTAAACGACGATCAGGAAGTTCAGGTCGCCTGGGCCGATGCTGATCTGGGCGTGGCCGTTCTGCGGCCCCGGAACAACCTTGCGCCGATCAGCGTCGCGGAATTCGGCACCGATCAACCGCGCATCCAATCCGAGGTCGCAGTGTCGGGCTTTTCGTATCAGGGCGCACTGGGAGCGCCGACGCTGACCTATGGCCAGATCACTGACGTGCGCGGCCTGAACGGAGAAGACGGAGTGAAACGTCTGGCGATGGCCGCCCAGCCGGGCGATGCTGGCGGACCTGTTTTCGATGACGCCGGTCAGGTTGTCGGCATGTTGCTACCCACCCCGTCCGATGGGCGCACCCTACCCGCCTCGGTCAGTCTGGCAGCCACGGCTGAGCGGTTGAATGCGGCGCTTGAACAGGCAGGCGTCTCGGGCCAACCGGGTCAATCGACTGCCGAGATCTCACCCAACGAACTTAGCCGCAGAGCCAATGGAATGACTGTTCTGGTGCATTGTTGGGATTAATTTGATCCCCAAAAGTGGAACGCCGCCCCTTTGGGCGGCGTTTTTTTGTTTACGCGATATCAGGCGTTACGCGGATCAAGGTTGGAACCGGCGCGTCAAAGGCCGCGCGCACTGCAGTCTGCATCTCCGCCAAACTAGTGGGCGCGGCAGACAGTGCCCCAAAAGCCTCAGCCAGTTTGCAGAAATCCGGGTTGTGGGCGATCACCGCGTTCGGCGCGATCTGACCTCGGACCATACTGTCCTCGATCTCTTTCAGCTTGCCGTTGTCCCATAGGATAATAGGCAGTGAAAGACCCAGCTCGACCGCTACACCAAGTTCCATCATCGTATAGTGGAACCCGTAATCCCCGGCGATCACGGCTGTTGGTTTGCCCCGACGCGCAACCGCACCGCCAATACCAGCGGGCAAGCCATATCCCAGCGTGCCAAAGCCGGTCGGGTGATGCCAGTGATAGGGATAGGCCATATCCCAGACCTCTTTCCCGGCATAGGCGATTTGGGTCATGTCGGAATAGATCATCGTATCCGCTGGCATGGCATCGCGCAGAGCATCAAGCACCGGAACGATCCCCGGCCGCTCGGCATCGACCTCGGCGCGCCAGCGTCTGCGTGCGTCGGTGATTTCTTCCGGCGTCCAACCCGTTGCAGGTTTCACCTTGTCAATCGCACCCCATAAGGCATGCGCAAAGCTTTCCCCATCAGCCTGCAGCTTGACGCCCGCACGATGCTGATCGGACAGAACCCTGGGATCAAGATCGACCCGCACCAGATGAGCGCTGTGCCCCAGGTTGTCGCGCCACAGATCGACCTCGCCCAGTTCGGTACCTACGGCGACCACAAGGTCAGCGGACCCAATCACCTCGGCGCTGCCGGGGCGCGTCAGCATGGCACCAAAGTCCAACGCATAGCCCTGCCCGGCCATCCCACGCCCAGCAAAAGTTGTGAAGCAGGCTGCTCCCAGTTCCGTCAATATCTGCCGCCACAGATTAGACCGCGCGCCACCGCCCAATATGAACAACGGCCTGCGCGCGATATTCAACAAAGACATGACCGGAGCAATATCGGGTGGCAAAACCTTGGTGCGCAGACCCGGCTGATTGGGAAATGGCGCGGGGTCGGCATCGGCCTCAAGCTGGGCAATCGGCACCTGAATATGTTTGGGGCGCGGTCGGGACAGTTCGAACTCTTCAAAAGCACGCTCGACCAGACCATAGGCGGCCTGTGCGGAATTGGCCTGCCGCGACCAGTCAGTCACGGTTTCAGCCGCCCCAAGCTGATCCTTCATCTGATGCAATTGCCCATGCACCGCCTGCGTTTCATCCAGACAAGAAGACATCACCAGCACGGGCACCGAATCCGTATAGGCCTGCCCCATCGGTGTCATGATATTGCACAGCCCCGGCCCGGTGATCACATAGGCCACGCCCGGCTTGCCGGTCGCGCGGGCATAGCCATCGGCCATGAACCCGGCCCCCTGTTCATGCCGGGCCAACACATGTGTGATGCCAGCTTCTTCGATGCCGCGATACATTTCCTGATTGTGAACACCCGGAATGCCAAAAATCACGTCAACGCCCCGATCTTTCAACATATGCGAAATCTGGGCCCCCAAGGGTCTTTTCATTAGTTTCTCCAGAATTGGACGGTGAACAACGCATAGACGGCCAGCAGTTCCAGCCGTCCGACCAACATGCCGATGGACAACAACCATTTAGCGGTGTCATTCAGCCCGGCGAAATTTCCTGACGGACCGATCTGGCTGCCCAGTCCCGGCCCCACATTGGCCAGTGCGGTCGCAGCCCCCGAAACCGAAGTGATGAAGTCCAACCCCGTCAGCGCCAACGCCCAGGCCAGCACACCAAGCGACAGCACGAAAAACATGAAAAAACTCATCACCGAAGTCAGGACATCCGTCCCGATCGTGCGCCCGCCATATCGCGGGGCAAAAACGCCATGCGGTGACCGGATACGGCGAATTTGCGTTTTGATCGACGCAAACAGCAGCTGATACCGGAAAATCTTGATCGAACAGGCGGTCGAGCCCGCGCATCCGCCGATCAGACCGATCAAAAAGAACAGCATGACCGGGAAACTGCCCCACGTCATGTAATCAACGCTGGCATAACCCGTACCCGAAATGATCGAGGTGATGTTGAACAGCGATTCCCGGAACGCCTGTTCCCAATGATGTGGAAAGACTACGGTTAGGAACACCGCCATGACCACGACCAGCACCAGGATTGTCGCCAGGAATGTCTGTATCTGGCTGTCCTGCCACAGTGAGTTCGTGTTGCCATTGGCGAATTGAACATAGCGCACGAAGGGCAGCGCCGCGAGGATCATAAAGACCGCAGCCGCATACTCGGTCGGCCCCGAGAAACTGCCGAAGGACGTGTCGTAGTTCGAGAACCCTCCGGTCGCGATGGTTGTCATCGCATGCACGACGGCATCGAAAAAACCCATCCCCAAACCGGCGTAGACAAGCGCGCAGACAAAGGTCAAAAAGACATAGATCAGGGAAATCTGCCCTGCGATCTCTTGCGCGCGCGGTAGGATTTTCCCCATGGTTTCAAACCCTTCCGAGCGGAAAATCTGCATCCCTCCCACGCGAAGTTCGGGCAGGAACACCATGGCGACTACAATAATCCCAATGCCACCCAGCCATTGCAGCAATCCGCGCCACAACAGCAAACCCTGAGGCAGATTATCAAGCCCGGAAATGACAGTCGAACCAGTAGTGGTCAGCCCCGACATTGCCTCAAAATAAGCATCGACAAAGCGCAGCTCGGTCTCGCCGAATAAAAACGGGATTGCGCCGAAAAAGGGCAGCGCCACCCAAACGCCGGTGGTCAGCAAAAAGGTCTGACGGATCGTCAGACCTTCGCCCACTCCGTTCGAACAACTGATGGACAGGATAACGCCCGTCAGCATGGTGATGACGCCGCTTCCCAGAAAAACAGGCCATTCACCCCGGCCTTCGATGAAATCCGCAAGCATGGGAAGCATCATGGTCGCCCCAAGAATGGCGACCAACAGGCCAATCACATATCCAACCGGGCGCATATCCGTCATGAGGCGCAGCGTTGGCGCGCCTGCACGACTGTGTCAAGCGGATGTCCCGTTTACTCGTCGGTTTTGCTGACGGGTGTGGGCATTGCGGGCGGTTTTGAAGGCGCGCGCGTCCGGTTCTGAGGTGCAGCAGACTTGGCTGTATCCGCCAGGGGCGCCACAGGTTTCGCCTCGGCTTTGGGGGCCACAGGCTTGGCGGCAGGTGCAGCCGTTGGTTTTGCCGTGACCGATTTCGCCGCCTGCACTTTGGGCGCGGCTGGCTTGGCTGTGGCCTTGGGTGCCGCAGGTTTCGCTACTGCCTTTGGAGCCACGCGTTTTGCGGCAGGTTTGGGTGCGGCGGGCTTTGCCTCGGGCTTGACGGCCGCAGGTTTAGGCGCTGCAACCTTGGCCACTGCTGGCTGGGAGGCCGCATTTGCCACAACCTGTTTAGGTGATTCGGCTTTTGGGGTCGCTGCCGTCTTGGCCCGAACGCGCGGTTTGGACTTTGGTGCGGCGGTCGTTTTGACCTTGGCTACAGGCTTGGCAGCTGCCGCCTTGGATTTGAATTCCGGTTTCTTATTGGCAGGTGCAGGAACCGACGAAGACGCGTGCAGAGCATGCACTGGAACGAAAGGCAGCTCCATGGCCGAATTCGCCAAAATCTGCATGATCTTCAGTTGGTTGCTGACTGCATAACCGGCCAGTCGAATGGCCGCCGCCTGAAACTCAAGCGGTTGGGTAATCGGATTCATTAGTCATTTCTCCTGTAAAAACGAAGCAACCTTCCAAGAAAAGAACCGCTCTGCCCCACCCCGGTATTAGGGGCGAGTGACCAAGGCCTGAAATCCCCGGACATCGCATGTCGCGGCTTCCTTTTCAGAGTGGCCCGAGGGCTGACACGCCCTCACACCATGGCTGCGTTCACGGATAGTTTAACGCGAAACACACTGCGCGTGCAGAAATATTGCTGCAATGCGGCAATTTTTCGCCAATTGGATCAAAATGAGACAACAGGATGCTCTTTTCGAGCTACCCGATGTGAATCAGGGTCGAGAACAAGCGTGGATCCAAGCTGGCGGAAACAAAGGTTGGCCCTTCGGTCAACACCGACACTGCGTCGTGGCTGTGCAGGCTTTCCTGATGGCTGGCCACAACACGGAAATCACCGACATGATGATCGGCCAGAAGCTCGGCACAGAACAAGCGCGCTGCGTCTTCGACAAAGATTGGGTTGGCGGCATTCAGCTCGGCAAAGGCCTGTTCGTCCTCGCGCTTGACCATCACTTGCGTTTCAGTCGGTACGGCGCGGCGGCACAGGGCAATCAGATCTTCGAACCATAGGCAATCTGCTTTGCAATCAACAACAACGGAAATCCGCGCAACAGAACGCTGGGAATGCGGTGTCGCCAGTTGCCCCCGTGTGGACCGCGCATGTTCGCTCAACTCAAGCGAACATGGGCAGGTGGATGAATAGACATAGTCCAGATGGATGATCTTCTGACGTACGCCGTTTTGTTCGACCAGTTCCAACGCGATATCGTAATACTGATACCCTTGCAGCCCCGATCGCAGGCTTTCCACCCGGTCCGGGTAGGAAAACCGCATCTGGATACGCGCATCGAAACTGTCCAGATCGGTCATATAATCGTCCAGCGCAGCCTCCATGACCTCAAAACTGAACGTACGCTCGGCATGTTTGTAGAACGAGCGCATGATGCGGGACATGTTGATGCCCTTCTTTTCGGCATCAAGGCTGACCGTTCCGGTGACCGAGGTTTCAAGCGTGAGATCCTCACCATGTTTACGGTGGAACCGAATCGGCAAACGGAAATTAGAAATGCCCACATGCTGAATTTGTTGCATGGCCCCGCGGATCAGGCTGGACGGTCCGTTTTGAAGGTCCGGCAACGATGCCCTATAGGCCGCGTCAACTGTGAAGTCTTCGGCATATTCTCGCGACAGCGAAGGATAATTCACCGGAACCAGTCCGGGCACGAGGCGCGCAATTGCAGGATCAAGCTGGCTGATCTCAGCTTCACTCGCGGACTCGGCCCATTTGCGCAGCGTTCTAAGCGCGGCGGCGGCGTCTTCATTGTCAGGTGCGTCTTCAATGGTGCGGGGGTACACATTCATCGAACGGGGTTCCTCGGTTGGTCGCCGGACTATATACAGGTTCGACGCTTTTTCCAGTTTAACCGTATACGCATCAAAGTACGGCCCGGATGAAAATCCGCAAACATCGCGGGAGTTACGCCGCGTTTACGCAGTTTCACCCAAGGCATAACAGGATATAGAGCGTAGTTAGCGCTGAGAAACGTCCAAAGCGCGCTTAATATCGGCAAGCAGGTCGCCCGCATCCTCCAGACCGATGGACAGGCGGATCAGGCCGGGAGTAATGCCCAACTCGTCTTTCTGCTCATCGCTCAGCCGTTGGTGGGTCGTGGTCGCCGGATGAGTCGCAATCGACTTGGCGTCGCCCAGGTTGTTCGAGATCACCGGGATCGTCATCGCGTTGAGGAACGCAAACGCAGCCTCTTTTCCGCCCTTGATATCCAGAGACAGAACAGTGCCCCCCTTACCGCCCAACTGTGATTGAACCAGCGCATTCTGCGGATGCGTCTTTAGCCCCGGATACAATGTGCGTTCCAACGCGGCGTGACCCTCCAGTGCCTCAGCCACGATCTGGGCCGTCTCAGCCTGAGCATTGACACGCAGGGTCATCGTTTCCAGACCTTTCAACATGATCCAGGCGTTAAACGGGCTCAGCGCCCCACCGGTGTGCTTCAGATAAGGCTCAACGGTGCCACGGATGAAGTCCTTGGTGCCGATGATTACGCCGCCCAGCGCACGCCCCTGCCCGTCGATATGTTTGGTCGCCGAATAGATCACAACATCCGCACCCTGCTCGATCGCACGCGAAAACACTGGGGTCGAGAACACATTGTCCACGACCACCATCGCACCAACTGCGTGGGCCAGTTCGGCTACGGCCGAGATGTCGATCACCTCAAGCGTCGGGTTCGACATGGATTCAAAGAACACAGCCTTTGTGTCGGGCCGGATCGCCGCTTTCCATTCGTCCAGATTGGTGCCGTCTACGAAAGTTACATCTACACCAAACCGGGTCAGGATATTCTCGACAATATACAAGCATGAGCCGAACAGCGCCTTAGCCGAAACGATGTGGTCGCCTGCCTTCAGCATCGAGGTCAGCGCGCCGTTGACAGCCGCCATGCCCGAAGCTGTGGCGAAAGCATCCTCGCCCCCCTCAAGCGCCGCGATACGCTGCTCGAACATCGACACGGTGGGGTTGCCATAGCGGGCATAGATGAACTCATCCGGGCCACATTCCAGAAAACGGGCCTCGGCCTGTTCGGCATTCTCATAGACGAACCCCTGGGTCAGAAAGATCGCCTCGCTAACCTCATTGTATTGGCTGCGGCGGATGCCGCCATGGACGGCTTGAGTGCGTTTGTTCCAGCTTTCGCTCATGTCATTCCTCTCGACCTTTGCCCGGCAAAGGCATCAAAAAAACCCCAGACGCGGTCAAGCGAAAGGGGCCTTTCATCCTGACCTTTTAGCGGTGTTGTTTAGCGTGGCCCGCAATCCGGTAACAAATCGCCACGTAGCTCTGCGAGAGGGAATACGCTTCGGGCGGTTTGCCGTCAAGCCCGGCGTTCCCCCGGTCACGGTTGCGTAATCGGCTCTTGCCGCCCCGTCAGAAACCCGCATGATCCTTTCAACAAAAGGAGGGCACATGGCGGACCCGATTGATCTGTATTTTTGGCCTACCCCCAACGGGTGGAAGGTATCCATCGCGTTAGAAGAGATGGAGTTGCCCTATTCCACGCATCTGATCAACATCGGCAAGGGCGATCAGTTCGACCCCGAGTTCCTGAAGATTTCGCCCAACAACCGTATGCCTGCAATCTTTGACCCTGACGGGCCCGACGGCGCGCCGGTTTCCGTGTTCGAAAGCGGGGCAATCCTGATGTATCTGGCCCGCAAGACCGGGCGGTTTTATGGCAATACCGAGCGTGAGCGGATCGCGGTCGAAGAATGGCTGATGTGGCAGATGGGCGGCGTTGGCCCGATGGCCGGTCAGGCGCATCACTTCCTGAAATACGCACCCTACATGGACCCACCGCAGGACCTGCCCTATGCCAAAGACCGCTACCGCACGGAGGTCGGGCGTTTGTACGGCGTGCTGGATCGACGGCTGGCCGACAACGAATATGTCGCGGGCGACTTCTATTCCATTGCCGACATGTCAATCTGGGGCTGGGCCAGCCTATGGGAAGGCCAGCAGCAGGTGTTAGAGGACAAGCCGCACTTTACCCGCTGGCTGGAGACGGTCAGTGCCCGTCCCGGCGTCCAAGCCGGTCGCGCACTGCATGCCGAATTGCGTGCAGATAATCGTGACAAGCAGTCGCAAGAGACCTTGTTTAAGCAATAAATCAAATCGATCCAGTGTCAGCTGTGAACCCATAGCGGACCGACACCGTAAATCGAACTACTATTGTGGAGAGTACCAAATAGGCGAAGTATAGGCGCGTTCCTGTGCTGTCATAGGGACGCCATCTGGCATGTCTATTCCGAACTTCACTGCATCATACGCCGTCCAGCGAGGGGTCGGAATTTCCATAACCCGGGCATAATAAAATGCGCTTTCCGAGGGATCGAAATCTGGGTCCTGCCACACAGTTCCCAGCTCAGAGGCTCCAATTGTGTTGGTCCACGAGGGGATAGAAAGGTCCACTGTGGTGCCTACCGACGGCAACGTGCCAGCGGCATCTGGTTCGCGGGAACCAGACCAGGCCACGTCGTAGACTTTTTCCCGTTGCTCTCCATCTGCATCCAACCAGCCCTTTATGATCTGGATTCGATCCAGGTTTGCTCCCATCGGATCACGAAGCGCATATACCAGAAAGGAAGGTGTGCCTTCACCAGGGTCAAGATCACCACCCATCGGCACCCCTTTGCTGTATCCCACAAGCGCCAAGTCGCGCCGTAACGCATCTTCTTCGGCAAAAGAATATCCTCCGAACATACGGACGCGCATTCTGGGCCCTGTTGTTGCGTAGGTTTCACGCCGATGCATCGCATCCCAAATGGCTTCTCTGGAATTCTTCTGCGCCCATACTGCGGTTAGACCGCCAGTAATGTATTGCGACGAAAGCAGCGCAACAGTCCCATCAGCATAGGTCTTACTGACATGTTGGCTGCGCTCTTCGCTGGGCTCGTAACCGGTGAACTTCCCGAAGAAATTGTCGTTATCTGGAGCCGTTAAACCTGTGTGTGTGTCACTGGCCCCACCCAGGCCAAACTTGAAAGGGTTTACTCCCAAAGCCTTTTCCAAAGATAAGCCTCGAAGTAACCCGGATCGAGCGTATTCACCGGGCAACATTTCTGGCTCTTTCGGAACCGAAGCATCCAGATTGCCGTAATCCCATGTTTCGAAGTCAGCAAATTCATCGTCAGGTGATAGGAACGGGTGGGCCTCACCATCTCCCTTAATCTGCGTTGGTTCGTATAGTCTTTCCCATTTGTTTCGCGCTTCTGCGTATGCGGGATCTAACGGCACACCATCCGCGAAGTCATCGACTAACGGGAACATCCAGCCGTTAGACAAGTTCCCATTATGTGGAATAGCAAGAACACGGCCGCCTGTCGTTTGTTCATAGTTCTCCAACCACTTCCAAAGATCACGAGGGTTAGGTGAGCCCACAGGTGGCGTTGTTGTATAAGGCAGTATCTGTCTTGTGAGCTCAGGGCCATCGCGAAAGATCACATTTCGGTGCAAATTGTTCCCTGCGACGAGAGATGTCCATTCATAGGCGATAAAGGTGCTGAACACGCCCGGATCATTGTACTCTTCCGCGGCATCGATAATTTCGTCCCAAACACGGGCATACGCAGGGTTGCCTGGTTGATAGTTCAGCGCAGGGGAAACCTGTCCTTGCGCAAACGCGGCTGTAAGCTCAAGCGCAGCCGCTAGAGCGGCTTCTCCGCCCTTATTGAATTCTTCATGGAAATATCTGCCTTGCTCATCTGCCAAGATGTTGGGAGCACCTCCGATGATATCGGTAATCGCACCCATAGCATCCGAATGATCTGTAATTATGAAGAAATCGAGAGGCCTCGACAACTTTACAGGTTGCCCCGTGTTCGACACAACTTCTTCGCCACGCGCAAACCGATATGCATCATGAGGCATGAGGCGCGTACCGCCCCCACCAGCATCCCCGGAAAGACCAGTGTGAACGTGAGTGTCACCAAAATAGACTTGAGTTGGATACGCACGTTCGGCGTAAGGTGAATAAGGTCGACCGGAAGGGCCTGAAAGGCCTGACGGATTTATTGCATCCTGAGCTAGGACTGGGCTCCCCAGAATGAGAGCTGCCGGCAAAACATAGCGAAACAATTTTTCCTCCATAATTGAAGGCACCATAGCATAACTCTGCTCGGGAAGTTATTTCGACTGAGTTTGAAGGTTTGCTAAGTCCGCATTGCAGACCTATCCCCCCGCCCGCTCCATCACATCCAGCTCCGCGAGATATCCTCAACATCTCTGCGTTCAAATTGGGCACCAAATGCGCACAGCATTTCGACATGCGCTGAGGCAACAAGGGAAAGCCAGCACAGAGCAATTTGTTCAAGCGATGAGAAATCCCTGCTATACTCTGGCTTTGAATAGGAAGAGGATTTTGCAAAGCCCAGACTGGTCCACGCCGCGACACCTGCTTTGAGGCTGGTCATGCGACCATTGGTCGGGCCGGAAAATGAACGAGTTGTTTTATGCGAGGTTTAACCCCTCTGTTTATTTTATGCGCAGGAATGGCGAGTGCCGCGCCAGATTGCGAGGAGCCTGCGCAGGCTCAACCGCATGAACTGGTGGCCTATGACCTGTCCGCTGAATTGGACGTCCTGTTGGAGGAAGACGCCGCCGCAGCCCCCGCCAAGCGCGAACTGACTGTATCCCCCAGACCGCGACTGCGACCCTGCAAATTCCGTCAGATCGAGGTTGGCCGCGAACGGATGCGCGATCGCGGTGCGGTGTGTGGTGACTGGACCATTCTCGGCGAGAGCCGAAAACCCTTTAGAGGAAAGTACAGGGGATGCGGCATTGCCGATCCCGTGCGTATCCGCGTGGTGTCTGATGTCTTTCTCAGCCAATTGGCGCTGATGGATTGCGAAACCGCCATCACGCTCAAGACTTGGCTGGAGAACACGGCCAAACCGACCTTTGCGGATCAGGGTGGCGGTTTGAAAGGAATTCGTCTGGCCGGCCATTATGCGTGCAAGACACAGAACAATCAGCCGCGCGCGCGAATGTCGGAACACGCCCGCGGTCGCGCGATTGATATCTCATCTTTCGTACTCATGGATGGCACTGTGATCACGGTACGCGACGGGTGGACAGCTGAAGATACAAGCGACGCCATGCGTGAGCTTCATGCAGGTGCTTGCGGTCTGTTCGGCACAGTTCTGGGTCCGGACGCCGACCGCTATCACAAAGGGCATTTCCATTTTGACACAGCGCGCCGCCGCAGCGGATCTGTTTGTCGCTAGAGGCCTAACCCTCCCCCCGTACCAATACATCCAGCATGGATGAGATATCCTCGATCTCTTCCGCGATCACATGGGTCACCGAATGCGCCCGCTGCATCCGGCCCGTGACCCGCAACAGGCGCCCGGAAATCACCGCGCGGCGGAATTGTTCGTAGATTTTCCGCCAGACGACCACGTTCACGATACCGGTCTCATCCTCAAGCGTGACAAAGATCACCCCCTTGGCTGTCCCCGGTCTCTGCCGCAGAATCACCAGCCCGGCGACAGCCACGCGCGCGCCTTCGGGCGGGTCGTCCAGCCGGTTGGCTGGCAAACAGGTCGGCGGGCGCGGCCAGTTCCGGTTTGAAACCGCAGGATGAACAGGGGCAACAAGCATGAGAACAAAAATAGAACAAACTGCAGGAAAGTCCAGACACGGCGTGTTGAGTCGCAAATGGTACTGGAAAGACCTAAACGCCTTCACTAAGGAAGAATTCGACAACCGAAAAAGGAAGACGCACGCAATGGCAAAGATCACCTATGTCGAGCATGGCGGTACCGAACATACAGTCGAGGTCGCCAACGGGCTGACAGTCATGGAAGGGGCCCGCGACAACAACATCCCCGGCATCGAGGCCGACTGCGGCGGCGCGTGCGCCTGCTCGACCTGCCACGTCTACATCCACCCCGACTGGGTCGAGAAAGTCCCAGGCAAGGATGACATGGAAGAAGACATGCTGGATTTTGCCTATGAGCCCGACCCGACCCGTTCGCGCCTGACCTGCCAGATCAAGGTCACGGATGAGTTGGACGGTCTGGTGGTACAGATGCCCGAAAAGCAGATCTGATGCTTTCCAAAGCGCCGCGTCTGCCCGCCCGTCTGTGGCAACATCGGGCACGCGGCGCGGTGCTGGCGTTGAGTGTGTGGCTGACGGGGATGGGACCAGCAGCTGCAGACACCATCACAAGCGCCCGCTTCACTGAGCCAACGACACGCTATGCCCACGGCGTACTGGGCGACGACATCGAATATGGCGCGCTTGAACTCAAAGTTTCGAATGCGTCAACTAAAACGCTCTTCATCCAGCCGGTATACAAACGCTCGGTTCTGACCATCAAGTTACCGCTTGATCGCGTCTTTGAAGACCTCAGTCCCCGTCTGGTCGATATCAATCTAGATGGATCAAACGAAGTGATCGTCGTGGAGTCCAGCGTCCATGCCGGTGCACAACTCGCAATCTATGATGCACGCGGAGAAAAGATCGCAGCCACGCCCCACATTGGGACCCGCTTTCGTTGGCTCGCTCCAATTGGCGCAGCAGATCTGGATGGTGACGGGCTAGTCGAGATTGCTTACATCGACCGCCCGCATCTAGCCAAAACCCTGCGCATTTGGCGATTCCAGAACAGCGAACTGACCGAGATCGCAACCCTACCCGGTCTGACCAATCACCAGATTGGAGAGGACTTCATCACCGGTGGCATTCGCAAATGCGGAGGAAACCGTGAAATTATTGTGGTCAACGCTGACTGGAGCAGCATTGTCAGCGTCAACTACGATGATGGCTGGAAAAAACGGGAACTGCTGCCCTTTACCCCATCCGCAATGAAAGGGGCACTGGCCTGTCCAAAATAGAACCGACCGCAGCCCGCGCCAGCGGGCTGCCCGGCCCAAGGCCTTTGCCGGTGCATCTTTGATGCAGCGTCAGGGCGCGGGAGCGTTTTGGATCAGAGCGCCCGCCAGCCGATGTCGCGACGGTAGAACCCATCAGGCCAGTCAATCCCGTCGACCGCCGCATAGGCCCGGTCCCGTGCCTCTTGCAATGTGCCTCCACGGGCAGTGACATTTAGCACGCGACCGCCAGAGGCCACGATCTGACCCTCCGAAGCCTTGGTTCCGGCGTGGAACACCATATTCCCGCTATCCTCGGGAAGGCCCTCCAGACCATTGATCACACTGCCCTTTTCGTACGCACCCGGATATCCATTCGCCGCCATCACCACGGTCAGGGCATGATCATCCGCCCAGTTCACCCGCGCCTCGCCCAACCGGCCCTCGGCAGCGGCATGCATCAGGTCCATCGCCTGCGCACCGAGGCGCATCATAAGAACCTGACACTCGGGATCACCAAAGCGCACATTGTATTCTACCAACCGAGGCTGACCGTCCTTGATCATCAGACCGGCATAAAGGACGCCCTGAAACGGCATCCCGCGCCGCTTCATTTCAGCCACGGTGGGCTTGATAATCTCTTCCATCGCGCGTTCTTCGATCTCAGCACTCAAAACCGGTGCCGGTGAATAGGCGCCCATACCGCCAGTATTCAGTCCGGTATCACCCTCGCCCACGCGCTTGTGGTCTTGTGCGGTGCCGACGGACAGGATGTTCTCGCCATCGCACAGCACGAACAGTGACGCCTCTTCTCCATCCATGAACTCTTCGATGACAACCTCGGCCCCTGCCCCGCCAAAAGCACCGCCAAACATGTCGTCGATGGCGTCCAAAGCGGTTTGGTCATCCATCGCCACGATCACGCCCTTGCCTGCGGCCAATCCGTCGGCCTTGACGACAATCGGAGCCCCTTGTTCGCGAATATAGGCTTTGGCTGGTTCAGCCTCGGTAAACCGCGCATAGGCTGCGGTCGGTGCGCCCGACGCATCGCAGATTTCCTTGGTAAAACTTTTCGACGCCTCCAACTGGGCTGCCGCCGCAGAAGGCCCAAAAACCAGCACGCCTGCTTCGCGCAGGCGATCCGCCACACCGGCAGCCAAGGGTGCCTCGGGGCCTACAATCACGAAGTCAATCGCGTTTTCCTCAGCAAAACTAACGACGTCCCCACCGTTCTCAATATTCAGCGCGGCACAATCCGCGATCTGCGCGATCCCGGCATTTCCCGGCGCCACGATCAGACGGTCACATTTAGGGTTCTGCATCACCGCCCAAGCCAGGCTGTGTTCCCGCCCACCACTGCCGAGAATGAGGATATTCATGAATGCTCTCCGATCTGCTTGGCCTCGCCTTGCGCGCGTTCTAAGCTGGCCGGGCATTTGACACAAGGCGCTGAAATGTCCGACCTGCTTGACGACCCCATTCCCGGCCAAAACACCCCTGAATACACTGTCTCGGACATCTCGGGCGAGGTGAAACGCACGCTAGAAGGCACGTTCGGTCGAATCCGTGTGCGCGGCGAGGTCGGGCGCGTGTTCAAGGCGCGCTCGGGTCATCTCTATTACGACATCAAGGATGACAGGAATGTGCTGGCCTGCACCACATGGAAAGGCCAGATCTCGGGCTTGTCCGTTGTCCCCGAAGAAGGGTTGGAGGTTGTGGTCACCGGTCGACTGACCGCATTTGGCGCGCAGTCGAAATACAACTTGAACGTCGATGAGGTCGCCGTTGCCGGACAAGGCGCGCTGATGGCGTTGCTGGAGAAACGCAAGAAACAGCTTGAGGCCGAAGGGCTGTTTGCCCCCGAGCGTAAAAAACCGCTGCCCTACCTGCCACAGGTCATCGGTGTTGTGACCTCTCCCTCAGGGGCGGTGATCCGGGACATACTGCACCGCCTGCGGGATCGGTTCCCGCGTAAGGTTCTGATCTGGCCAGTCGCCGTGCAGGGGTCGAACTGTGCCCCCGAAGTTGCAAATGCAATCAACGGGTTCAACAAATTAACACCCGGCGGGGCTCTGCCGCGCCCCGACCTGATCATCGTCGCCCGAGGCGGCGGATCGATCGAAGACCTGTGGGGCTTTAATGAGGAAATCGTGGCGCGCGCCGCTGTGGGATCAGATATCCCGCTGATCTCGGCCGTGGGGCACGAGACGGACACGACGCTGATTGACTACGTCTCAGACCGTCGCGCGCCCACCCCGACCGCCGCCGCCGAACTGGCCGTACCTGTACGGATGGAGCTGCTGGCCTGGACCGGCGAACAAGGCGCACGTCTGTCGCGTGCCGCAACCGATGCGGTCCAACGACGGTTGCAGCGCCTGCGCGACCTATCGCGTGCGCTACCGCGACCGGACAGCTTGTTGAATACCCCGCGTCAACGGCTTGATTTGATTGCAGATCGCCTGACCCCGGCGCTTGAGCGCGGTGTGCAGAACCGCCGCCTACAAGTGGTTGAACTTTCCGCCCATTTGCGCCCTTCGACCTTGCGCAACCTTGTTTCAAGCCGACAAGAAGCCGTGCGAAATCTGTCGTCACGCCTGTCCTTGCGTCCCATTCAGCGTGAAATCGAGATACAGCGCCAGTCCATCACCCGGTTGGCCGAGCGTATGAACGCAGCCCAGACAACGCGACTGGACCGGATGCGACAACAGCTGGACGCCACCGACCGACTACGCGAAACGCTCAGCTACAAGGCAACGTTGCAACGGGGTTATGCCGTGGTCCGCGCCGAGGATCAGGTTGTCACGACAAAAGCTCAGGCTGCAAAGCATGGCTCACTTGAGATAGAGTTCGCCGATGGCGTGCTGACCACCGGTCAAACTGCTGCCCCACGGTCAGCTACGAAAAAAACGCCCAAAAAAGACGCGCCAGATCAGGGTTCATTGTTCTGAGCCGATCTCAGACTCCAACATCCGGCCCATAGCAGATCATCTCTTCGTCGACATCCTCGGCCTCATAAAGCTCGGTTTCTTCCGGGTCGCCTTCGAATTGCGCGATCAGACCACCCCCTGATCGGGTGAACACCCAGCATTGTGGGTCCAGACGGTCTTCGTAGATGAAACAGATCTGGGCATCCTTTTCGTACCAGACGCCATGCTTGCAATCGCCATCCAGAAACGACCAGATGACACGGCGATTGGGCAAGTACCGCTCAACGCCATATACCTGCCCCTGAAAACCGTAGAACAGGGTTTTACCCCGCGTGTAGTCGTCAAAATCCGCACCCGACAGGGCTGATTGAGCCGTCGCTGAATACGCGGGCAGCAGAAAAAGAATCACAAGATATCTGAGCATAGCCACATTGTGTCAGAAGCAATTGTCCGGCGCCAATCACCATTTCCGCAGGATCCCTGCCTCAACGTCACGGTTGAGGTGAATCAACAACCCGTCACAAGCTGCTGAAAACGGAGAGGTATCTATGACAACTGTACTGTTCTGGCTCGCGGCTGCTTGTGCTTTGGCCTACCTACTGCTGTCGCCGCGTCCGGCCAGCACATTGCGATCCGTGTTGAAAACTGCATCCGTCGCACTGCTGGCCGTGACTGCCTTGTTGGGTGCAGGTCCGCTTCTTCTGGTGGTCGCCCTCTTATTGTGCGCCATTGGCGACGCGCTGTTGTCGCGCGAAACTGACAGCACTTTCATGGCCGGAATTGGGGCCTTTGCCGCAGGTCACCTTGCATATATCGCCCTGTTTCTCACTCGTCCTTCAAGCAATCTTGCCCTGATTTTCGACCAGCCTGGATATTTCTGGTCCCTTATCATTCTAGGCATTGTCGCCGCCACCCTGTTGGCCCCACGGGCCGGGGACCTCAAAGGTCCTGTTCTGGGCTATATTCCGATCATTCTGGGGATGGGCGTCGCCGTACTGACCCTGCCCGAAACCGGCGCCCTGAGATGGGCCTTGCCTGCAGCTCTGGCCTTCATTGCCTCGGATCTTATCTTGGCCACCGAGAAGTTCCTGCTGCCCATGGGCCACCCCGCCCTGAAGATCACGCCTTATCTGGTCTGGCCACTTTATTGGGGTGCTCAGGCGGGTCTGCTGATTGCGTTCCTCTGACCCTTTGCAACTGCCGCAAATCCGCATTAGGTGAGGGGAACACCTGCGGAGACCAAAAATGGCGTTTTTCTCAAAGCTCAAGGACAAGTTGTTCAAATCCTCGTCCCGCCTCGAACAGGGGCTTGAGGCCATTGTTGAAGATGGGGGCGAGGAAACGGTCGCACCCGACCCGATCATCCCGGACCCCGAGCCGCAGCCGGAACCCGTGCCGGAAGTTCCCCAACCAGTCCCAGAGGTGCCCGAACCTACGCCAGCGCCGCAACCGGTTGAGGTACCCGAGCCCGCGCCTGTTGATCCGACACCTGCCCCCCCGCCCCCCGAGGCGACACCTTCCAAAGGCGTATTGGGTCGATTGTTCGGGCGCAGCGAGGCCAAAACCGCCGTGCGCCGTACGCTGGACGATGACATGCTGGAACAGCTCGAGGAGCTGCTGATCGCCTCGGATATGGGCGTAGATACTGCCTTACGTGTCACCGCCAACATGGCCGAAGGGCGTTTTGGTCGCAAACTCTCGACCCAGGAAATCAAACAGCTTTTGGCGCAGGAAGTGGCCCGCGTAATGGAGCCAGTCGCCAAACCCCTGCCCATCTATGCCAAACGTCCGCAAGTGGTGCTGGTCGTCGGCGTGAACGGCTCAGGTAAAACCACAACGATCGGCAAACTGGCCAGCCAGTTCAAAGCTGCCGGCAAAAAGGTCGTGATCGCTGCAGGAGATACCTTCCGCGCTGCCGCTGTCGAACAGCTGCAAGTATGGGGCGAACGCGCGGGCGTGCCCGTCCTGACCGCCCCTGAAGGGTCCGATCCGGCCAGCCTTGCCTTCGACGCGCTGACCAAGGCGCAAGAGGACGGTGCCGACTTGCTGATGATCGACACCGCCGGTCGGCTGCAAAACCGCGCCGACCTGATGGAAGAACTGGCCAAGATCGTCCGTGTTATCCGCAAGAAAGACGAAACCGCGCCGCACAACACATTGCTGGTGCTGGACGCCACCACCGGTCAGAACGCGCTGAGCCAGGTGGAAACTTTCCGCAATCTAGCCGATGTCTCGGGCCTGGTGATGACCAAACTGGACGGCACGGCCAAGGGCGGCGTTCTGGTCGCACTGGCTGACAAGTTCGGCCTGCCCATTCACGCCATCGGCGTCGGAGAGCAGATTGATGACCTCGCCGCTTTCGACCCCGAAGAATTCGCCGCCGCGCTCACTGGTCTGGATCAGTCCTGAACCGCAGCTTTATCTGGCCTCAAATACCCTCGGGGGGGCTGGGGATGGAAAATCCCCGCCCCCTCCCAGCGAAATGATCTGACACTTGAGCGACTGGCTGATCTCTCTCGAAGGCACGGAAGCAGGCCATCAACTTGCCCTGGGGCTTGCTTTGATGGCCGCCTTTCTGCACGCAGTGTTCGGCGCCCTGCAAAAAGGCCGCCACGATCCATGGCTATCACGCGGTGCGATCGACGCTAGCTATTGCCTGATGGCCGCCCCGTTCGCTTTTTTTGTAGTACCGTGGCCAGAACCCTACATGTGGCCAATCTTTGCCACCGTCTGGCTGATCCATGTCGCCTACAAAGTTCTGCAGGCGATGGCCTATACCAAGGGCTCTTACACTGTCGTCTACCCGGTTGTCCGCGGCACAGGCCCCCTGTTCACCGTCATCGGTGCCTACCTGCTGTTCGGAGAAACCTTCACCGGCACCCAGTGGTTCGGCGTGGCTGTCCTGCTGGCTGGTATCTTTGGATTGGCCGCCTATAACTTTCGGTTTCTCGAAACCAACCGCGACACGCTGGGCATAGCGCTGGTATTGGCCGTTTCGACCGGCTTGTTCGTGGCGCTTTACACCACCTATGACGCCTATGGCATCCGCGCCACTGCCGATCCGTTCACCTTTCTGGCCTGGTTCTTCATGATCGACGGTGCGACCATGCCGATCTATGCCTTTCTGAGATGGCGCGCGATGATCAATCGGCCTACCATTGGGCCTTTGATGCTGCGCGGCCTTGCAGGCGGCATTATCGCCCCGATGTCTTTCGGAGCCATCATGCTGGCCACAAGGCTCGACAAGGTCGGCGAAGCGGCAGTCCTACGTGAAACCTCAACCGTCTTTGCGGCCCTGATCGGATGGCTGGTGTTGAAGGAAACCGTGGGGCCACGGCGGATTGCACTGATGGCATTGATTGCACTCGGCGCCGTAATAGTTGAAATGGGCGGGTAAGCAGCAGGAAACCACTATGTCAGGCAAAAAAGAGATCAACCCGTTTCTGAAACAAGTGCTGGAGCTTGGGCCTCCACTGGCTTTTTTCTTCATCTACCTACGCCTGCGCGACGACAGCTTCCTGATCGGCGGCATCGAGTATTCCGGTTTTATCATAGCCACCATCCTTTTCGTGCCGCTGATGCTGGCCGCGATGGGGGTTCTTTGGTTCCTGACCGGTAAGCTCAGCCGGATACAGATTTTCACCGCATTCATGGTCATCTTCTTTGGCGGCCTGACCGCCTGGTTCAATGACGAACGGTTTTTCAAAATGAAAACCACGCTGGTCTACGGCTTCTTTTCAATCATGCTTGGCATCGGTCTGCTGCAGGGCAAATCCTACCTCGCCTATGTTCTGGACGAAATGCTGCCCATGCGCCACGAGGGGTGGATGATCCTGACCAGACGTCTGTGCGGTTGCTTCGCCGTTCTGGCCGTAGCTAACGAATTTGTCTGGCGGACGATGTCCACCGACCTTTGGGTCAAGATCGAAACATTCGGCTTTCCCATAGCGCTGATGGTGTTTCTGATGCTGCAATTCAACCTGCTTCAAAGCTATATGGATGACCCCGACCACCAGTAGATGAACCGGTCGGGAAGGCGTTCGCCTCATACGTTTGCGATGGTTTGTCGGCCGAAGCCGACAAAATCCTTGGCTTAACGCCGAACCTGTGGAAAGTTGTGTCACCACCAAAACACTCACAGCCGGAGAATCTGGAACTCATGAAGGCTTTCCCAGACAGCGGCTTCCTGTCCGAGGCATCCGACGGGTTGAAAGCCATGCTTTCCGCCCAGGCGACTGAAATCGCACTGGAACGTGGTGACGTCCTGTTTGAACAGGGTGACGAGGGTGACGCATTGTACGCCATTCTCGAAGGTACGCTTGAGGTGTCCTTTCTGGCCATGAGCGGCCGCAAGCTGTCGCTGACCCTTATGCGCCCTGGTGAGGTGTTCGGAGAGATTGCACTGTTCGACAGCGGCCCTCGCACGGCCACCATCGCCGCGGCAGAAACCTCGCGCATTTTGCGTGTCCGGCAGGGGGACGTGATGGAGCAAATTCGCCAGCATCCCGATCTGGCGGTTGACTTGATCCGATTGGCCGGTCTGCGCATGCGGTGGATGGGGTCGCAGCTGAATGAGCAGGTGTTCCTGCCGATGCCAATCCGGTTGGCCCGCAAGCTGTTACACCTGTCCGGACTTCAGGATGACCCTTCGACCCGGATCACCCTGTCGCAAAGCGAACTTGCCGAATTCGTTGGCGCCACGCGCGAGGCGGTGTCCAAGACGATCTCGACCTGGAAACGCGACAATGTGGTCGAAGCTTCGCGTGGCGGGTTGATGATTCAGGATTTCCAAGCCCTGCGCGAACTGGCAGAATCCGACCTGATCTGATCCCTGTGACCTGCTTCACAGACCTTTTACAACATCAAGACTAATCTCTTAGTTGTTACCGTAGGAGGTCAGAGAATCATCCCCGATATCTGTCCACTGACCTCTCCCTGTATCAGAGCCATGCGCCTCCCCGGCGTGTGGCTCACCATTTTTCACCCCCCAAAAACGCAAAAAGCCGGAGCGATAACCCCGGCCTTTTGGCTTATTTAGGTGTCAGTTACTCGCCCAGGCTCAGCGCCACAAAGCGCGGTTCACCGCCACGGCGCACCAGCAACAGCAACGACTTGCGGCCTGCCTCACGCGCTTCTTCCATACGGGCTTCGAGATCTTCAATCGAACTGACCTTCTGCTGACCGGCTTCGGTAATCAGATCACCGGCGCGCAGCCCCTTGGAAAAAGCTTCGGACGCTTCGTCCACCGCAGTCACAACCAGCCCTTCTGCCTCCGCATCCAAATCAAGATCGGTGCGCAACGTATCCGTCAGGGGTGAAATTGTCAGGCCCAGAATATCGGCGTTTTCCTCAGGCGCTGCATCTGGTGTTTCCTCTTCCTCGCTATCCGCGCGTTCCGCTTCCTCACGACGGCCCAGCGTGACCAAAACGGTCTGAGTGCCCCCGTCGCGATGCACCACAACACGAACCGACTTGCCAACCGTAGTCTCGCCCACCTGACGCACCAGACCGCGCGTATCTTCGACCTCGACCCCGTCAAAGCTGAGGATAACGTCACCCGCAAGCAGGCCCGCATCTTTGGCCGGACCGTCCGGTACATCGCTGATCAGCGCGCCGCCGGGTTTGTCCAGCCCCATCGCCTCGGCCATGTCCTCGGTCACGTCTTGAATGCGCACGCCCAGCCAGCCACGGCGGGTTTCACCGAATTCGCGCAGTTGGTCGACGACCTTAACGACCACGTTGGACGCCATCGAGAACCCGATCCCAATGGAGCCGCCATTAGGCGACAGGATCGCGGTGTTCACGCCGATCACCTCGCCGTTCATATTAAACAGCGGCCCGCCCGAGTTCCCCCGGTTAATGGCTGCGTCCGTCTGAATATAGTCGTCATAAGAACCGCTCAGCGCCCGGTTGCGGGCCGACACGATACCAGCCGAAACAGAAAAGCCCTGTCCCAGCGGGTTACCCATGGCAATCACCCAATCCCCCACACGCGCAATGTCGCTGTCACCGAATTGCACATATTGCAGCGGGCCCGAGGCTTCGACCTTGAGCAGCGCGATGTCTGTTTTTTCATCTGTGCCAATCACCTTAGCGGGCAACTCTTTCTTGGGCTGACCGTCGCCTGGAAAGAATTCCACAAGGATTTCATCAGCTTCCGCAATGACGTGGTTGTTGGTGACGATATAACCGTCCTCGGAAATCACAAATCCCGATCCCAGCGCATTGCTGCGGCGTGGGCGGTCGCCCTCTTCACCATCTCGGTCCTGAAACTCGCGAAAGAAATCCTCGAACGGAGAGCCTTCGGGCACGATCCCTTGCGGGCCAGTTTGCCCTTCGATCAGGGTCGATGTGGTGATGTTCACCACTGCTGGGCTGATCTTTTCGGCCAGCGGCGCCAGGCTTTCGCTCCGCGCCTGCGCGGCGACGGATTGGGCCAGAACAAGCAACATCCCCGCAAAGGCCAACCACATCAGCCGCATGAAACCAACACTGTCGTCCCTTTGGACGGAAATACTGCGCGCTTGTGCCTGCACTTGGGAACTCCTTGTCGAACAACGTCATAAGGGTGCCGCATAGCAACCCCTCTTGGAAACCAATGTAGTCAGTTTACCCAAGCCCGCAACTCGGGATCGCGGGGAATTCACCGGCAATTGAAATCAACGTGTCAAAACCCGAGCTGAAATGCACCCCACAACAATACCAGACCGCTGACAACACATAGCAGACCGGCCAGACGACGAGCTTGTTCAGGCAGTGACCGAAGCGCCTCAAGCATACGTTCAATAAGCGAAGGGGCCAGCGCATAGGCCAGCCCCTCGACAATCAGTACCAGCCCGAAGGCCAGAAGGATCAGGCCCATTACCGACCAGCCTGCCCGGTGGGCGATTTCAGGTAATTGAAGAACTCGGAATCCGGACTCAGAACCATCGAACTGTTGCTACCGCCCAACGCATTTTCATAGGCCGACAAAGAGCGGTAGAATTCAAAGAACTCAGGGTCCGCGCCGTAAGCTTCGGCAAAGATCGCGTTACGTTCGGCATCTGCTTCACCGCGGATGATCTCGGCCTCACGGCGAGCATCCGACACCAGTTCAACCACAGTACGATCCGCCTGGGCGCGCACTCGCTGGGCCGCCTCGTTACCACGGGCGCGTTCATCGGTCGCCTCGCGTTCACGCTCGGCCTTCATCCGGTCAAAGGTGGCCTCAAGGTTGGCTTGCGGCAGGTCAGTTGCTTTCAAGCGCACGTCGATGACGTTAACGCCCAGCGCCTGCGCTTCGGCAATCGCGCTATTGCGGATGCGCAGCATCAAGGCGGCACGGTCGGAACTCAGGATATCGCGAGACGAAACCGAACCCAGCACTTCGCGGGTTTCGGCGCGCAAGATGCGATCCAGACGATCCTCGGCGACCGGAATACCGCCAACACCGACGGCCTGACGGAAGCGGTTCAGATCGGAAATCCGGTAACGTGCAAACGCATCAACAACCAAACGACGGTCATCCAGTGGCGTTACTTCAAGCGGCTGCACGTCGATTGACAGGATACGGTCGTCATAGCGCACAACTTCCTGAATCAACGGAATCTTGAACGCCAAACCGGGTTCTTCCTTAACGGCAACGACGCGGCCAAATTGCAGAACCAGCGCACGTTCACGCTCGTCCACGATGAAAATCGAGGACAGGCCGATAACGCCAAGGATCACGACCAGAATGAGGATAATAGGTGACTTACGCATCAGTTGCTCTCCTCAGTCTGATTGCGGCGCAGCTCATTGAGCGGAAGATAAGGCACCACGCCCTGCCCCGACCCTGTCGAGTTCTCGTCGAGGATGATTTTATCCACGTCGCCCAGAACCTGCTCCATGCGCTCCAGATACAGACGCTTGCGCGTCACGTCGGGTGCCTTGGAGTATTCTTCCAGAACCGCGCTAAAGCGGCTGGCCTCACCCTGCGCGCCATTGATCTGCTGGGCGCGATAGGCTTCGGCCTCTTCCAGAACCTGTGCGGCTTCACCACGCGCCTCGGCCAAAACGCGGTTGGCATAGGCATCCGCAACGTTCTGCAGGCGGTCACGTTCTTGCGCCGCCGCCTGAACATCACGGAACGCTGCGATCACGTCCTGTGGAGGGTCAGCCTTGTCAAAGTTCACGCGGACGATGTTCACACCAGAATCGTAGCTGTCCATTGTCAGCTGAATCAGTTCCTGCAACCGGTCCGCGATAATGCCCCGGTCCCTGTTCAGAATCGGTGCCAACTCGCTCTGTGCGATGATCTCGCGCATCGCCGATTCAGAAACGGCCCGAATCGTCTGACGCGGATCGCGCAGGTTAAACAGATATTTAGCCGGATCGTTGATGTTCCAGACAACCTGATAGTCGATGTCGACCACATTTTCGTCGCCGGTCAGCATCAGACCATCGTCACTGCCGCGCGCACCGCCCATGTCTTCATTCTGTTCACGGGTTACCGGGATCACCTCGGCGGTCACAAACGGCCAAGGCGCAAAGTTCAGACCCGGATTCCCAACGGCCGAAAATTCACCCAAGAACAACTCAACCGACTGTTCTTCCGGTTTGACCGTGTAGAAGCTTGCAGCTCCCCACAGACCCGCAGCAACCAGCAAACCAATCACTACCGTGCCTTTGGTGAAAACCGGACCACCGCCGCCCGCTCCCTGACCGCCGCCACGGCCACCGCCGCCGCGACCGCCCATGAGGACGCGCAGCTGCTCTTGGCCTTTTTTCATCAGCTCATCGATCTCGGGGATCTGCGGGCCGTCGCCTTCGGGAGGCTTGCGTCCGTCCCCGTTATTACCCCGATTTCCTCCGCCTCCAGAAGAGCCTCCGCCCCCCCAGGGGCCACCGCTGTTGCCCGCCATATGTATCTGTTCCTTCGTGTTGGACCGTGTGATCACGGTGTCCCTTGTAACTTGTGTGCGCGCGCTTGCAAATCAAGCAGTGCGAACAGGTTGCCGCATTGTCACCAGTTCTTCGGCCATAACCGGGTGAACGGCAACCGTGCGGTCGAAATCTTCCTTGGTTGCACCCATTTTAACGGCGATTCCTGCCAGCTGGATCATCTCGCCCGCGCCCGGTGCCACGATATGGCAACCCAACACCTTGCGGGTCGCCTGACTGACGATCAGCTTCATCAGCACCCGCTGCGTTCCACCAGCAAACGCCTTTTGCATCGGCTTGAATGAGGTCGCATATACCTCAACCGGCTCTTGCGCGGCAGCGTCTTCCTCGCTCAACCCCACGGTGCCGAACTCCGGTTGGGTGAAGATCGCGGTCGGGATCAGCTCGTGATCGACCGGCGTCGGGTTGCCTTTGAACACTGTTTCGACAAAAGCCATGCCCTCGCGGATCGCAACCGGTGTCAAATTCACCCGATCTGTCACATCCCCAATTGCAAAGATCGAAGGCACGCCCGTCTGGCTGTATTCGTCCACTACGATCTCGCCCTTACGACCCCGTTCAACGCCCACTGCCTCAAGCCCTAGATTGTCGGCATTGGGCGCACGACCAGTGGCGTACATGACAACATCGAATTGATCCTCGGTGCCGTCGGTGGCTTTGACGCGGATTTTGTCACCTTCCTTGGCCATCTCCAACACATTGGTGCCCAGACGTACATCAATACCGTTCTGGCGCATTTCCTCGCAGATCAGGCCGCGTGCTTCCTCATCAAAGCCGCGCAGAATTTGCGCGCCGCGGTAGAACTGAGTGGTCTTCACACCCATCCCGTTCATGATACCTGCGAACTCGCTGGCGATGTAGCCGCCACCTACGATCAAGATGGATTGAGGCAATTTCTCAAGATGGAAGATTTCGTTTGAGGTGATGGCTAGATCCGAGCCCGGAAACTCGGGCACGACCGGACGACCGCCGGTGGCGATCAGGATGTGCTTGGCCGTCTTACGCGTGCCATCGGCCAGCTCAACCGTATGCGCATCAACCACATGGGCACGCTGATCAAAGCTTTCGACACCGTTGTTTTTCAGGATATTGCGATAAACACCTTCAAGCCGATCCAGTTCCGCGACCAGCTTGTCGTGGAACGTGTTCCAATCAAGCCCGCCGGGTTTAACATCCCAACCATAGGCTTGCGCGTCCTGCATTGTCCCTGAGAACTCACTGGCAAAGACCATCAGCTTTTTCGGAACACAGCCTCGGATGACACAGGTCCCGCCATAACGATCCTCTTCGGCCAGCGCCACCTTGGCACCATTCTCACCGGCAGCCACACGCGCTGCGCGAACCCCGCCCGAGCCGCCTCCGATGACGAACAGATCATAATCAAAGCTCATTTACCGTGCCTCTTTCAGTTTTCAGCAAGCGCCATCAAAGCGACGCCACGGGTGTATCTTATTGCTCACCACAGTCCAGACCGTTCTGGTGAGACAGTTGATCTTGCCAGGACGCAAAAAAATCGGCCAGTAATGCTCAACCGTCCTTACGAACCGCTCAGATATGGGTTTCGCCATAGATTGCAACTGGAGGGGCATGCTCTCGAATGTGCCGTCCGGTTTTTGGAAACTGACTTCGCCGAATTGTAATGCCGAAAGCTCTGACATTCGTCAGTCAGCCAAATCCGAGAACAGGTTCTCACCACTGTCCACCAATTCGTCCAGCTCGGTGGTACCCGCGTTGATGTCGCGCAGTTCGACCCGGCCGTCCCCGTGGCCGATCACGACCTTGTCACAGATGTCGATGAACAACCCGTTCTCGACCACACCCGGCACCTGATTAAGCACCAGCGCCAACTGGCGCGCGTTGCCGATACGCTGCAGGTGCAAATCCAAAACGTGGTTGCCTTCATCTGTCACAAAAGGGGCTTCACCATCCATCCGAAGCATGGCCGAAGTGCCCAGAACATCCATCGTGTCCAGCACCTCTTGGATCAAAGTGCGGGTGGTTTGCCAACCAAAGGGGATCACCTCGACCGGCAAAGGGAAGGCGCCCAGGGTTTCGACCTCTTTGCCGGCATCGGCGATGACGACCATCTGGTCGCTGGCCGTGGCGACGATCTTCTCCTGCAGATGCGCGCCACCGCCACCTTTGATCAGGTTCAGCTCGCCATCGAATTCATCCGCGCCATCAATGGTCAGATCCAACCACCCCGCCTGATCCAACGAGACCACTTCGATCCCGACTTCGCAGGCCAGTTGCGCAGTGCGGATCGACGTCGGAACACCCTTGATCCGCAGCCCTTCTTTTTTGACCCGCTCACCGATGCGACGCACCATCCAGGCGGCTGTTGACCCTGTCCCCAGACCGACACGCATTCCGTCTTGCACCATGTCAGCAGCGCGACGAGCGGCGACATATTTGGCGTTATCGATGGGTGACAGATCACGGGTCATGGCAGCGTTTCCCTTTATTACTGCCAGACTTATACGAAATGCGGCCACCAACCGCGAGTGCCAAATCGCCGCCATCACGCGTAAACATGCGTGGAAAATACGCGTTTCCGAAGGGAAACGTCGCAATCGAGGCTTCCAGCATTCGCCCTGCAAGTTACATAGGGGCCATGACCGCGCCCTATCGCCTTCATTATGCCCCCGACAACGCCTCGCTGGTGATCAGACTGGTGTTGGAAGAGATGGGCCTTCCTTTTGAGACCGTACTGGTGGACCGCCGCCGGAACGAACAGGACAGCGCGGCCTATCGGGCCTTGAACCCGAATGGATTGATCCCGGTGCTGGACACCCCGCAAGGACCGATCTTTGAAACGGCAGCCATTTTGTTGTGGCTGGCGGATACGCACAAGCAACTGGCCCCTGCCCCCAACAGCCCGGATCGGGTGGCGTTTCTGAAATGGCTGTTTTTTGCGTCCAACACGCTGCACGCCGATCTGCGCATTCTTTTCTATGCTGAAAAGTACATCGACCCCGTGCAGGCCGAGACCCTGCGTGAAGGCATCCGCCCGCGCCTGCGCCAACATTTGCGGGTACTGGATGCCGAAGCCCAGAAAGCGCCGGATTGGCTGCAGGCCGACACCCCATCGGTTTTAAGCTTTTATCTGGCGTGCCAAATGCGTTGGATGGCGCTGTACCCCGCCAGCGCGGATCGCAGCTGGTTTCAGCTCAGGGACACGCCCCATCTGCAGGACATCCTGACGCGGCTGGATTCCCGACCTGCAACCCAAGCCGCCATCGCGGCCGAGGGGTTGGGGGTTACGCCGTTCACCTCACCACGTTACGCTACACCCGAAGAAGGCTCAGCTACCTGATATGTTTCTATCTGTCTTCGATATGTTCAAAGTGGGCATCGGCCCGTCATCGTCTCATACCATGGGGCCGATGGTGGCCGCCGCGCGTTTTCTGGACATGATGCGCGCGTCCCCGTTCGAATTTGCGGGGCTGCGCGGATCGCTGCACGGCTCGCTGGCTTTTACTGGGGTCGGACACGCCACCGACCGTGCCACCATTCTGGGACTGGCCGGGTTTGTGCCCGACACCTACGACAACGATAAGGCCGAGGCCGCGCTGGCCGAAATTTCCAAGACGCACTCGGTGACGCCCGAAGGGTTGCCGACGCTTCAGTTCAACCCAAAGACTGACCTGATCTTTGACTATGACAACAACCTGCCCGGCCACGCCAATGGCATGATCCTGATGGCCACCGACGCACAAGGCGATGTGATCCTGCGGCAGGTTTACTACTCGGTCGGCGGTGGCTTTGTCCTGACCGAAGAGGAACTGGCCGAAGGCAAGGCAACCGACGAGGGCGACCCGGTCCCGTTCCCGTTCAAATCCGCCGCCGAAATGCTTGAGATGGCAAAGACCAGCGGCAAAAGCATCGCTCAGATGAAGCGCGATAATGAAATCGCGCGCGGCTGTGCCGATAGCTTTGCCAAAGGCACTGCGCGTCTGTGGGAAGTTATGAACAATTGCATCGAGCGCGGCCTGAATACTGACGGCATTTTGCCCGGTGGCCTGAACGTGCGACGCCGCGCCAAAGGCATTCACGATGCTCTGCTGGCCGAGCGGGGCATGAACCTGAACGCGCCGCACACCATCAATGACTGGATGAGTGTCTATGCCATGGCGGTGAACGAGGAAAACGCCGCTGGTGGGCAAGTCGTGACCGCCCCGACCAATGGCGCGGCAGGTACGATGCCTTCGGTGCTGCGCTATTACCTTGATCACGTGCCCGGCGCGTCGGAAAGCCATATCGAGGATTTCCTTCTGACCGCTGCCGCCATTGGCGGACTGGTGAAATATAACGCCTCGATCTCTGGCGCCGAAGCGGGCTGTCAGGCCGAAGTCGGAAGCGCATCAGCCATGGCTGCGGCAGGTCTGTGTGCCGTCATGGGTGGAACACCGGAACAGGTTGAAAACGCAGCTGAAATCGCGCTGGAGCATCATCTGGGCATGACCTGTGACCCGGTTGCCGGGTTGGTGCAGGTTCCGTGTATCGAACGCAACGGACTGGCGGCGATCAAAGCCGTTTCCGCAGCATCGCTGGCGTTGCGTGGCGATGGAAAACACTTCGTACCGCTGGATTCCGTGATCGAGACTATGCGCCAGACCGGCCATGATATGCACGAGAAATACAAGGAAACGTCACTGGGCGGCCTGGCGGTGAACGTACCCAACTGCTGATGCCGCAGTAAGGGGGATATCATGCGGGGACATTGTCTGTGCGGCACCATCCGGTACGAGGTTACGCCTCCGGTCCTGTCCTGCGTTACCTGCCATTGCGACAGTTGCAGACGGCAATGCGCCGCGCCGATGACCACCTATTTCGGCGTGCGCGACGGCCAGTGGCGCTGGACCGGGGACGAGCCGAAAACCTTTGCCTCTTCGCCCGGAGTCACCCGCAGTTTCTGCCCCAATTGCGGCACTCCGATATCATTCCGATCACAAGCCATGTCGGACGTGCTGCATCTGTACGTGGCAACACTGGAAGACCCAAACCAGTTGGAGCCAACGTTGCACGTGGCGCATGAGGAAAAGCTGAACTGGCTGATACTGGGTGACGGCCTGCCCACTTGCATCGGTCCAGACTATACCAAGGTTCAACCCCTGCCCTAGACGCTTCCCACCGGGCCCCAAACCCCGTAGCGTCGCCCGTATGACACAGGATCGTCCGGTCTTTGGCATCATCCTGATGCTTGGCTTTTGCATCATCGCGCCGATGGGCGACGCGATGGCAAAGCTGTTGGCCGAAACCACACCTGTCGGCATGCTTGTCTTTGTCCGCTTCGCCGTTCAGGCGCTGGTGCTGGTCCCACTGGCCGTATTGACCGGGCGATCCCTGCGCATGCGTGGCCGTATCCTGTGGCTGACATTTATTCGCACGGTTCTGCATATCCTCGCCCTTTCAGCCATGTTCAGCTCACTGCTTTTCCTGCCGCTGGCCGACGCGATCGCCATCGTCTTTGTCATGCCGTTCATAATGTTGATCCTGGGCAAATACATACTGAAGGAAACCGTTGGCCCACGCCGCCTGATAGCCTGCGCCGTTGGCTTTGTTGGGACCTTGCTGGTCATTCAGCCCAGCTTTGTACAAGTGGGGGCCGCAGCCCTGCTACCGCTTGTGGTAGCTTTGCTCTTTTCCCTGTTCATGCTGGTGACGCGCCAAATCGCCAAAGAAACAGACCCAATCACCCTTCAAGCGGCATCGGGCATGATGGCTATAATCCTAATGCTGCCAGTTCTGTTGGCCGGAACAATCGGCGGCAGTTGGGCCGTATCGCTGATCTTACCTCCCCCGGACATTCACCTTTTGCTGATCGCAATCGGGCTGCTGGGAACCGTCGCGCATCTGTTGATGACATGGTCGCTGCGCTTTGCGCCGTCGGCAACGCTGGCCCCGATGCAATATCTGGAAATTCCAATGGCCACCCTATTCGGCTGGCTAATCTTTCATGACCTGCCCAACGGGATCGCGGCCATCGGCATAGCCATCACCATTGCCGCGGGCCTTTACGTCATTCTGCACGAGCGGGCCAACGCCCGGTCAGCTCCGACAGAAACGCCTGCATGATCTGATCCAAGGCGTTGCGCGGAACCATGACCAAAAGGCCGGGCCTGTCCACCTCCAGTTCTACATCAGCCAACGCGCGATTGGAGGTCCCGACGCGACCGCTCGGCTCTAACACCAGATCATCAATCGGCCATTCCAATCCACGGCTGCGCCCCGTTACCCTCTGAAACGGAAACAGCGAAACCACATCGCCGGGTGAAAGGTCAAAAGCGATCCGCGGTGGGGCGTGGAACACGACTTCATGCTCCCCTAGCAAAATGCACGGACGATCCTGAAGTCGGATCAAAGCGCTCAGCACCGCCAATTGGTGATCCAGCCGCCCGCCCAGAAACCCAACCCCTAGCACTAGCGGCGCCTCGACACTGCGCAGGGTCTTGTCGAAATCCGTGCTGTCCTGCTCGCGGATCGGAAACAATCGCTCTGCCGGAATTCGGTCGCGATAGGCGCTGCTCAGCGAATCAAAATCACCGATAACCGCATCCGGCATCCGCCCCGAATCCATCAGCGGGATCGCTCCGCCATCCGCGGCAACAACGGTATTGACGCGAATCAGCGCCAAATTTAGGTCATCTGGACCGATTTCTCCGCCTCCGACCACTGCGATTGGCTCCTCAGACCGTACAATCGACTGATTTTTTTTAAGATTGATCATTTTTCCCGGATTTGGACACATTGAGACCACAAAATGGTAGGTTCATGCAGAGAGTTTCGAGCCATAGGTGTGCCCTCTATTGGGTGGGTGGCTCTTGTAGTTTGTAGAGGACGTGCGTCTGATGGTACAGAATAACAAGGTTTTGACCGTTTCTTATGGAACCTTCTCGTGCACTTTGGAAGGCTTTGATGATTCCTTTGAAACGATGAAAGCGATTGCCGAATACTTCCGCGATCTCGCGGCTGATGATCGCTACTTTGGTTCTGAACCCCCACAGCCTGACACCGAAATGCTGACACGGATCGCGCAGCGTGACGCATCCCGCAGGGTCGAAGCCAGTCAGAACGACTCTGGCCTGCTGATCCGCGCAACCGAAGAAAACGCCCCATCCCCCCAATCCGCCGCCAGCGCTCAGGGTTTGAATGTTATCGACACGCCGCCCTCTTCTCAGCCCGTTTTTTCTGACGCGGAAACCGTAGAAGATGCCCCGGCGCCTGCCGCTGACAGTATTGCCGCCAAGTTGCAGCGCATCCGGGCCGTTGTCTCTCACTCCGAAGAAAACTCGGTCATCTACACGGAAGACGAAGACACGACCTTGATGAAAAGCGCTGCTCCGTCTGATGCAGTGGCCGCGGCCTTCGCAGCTGGTTCGCTTGACCCCGCTGATCTGGACGACACTGAAGAGGCCAGCGCGCACGTCGAAACGCAAGACGAAGCACCGGAAACAGAAGAAGCCGAGGCTGAGATGCCTCAGATCGAAGGACCCGAAGCCCCTGCACCGGAAGTCGAAGCCGAGGATCTGGATTCAGAGGTGTTGGACGCGACATCGGAAGACCAGACCGAAGCAGAAGAGGAAGACACATCCGACGTGCTGTTCTCGGACCTTGAAGACATTGCGAAAAGCGATTCTGAAGAGGAAGCCAACATTCTCGACGACGCCGGTGCAGATGAAGACGTCGTCGAAGCCACCTACGAAGGTGTGTTGACGGAAGAGGATGAAGTCGACCTGCTGGAAGAGATTTCAAGCGTGGAAGCTGTACTGGCAAAACGCTCGGCCAATACAGACACTGAAACGTCAGATCTGGATCGGGACGTATCGCGCCTGATGGATAAGGCCGGCGAACAGTTGAATGACCCGGACACCAGCAATCAGCGCGAGGCCTACACGCATCTGCGGGCGGCCGTCGCCGCAACCGAAGCTGAACGTGGCGACGGTAAGGCCACAGCACAGGACAGTGAGGAACAGGGCTATCGTGGAGATCTTTCCTCGGTCGTCAGCCCGCGCCGCCCGGAAATTCAGGTCACCAGCATGCGCCCCAGCAGTGACGATGCAGCCCCGCTTAAGCTGGTCGCTGAACAGCGCATCGATAATCAAACCGTGGACGCCGGACCAGTTACCCCTCGCCGCGTCAAATCCGAAACTGAAGCCGAAGACGAAACACCCGAGGAAGGTGGCTTTGCTCTGTTCGCGCAGGAACAGGGCGCGCAGTCCCTCCCCGACTTGCTTGAGGCTGCCGCCGCGTACCTGTCCTTCATCGAAGGTCAGGAACAGTTTTCGCGCCCGCAGTTGATGAACAAAATCCGCTCGCTCAAGCAAAATGACTTTAACCGCGAAGAAAGTCTGCGGTCCTTCGGTCAGTTGCTGCGCGATGGCAAGATTGAAAAAGCGGGCGGCGGGCGTTTCGCGGCCTCGACCCAGATCGGGTTCCGCCCGGATGACGAGCGCGCCGCGGGATAATTCCCCCAACCAGTACAATAAAAAAAGGGCCAGAGGTTTCTCTGGCCCTTTTCTCTTCATCACCTGAATTGCCAGTGATCAATCCGAGTTTTGCTCTGGGTCTTCTTTGCCAACACCTTTGAAGACAAATTTGAACGGCAGCGCCCACACAATGCCCAATCCGACGTAGACCAGCAGTTCCAACCAGATGGGCGGACGGTCGAGCCAGTTCACCACCGTCACAACCGCCACGATATAGATAGGAAGCCCAATCAACAGCAGCACCAGCGACCAACGCCGCCGGGCCTTGTAGCTCAGACCGGATTTGCCGTGATCGCTCATCAGTCGGCAAACGGGTCGGTCACCAGAATGGTGTCGTCCCGCTCCGGACTGGTAGAAAGAAGGGCCACGGGACACTCGATCAGCTCTTCAACGCGACGTACGTATTTGATCGCGTTGGCAGGCAGATCGGCCCAGCTGCGTGCGCCTTCGGTGGATTCGCTCCACCCCGGCATTTCTTCGTAGATGGGTTTGCAGCGCGCTTGTTGATCAGCTGCGGTAGGCAGATAGTCCAGACGCTCGCCATCCAGCTCATACCCCACGCAGATTTTCAGTGTCTCAAACCCGTCCAGCACGTCCAGCTTGGTCAGCGAGATGCCGTTTACACCACTTGTCGCGCAGGTTTGCCGCACCAAGCAGGCATCGAACCAGCCACAGCGACGTTTGCGGCCTGTGGTTGTGCCGAATTCGTGTCCACGTTCGCCAAGGCGTTGGCCATCCGCATCATCCAATTCAGTCGGGAACGGGCCTTCACCCACGCGTGTCGTATAGGCTTTGACAATACCCAGCACGAAATCAATCGATCCCGGACCGATACCCACACCAGTCGCCGCCTGCCCCGCGATCACATTGGACGAGGTCACAAACGGATAGGTGCCAAAATCAATATCCAGCAGCGCGCCCTGCGCCCCTTCGAAAAGGATGCGTTTACCAGCCTTGCGCTTTTCGTTCAGCACCTTCCAGACCGGAGCGGCAAACGGAAGAATTTGCGGCGAGATCTCTTTCAATTGGGTGATCAGCGCGTCCCGGTCAACGGGCTCGATCCCAAGCCCCTTGCGCAGCGGGTCGTGGTGTTGCAGCGCACGATCCACGCGCGCCTCAAGCGTGGCTTCATCAGCAAGATCTGCAACACGAACAGAGCGGCGGCCCACTTTGTCCTCATACGCCGGGCCAATTCCGCGACCGGTCGTCCCGATCTTGGTGCCCTTGCTGGCAGCTTCTTCACGCGCACGGTCCAGCTCGCCATGGATAGGCAGGATCAGCGGCGTGTTCTCGGCAATCATCAGAGTCTCGGGCGAGATATCGACACCTTGCGCCCGAATGGTTCCGATTTCCTTGATCAAGTGCCACGGGTCCAGCACAACACCATTGCCAATGACACTCAGCTTGCCGCCCCGCACGACGCCTGAAGGCAACGCATGCAGCTTGTAAACTTCACCATCAATGACCAGCGTATGACCGGCATTATGCCCGCCTTGAAAACGCGCGATCACGTCTGCCCGTTCGCTGAGCCAGTCGACGATCTTGCCTTTTCCTTCGTCGCCCCACTGGGCGCCGACAACAACCACATTGGCCATATCCGGTCCTTTTGCGCTGAATTATCAAACTCGGCTCATATAGCGGGGTCAAAGCGGCAGGGAAACCGGTAATTCGCCGCAGTTTAGAACCGCGCAATGTGCGGTGCCTCCGGCGGGGATAGTTTCGGCCAGATGAAGTATGGCTCCCCTGTTAATCCGGCCTCAAATATCTTGGAGGAGTCGCCCAGAACAGGCGGCGGGGGCAGCGCCCCTCCTATTCGCCTGCCGCCAAATGCACCGGTTGACCGTGTGGCGTCGTCAAATAAGCCTCTTCCCAAGCATTTCTCATGCGTTGAATGTCACTTGGTAACGTCGAACCTTGTTCGACCAACAATTGCTCCAAGTTCTCCAGCCACGCGTGAAAATAATCATTCCCGCCATCCAGTTCCTTGTCCAACCCGTGCAATTTCAAAGTATGCGAAAATCGATCGGCCCAATCTGACCACTCGAATTGTCCAGCTTCGTTCAATGCAACTGTCAGGGCGAAGACCTGCGCATGCCAGGGTTCGGCAAAAACCGGCTCTGGTGCGGAATGGGTGGAACAGGTGCTCATACGGGCTCCAGATAGCTTTGCCACAAGTCCAGAACGACCTCGTCCTTGGGATGCTCCGGGTTAGCCCACAACTCGGACGCGGCAAACGCCACCGCATAAAGGGGCTCTGGTGCCTCGCCCAAACCATGTGCATTTGAATCTGGCAACACATGCGTACCGTGCAGCCGCAAAATTCTGCCATTTGCACCCGATGCATAGATTGGCAGTCGCGTATGGCCGCCACTCACCAGACGATTGGCTGCCGGATCCACAGTTCGGACATTCTGCCCGACTTCAAACTGTATCGGCACGTCCGAAGCCCGATCTGCTGGCCCGCCTTTGGCCAAGGCTCCCGAGACGGTCCCGGCTTTCAGAACACGGGCTGCCAACGGGTGTGGGTCGTCGGTGCCTGCGCCCGACAAATCATCCAAGGTCAGCACCCCCTTTTCGACCAGCAGGTCGGCCAGACCGGATATCCACTTTTCATAGTAAGAGAACCGTGCGTAGTCCTTGGGCGACAGCCTTTCGCGCGCGTGGCGCGAGACATCAATATTCCATTGCCCCAGAAACCCGGCCGCCAGCGTCACGGCCAAGGCACGACCATGCCAGTCCTCGGCAAAGACAGGGGCGCTTTCGGCCTCGGGCGTAACCGGACCGTCCCCAAACCGACCACCCATATCGTGAACACGGGTCATGACGGCACCATAGGCAGGCCCGTGCCAATCATGCTGTCACGGGTAACAAGCGCAGCAAGGTCCTCTTCACCTAGCCCTTCTGAGCCTTCCGGACGCATGGGAAGCACGAGGTAGCGAATCTCTGCGGTCGAATCCCATACCCGCACGGATGATTCTGGCGTCAATTCGACACCGAATTCGGCCAAGACCTTGCGCGGCTCACGTACCGCTCGAGCGCGGTAGGCGTCGGACTTGTACCAACCCGGTGGAATACCCAGCAAAGGCCACGGGTAGCAGCTGCATAGGGTACAAACGACCATGTTGTGCTGTTCCGGCGTATTCTCGACCACTACGATATGTTCGCCCTGCCGCCCGTAAAACCCAAGATCAGCGACAACAGACGTCGCGTCTGCAAGCAGGGCTTGCTTGAACGCAGAATCGCCCCACGCCTTGGCGACAACGCGTGCGCCGTTCTGTGGACCGATCTTGTTTTGATACGTGTCGATAATCTCATCCAGCGCCGCCGGGTCGATCAGACCCTTACGGGTCAGAATCGTCTCAAGCGCTTTAACTCGAAGCGCGGGATCGGGCGGCAACAGGGCGTGCGGGTGGTCGTGATCGTCATGAGGCATGGCCGCAGCCTGCGTTACGTATCATCCGCCTGTCCAGTCCCTTTGCTGTGATCTGGAATATCACCGTTCGTGATGCCAACTCATCCCTTGCCCCCGAAGGCAAACTTGCATAAGTACCACGCGATACACGCCACGCTGTACAGGAACACCATGGAAAACGTCGTTCTCATCATCCACCTCCTCTTGGCCCTGGGCCTGATTGCCGTTGTTCTGATGCAGCGGTCCGAAGGCGGTGGCCTTGGTATGGGCGGTGGTGGCGGTGGCGCCATGACAGGTCGCGCGGCAGCGACCGCTTTGGGCAAGGTGACCTGGATTCTGGCAGCCTGCTTTATCGTGACCTCGATCACGCTGACCATTTTGGCGGCTCAGAAGTCTTCGGGCAGCTCGGTTATCGACCGTTTGGGCGTTCCGGCACCTGCGGCAACCGAAGAAAGCACCCCGGCGGTTCCGTCGGCGGATGATCTGCTGCCCCCGGCGCAGGGCGACAACGCGCCTCTGATTCCTCAGGCCAACTGATCCACAAAACCTAGAAATCTGAAAGAGAGCTGCAACAGCATCTTGCGGTTCTCTTGCGCTATTGGCGCGAATCCTTTATACGTGAAGTCCCGTGATGCAGCGGTTTTTCGGAACCGTCGGGCAGCTGATTTTGACGTCTCACGGGAGCAGCCGAAAAACATGGCGCGTTTTATTTTCATCACTGGTGGTGTGGTTTCGTCCTTGGGCAAAGGGCTGGCTTCGGCGGCTCTGGGTGCCCTGTTGCAAGCCCGGGGATACTCGGTGCGTTTACGCAAGTTGGACCCCTATCTGAACGTTGACCCTGGCACGATGTCGCCCTTCGAACATGGCGAAGTATTCGTCACTGATGACGGGGCTGAGACTGATCTGGACCTGGGCCACTATGAGCGTTTCACTGGCGTGGCGGCCCGCAAAACCGACTCGGTCAGCTCGGGCCGGATTTATTCCAACGTGCTGGAAAAGGAACGTCGCGGCGACTACCTTGGCAAGACCATTCAGGTGATCCCCCACGTGACTAACGAGATCAAGGATTTCATCGCTATCGGCGAGGATGAAGTTGATTTCATGCTGTGTGAAATCGGTGGCACCGTCGGCGATATCGAGGGTCTGCCCTTTTTTGAAGCCATCCGTCAGTTTAGCCAGGACAAGCCCCGTGGTCAGTGCCTGTTCATGCACCTGACCTTGCTGCCCTACATCAAGGCGTCTGGCGAGTTGAAAACCAAACCGACGCAACACTCGGTCAAAGAGCTGCGCTCGATCGGTTTGGCACCTGATATTCTGGTCTGCCGGTCCGAGGGCCCGATCCCGACCAAGGAACGCGAAAAGCTGGCGTTGTTCTGCAACGTGCGCCCCGACAGCGTAATTGCGGCGCAGGACCTTTCCACCATTTACGACGCCCCGCTGGCTTATCACCGCGAAGGTTTGGATCAGGCCGTACTGGACGCGTTCCAGATCAGCCCGGCCCCTAAACCCGATCTGACCAAGTGGGAAGACGTCAGCGACCGCATCCACAACGCCGAAGGCGAAGTTAAGGTTGCCATCGTGGGCAAATACACTCAGCTGGAAGACGCCTATAAGTCGATTGCCGAGGCGCTAACCCACGGCGGCATGGCCAACCGGGTCAAGGTCAAGGTCGAATGGGTGGATGCCGAAGTTTTCGATACAGAAGACGCCGCCCCCCATCTGGAAGGCTTCCACGCGATCCTCGTGCCGGGTGGGTTTGGTGAACGCGGTACCGAAGGTAAAATCAAAGCGGCGCAATATGCGCGCGAACACAAAGTGCCGTATCTGGGCATCTGTCTGGGCATGCAGATGGCCGTGATCGAGGCTGCGCGAAATGCGGCGGGGATCACCGAAGCCGGATCCGAGGAATTCGACCACGAGGCCGGGAAAAAGCGTTTCGAGCCGGTAGTTTATCACCTGAAAGAATGGGTGCAGGGCAATCACAAGGTCGAACGTAAAGTCGGCGACGATAAAGGCGGCACCATGCGTTTGGGCGCCTATGACGCGGTACTGGCCGAGGGCTCGAAAGTGGCCGAGGTGTACGGTGGCACCAATATCGAAGAACGCCACCGCCACCGTTACGAAGTGGACATCAAATACCGCGAAAAGCTGGAAAAGGCGGGCCTGAACTTTTCGGGCATGTCACCGGACGGACGTTTGCCCGAGATCGTTGAATGGTCAGATCACCCTTGGTTCATCGGCGTGCAATATCACCCCGAACTGAAATCCAAACCGTTTGACCCCCACCCCTTGTTCCGCGACTTTGTGCGCGCAGCCAAGGACAGTTCGCGGCTGGTTTGACCTCGGACAAATCACTGTATTGTGTTGGTCGGTGCGAAACATCTTTACGCGCCGACTATTTGCACGGTTAACTGCCGCAATAGCAGCGACAGGAGACCGGCATGACCAACCAGATTACCCAAGCAGAAGAGTTCGCCGCCCTACACAAAAAGGGCGAACCGGTCATCCTGTACAACATCTGGGATGCGGGCAGCGCCGGGGCTGTCCGCGACGCGGGGGCCAAGGCAATTGCGACTGGCAGCGCGCCAGTTGCGATGGCGCAAGGGTTCGGGGACGGGCAGAAAATCTCACTGGATGCTGCCCTGGACAATGCACGCCGGATCGTTGCCGCGGTGGATCTTCCCGTGACGCTGGATTTCGAAGGCGCCTATGCGGAGGATGCGCTAAGCGTCGCCGCCAATGTTCAACTTGCGCTGCAGACCGGTGTCATCGGCTTTAACTTTGAAGACCAAATCGTTGGCACCAACGACCTCTACGACATCGAAACGCAGGAAGCACGCGTCCAGGCAATGCGCGAAGGCTGCGATGCTGCCGGCATCCCGGCCTTCATCAATGCCCGCACGGATATCTTCCTGAAAGCCAAGCCCGACACTCATGATAATTCGATGCTGGACGATGCGATCGCACGGGCCAAGGCCTATGCCGATGCCGGGGCCAGCGGGTTCTTTGCGCCGGGTCTCAAAGACGAAGGGCTGATCGCTCGGCTCTGCGAATCGACCGAGTTGCCCGTCAACATTATTGCCCTTCCCGGCACCCCCGATACGACCACTCTGGCGTCGCTGGGCGTGGCGCGGGTCAGCTATGGCCCTGTCCCCTATCGGCAGATGCTGGGTTGGCTGCAAGAGCAGGCAAAACAGGCGCTTCAGGCGGGTTGATCCATCCGCAGGTGGATCGCGCTCAGCGTGTTTCTGCCAAATCCGACAGTCTTGCGACCATTCTGCCTATGACGGGTGGTCTGTGCTTGGCGGCCCACAAAATATGGAATAACCTGAGCGCATGTTGAAGAAGTTCTTTCAGGCTTTTCGCCCACCGCAGCACGATAAACTGCCCGACCCGGATGCCGAGCTGGCTCTGGGTGCGCTTATGGTGCGTGTGGCGCAGGCGGATCGTGACTATAAGCTTGAGGAAATCAGCCTGATCGACCGCATCCTTGCGCGGCTCTATCAACACAATGCGATCGAAGCTGCCAAGGTTCGCGCGACCTGCGAAAAGCTGCACGCTGCCGCACCTGAGACGGACACATTCGGCAAGCTGATCCGCGAAACCACCGACCTTCACGAACGCCTTGCCGCGTTGGACGCCCTGTGGGAGGTCGTTCTGGCCGATGGTGATACAGACGAAGGTGAGATTAAGATCGTGGAAGAGGCACGCATCGCCATGGGCCTTAGCTTCAATGACAGCCAGACCGCCCGCGAGCGTGTTCAAAGAAGCTTGGAAGAGCATTAAGCCCCATCTATACCTAACCCATGTTTAGTGATTTCCTGTCCCGGCTGACACAGCCCGCCCCCGACCCGCTTGCCGATGATGATGCCCGTCTGGCCTTGACGGCCCTGCTGGTGCGCATCGCCAGGTCCGACAACGACTATGCCGATACCGAGATGGCCCGAATCGACAAGATTTCAGCCGAACGTTATGGCCTGTCCCCGTTCGAGGCCGCCGCCCTGCGCGCCCGCGCCGAAGACCTAGAGGCTGAGGCCCCCGACACGGTCCGTTTTACTCGCGCGATCAAAGAGGCCGTGGCCTATGACGACCGTCTGGCCGTGGTGCAGGCGATGTGGTCCGTCGCTTTGGCCGATGGACAGCGCTCGGGCGAAGAGGATTCGCTGTTGCGGCTGGTGGTCAGCCTGCTGGGCGTCAGTGACGTAGATTCCGCCCTGGCACGTCAAAAGGCCGCCAAGTCGTGATCGCGATGCTGGGCATGTATGACATGCCCGCATTACAGCCTGCGAATGATCGGTTATGGGCGTTGATTCGCGATCACCTGGGCTTTGGCCCGGATCAGCTAACGCGAGAAACCGATTTCTGGGGTGTCTGGCAACACCCCGACCTGACCTTTGCGCAGACCTGCGGCATGCCTTACCGCACCCGCCTACATGGCAACGTACAGCTGGTCGGCACCCCGGACTATGAGCTTGAGGGGTGCCCGCCCGGTTATTATCGCTCCGTTTTTGTGGCCCGAAAAAATGACCCGCGCGATCTGCAGGGACTTTCGAACGGCACGTTTGCCTATAACGAGGGCCTGTCACAATCGGGGTGGGCTGCGCCAATGGTTCATCTAGAGGCGCTCAACCTGTGCCCCAAAACCATACTTGAAACTGGTGGGCATGCGCGTTCTGCCAACGCTGTGGCCGATGGACAGGCTGATTACGCGGCGTTGGATGCATTGACCTGGGAATTGCTCAAGACGCATTCCGACCTTGGTGCGTCCCTGCGCGAAGTTGGAACGACGCCGCCGACGCCCGCCCTACCCTATATCACGGCCATCGGGCAGGATGCACCAGGTATCGCCCGCGCTGTTTGCGCAGCGATTGACGACCTGAACCCACAAGATCGCGACCTGCTGCATCTTCGCGGCCTGATAACCATCCCTGCCGAGAACTATTTGTCAGTCCCCAATCCGGTCCGGGATTATGCCATCTGACCCAATCGGTGATCATTTTGGTCAGTACGTTTGGTCAATTTGACGGTTTCAGCACCCGATGATGTCAATTGCGCATTGCATTGCCCCGATTTTTGCGCCCTATTACCGCACCAACACCGACAACACATGGGCCACCCGTGACAGATTCCACTCCCGTTATCGAAATCAAAAACCTCCACAAAAGTTTCGGCCATCTCGAGGTGCTGAAAGGGGTCGATATTACGGCGAGACGCGGGGATGTGGTTTCGCTTATCGGATCGTCCGGGTCAGGCAAATCCACACTGTTACGCTGCTGTAACCTTTTGGAAGACAGCCAGCAGGGCGAGATTCTGTTCAAGGGTGAACCCGTACGCTGGGCCGGTGACCTTCACCATCGCCGCCCCGCCGACCCAAAGCAGGTGATGCGCATCCGCACCAACCTGTCGATGGTGTTTCAACAGTTTAACCTGTGGGCTCATATGACCATCCTGCAAAACGTGATGGAGGCCCCGGTAACCGTTCTGGGTCGCGACCCGAAAGAGGTCGAGGATAGCGCCCGCAAATATCTGGCGAAGGTCGGCATTGGCGATAAGTGCGATGTCTACCCGGCGCAGCTTTCGGGCGGTCAGCAACAGCGCGCAGCCATCGCCCGCGGCCTGTGTATGGAGCCCGAGGCGCTGTTGTTCGACGAACCCACCTCGGCACTGGACCCCGAACTGGAACAGGAAGTGATCAAGGTGATCAAGGATCTGGCCGCAGAAGGCCGCACCATGATCATCGTAACCCATGATATGAAAATGGCTGCCGATATCTCAAGCCACGTCGTGTTCCTGCATCAGGGCCTGATCGAAGAAGAGGGCTTGCCAGAAGATATCTTTACGTCCCCCGAATCCGAACGGCTTCGGGGCTTTCTATCCGCCACCAAGGCGGCTTAACTTCAGGACAGAAAACAAAACTGGGGAGTATCCAATGAAAAAACTGATTCTGACTACTGCAGCACTGGCGCTTGGCGCTGGTATGGCCATGGCAGACACCATCCGCCTGGGCACCGAGGGTGCCTATGCACCGTGGAATTTCGTCAATGACGCGGGCGAGATCGACGGGTTCGAGCGTGAGCTGGGCGATGAGCTGTGCAAGCGTGCCGACCTGGAATGCGAATGGGTCAAGAACGATTGGGATTCGATCATTCCGAACCTGGTGTCGGGCAACTACGATGCGATCATCGCGGGTATGTCGATCACCGACGAACGTGACGAAGTCATCGACTTCACCCACAACTACACGCCGCCGGATCCGTCGGCCTATATTGCCATGTCCGATGGCGTTGATCTGGCAGGCGGCGTGATCGCGGCGCAGACCGGTACCATTCAGGCCGGTTACGTTGCTGATTCCGGCGCAACTCTGGTTGAGTTCGCAAGCCCGGAAGAAACCATTGCCGCCGTACGCGGTGGTGAAGCGGATGCAGTTCTGGCAGACAAATCCTTCCTGGTGCCTTTCACCGAAGATGGCTCGGGTCTAGTCTTTGTTGGCGACGAAGTTCCGCTGGGCGGTGGCGTCGGCATGGGTATCCGTGAATCCGACGGTGAGTTGAAAGAAAAGTTCAACACCGCCATCCAGTCCATGAAGGACGACGGCAGCCTGAACGAGCTGATCACCAAGTGGGAAGTGTCCTCGACCTTCTGATCTTACATTCAGCGGCGCGCCTGATCTTTGGGCGCGCCGCCCATGCGCCCTTGCCAGTCAAAGAGGCCCGCCATTTTCTCGTTCTGCACTGATCCCGAAACACTCGGCACGTTCCGCTGGTTCTCGTGTTATCTGACCAACGGTGTGCATTGGGTGTTCTACCTGTCCTTCTTCAAGGTCTTGCTGTTGCTGGCCATTACGGCGCCGGTCGCGCTGGGTTTTGGGTTTTTGGGCGCTATGGCGGCTCGGTCGCATTTCTTGCCGCTCAGCCTGCTGGGCAAAGGTTATATCGCCGTCGTGCGCGGTGTGCCGGATATTGCCTTCTTCATGTTCTTCGTGATCGCACTGGATCAGGCGTTCGAATGGACTCGTCATCAAATATTGTGCCCGGAATGGACTGATCCGATCCGACAGGGCAATGACTTTATCGTCTGTCAGGCCGCCAAGCTGCCGCTTGGCACTGCCCCCGAATGGGTACACGAAACTTACGGCTTCTTTCTGGCCGTCATCACATTCTCAATCGTTTTCGGCGCCTTTGCCGCCAACGTACTATTTGGCGGTATGCGCGCTGTCCCACGTGCTCAGCTGGAAACGGCCGAGGCCTATGGCATGACCCGTCGCCAGACTTTCTGGCGCATTCTGGTGCCACAAATGTGGGTATACGCCCTGCCCGGCCTGTCAAACCTGTGGATGGTACTGATCAAGGCTACACCGCTGCTGTTCCTGCTGGGCATCGAAGATATCGTCTATTGGGCGCGCGAGCTGGGTGGGTACAAGAACCCGAAATTCACCCAATACCCGCATGGCGACTGGCGCATGTGGTACTTCCTAGCCCTTCTGGTGTTCTACCTGGGCATGACCCGAGTCTCGGAAATCGGTCTTGAACGGCTGATGCGCCGCCTGTCCCACGGTCAGGCGACCTCGGGCGGAGAGCTGCTGCGCAAGGAGACCACCGCATGAGCTGCTTGCAAACGATCCAGGATTACGGACTGCGCTCGATCGGGATTGGCGAACGTCTGTTGCCACGAAACGATTTTACCCTGTGCGAACAGTTTACCCTGATCGGCTCGGGCATGATCTGGAACATCTATTTCGGGATCATGGCGCTGGTGACCGGGTTCTTTCTGGCCACCGCGCTTGCCATGGGCAAGGCTTCCACGAATAAGTGGCTGCGCAAACCGGCAGAGTGGTTCATCTTCTTGTTCCGAGGCTCACCGCTGTTTATCCAGTTCTTCTTCGCCTATTTCTTCTTCCTGTCGCTGAAGCAGAGCTATCCGTTCCTCGACGCGCTCACCTCGGCCTGGCTTGGCGCGCTGATCGTGCTGTTCTTCAACACCGCCGCTTATTCCGGCGAGATCTTCTATGGCGCGCTGCGGTCGATCCCCAAGGGTGATATCGAGGCTGCTGATGCCTATGGCATGACAGGCTGGGCACGGTTCCGCCGCATCGTGTGGCCAACCATGCTGCGGCTGGCCTGGCCTGCCTATACGAACGAGGCGATCTTCCTGTTCCATGCCACTACGCTGGTGTTCTTCTCGGCCTTCCCGGTCTGGCAGCAACGTGGCGATGCGCTGTACTACGCGGGCTATTTTGCGGACAAAACATTCAACCCGTTCATCCCCTACCCGATTCTGGCCTTCTACTTTATCCTGCTGACCCTCGTGGTCATCTGGAGCTTTGGCCGCGTGAATAAGCACTTGAACCGACATTTGCCCGCAGAAAAGCGGAGCAAAATGAAGCTGAAACTGAACCTGGCGCGCTAATCACAGGCGCGCCAGCCGTCAAAACTGCCAACAACTACAGCAAAAACAGTCACTGCTCCAAGCAGCACATTTTGCACGTTTTTTTCAGACTATATTGAGGGAGATGGTACCGCCTCCCTGGCTTGAACAGGGGACCTCTGGATCCACAATCCAGCGCTCTAACCAACTGAGCTAAGGCGGCACTCGTGAGGGGCGATGTACCGAACGCGTCCAAGGAATGCAAGAGGATTAAAGCCGAATTTTCCAGCTTTGTTCGACAAGATCGACACCAAAGGAATGCACTGGCTTACTGTCCAGCAACTGCCATCCATTCGCACGATACAGCGTACAGGCCGCCCTGTGGCTTTCGTGGGTCCAAAGCCGCATTTCCGCGTACCCTGCATTACGCGCATAGCCCATGCATGTGTCCAGCATGCGCTTTCCCAACCCCCTCCCCCGTGCTTCGGGCAGCAACAGAAAGAGCCGTAGTTTTGCAGTTTGTTCGTCCAATGCGACGCAGAATATGCTGCCAAGTCTTTGGCCGTCGCTTTCCGCTATCCAGCCGCGTTCACACGTCGGATCATGGCTGGCCACAAAATCCTCCAGAATGCTCTGCACCAAAGCGCCGAACGAGGAATCAAACCCCTCGTCGCGCGCATAATACCGGCCGTGCTGCTCTACTAGCCAGGGTGCATCAGTGGCGCGAAAGGGTCTGATCTGAATATTCTCCATACCTCATCAGACCGCAAAGGCAGCTTGATTCTCAACCCTTTGCGCGTTAGCACGAACGCCTAGTCCCGGAGGCGAACATGGGCATCAATACCGAACGCGACATTCAGGCAAACCTGCAGATCGGGCCCACTGATCACGGCATGGTGCGGCTATTCATCGAGGCAGACAACATCGAAATCCCAATGGATTTCGACCCCGAAGAGGCCGAGGAAATCGCGGATGAAATTCGCGCTGCAGCTCAGGCCGCCCGCGCTGTCCAAAGCTAATCGCTTAAATCCTGGGATCACGTAGCGCTTGCAACCTGCGCGCCGCGTCGGTTGCGAATTTCTGGATCATCTTCTTGCGCCGCGCCGGTGCAACCTTGTCTTCCGGCGCCATGCGCACAATCTCGGCGTCATAAGCGTCGGCGATGATCAGACCGGTTTCCGCAGGAAGCAGATCGGTTGGAAAGTCGATATCGACGGCCCAGAAGAATCGATCACACCACTCCAGATAGCCCTGCCATTTGGAATCGGACTGATAATCCGCTCGACTGGATTTACATTCGATCACCCAAAGCTCGCCCTTAGGGCCCAGCCCCATAACATCGACGCGCAATCCACGCATCGGTACGAATTCTTCAACTGAAACAAAACCATGCGCCGACAAATGGCGGGCCACGCCGCGGGCCAGCTTTTGTCCGGGTTGCAGATCGAGTGTCATTTTAGGAATGTGAACAATTCGTGAACAAAAATCAAGAACCACTTCAGGCTTGACGCGATACCATTTGGTACTGCATTTAATATGATACCAAAAGGTATTACGAATGGTGAAGCACATGCAGCCTCAAACCCAAAACGCATTTCGTGCGCTGGCCGACCCTACCCGCCGGGACATCGTTCAGATGCTCGCCGCGCAGGACATGACCATCGCTCAATTGACCGAACGGTTCGACATGACCCGCGCCGCCGTCAAAAAGCATCTGACTGTCTTGTCGGATGGCGGTCTGATCTCGGTCGAGACACGCGGGCGGGAACGTATCAACCGACTGGAACCAATGGGGATGGCCCCTGTTCTCGACTGGTTCAGCTATTTCGACCAGTTCTGGGACGACCGCCTGAACAAACTGAAAGAAGCCATTGAAAGGAAAGACACATGACACATACCGTTCTGCAAAAAACGATCTTTCTACGGGCCGAGCCCACAGCCGTCTGGGCCTATTTGACGGACCCGGACCGTCTGGCCGAATGGTTTCACAAACCCGAACGCCCGCTGGCCGCCGGACAAAAGCTTGAGATGTTCGGAACAACCAGTGGTGATCTGTTGATCTGGGGAGAAGTGCGCGTTGCACGCCCACCGGAATACCTGGAATACACATTCACCGTCAAACCCATGGGGGACGCCGTCAGCGTGGTGAAATGGACGCTCGAACCCGTTTCGGGCGGCACACGGCTTGCGTTGCAACACGAAGGGTTGCCTCAGAGTGCCGAAGCCTTTGGTCTGATCCTGTCGCTCGATAGCGGCTGGGATGAGCATTTCGTCAAAATGCGCACCGCCCTGCACGAAACAGTCGATGCCTGACCCCTTGTGCAAACCCGCCGCAACCCCTACTTAGGCGCGTGGCGGGTTCTGCCCTTCTTGTGATAGGTAGCATTCTGGTGGCCTTAAGCAATTCCGAGGGGGCTGGCTCTGTTCAGGTCCTGGCCTGATTACCTGGCGCCCACCTGTACATACAGGTCCTCGGGAATCACACCGCACGGTTGACTGGCGGTCCCGCCACATTTTTCTGAAGCAAAATTACTTCGGCGCAGGCGCGTTCTGTTGAACTGCAACAGGTTCAAAGCTGTGTACGACGGGTGAGCCACGACGCGGACCACCCGGTTTCTCTGCCAAGCTCATGATGGAATAGGCAAATTGAACACCTGCGAAGACAATGCCGTTCATGAACCAGATCATGAACAGCGCTATCAGACCGATATCCGAACCGCTGATCAAACCGCGCAAATTGGCCACGTTAAGCGCCAACAGCACCCCGACAAAGATGGCCGAGATGACAAATCCCCAGATAACCTGAGTGATGTACAATCGGATCAGTTTGGGCATGGCGGACCTCATTGCGCTTGTACAGTCAGTTTAGCGCGTGTCGGACCATGGTAAAGGCGTCAGAACGCCTCGGGCTGGGCCTCGCGCGCCATGTGATCCAGCACGGCGTTGACGAATTTTGGCTCTTTGCCTTCCGGGAAAAAGGCACGGGCTACATCGACGAACTCGGTAATGACCACTTTGGGCGGAGTGTCGCCCTGAGTCAGCTCCGCCCCGGCGGCACGGAACGTGGCGCGCAAGGTCGGGTCGATGCGCGCAATGGGCCATTTGGCGACCAACGCGCGGTCGGTCATCTGGTCAATGGGCGCCTGATAGTTCACGGCGTCCTCGACCAGTTTGCGGAACACGCGGATATCGCCGTCCAACATCTCTTCGCCCTCATAGACAGCGCCGAACCGGTGATCCAGAAACTCATTCACAACCTGTTCGGTCGTCTGACCCGACTGCTCCATCTGGAACAGAGCCTGCACGGCATAAAGCCGGGCGGCGGATTTCATCAGGCGTTTCTGGTTGGCCGGTTTCGGCGCATCTGTCTGGGTCATGCTGTCGTGGGTCCGTTGCTGTCGCCCGCCACAAGGATGGACTCGGACGGGGGCTTGAAGCCAACGCCCTTTTGTGAGGCGCCCCACTTACGGCTGAGCGCGATCAGATGCAAGGCCGCAGCGGCAGCCCCGCCACCTTTATTCATCTTTTCTGGATTTGCGCGGACTTCGGCCTGATCGTCATTTTCCACCGTCAGAATACCATTGCCGATGAGCAGACCTTGCAAACCCATCAGTTGGATGGCGCGACTGGAGTCATTGCACACCGTTTCATAATGCGTGGTCTCGCCACGAATGACGCAGCCCAGCGCGACGTAACCGTCGAAATTGCACTGACGGTCCGCCATAGCGATGGCGGTCGGGATTTCCAACGCGCCGGGTACTTCGACCACGTCACAAGTACCACCAGCCGCTTCGATCTCGGCTTTTGCACCGGCTACCAGATTGTCGGCGACAGCGCGATAGAACGGGGCGACCACAATCAGCAGTTTCGCCGGTTTGTCGAAGGTTGGTGTCGGCAGGACGCCGTGTTTGTCTTGTTCAGCCACGATCAGTCATCCTTAAGGATTGAGCGGGTGCCGACGATGGACAGGCCAAAAGCGTCGAGCCCCAGGTATACGGTTTCCGGCGAATCTGTCAGAAGTACCAACTCCTGGATACCCATCTTGGACAGGATTTGCGCGCCCAGGCCGGTTTGCTTGATGGTGCGCGGGCCTTCGTCCTCGACCGCGTAAAGCGAGTTGCGCGGCTGACGGAACAGGCACACCACGCCGCGGCCCTCTTCGGCGATCTTTTCCATTGCCCGCGGTAGTTCGCGAGAGGATTTCGGACCCAGACCCAGAATATCGGGTGCTTCGTGCAGGGCATGTGTGCGGGTCAGCACCGGGTCGGGTGTGGTGATGTCACCTTTGATCATGACGACATGTTCGATGCCGTGGGTCTGATCGGTGAAAATACGCAGCTCCCACTCTCCGCCATATTCCGAGATAACAGTCTCGCGCGATGTTTCGACCACCAGATTGTCATTGCGAGACCGATACGCAATCAGGTCGCTGATCGTGCCGATCTTCATGTCATGTTCTTTGGCGAATTCGACCAGATCAGGCAGACGCGCCATGGTGCCGTCAGCCTTCATGATCTCACAGATCACACCCGAAGGGTTCAGCCCAGCCAGACGCGAGATATCCACGGCGGCCTCGGTGTGGCCCGCACGGACCAGCACCCCGCCGCGCTTGGCGCGCAGGGGAAAGATGTGGCCGGGGGTGGCGATATGCGCCATCGTGTTCTGATCGTTAATCGCAGTGGCGACCGTCAATGCCCTGTCAGCGGCGGAAATGCCGGTCGACACGCCCTCACGCGCTTCAATCGAAACGGTGAATGCAGTTTCGTGTCGGGATGAGTTGTTCACCGCCATCATCGGCAGTTCAAGGGCGTCCACCCGTTCGGCCGTCATCGGCAGGCAGATCAGCCCGCGCCCATGTGTGGCCATAAAGTTGATCGCGTCGGCATCGGCAAACTCGGCGGGGATCACCAGATCGCCTTCGTTTTCACGATCCTCGTGGTCGACCAGAATATACATCCGGCCCTTGCGCGCCTCGTCGATGATGTCTTCGATCGGGCTGATCGCGTCGCGCAGCTGGGCTTCGACGGGTCCTGGGGTTTCAAAGCTCATGAGGCAGCCTTTCACAGAGCATGTTTGACCCGGTGGATAGACTACCAGACGGTCAAAGGCCAGAGCACTTGCGGCACCAGGCAATCCCGACGCGACGTAGTTTCAGGACATTTCGGCCAGGCGCGCGACGTAGCGGGCCAGTGTGTCGATCTCAAGGTTCACCTTGTCACCAACCCCTACATCACCCCAGGTTGTGACTTCCTTGGTGTGGGGGATGAAATTGATGCCGAAATCACAATCATCCACATCGTTGACGGTCAGCGAGGTTCCGTTCAATGCAACCGAACCTTTTGGCGCGATAAACCGGGCCAGTTCTTTGGGGGCACGCAGGGTGACGCGCGTGCTGTCGCCTTCGTCCTGCACGGCGACCACCTCGGCCACACCGTCCACGTGACCTGAAACGATATGACCGCCCAGCTCATCCCCGACTTTCAGGGCGCGCTCCAGATTGACGCGCTTACCGACCTGCCAACTGTCCAGATTGGTTTTCGAAACCGTCTCAGCGCTGATCTGCACGTCATACCAATCATCGCCCAGCGCGATCACGGTCAGGCACACGCCATCACTGGCGATCGAGGCGCCGATATCAATTCCCGCCGTGTCGTAATCCGTTTTGATCCGGGCCCGCAGATCGCCCTGTTGATCCAGCTCGGTGACTTTGCCGATATCGGTGACGATCCCTGTAAACATTCTGCTAACCCTCAGCTCTTAACCTGATCCAGTGTTCCAAGCCGAGGTAAGCGCAAGCGGCGTGACGGGCAAGCCCCACCTTGCCGGGAAAGGTCGAAACAGGCATAATTTCCTGAACAAAAGGCAAGAGCAGTAGTGATGTCACCCGAAGCCAAAGGCCTGAACCGCCGTGTTTTCCTGTTTTTGCAGGGACCGCATGGCCCGTTTTTCAACGGGCTCGGGCGTATGCTGCGCTCTACGGGGGCCGAGGTTTGGCGCGTAGGGTTCAACGCCGGGGATCAGGCGTTCTGGTTTGACAAGGCCTCGTACATCCCATTCCTCGACACGCCCGAGCTTTGGCCAGACAGGTTGTCTGAGTTGATCGCAGATCGCGAAATCACGGATATTGTCCTGTACGGCGACACGCGCCCAATTCACGCCAGCGCCGTTAAGATTGCCCAAGCCAACGGCGTCACTGTTCACGTGTTTGAGGAAGGTTACCTACGCCCCTGGTGGGTAACGTATGAGCGGTTCGGCTCAAACGGAAACTCACGCCTGATGTCTTTGGGCGTCGATCAGATGCGACATGCACTGAATCAGTCGACAGCGCAGACACCACCGCCACCTTCGCATTGGGGGGATATGCGGCAGCACATCTTTTATGGGGCGCTCTATCATTGGTTTTTATTGTTTCGGAACCGACGTTATCGAAACTTCCGGCGGCATCGCGATCTGCCAGTATCAAAGGAATTCGGTTTGTATTTCAAACGGCTGGCGTTGATGCCGTTTCACCGGCTTCAGCGCCGCTGGGCCACAGCGCGCGTTCTGGGGAGCAGTCATCCTTACCATCTGGCGCTGCTGCAACTGGGGCATGACAGCTCGGTTCAATCCCATTCGGACTATTCCTGCATGTCCGACTTTCTTGCGGATGTAATCCGTGGTTTTGCCAACGGCGCGCCCGCGCATCACCGGCTGGTGGTGAAAGAACATCCGCTGGAAAACCACCGCGAACCACTACGCCACCGTGTGTATGCGCTGGCTCAAGCGCATGGAATTGCGGATCGCGTGCATTATGTGCCCGGCGGCAAGCTCGCCAAGCTTCTGGATGGTGCGAGTTCTGCCGTGACGATCAATTCTACTGCCGGGCAGCAGGTTTTGTGGCGTGGCATCCCGCTGCGCATCTTTGGCAAATCGGTCTATGACAAACCCGAATTCGTATCGCGCCAACCATTGGCGGCGTTCTTTGCCGACCCGATGCCCCCGGATCAGGATGCCTATCAGACCTATCGCCGGTTTTTGTTGAAAACCAGTCAGGTGCCCGGAGGATTCTATTCCCGCCGGGGCCGCAGGCAGCTTTTGCGTGGCGTGGCGGATATGATGCTGAACGCCGCAGACCCCTATCAATCCGTCCTGCCCCACAAAGAGGCGCAGACGCCACAGTTAAAGCTTGTTGAGTAAAACTGGCCGGTTGGCGCTAGAAGTTATCGCGCGAACCGGGTAGCCTGCGCCCAACAAAAGACCATAACAAAAACGACCGAGGATTACCGGCAGTGCAGCGCTTTCCAATCCGATGGATACGGGGGATATCCCTTGTGACCGCAATTGGCCTGTTGGCCGGGTGTCAACTTCCGAAATCAGGGCCCAACAAGTCTGAAATTTTGGCGGGCTCCACGGAAAAAGGTGGCAATGCTTTTGTGGTCGAAGTTGATGACCGCGTCGCAAAGGCCACTTCGGCCATCCCTCAATACGGGTTTTCGTCCTCTTTTCGCAGTGCGCAACGCCTGGCGGCTGACACTGTTCGCCCCGGTGACGTCCTTGGTTTGACGGTTTGGGAAAACGTCGATGACGGCTTGTTGTCCGGTGAAATAAGCTCCTCCACTATCCTAGAACAGATACAGGTCGACAGCGACGGTTTTATCTTTGTGCCGTATGCCGGACGCATCCGAGCCTCGGGCAACACGCCCGAGCAACTGCGCCAACTGATCACCAGCGAACTGCAGGAACAAACACCTGATCCGCAAGTCGAAGTGCGCCGTGTCGCAGGGGATGGCGCAACCGTTTCGCTTAGCGGGGAAATCGGGGCAGCGGGCATTTATCCAATAGAGCGGCCAAGCCGTACCCTGTCCGGAATGCTGTCGCGGGCCGGCGGCGTTGCCGTGGGTTCGGACATCGCGCTGGTGACGCTGATCCGCGGAAGTGACCGCGGGACGGTGTGGTATGACGATCTGGTGCGCAATCCCCAGTTGGACGTCGCACTGCGCGGTGGAGACCGCATTCTGGTCGAAGCTGACAGCCGGTCCTACATCGCGCTTGGGGCCACCGGACAGTCGCGTGTGGCGTTCGACACACAAGACCTTTCGGCGCTTGAAGCTCTAGCACAGGTGGGCGGTTTGCAATCCCTGTCCTCGGACCCGACCGGTATTTTCGTACTACGTAAGGAACGGCAGGACATCGCGCGCAACGTCATGGGGCGCCAGGATCTGCAGGGCGATCAGCGCATGATTTATCTGTTGAACCTGACCGCGCCCAATGGATTGTTCGTCGCTCGGGACTTCGTCATCCGTGACGACGACACGATCTATGTGACCGAAGCCCCGTATGCGCAGTGGAGCAAATCGATCTCTCTGATCGCTGGTGGCCTGACACCGGTTGCAAACGTCGCCACGCTGACGGGCGGCTGATGCAACTTGACCCAACAGCCGGGGCACAACGGACCCGGTTGCTTGTCTATAACGGTGGTTTCCTGACCCAACGCCGCATACGGCGCATCCTACACCTCAATGGTTACGACATCCGGCTGGGTCTTCCCCGCGACGGAGACGTAGTGGGTGTTTGGGGCAACAGCCCAACTGCGCATCGCGGCTTTAGCATCGCGGCCCGACACAACGCACCGATTCTACGTGTCGAAGACGCCTTTTTGCGCTCGTTACATCCTGGGCGCACGGGTGAGCCGCCGCTGGGATTGTTGCTTGATCGGTCGGCGGTTCATTTCGATCCTGCGCAGCCTTCGGATCTTGAAACCCTACTGGCCACGCATCCGCTGGACGATACCGCCCTGCTGAACCGGGCCCGGTACGGGACCGAAAGGATGCGCGAATTGCACCTCAGCAAGTATTCTGCCGTCGATCCCACCCTGCCCCCACCTGAACCGGGTTACGTTCTAGTGGTCGATCAGGCGCGAGATGATGCCTCGGTCACGGCCAGCGCGGGTGATGACGCACGCTTCCGCGAGATGCTGGTCATGGCACAAGAGGAAAACCCAGGTGCCCGTGTCCTGATCAAGACACATCCCGAAACCGCCGCCGGACATCGCAGCGGGTATTACTCGGATCAAGATATGACCGACCGGGTTTCGTTTGTAACCGAGCCCATCAGCCCATGGACTCTGCTAGAGGGTGCGGTCGGCGTCTACACCCTGTCATCGCAGTTGGGCTTTGAGGCTATAATGGCTGGCCACAAGCCGCGTGTCTTTGGCCAGCCCTTCTATGCCGGATGGGGGCTGACACAGGATGAGGTCTATTTCCCTCGCCGCCAGCGCAACCTGACCCGGGCGCAGTTATTTGCCGCAGCAATGATCCTCTATCCTACATGGTACGACCCATACCGGGATCAGTTGTGCGAGTTGGAAACTGTGCTGGACACGCTCGAGGCGCAAACGAGGGCGTGGCGTCAGGATCATAAGGGGTGGACAGCCTCCGGCATGCGGCTGTGGAAGCGCAAACACCTGCAAGAGATGTTCGGTCGCGAAAAAAAGATTCGCTTCACTCCGACCCCGCCCGATACACCCGACTGTCCGCATATGGTTTGGGCCAACCACGCCCGCGATGCGGAAGGCGCAATCAGGATCGAGGACGGTTTTCTGAGGTCCCGCGGGCTTGGCGCCAATCTGGTGCCGCCCCTGTCTTTGGCAACGGACGATCTGGGCATCTACTACGACCCGACACATCCAAGCCGGTTGGAGGAATTGATCACCGCACGTGAAACCCTGCGCCCGGATCAGGAATTGCGGGCCGAACGGTTGGTGGCGCAGATCGTTTCGGGCCAACTCAGCAAATACAATACCGGCGGAGCGCCCCCGGAACTGCCCGAAGGGCATCGCATTCTGGTTCCGGGTCAGGTCGAGGATGATGCCTCAATCCTGCTTGGCACTACGACTGTCCACACAAACACCGACTTGCTGAGGGCCGCGCGTGAGGCGAACCCAAATGCGATCCTGATCTATAAGCCGCATCCTGATGTCGAGGCCGGACTGCGCGAAGGGTCGATTGGCGACGAAAGTCTCGCCGACGTGATCGCCACAGACACCGATCCAGCCGCGTTGCTGGCCCAAACACACGAAGTCTGGACGATGACCTCTTTGCTTGGGTTCGAGGCCCTGTTGCGCGGGGTCCGTGTGACCACGCTTGGGGCCCCGTTTTATGCTGGGTGGGGGTTGACGAACGATCTGGGAACGGTACCGGCGCGACGTGGCGCAAGACCGTCCATCTTGGGTTTGGTTCATGCCGCGTTGATCGATTATCCACGATACCTCGATCCGCTTACCAGTTTGCCCTGCCCTGTCGAAGTCGCGTTGCTACGCCTGACAGAGGGCAATGAACAAAAGAGCAGTATATCCCTGCGCTTGTTATCGAAACTGCAAGGCGCGCTTGCCACGCACGCTCGCCTATGGCGTCGCCGCTAACGCAGCGCCCTCGCCCAGCGATGCAAAACATCCGGCCCGATGGCGCGGGTTTCTATCAGGTCAAACCGGGGGGCCGCGTCCAACTTGTCCAGCCCCATTGATCCAATGGCGGGCAAGCCTTCGGCACCAATTGTCAGCCCCGCGCTAAAGCCCACCAGCTCATCCACCAGATCATCGGCTAGCAAGGACGCCGCAAGCGCCGACCCACCTTCGCAGAAAACGCGCGTCAACCCGGCCTGCCCAAGTTGTTGCAACAGGTCAGCGGCATCTATGTGATGTTCCTGCAGCGCACAGGGGATCAGACGTGCGCCCAGCCCCTCCCACGCGCGGGCCCGATCGGCATCAGGGGACGGACCATGGCATAACCAAACCGGTATCTCAGCAGCCGTACGTGCCAATTGCCCCATCAGCGGAATATCCATGTGGCGTGACACTACCACTCGCACTGGCTGCGCCTCGACCCCCAGATCGCGAACAGTCAGAGACGGATCATCAGCCCTCGCTGTCCCTGCTCCGACTATCACCGCATCATGACGCGCGCGCATCGCGTGGACCGCCCGCCGCGCTTTCGGTCCCGTAATCCACTTGCTGTGACCGGTCGACGTCGCAATGCGCCCGTCAAAACTGCTGGCCAGTTTGAGCGTCACAAACGGGCGCCCCTGTTCCGTCTTCAGGAAAAACCCCGCGTGATCACGTGCAGCTTGTTCAGCCAAAACACCGGTGGTGACCTCAATCCCAGCCTCGCGCAGCATGGCAAACCCCTGTCCTGCGACGCGCGGATCGCTGTCCTCAATGGCGGAAACCACCCGCGACACACCTGCCTTGATCAGCGCCTCGGCGCATGGCGGTGTTTGACCGTGATGAGAACAAGGTTCCAGTGAGACATACGCAGTTGCGCCGCGCGCGGCCTCGCCCGCTTGGGCCAGCGCCTGGGTTTCACCATGCGGTCGACCACCAGGTTGGGTCCAGCCACGCCCGACGATCCGACCGTCGCGCACGATAACACACCCTACCGCAGGGTTGGGCCAACACGTGCCCTGACCGCGCTGCCCCAATGACAAGGCCAGCGCCATATATCGCTTATCTGTTTCGCTCACTCGTCCGTCGAAGGCTGCGGCGGGCGCAGTTCGTGGACAAACTCCTCGAAGTCATCGGCCGCCTGGAAATTCTTGTATACACTCGCAAAGCGAACATAAGCCACGGTGTCGATCCGCGCCAGAGCTTCCATAACGATCTCACCGATCTTGCTGGACGGGATATCGGTTTCACCCATGCTTTCCAGACGGCGGACAATGCCCGAAATCATCTGGTCGATCCGGTCAGGATCAATGGGGCGTTTCTGCATCGAAATGCGGATCGAACGTTCCAGCTTATCCCGGTCGAAATCCTCTCGTTTTCCGTTGGTTTTGATCACCACCAGATCGCGCAATTGTACACGTTCATATGTGGTAAAACGCCCCCCACAAGCGGGACAAAACCGACGTCTGCGGATCGCGACGTGATCCTCTGCCGGGCGTGAATCTTTGACCTGAGTGTCGATATTACCGCAAAACGGGCAGCGCATTCGCCCTCTCCTCGTCCCTTGTTCCGCTTCTTATTGTAAGCGCAGTGGCTTAGTTATCCACAACTATAGGGCAGCCGCTAGGATTTGGGTAGTCGGAAATTTTAACCGCTAGATCATGAATCTACGCGAAATGCGCAGCAACCTTTCGGTGATGCGGCGCAGTTCGATGTTCAAACAGATATATACCCTGCCAAGTGCCCAGAACGGGCTGTCCAGACACCACAGGAATCGACAGGGAAACCGGCAAAAGCGCGGCTTTGATATGGGCTGGCATATCATCGGGACCTTCATAGGTGTGCCGCAGATACGCCATCGACGGGTGATCCGACGGCGGCACCAGCCGATCGAAGAACGCACGCAAATCCGCCTGCACTTCGGGGTCCGCGTTTTCCTGAATGACCAGCGAACAAGAGGTGTGCCGCACGAACAGTGTCAGCAACCCATCCCCCCCGACTGAGTTCAGCCAGTCACGCACATCCGGAGTGAACTCATAAAGTCCGGGACCCCGCGCTGAAATTAAAAACTCGGTCTTCATTAGGTGGACAGGCCTGTATTAGTCAAAGATTGGCCGAGCAGTACACCGGCCATTGGCGGCCGAAACTGACATACTGAAACCCGGCTGAAACCCCGCCGAGAAAACACCACTGCTTTGCTGCTGAACGGTCTCCGGTGCCGTAAGCGAAAACTGCACGGCTGTTCTGCGCCCCGTGGCCTCGCTTGGACCATAACCACGCTTGACGTAAATCCGCTGTTGCCAACTGGCGCCCAGTGTTCTGCGGGCAAAATCAGAGGCCGCACACCAATACCCGTCTACATCGGTCCGTCCGCGCGGGATCACCTCAAAGACTGTGTTGCTAAGCGCTACGGTCTGATAGCCAAACCGAGCGAACGTCGCTGACGCTGGAGTGGTCAATACAAGCGCCGCGAATACGGCATAAGACATAACCTTTTTCATAGTCACACTCTTTCCTGTTTCGAGGTAGGTATTGACCTAGTGTACTCTGAATTCAAACAAAGCCGGTTCACGATGAATTCAATCCGGGTCCATCTGTACGTGAACAAGTTTCAACCAGCCGCTATACCGGATCAATACCCCAAGGCCCGGCACTTTGGCCGAGACATCAAAGCAATAATCCCCTGTTTCGCTCTGCCATTCTACGGTTGATGAGCGTGGCAGCAAAAATGCCGGGCAACGAAGACCCAAAATGCTCAGGCCCCGGATGTGGATCAACAGGCGTTCAGCTTCGACTTCGGGCTCCAGCCACAGCGTCAGCCAGCCCAGCCTTTCACGAACGCAATCTGCGCCGTGATCAAATGTCAGGAGGGATCGAGTCGTGTGGCCATCAAAATCACGTACCCACTGCCATGTGTCATCGTCACGGTCTATCCGAACTTGCACCGGTATGTCGTTGGCGCTTCGAGGAAACCGTCCGAGGTGCAAAGCAAGCCTGATCAACCACCCTCGTCCCTCGACAATATCGCACCGTCCCACGTAGTGACCTGTGTTGGAATGCAACTGCTGAAGGGCCAAGGGCACTTCTACCCCGGCAGGAAGGGATTGCAAAAACGGATCGGGTTCCACTCAAAATCCCTCGGGCAAAAAACGGGATCGCAGTGCGGCATCCGGGGTCATACAGGTCGGATTGCGTCCGAAAATCTTGTACCTGTTGCGTGCAATGGCATGATAAAGCGGGTCTTTAATCCAGCTGGGCAGGAACCTACAAAAAGACAAGATCGGCCAAATCCCCGGCAGCGCGCCCATCGCCGCGGCGAAGGCATCCAGACGTTGATGTACATTGCCGTTCACGATCACCAGGTTGGTTTCAAAATCCTGCATGGGCAATCCAAGCTCTTGGTACAGCCTTTGCCCTAGCGGCGATTGCGCCGTTGCGAATTTAAAACGCTGCGCTTTATCCCTTATCGTCATGAATTGAAAAAAACCTGAACACAGAACACATTCCCCATCAAAAACAATGGCATCCTGAGCATCCACCAATTCTGAGACGGCAAAGTTTGGCATATCTGTTGCGCCCGTTAGCTTTCCTACCCGCACCCTTTCACCATGGTCCGGACCGGGCAATGCGACATGAGGCCGTCTGATTCAAACGCGTGAATGTGCCGGGGAGCCACCGGTTTTGGTGGTTTTTTATCCAGGGCTCTGACCTCATCCCCACAAGGTGCTGACCCGACAACGGACGGGAAATACAAAATGTCTGACCTTGGGTCTTGTGTTTGCCGGCCAAAACCATTCGAATTCCAGACATTGAAGCAATACATGGGATCGACAAACGCCCAATACGCAACAACGGCATTAAACCCGATTGAAAACACGGTGGAACAGCCATGGAAGTTGATATCGCCCGCATTCAGTTATTGACCAAAGCGCTTGATCAACGAACAAACGGCACCGAAGCATCTGACCGTATACTGGAAAAGTGTAAACTCTCACGGGATAGAATTGCAGCGCCGACAACAACGTGCAGCGCCCATCAAGAAGCCCTGTTTGCACGCTATGCCTGCGATTCCGTCGGAGATATTACCTTTGCCGCGCAGACCGGGTTGCAGTTTTCTTCGTCCTCTAGCCTGACGGCGTATATCAGTAAGTATTCGCGCGACCTGCGGCAGGTGATCGAAAATACCTCGCGTTTTCATATGTTCATCGACCCGGCCATAGCCTTTGCACTGCGCCTTGCCGGAAACTTTGCCACCATTGAGGCCGAATGGAAGGATGCCAGTTTTGCCCGGTATCACCGCCGGACCGAATTCCTCATGTTCGCCGGATTGGCCCGCATGCGCACCCTGACGCAATCGAATTTCCGTCCGATTGAGATACGGTTTCAGCACGAGGTTGGGAAAAGCAGAGAAAAATTTCAAAAACTTGCAGGGTTTCCCGTTGTTTTCGGTGCAGAGAGACTGGAAATCGTCTTTGCCGTATCCTCGTTGGATTTGCCGGTTCCGACCTACGATTCAAACCTGCGCGCGCACCTTCTGGAATATGGTGAACGTGTCCTGGCAGAGCGACGCTCGCCCAAGCAAAAACTGCGCGCACAGGTCGAAGGGCTGATTACCCGCTCGCTGCCCGGCACTGTCATTCACGCCGATGAGGCCGCCGCAAATCTGGGGATGAGTCCGCGCACCTTCACACGGCGGCTCAAGGAAGAAGGGGCAACCTATCGTGATATCGTTGACGATCTTAGATGCGATCTGGCGCAAACCTTTATCACCAACGGCATGGCGCTGTCCGAGATTGCCTATTCGCTGGGCTACGCCGATCAACCGGCCTTTTCGACCGCTTTCAAACGCTGGACCGGTCAGGCCCCCAGCACTTTCCGCAGTCGTCTGGATTAATCGGATGCGCTATATGGCAAGTGGCCGGGGGTCATCAGCCGCAAAGCCTCACCCCGGCCTGTCCCATGAGTGGACAATGCGGATATAAATAGGTGCAGGGGTCTTGCCTTGTGACTTCCCGCCAAATTGATTTTTCCAATGGACAATGTGAAAGCGCGTGGGGTGAAAGAAAAAAGGCGCCACTCTCGGGGCGCCTTGGTTTTATTGATCCAGGAAAGACCGCAGTTTTCGCGACCGGCTGGGATGTTTCAGCTTGCGCAACGCTTTCGCTTCGATCTGACGGATACGTTCGCGGGTCACACTGAACTGTTGACCGACCTCTTCCAGCGTATGGTCGGTGTTCATGCCGATGCCAAAACGCATGCGCAGCACCCGCTCTTCGCGCGGGGTGAGCGAGGCAAGAACCCGTGTCGTCGTTTCCTTGAGGTTTTCCTGAATGGCGCTGTCCAGCGGCAGCACGGCATTCTTGTCCTCGATGAAATCGCCCAGCTGGCTGTCTTCCTCGTCGCCAATCGGCGTCTCAAGGCTGATCGGCTCTTTGGCGATCTTCATCACCTTGCGAACCTTTTCCAGCGGCATCTGCAGCTTTTCAGCCAGTTCTTCTGGCGTCGGCTCGCGCCCGATCTCGTGCAGCATCTGACGGCCGGTCCGAACCAGCTTGTTGATCGTCTCGATCATGTGGACCGGAATACGGATTGTACGGGCCTGATCCGCAATTGAGCGCGTGATCGCCTGACGAATCCACCAGGTCGCATAGGTCGAGAACTTATAGCCGCGGCGGTATTCGAACTTGTCTACCGCCTTCATCAGGCCGATGTTGCCTTCCTGAATAAGATCAAGGAATTGGAGGCCGCGGTTCGTGTACTTTTTGGCAATCGAAATCACCAGGCGCAGGTTTGCCTCGACCATTTCCTTCTTGGCCTGCCGCGCCTCTTTTTCACCCTTCTGAACCTGCTGCACGATGCGGCGGAATTCGGGGATGTCGAGACCGACATATTGCCCGACCTGAGCCATATCGTTGCGCAGTTCCTCGACTTTGGCAGTCGAGCGTTCGATGAACATCTGCCAACCCCGACCGGGTTTTTCAGCCATCTCGGCCAGCCAGTTCGGGTCCAGTTCACGGCCACGATAAGCGTCGATAAACTCGCGACGATTGATACGGGCTTGGTCCGCCAGCTTCACCATCGCGCTGTCCAGCGACATGATACGGCGGTTGATGCCGTAAAGCTGGTCGATCAGCGCTTCGATACGGTTGTTGTGCAGGTGTAGACCGTTCACCAGTTCAACAATCTCGGCCCGTAGCTTTTGATAGGTCTCTTCGTCCTTGGCGCTGAACGTGCCATCTTCGTTCAGCGTGGCCGAAATCCGGCTGTCCTGCATTTCCGAAAGCATCGCGAAATCGGTCGAGATTCGCTCCAGCGTGGTCAGCACCTGATCTTTCAGGGCCGCTTCCATCGCGGCCAGAGACATGTTGGCCTGATCATCTTCGTCATCATCGTCATCATTGGCGATCGGATTGCCATCCGCGTCCAGTTCCGGTCCGCTGTCCTTGGCTGGCTTTGCCGCCTGTACGGCTGACGTGTCGACGACCGGTTCTTCGACATCGCCGTCTTCGTCCAACTGGTTGCCAAATGTGGCCTCCAGGTCAATGACGTCACGCAGCAGAATGTCTTCGGACAACAATTCGTCGTGCCAGATGGTAATCGCCTGGAAGGTCAGCGGGCTTTCGCACAGACCGGCGATCATGGTGTTGCGACCGGCCTCGATCCGCTTGGCGATCGCAATCTCGCCCTCACGGCTTAGCAGTTCGACGCTGCCCATCTCGCGCAGATACATGCGTACGGGGTCGTCAGTGCGGTCCAGCTTTTCCGTTGCAGCACCGGACAACGCAACCTCACGGTTGCTTTCCGTGGTGGTCAGTTCGGTCGAGCCTTTGTTCTCTTCCTCTTCGGCCTCTTCATCTTCGATGATGTTGATGCCCATTTCGGACAGCATCGACATAACGTCTTCGATCTGTTCCGAGCTGACCTGGTCAGGCGGCAGCACCTGATTGAGCTGGTCGTAGGTGATGTAACCTTTCTCGCGGGCCTCGGCGATCATCTTCTTGACGTTGGCCTGGCTCATGTCCAACGAGATTTCCTGTTCCTGCTCGTCGGATTTGCGGTCTTCGTTCGTATCCTTGGCGGCCATTCAATGCTCCTGCAGGGATGGGTGATTCGTTTCAACCGAATCATTAGCGCGTAGAAGTGATTCGGCCACCCGTTTACCTGTTTTTCTTTTCCAGTGCCTTACGAAAACACCACTTCACCGGCGTTTCCGTTCAAAATTGATGCCCGACATGATTGCCTTGAACGCATCTTTCTCGTCGCGGTTGATCCGCGCGCCATTGTCGGCAATGTCGAAAACGGCCCTGTCCTCGTTCTGGCTACGGCTTGTGCGGTTGCGTTCTTCGGCGGCTTGCGCCAATCGGTACGTCAACGCCTCATCGGCCAGATCGGACAGTTCCTCTGCAGCTTCGGCAATCTCAGCATCCAACCCCCGGAGCGCTTTGATCTTTGCGAGTTCCTCGGCCAGAGTCATCTCGGCCTTTTCAACGTCGCCTGGTTTGTACACACAGGGGATTACTGCGACATGGCGAAGGGCCAGCAGGTTTTCAAGGGCTTGGGGCCCCAAAGTATCGGCAATGTGGTCTTTCAGGTTGTCAGGATCATCAATCGCGTGACGCAGGATCGCATGGCGCAGGGCTGCATGGTCGGAATCGCGGCACTCCATATCCTCCAATTGATGCTCAAACTGCACAACGACTTCGGGGTTTAGCGCAGCAATTGCAAGAATAGCCGCTTCGCGCAGTTGAATCTCGGCACCTTCGGATGAGGCCAGAAACGATGCCCGCGCGTCAGGCGTTGCTGGCTGTTTCTGCGGTTGCCACTTGCCCCGAGGTTTCCATTGGCGGTTCCCAGATTGCCGCTGCGGGCGGAACAATTGCCACCGCAGATCCTTAATCTCTTGCCCGTAATGAGAGCGGATCGAAGGGTCACGGATCAGTTTGATCTTGTCCCTCAGCACCTTATCCAACGCTGCCTTACGTTCCGGGCTGTCAAAGACCTTGCCATCGGTTTCGCGCTGCCACAGCAATTTGACCATCGGAATGGCCCCATCCAGCACAGCCTGCACCGCCCCTGCCCCTTCGGCACGCAACAGATCGTCGGGGTCCTTGCCTTCGGGCATCAGGGCAAAGCGCAGGGATTTCCCGGCCTCCAGCAACGGCAGAGCCAGATCAACCGCCCGCATGGCGGCCCGCAGACCCGCCGTATCGCCATCCAGTGCAATGATCGGCTCGTCCGAGATACGCCATAGCAATTGCAACTGATGCTCGGTAATCGCGGTACCTAGCGGCGCGACCGAGGCACTAAACCCAGCCTCTGCCAGAGCAATCACGTCCATGTACCCTTCGGCCACGACCAAGGGCAGCCCTTTGCCCGCAGACTGCCGTGCGGGCCCGTGGTTATAGAGGCTGCGTCCCTTGTCGAACAAATCAGTCTCGGGTGAGTTCAGGTATTTGGCATTGTCGGCCGGGTCCATCGCCCGCCCGCCAAAGGCGATGCAACGCCCGCGCGGGTCGCGGATCGGGAACATGATCCGATTGCGGAATGTGTCATAGGGCTTTTTGCCCTTGTTCGACGGCTTGGCCAAACCCGCACCTAGGATCAGATCCTCGGTCACATTCTTGCCGCGCAGATGATCCCACAGCGCCTGCCAGCCATCTGGGGCAAAGCCGATTTCCCATCGCTCCAACGCCTGCGCGTCCAGTCCACGGCGGCTCAGGTAATCACGTGCCGCTCCCCCTGCCCCGGTCTTGAGTTGCAGGCGGAAGAATTGCACCGCCTGCTCCATCACCTCGGCCAGTTGCGAACGGCGGTCCTGCTTTTCCTGTGCTTTGGGATCGCGCGCGGGCATCGGCATTCCGGCCTCGCGCGCCAGAATCTCAACTGCTTCGATGAACGATACATTCTCGGTTTCTTTCACAAAGCTGATCGCATCGCCTTTGGCATGGCAACCAAAGCAGTAGTAGAACCCCTTTTGATCATCGACGTGGAATGAGGCGGTCTTTTCATGATGAAACGGGCACGGTGCCCACATGTCACCCTTGCCCTGATTGGACTTGCGCGCATCCCACATGACCTTACGCCCAACAACCTGAGACAAGCTCAGCCGGGTGCGCAGTTCATCCAGAAATCCGGGGGGCAGTGACATGGGTTAAACTTGACAGAAACAGGAACGCGCGCCAAGGGTATGACGCGCGTTTGTCCACAGGGAAATGATGGTGCTGTGGATTATTGCTGCAAACACAGCTCAAGCCACGCGGCGCCCAGATCCTTTTTGCGCACGTCGCGCATCTTTTGCTCGTAAACCCAGGGGGCGATCAACGGAATGGCCGCGTTGTAGTTCTCGGGCCAGGTCGGGCTTGTATCAGCCACCGCCTGCGGTACGTCGCGCTCCTTGACCCTGTCCAGACGCGCCTTTTGGATTGCCGCAACGACATCAGCCTGATACTGGCAGCTTTGTTCTTTGGTTTCCTCAGCAGCCAGAGGTGTGGCCAACAAAAGGGCCGCGATGGCGGTACGCAACATGGGGATCTCCCGGAATCGTTTCTTTCGCGGCAGCTTACCTGTCAGGCGCACTGCCTGCCATCTTCCTTTTCACCGCTTGCGATCAATTTAGGTCGGACAGCAACAGGGGCAATCGGATCGTGGCCCGACCGCCCCTGTAATGCAAAGGATCAAAGCCCTTTGGCGCGGTAGCTTTTCGAGACGCGATCAATGGCTACGATATAAGCCGCCGTCCGCAGATCTTCGACATCATCACGGCTGTGCCAGACCTCGCGCATGGATTGGTAGGCAATGCGCATCGTGTCATCGAGGCCCGAACGAACCAATTCCAGCTCATCCGCACCTTTGAGGTATTTGGCCTTGAAGTCCGGGGACATCGACCACGCATCGCCCAGATACCGATCCAGCCGCTCCAACTCGCTGACGATCAACTCGTGGCGCGCTTCTTCCTGACGACGCTGCATCCGGCCAAAGCGGATATGGCTGAGGTTTTTCACCCATTCAAAGTAAGACACCGTCACACCGCCGGCATTCGCGTACATGTCCGGAATGATCACGGTGCCTTTTTTGCGCAGGATTTCATCCGCACCCGCCGTCACAGGACCATTCGCCGCCTCGATGATCAAGGGTGCCTTGATCCGTTCGGCGTTGGCTAGGTTGATGACACCTTCAAGGGCCGCCGGAATGAGGATGTCGCAGTCTGCTTCTAGAACCTCGGCACCTTCGGCAGAATGCGTTGCATCCGGATAGTCGCTAACACCGCCATGCTTGACGATCCACTGCCGGACCGATTCAACGTCAATCCCGTCGGGATTATAGAGCGCACCATCCCATTCAACGATACCGACAATACGAGAGCCGTCCTCTTCACTCAGGAACTTTGCGGCGTGATATCCCACGTTGCCCAACCCCTGCACGACAACGCGTTTGCCGTCCAGCTTGCCGGACAGGCCTGCCTTCTGCACGTCCTCAGGGTGGCGGAAGAACTCACGCAATGCGTATTGAATGCCTCGCCCTGTGGCTTCGACACGTCCGGCGATACCACCGGCATTCAGCGGCTTGCCGGTGACACAGGCACGCGCATTGATATCGGTTGTGTTCATTCGTGCGAACTGGTCCGCAATCCACGCCATCTCGCGCTCGCCCGTGCCCATATCGGGCGCAGGCACGTTCTGAGACGGGTTGATCAGATCGCGCTTGGCCAATTCATAAGCAAAACGCCGCGTGATCTGTTCCAACTCATGTTCTTCATACTGCCGGGGATCAATGCACAAGCCACCTTTCGAGCCGCCAAACGGTGTCTCAACCAATGCACACTTGTAAGTCATGAGTGCCGCCAGAGCTTCGACTTCGTCCTGGTTCACGGCCAGAGCATAGCGAATACCGCCCTTGACCGGCTCCATATGCTCAGAGTGAACCGACCGATATCCGGTGAAAGTATGAATCTCACCCCGCAGGCGAACGCCGAAACGCACGGTGTAGGTCGCATTGCAGACCCGGATTTTCTCCTCCAACCCCGGCGGCAGGTCCATCAGGGACGCTGCCCTGTTGAACATAAGGTCCACACTCTCGCGAAAGCTGGGTTCTTTAATGGCCGTCATTTAATCCTCCGTGCCAGCGAACGGTTTACGTTCTGACGTTTTGTCGCACCCATTGGGTAAACGATCAATAATTAAGCAGAAATAAAACTCGAAAAACGCATCAAAAATACTGTGACGGTCGCTGAGTCGCCCAATTCGGCACCCGACTTCGAAATTGTCGCCCAACCGAAGACAGAAGCGCCCATCGCCCGCGAATTATCCCGCTTTTGCTTGTAAATCAGTCAAGTCAGCAGCTTTTTCGCCTAAATCCCGCCACGATTCGGCGTTAATTTTTGAGAGTTAATATTTCCTTAGCAGTTTGGATGTCTGCTCAGCGAGGTCATCAAGATGAATAAGCGCGTATTTCAAAGCGGCTCAAAGAGATCTGAAAAAAAGGCTTCGGTCGCCCGCCGTTTCGCCAAAGACGAAGGTGGTGCGGTATTCACGCTTTTTGTGCTTATCGGCCTTCTGATGATGTTTGCGACAACCGGTCTGGGCGTCGACATCATGAAGTTCGAGCGCGAAAGAGCGACGATGCAAGCAACGTTGGATCGCGCTGTCCTTGCTGCTGCCAACTTGGATCAAGTTGATGTTGACCCCAAGCTGGTGGCTGAAGAGTACATCAAGAAATCTGGGTTGGGTGACGTCAACTACGACATCGAGGTCATTGAAGGCATCGGATCTCGGAAAGTGATCGCGTCGGCAGATAAAACCGTCACAACAAACTTCATGAGGTTTGTGTACATCGACACTTTGACCGCCTCAGCGACAAGTACCGCGGAAGAATCTGTTGGTTCTGTTGAAATTTCCCTAGTTCTGGACATGTCCGGTTCGATGACTCGGGCATCCGCCACGGAAGGCCGATCCAAAATTGCGGTTCTGCGCGATGCGGCTAAAAGTTTCGTGGACACAATGTATGAGAAAGAAAATCCGGATAAGATTTCAATCTCGATCATCCCCTACGCCACGCAAGTGAACGCGGGCGAGGATATTCTGGGCAAGTTCACAAACGTAACAAATGAACACAATTACTCGCATTGCCTGAACTTTAGCTCATCAGATTTCCGGCAGGCTGCTTTGGACCCAACCGCCTCGTTTGACCGCACCGCCCATTTTGATCGCTATCGGACAAGCAGAACGCAATGGGAAGAACCCAGGTATCTTACTTGCCCAACGCGGGACGGTAGTGAAATCACCGCTCATACAAACGATATCGATAAATTGCATGACCGGATCGACGATCTTACGGCGCAGGGCAACACTTCGATCGACATCGGCGTAAAGTGGGGCATGGCGTTGCTGGACCCCGATTTTCAGGACATCATAAATGACTTGTCGGCACAGAGAGTCAGCTCGTCTTCGACCGAGACCATTGTTCCTGCTACTTTCGGTGACCGTCCGAAAAACTATGAAGACGATGTAGAAAAAATTCTCATTGTGTTTACCGATGGCGAAAATACCTCACAATACAGGCTGGAAGAAGATCTGCGTGACGGGAATTCGGATGTCTGGTTCAACGCTGGATACACGCATTGGGACGGCAAAGTAGGTGAATACAGCGTCAGAATTACGGAACCTGGCGTAGAACCGCCCGTTTATTATTGGTCCCGTCAGCAGGAATACCGTAACCACCGTCATGGCGATCAAGAGGATGGTGATGCCATTCGCCTGACTTATCCTGAATTGTTCAACCGTGCGTCTCTGCGCTGGAATGCCGAAAACAACTACCGCTTTGACAGCAATCGTATCAACAACTGGTATTACGGTGCATATAACTCTATCGGTTCGTCCACTAAAAATATTCGCACCTCGGATATTTGTGCGGCCGCTAAAAATAAGGGTGTGATCGTCTACGGCATTGCCTTCGAAGCACCTGCAGTCGGCGTGACCACCATCGAGGATTGCGCCAGCAGCCCCAGCACAGTTTATGCAGTCAACAGCGATGGGACGTTGGGCAGCGCCAATCTGACCCTTCAACAGGTGTTCGAATCCATCGCTGCTTCGATCAAACAATTGAAGTTGACGCAATGACCCGTGGGTTTCTGAAAAATATACTACGGTTCAGACGGTCCGAGAAAGGCGGGTTGGCGGTTGAGTTCGTCATCCTGTTCCCCTTGTACCTCGTCGTCATACTGTGCGCCGTGGAATATGCACTGGTTTCCGTAAAACAAGTTATGCTGGAACGTGCTGTCGATATGGTTGTCCGTGATATTCGCCTTGGGACCGGATCAGGGCCCACGCACGATCAAATCAAGGATGCAATTTGCGAAAGATCCCTGGTAATTGACGATTGCACGAGTAACTTGCAGCTGGAAATGATCCGTCAGAGCGCCTTCACTGGCGTCACGCTGCCTGTGTCACCGGACTGTACGGACCGTGCGGAACCGACAAAACCCGTTCGGGAATTCACGAATGGTCCGGCAAATGAGCTGATGATCTTGCGCGCTTGCGCACAGATTGATCCGGTTTTCCCCGGATCAGACATGGCAGTCGCCTTAGTCAGTGACGATGGTGTGATCTCTCTAACTTCAACGACCGCTTTTGTTCAGGAGCCTTGATACAATGCGTTTTCTTACTAGAATCCGACAGTATCTGAGAAGCTCCGCACGGCGTGAGAGCGGGAGCCTCACCCTGGAGTCCCTGCTGTTATTCCCGATCTTCGTTATGACGATCTCGCTGACCTACACGTTCTTTGACGGCTTTCGCCAAAGCACTTTGAACGTGAAAGCCGCGTATACGGTAAGCGATCTGCTCTCGCGGGAAAAAGACACTGTTACTGACACTTACATCGAGTCCATGCACACCCTGATGCAACGGATGGTAAACAGCACCGCCGAGATGAGATTGCGTGTGTCATTCATCCGGTATTTCGAAAACGGTGGCGACGACTACTACGATGTGGAATGGTCAACAACCTGCGGATTTCCCGGGATATGGGACAACGGCAATATCGACAGATTGCGCGACCGACTTCCACCCATGGCCGACCTAGAGCCGATGATTATCGTGGAATCGTCAAACGATTATGAATGGACAGTCAAGCCCGCCTGGCTGGATACCGACTATCAATTCGAGAATTACATCTTCACGCGTCCGCGCTTCGAAAATCAGATTATTGGGGTTGTTTCTCAACAGGGCTGCCAGTCGTAACCAGAGCCTGCAGTATTTCGCACATAAACTTGGTTTCGGCGGCCGTTGTTACCCCGCCGACACCCACCCGGCGTCCCAATCGCCACCACAGGCCAGGCGCCCAGCTATTTTCGGCACTTTGCCGTGTCTTTAGAAGAAACCCGTTTGAGGGTTTGAACGCAAAGACACCCCGGTCAATGCTCTCGATATCTTCGACTTTGGCAATCAGCCGCCCTGCCCCGGTTCTGAGTTCGGTTTGCGTCAACTCGATCGCATCATCGGTCGCGAACCACATTCGGTAGGCCAACCAGAAAGACGCACCACCCACCACAAGCAGAAAAACCAGCCATATCGGTTCGGATGGATGCGACAACGCGACATACAGAACAAGCACACCGACACAGCCCAACATTCCGGTGCCCAGCCAACGTCTGGCGATTGAGGGCCTGATGGTGGCCAAAACCTCTTGATGCATGTGACTCCCCGATATTTTCGTCACGGTTTAACGTTTTTGTTCCGGGAAGGACAGAGGGGTAGATTTCCGCACAGCACCCGTTCATTTCTGCTGATTGACCAGACTTGCGCTTATCATACATGCAAACCAAAGCTATTGGAGGTCACAATGTCCCTACGACCAGTTTTGGAAACCCGCAAATCCACACCAACGCTTGAGGGCGCGGGGGTCAAATTGCACCGCGCGTTTGGGTTTCAGGACCCATCTGAACTGGACCCATTCCTGCTTTTTGACGACTTTCGCAATGAAAACCCACAGGATTATCAGGCGGGTTTCCCATGGCACCCTCATCGTGGCATCGAAACGATCACCTATGTTCTGGCTGGCACGGTTGACCACTCGGACTCATTGGGCAACAGCGGGACATTGGGCGCCGGAGATGTGCAGTGGATGACAGCCGGGTCTGGGATTTTGCATCAGGAAATGCCGACAGGTAACGCCGCTGGCCAAATGCATGGTTTCCAGTTGTGGGGCAACCTGCCCTCGGCACAGAAAATGACTGCGCCGCGCTATCAGGACGTGCAAAGCAGGGACATCCCGGAAATCACCGATGATGACGGAACAACTGTGCGTGTGATTGTAGGAGAGTTCTGGGGTAAAGCCGGTCCGGTCGATGGGATCGCAGCCGACCCGCAATACCTAGACATTCAAATCCCCGCAGGGGTCAAGAAAACATTCCGGATAGATACCTATCGCCGTGCCTTCGCATATGTGTTTGAAGGTCAGGCTGCCTTTGCCGACGCGTCGCATCCTACTGGCGTCCTGCTGGAAAAAGAGGTTGCAGGGCAAGAAGTTAACATTCGGGACATGTCCGGTGATCGAACCCTTGTGCGCTTTGGCAGCGGCGATGAGATCACGGTGCAGGCCGGCCCTGAGGGTGTGCGATTCCTTTTGATCTCAGGGGCACCGATTGCCGAACCTGTGGCTTGGCACGGCCCCATTGTCATGAACACACGGTCCGAATTGGAACAGGCCTTTCGCGAATTGCGTAATGGCACGTTCATTCGACCAGCACACTAGATCGAGACCGATCTACGCACCATGTCCCAATAGACCTGCTCAACTTCGTCCAGCGACAAACGCCCTCCGGCGCGATACCAAGTCATCACCCCGTTCAGCATGGCAATGACGGCGAGGGTGGCGATCTTGGTATCCGCGATATCGAACACCCCGCCCTGCTGCCCGCTGCGCAAGATGGTCTCTAGCGCGTTTTCATAGCTGCGGCGCAAGGCCTCGATTTCCGAGAAGTTTTCCGGTGTCAGGTTGCGCAATTCCATATAGGCAATGAACACCTCATCTGGGCGCTCCAGGTGAAAGCGGATATGAAACCCTACGAACTGGCGCAACGCCTCGGACGCATCGGCAGGATGGTCAAGATCGTCATAAGCCAAAAGCAGCTCTTGCATGTGTTCGTGCATCAGACGGTATAGCAGGCTTTGTTTATCCGGCGTGTAGTTATACAGAGCCCCTGCCTGCACCCCGACCTCGGACGCGATCTGGCGCATCGAGACGGCCGCATAGCCGTGACGGGCGAACAAACCCAGCGCCGCCTTGCGGATGCGTGGGCCGGTAATATCGGAATGTGAACCTTGCGTACGTGCCATTCCCACACCGTATCTGAACGTTTGTTCAGATAGAACCCCGCTTGAACCAAACCACTAAAAGGTGCATCACAGTTTCAGTTGATGTTGAAAGAGTTCTGCATGAAACCCCTGCCTTTGCTGATACTGATGCTCGCATGTGCCGGATGCACCGATATTCCAGAATTGGAAGGGCGCGAGTTGCCGGAGCTGGAGTCGGCACGCTATCCTAAACTTATCCCGCTGCAGGAAAACCTGGGCCCCGCCGTTGATCCGGTGAACGAGGCCGCCGTGGTCGAAGAAGACTTGATTGCGCGGCGTGAGGAACTTGAGAAAAAGTCAGAAGAACTCCAGAACGCGGAAATCAACTAAGCCCCTACGATTCAGCCCCGTCCGGGACCAGGACGCATTGCACCCTAGCGCTGAACCCGCTAAGGCAGCGCTGAACGGGCAAACGGCCCGAAACCACGGAAATTTCGAGCGGAAAGGAACCCACGGGATGACACAGGCGCTGCGGCTGGGAATTGCGGGCTTGGGAACGGTTGGCGTGGGTGTCGTAAAGATCATCCGCCGCCACGCAGACCTGCTGCAGGCGCGCACGGGCCGATCTGTCGAGATCGTTGCCGTTTCGGCGCGCGATGCGAATAAGGATCGCGGTGTGAACCTGTCGGACTACGCCTGGGAAACCGATCCCGTGGCGATGGCGAAGCGCAATGACATCGATGTGTTTGTCGAACTGATCGGCGGCGAAAACGGCCCGGCCAAAGCCTCGGTCGAGGCGGCGCTGGCCACTGGCAAGGACGTGGTGACCGCCAATAAGGCGCTGCTGGCGATCCACGGTCAGGACCTAGCCGAAAAGGCCGAAGCAGCCGGTCGTGTCATCCGGTTCGAGGCCGCCGTTGCAGGCGGTATCCCGGTGATCAAGTCGCTGACCGAAGGGCTGGCCGGAAATGAGATCACCCGCGTCATGGGCGTGATGAACGGAACCTGCAATTATATCCTGACCCGCATGCAATCGCAGGAGCTGGGCTATAACGCGCTGTTCGAAGAATGCGCGCAGCTTGGGTACCTTGAGGCCGATCCGAACCTGGACGTTGGCGGCATCGACGCGGCGCATAAGCTGGCGTTGTTGTCTTCGATCGCTTTTGGCACCAAGCCGAACTTCGATGGAATCCAGATCGAAGGCATTCAGCAGATCACCCTGGAAGACATTCATCAAGCCGCCGATATGGGCTATCGCATCAAACTGCTGGGCGTCGCGCAACGCTCGGCCCGTGGTTTGGAACAGCGTATGCAGCCGTGCCTTGTGCCCAGCAGCTCGCCCTTGGGGCAGTTGGAAGGCGGCACAAACATGGTGGTGATCGAGGGCGACGCGGTCGAGCAAGTCGTGCTGCGCGGCCCCGGAGCTGGCGAAGGCCCTACGGCAAGCGCAGTGATGGGCGATGTCTGCGATCTGGCACGCGGGCTGCAAATCCCGACCTTTGGTCGCCCCGCAACCTCGTTGCAAGATGCCAAGCCTGCGGTGACCGGACTGCCCGCCCCCTATTATCTGCGGCTTGCCCTCTTCGATAAACCTGGAGCGCTGGCCAAAGTGGCGGCTATTCTGGGCGATGCAGGTGTTTCAATCGACCGGATGCGCCAATACGGGCATACGGAAAGCACCGCTCCGGTTCTGATCGTCACCCACAAAACCACGCGCGCCACGCTGGACGTTGCCCTGAACGGGCTACGGGACACCGATGTGGTGGCGGATGAGCCAGTTGCATTGCGCATCGAAGAGGTTTGACCCTTGCGGCCTGCCCAAGACGCAGGCTATGCCGAAGAAAACGCCGATACTGACCTGAGGATAGTGAAAAATGAGTGCTGCCAAGATTGATTTCAACGACCGACTGTTGTCTCTGGGCCTTGCGCGGGTCGCAGAACAGGCCGCACTGGCGTCCGCCTCTCTGGTTGGGCGTGGCGACGAAAAAGCCGCCGATCAGGCAGCAGTAAACGCCATGCGCGAACAGCTGAACCTGCTGGATATCGCGGGTGTGGTTGTTATCGGCGAAGGTGAACGCGACGAAGCGCCGATGCTGTATATCGGCGAAGAAGTCGGCACCGGAAACGGACCTGGTGTGGATATCGCGCTGGACCCGCTGGAAGGCACCACCTTGACCGCCAAGGACATGCCAAATGCGCTGACCGTGATCGCCATGGGCCCGCGCGGCTCGATGTTGCATGCGCCGGACGTTTACATGGACAAGCTGGCCATTGGTCCGGGGTTCGCCGAAGGTGTGGTCAATCTGGACATGTCGCCCCGCGAACGGGTCGAAGCACTGGCCAAGGCCAAGGGTTGTGAGCCTGCCGATATCACCGTCTGCATTCTGGAGCGTCCCCGTCACGAAGCGATGATCGCTGAAGTCCGTGAAACCGGCGCCTCGATCCGCCTGATCACCGATGGTGACGTGGCCGGTGTCATGCACTGTGCCGAAAGCGAAGAGACCGGCATCGACATGTATATGGGTTCGGGTGGCGCGCCCGAAGGCGTTCTGGCTGCAGCTGCGCTTAAATGCATGGGCGGTCAGATCTTTGGCCGCCTGTTGTTCCGCAACGATGACGAACGCGGCCGCGCCGCCAAGGCAGGCATCACCGATCTGGACCGCGTTTATTCCCGCGACGAAATGGTCACTGCCGACGTGATTTTTGCGGCCACCGGTGTCACCGGCGGTTCGCTGTTGCCGCGCATCAAGCGCGAACCCGGCTGGGTCGAAACCACCACGCTGCTGATGCGGTCGAAAACCGGCTCGGTCCGCCGCATGTCGTATCGCACGCCAATGTGGCCCCACGACAAAGCGTGATGGTTTGCGCCATTGCCTTCGGCGAGAGTATTTGGAAAAAGATGAAGAGGCCGGATCCGAGAGGGTCCGGCCTTGGCGCATAAGAGGCACACCATGAGTTATCTTGGGGTTGAGCAGTCACTATCCGGGCGACGTTGGGTCGGCCCAATGCCCGATGTTGAGCGGGCCGCGGAAATGCTGATCCAACAGGCCGGTCTGCCCCGCGCGGTGTGTCAGGTTCTGGCGCGACGCGGCGTCTCTGCTATGGAGGCGTCCGGGTTTCTGGAACCCAAACTGAAAGAACTGCTGCCTGACCCGCGCGACATGAAGGATATGGAAAAAGCCGCAACGCGGTTCCTGTCAGCGGTCACGAACAATCAGCGGATCGCAGTGTTCGCGGACTATGACGTAGATGGCGCCAGTTCTGCAGCTTTGCTGCTGGTTTGGCTGCGGCAGATGGGCCTGCAGGCTACTTTGTACGTGCCCGACCGAATTGACGAGGGCTATGGCCCCAACGTGCCCGCGATGCAGGAACTGGCCGCCACGCATGTCCTGATCATCTGCGTCGATTGTGGCACGCTGAGTCACGAACCGATTGCAGCCGCCAAGGGCGCGGATGTGATCGTGTTGGATCACCACTTGGGCGGCGAAACTCTGCCCGATTGTGCCGCCGTGGTGAACCCTAACCGGCAGGATGAAAGCGGCGATCTGGGCTTTCTCTGCGCCGCCGGTGTCGTGTTTCTGATGCTGGTCGAAGCCGGACGTCAACTGCGTGAGGCAGGTGTAAAGGGGCCTGACTTGATTGGTCTGCTGGATCTCGTGGCGCTGGCGACCGTGGCTGATGTGGCCCCGCTGATCGGGGCAAACCGGGCGCTTGTGCGACAAGGCCTGAAGGTTATGGCCCAACGGCAAAGGCCCGGTCTTGTGGCGCTGTCGGATGTGGCGCGCATGGACTCGGCGCCTAACAGCTATCACCTGGGGTTTCTGCTGGGTCCGCGCGTTAATGCGGGTGGGCGCATTGGTCAGGCGGACCTGGGCGCGCGGTTGCTTAGCACAGAATCGATGCATGAGGCGCAGGCGCTCTCGCAACGCTTGGATGAATTGAACACCGAGCGTCGTGACATCGAAAACGCCGTACGTGCCGCAGCGTTAGAGCAGGCCGAGGAACGTGGTCTGGATGCGCCGCTTGTTTGGGCTGCGGGTGAAGGCTGGCACCCTGGTGTAGTCGGCATCGTGGCCTCACGCCTGAAGGAAAACGCCAACCGCCCCGCGATTGTCATCGGTTTCGACGGGGATGAGGGCAAAGGCTCGGGCCGTTCGATCTCGGGCGTTGATCTGGGTGCGTCGATCCAGCGGCTAGCGGCCGAAGGGTTATTGGTGAAGGGTGGCGGCCACAAGATGGCGGCGGGGCTGACCGTGATGCGCGACCAGTTGGAACCTGCCATGGCGCGGCTCAGCGAATTGCTGGCCAAGCAAGGCGCGGGTGAAGGCGGTCCGGCCGATTTGAAACTAGACGGCACCCTGATGCCTGGTGCAGCCACTATCGATCTGATCGAACAGATCGAAAAGGCAGGTCCGTTCGGGGCCAGCGCCCCTGCCCCGCGATATGCGCTGCCGGACCTGCAGGTGCGTTTTGCCAAACGCGTTGGTGAATCCCATCTGAAACTGTCCCTGTCCGACGGTGTTGGCGGCGGTCTGGATGCCATTGCCTTTGGGGCCTTTGACGGTCCGATGGGCGAAAAGCTGTCAAATCACGGCGGCGCGCGCTTTCATTTCGCCGGACGGCTGGAAGTGAACACGTGGGGTGGACGCCAAAGTGTGCAACTTCGGCTGGAAGACGCAGCAGAGGCCATTTAAGCCCGATTTCAGGCCTTGGAAAAAACTTTCACGTCCTTGCATTTTTCGGCTTGCGGGGGTCCGGGCGAAACCGTAAAAGGCCCTCCACAAGCCAGCGTGGCCCGTTCGTCTATCGGTTAGGACGCCAGGTTTTCAACCTGGAAAGAGGGGTTCGATTCCCCTACGGGCTACCACTTGTGCTTGCGCCATACCAAATGGCCCGTTCGTCTATCGGTTAGGACGCCAGGTTTTCAACCTGGAAAGAGGGGTTCGATTCCCCTACGGGCTACCACTTCCCTATTTAGACACCAAACTTCTCGCGGCACAGATTTTGTATCTGCCCCCAAGTCGACTTGAATTCCGGTGTGTTTTCCTCCGCATAGTGAAAGTTCTTCATCAATCCTGTGACCTGCGTAAACACCTGCCGAACCTCGGCCTTGTCAGCGAACTCCGCAGTTGATTTGGTCACGTCGTAGACCAGCTTGAAGGTCATTTTCTGACGTTCCAGCGGCACCGTCGCGTCCACTTTGTCAAACGCGTCCTGCTGCAGATAAACCATATCCACAAACAGCGCTTTTTGCTGGGTTACGAAATCTTGGATCGTGACGCCCTCTTCCCCCGTCACCTGCATCATCTGATCGACCTGTTCGCCTTTTTCGATCAGGGCCAGCAAATCGCGGACCTTGCCGGTCCAACCCGGTTCGGCGTTTTTGTCGTACCAGTCGGACAATTGATCCGTATAGCGCGACCAGCTAAGCATCGGATCGACCGCAGGATAAAACCGCTTGTACGCGCGTTCCGAAGACAGGCCGAGGAAACATTTCACTGTGGACAGGGTAGACTGTGTGACCGGCTCGTCAAAGTTGCCGCCGGCGGGCGAGACGGTTCCGATAAGCGTCAGACTGCCCAATTCGCTGTCATTGGTTTTCATTGCTCCGGCACGCTCATACAGTCCCTTGATCGAGCTTTCCAGATAGGCAGGAAAACCCTCTTCGCCCGGGATTTCTTCAAGTTTTCCGGATGTTTCGCGCATCGCTTGCGCCCAGCGGCTGGTACTGTCGGCAATCAGCAACACGTCATAGCCCATCTGTCGATAGTATTCGCCCAGCGTAATACCGGTGAAGATCGAGGCCTCGCGCGCGGCAACCGGCATGGACGACGTGTTGCAGATGATGATCGTACGATCCATCAGACTGCCACCCGTGGTTGGGTCGGTCATCTTGGGAAACTCGTGGATCGTCTCAACCACTTCACCCGCACGTTCGCCACAGGCTACGACAATGACGATATCCACCTTGGCATTGCGCGCGATCAGGTTTTGCAGAACGGTTTTGCCCGCCCCAAACGGCCCAGGAATACAGGCCGTCCCCCCGCGTGCGATGGGAAAGAACGTGTCGATCAGGCGCTGAGAGGTCAGGACCGGTTCGGTCGGATACAACCGCTCGGACAGCGTGCGTTTCAGAATGCTTTCCGATAAAGGTCGCCGCACTGGCCATTTCTGGCATAAGGTCAGCGTGTGTTCGCCGCCTTGCTCATCTTCCAGACGGGCCACTATGTCGTGGATCGTGGCCGCGCCTTTTTGTACCCAGATGACCTTGTAATCGCCCATCCAGTTAAACGGCAGCATGATCTTGTGGGTGAAATGTCCCTCGGGGACCGTTCCGATGCTGTCACCGGCTGTCACCGTATCCCCGACCTTGATCGAAGGGCTGAACGACCATTTTGCCTGATCGTCCAGCGGAGCGACATCGGCCCCGCGGGGCAGGAAGGTGCCAAAATCAGCCGCTACTTTGGGCAAAGGCGATTGCAACCCGTCGAACACCTGCCCCAACAAACCCGGCCCCAGCTCGACCGACAGCAATTGGCCAGATTGTTCGACCGGGTCGCCCACGGCAACCCCGTCGGTGCTTTCATAGACCTGCACATCCGCCGTATCACCACGCACCCGCAGCACCTCGGCCTTCAGGCGTTCCTGCCGCCCACCTGGCCCGGGGCGTGTTGGCAGAATAAAGACCACTTCGTTCTTGACCAACTGCCCGGGTTGCCCCGAGGCGTCATGGTTGGCCCGTATCTGCACCAACCCCTCTTGCACCGAGACGACACGGGCGGTGGCGGTCTGTTCGGCAGAGGTTGGGGCGGTCATGCGTTAGCTCCGTCAAAATTGATATCGGCGACATTAGCCATGGCCTGCTGGGCCAGATGCTCAAATCTTTTGGCCGCCTCCTGCGCATTGCTTTGCGCCCAGCGGTCGAAAATGTTCCAGATCAGCACGTAGATCACCACTGCTTCGAAATCGAAATAATGGCGGGCAGCGTGGCGTTTCAGTTGCTTGTGGCTGACCGACAAGAGCAGCCGCTCCAAGCCCAAAGGATCTGCGGCGTCCAATAGTTGCTGGGCCTCCTTGATCCAAGGCATCGGACCTTCCAATCGAAAGCTCGGGTCGTTCCAATTGGCAGGGATATGGCGGACCCAACGCCCCATACCGAACGATCCGGCAGGTGGGCTGACCCCCTGTTTGCGCAGGCGCAGCGCGGCCACTACAGTACGCAAGTCCATCCGCTCAATAAGCATCTTGCGCAAGGTGGGCTGCGAGATATCGTGCAACGCCTCGTTGCAGCGCCCAATGGCCTGCGCGTCGGTTACCCCGATGTCGTAGTCGCCCCAGTTCAAAGCATGCTCCAACACCTTCAAAACGCGCGCATCCTCGGGTGTCAGCGCCGTTAAACGCCGATCCAGCCGCAACCGCGACAAGGGCGGCTGTTTGGCGACAAACAACCGCTCCGACCCCGGTAAGCTGCTGATCAGCGCGATATAGGCGTCAGGGTTTGGCATTCTAACGGATCACCCCCTCCAGAACGGCCCGGAAACGCGGCTGTAGATGCTCCATCAGCAACGAGGCCACCGCTTTATCCGTCAGACCCAAAGCCACGCCTTGATCGTCTGCCCGCACCTGTATGCCACCCTCGGCATCATCCGAGGCGTGCAGTTCGACCTGCTCGCGCAGCATTTCAGCGGTCAGACCCAGTACGTATTTGGTAAGCTTGCCAGATTGGATATCGTCGGCATTCTGTTTGATATCCTCTTGCGTGGCGATCTTCGCGGGCAAAATGACTTCTACCTTTCCGTCCAGATTGGCGCCTTCTGCCGCACGGCCCACAACTTCGAGTATCATCTGCTTCAGCAGGTCTGGATCAGCCATTTCCTTGGTGACCAGACGTTCGACATCTTCGCGGAAGCGGTCCGTCAGCCCGGCTTTCATGGTCAGCACCGCATCCCGCATGGCAGTGTTCAGCGCCTCTTCGCCCGCTGCACGGTAGTTGTCAGAATCCGTGCGGGCCTTCTTTTGATACGCGTCCGCCTCGCGTTTGGCGTCGGCCAGAATCTTTGCCGCTTCGGCCTTGGCATCGGCGCGCAGTTTATCTGCATCCGCCTGGCCAGCGGCCACCCCATCGTTGCGCAACTTGTCGATCAGCGCGTCAACACCGTGAGAGATCATGCCATCCTGTGCCATCAGCTTATCCCCGCGCTGATGACCAAGGCAAAGACGAAGGCGAAAACGCCAAAGCCTTCGATAATCGCGGCCGGTGCCAACGACAGCCCGAAGATTTCCGGCTTTTCCTTGGTTGCATTGATCGCTGCTGCACAGGCCCGGCCCTGCCAGATACCGCAATACATCAAGGCGATGCCCGACAAGATGCCGATCCCGAACAACCCGCCCGCATTTTCAGGCGTCACCTCACGGTTCAGGGTGAACATGATGACGATGCCATAGATCACCATGGTCGACGGAAAGGCCGAAACGCCGACGAACCGGCCATAGCCCCCCTCGGTCTCGGTCATGGCGCCGATGCTGGCCATACCAGCAATGGAGCAGCCAATGGCGCTTGCCGCCGCCCCCAGTGCCATCGGTGCGTAAATCCCCAGCCAACCCAATGTAAGAACAAGCTCATTCATTCCTGAACCTCCTTGCGGGCAAACGGGCGAAAGACGATGCCTTCATCCGGCAAACCCCATTTGAAAAATTCGATGTAATTAAGACGCAGCCCGTGGACGACGCCGCTCATCATCGCGAGGGCGAAGTTCAGGGCGTGACCGACGATCAGGATCAGCAGAGCGAACAGGATGCCGGGCCCCTTCAGCGCGTGCATCACTGACACCGCCAGATCGTTGAATGTGATCGCCAGCGAGGCTGAGGCCAAGCCCAGCGCGAACAGGCGCATATAACTAAGGACGTCACCAAACGCCCCCATCGCTCCGGCCAGGGCTTGGATGCCGCCAATCAGACGCCATAACCAATCGATTGGCTTGTTGATCTGGCGATCGCTGGAAAACCAAAGGATCGCCAGAACACCCACGCTAAGGATCACCGCACCGGGTGTTACAGAGTTTCCCTTCATATAGCTGAGCCACAAAACAAATCCGCCAATCAGTGCAGCGATCCAGCCCAGATTGGCAATCGCCTTGCGCTGACCCCAGGCGGCTTGGGCGGCCAGTGCATTGGCCAGCACCAGATGCAGAACTCCCACAACGATCGAGACCATCATCATGGCACCAAAATTGTTCAGATCGAGCAGTTTCACCTTGGCGAGGATCGACCCTTCCGGCGGTGACACACCGAAAAAACTGCCCACCAGAACGCCATATACAATCGTCGCGCCCGAAATGATCAATCCGTACCGACGCCATGATTTCTGCCCTGCAGTTCCGTCCATTCGTTTCCAAAACAGCAGCAAGCCCAGCAATATGATCGCGCCGTACCCCGCATCAGCCACAATCATGGCAAAGAAGAACGCGAAGGAAACGGCGACGATGACGCTTGGGTCCCAATCCTTGTAACCCGGCACTTGATAAAACAGCGCCAAATCTACGGCAGCGTTACGTTTTTCCGGCTGCTCCAACAGCGTGGGTGGCGAGTCTTTGGGGCCTGGGTCCTCGATCAGAATCGCGGCGTCCTTACCCTTCGCCATGTCCAACACGGCATCAACGCGATCTTCTGGCACCCAGCCCTGAAGGGCAAACATCTCCTCTTCGTCGCGCACTTTCTGCGTCGCATGGGCAAGCTCTGCTGCGCTCTCGGCCACCGAGAGGTTACGCCGCATCAGCGTCAAGTAGCGGGTCTGGGCGACCCGTTCGGCCTCAAGCGCTTCGATGGCAATTTCTGCCTCTTCCAACTGGGCTTCCAGCTCATGAATGGGCAGTGACCCCGTATGGGTGCGTGGCACTGGCAGAATGTCGCCTGCGGGCTCATCCGACGAGATCAGAACGGCATAAATAAACCGATGATCCTGCTCCAGAATCGCCCAGGGCAGCGTCAGGTCATTCAAAGCATCTCGACGCTTTAACGGCAGTTGGTAGAACCATAGCCGGTTGCCCGCCAGAACGTCATCGGGCGGAAAATCCAGATCGCCCCACGGTCGCACCTTCGCAATGCGATCGGCCAGAAAATCCCGCCTGTCTGTCATGTCGCGGCTGCGCTGCATCAGGTCGCGCACATCCTTGACGAACTGATCCATATTAAAGTCCGTGTCGCGCTGAATTTGGCGGCGTGGCTCAGGTACATCTGTCAGGAAACGCAACGCCTTATAGGCATCTCTTGCACCGCGCGCGCTGATCTTTTCCGGCTCAGATGGTGGCGGGGCCAGTGGCAATACATGCATGCACCCCAGTGCTTGCAACGCCTCAATCGTTTCGGTTTTCTGCGCTGCCCGTCCTACCAGCGAGAGCTTTTTGAGACGCGCAATACTCATGACGCCGCCTCTTGCGCATGTTTGCGCTTGGAGATTTTCGAGCGGACGACGGCCTGCATCTGCTCATCACTCAGGTAGATGCGGATCTTCTTGATATTGGCCTTGGCGCGCGGGATCAGAACCTTTTCGAACAGGTTCACCCGCTGCGTGATCGTGGCAACAGCCTTGTCGAAAATCCTGACCCTCTCCTCGGCTACTTTGACCCGCAGGCGCGCCTCGATCATGTCATGCAGCAACTGCGCCGCGGCATCCACCCAATGGGGTTTTGCCAACAGCGAATAGGGGCGCACAGCAACCTCGATCCGGTCCAGATCAGGCATCTTGACGCCCACCACGTTGACCTCTTTGATCCTGTAGTCTTTCAGTTCCACCAGCCCGTCCAGATCGACGCTTTGCTGTGCCAGCATTGGCAGCTTTGCCCCTACCTGCTGGGCCAGCTCTTGCACCTCGCCCTCTAGCCGTCTCACCTCCTCACGGGCTTTTACACGTTCCGCCATCAATTGCTGGCGCTTGAGGTCCAGTGACGGCAGGAACCGCTCATAGCTTTTCAGTTGCGTCTGCTCGCGGGCGAGCGACGATTTATTCAGCTGCAACCGCGCCATCGGCATCCTTTGGGAAATATTTGTCGACCAGAGCTTGCTTCATCAGCAATTGTTCTGGGGCAAAACACTCAGCCAGCGTTTTCCAGCCCAGATCCAGCGCATCCTCCAGCGAGATCGAGACGTTGATATCCATAAATCGCTTACGGAACAGCGCGCCAAATTTCAGCAGTTGGTGATCGTAATCCGACAGGTCAAAGGCCATCGCCTGCTTCTGCGCGGCGTCCCGGCTTTCCGAATAAAACCGGATCATCGTGTTCATAATCTGCCCGTGGTCTTCGCGGGTCGTCTTACCAACTACATTTTGCTTGAGGCGCGACAGGCTGCCGAACGGGTCGATCACACCCGAATGCAGGTAAATCTGGCCTTCGGTGATATAGCCCGTGTTGTCCGGCACCGGATGGGTCACGTCATTGCCTGGCATTGTCGTCACGGTCAACACGGTGACCGACCCGCCCTTGGCGTAATCACACGCCTTTTCGTACCGGCGCGCCAACTGCGAATAGAGATCACCCATATATCCGCGCTGCGATGGAACGCGTTCCTGACTGATCCCCACTTCTTTCATCGCATCGGCGAAAGCGGTCATGTCAGTCATCAGAACCAGCACGCGCTTGCCCTCTTCCACCGCGAATTTCTCGGCCACGGCCAATGCCATATCCGGCACCAATAAGCGTTCGACCAGAGGGTCCATCGCCTGATTGACGAACATCACGGTGCGCGAGAACACGCCCGCATCCTCAAAGGAGGTGCGGAACGTGTAATAGTCATCAAAGATCAATCCCAGCCCGCCAAACACCACGATATCGGCATCCGCCTGAATACCGATTCGGCTGAGAAAGGCGTTGAACGGCTCACCTGAGACCGAGAAAATCGGGATTTTCTGGCTTTCGACAAGCGTGTTGAACACGTCGATCATCGGCACATCCGTGCGGATCATCTTGTTGGGAACCGCACGCTCGGCCGGGTTTACGGTGGGACCACCGATGTCGATGCGCGGCTCGGCAGTCAGGTCGGGTCCGCCGTCGATCGCCACCCCCGCCCCGTCGAACACGCGCCCCAAAATGTTGGCCGAATAGGGCGTCTGCATTGGGTGGCCAAGAAAGGTCGCCGTCGCCTCGGTGGATATGCCTTTGGTGCCCGAGAACACCTGCAACGTCACCACGTCCCGATCAATTAAGATCGCCTGAGCCAGAGTTTTGCGGCCATCCACCGTCTCGATCACCGCCAGATCGTTGAAGCGAACGGCTGGGTCGCGCGCGCCATCAATCGGCACCCGAACCTTGATCGTGTCACCGACAATTTCCAGAACACGCGTGTACTTCAACAGGCTTCGGGACATCACTTACCCCCATGCGTCAAAGAGATTTTCAGTAAATTCGCCACGGTGGTCAGTGGCATTTTTTATAATTGTAAGGACAGCTTACAACGAATTCAGAAATTGGCAACCGAGGATAAATCAACCCTTCGAAACCGGCGGAATTATCATTTACTAAAAATTTAGTTTGACAGGTGCGCAGAAAATCGCTGATGCTGTCGGTCATCCGGTTAGCGCCGGACAACCATAATTTTTGGGAGGAGACAGATGCGGAGACATCTACTTTCCGCAGTGGCGGCGGCTGCCGTCATTGCGGGGCACGGTCCCGTTTGGGCCGACGAAGCCGCAGCACAACGTTGGATCGACGACGAATTCCAGCCATCGACCTTGTCGAAAGACGAACAGATGTCGGAAATGCAGTGGTTCATCGAAGCTGCACAGCCTTACGCTGGCATGGAAATCAACGTCCTGTCCGAAGGCATCCCGACACATTCTTACGAATCCGAGGTCCTGACCAAGGCGTTCGAGGAAATCACTGGCATCAAGGTCAACCACCAGATTCTCGGTGAAGGCGAAGTGGTTCAGGCGGTTCAAACCCAGCTGCAGACCGGCCGGAATCTGTATGACGGCTATGTCAACGACAGTGACCTGATCGGCACCCACTCGCGCCTGCAACTGGCCTATCCGCTGACCGATATGATGGCTGGCGATTGGGCGGCGACAACTTCGCCGACGCTGGATCTGGATGACTTCATGGGCATTCAGTTCACCACCGGTCCGGACGGCAAGCTGTACCAGCTGCCTGACCAGCAGTTCGCGAACCTTTACTGGTTCCGCAAGGACTGGTTCGACGACGAAGCCAACAAAGCCGCGTTCAAAGAAAAGTACGGCTATGACCTGGGTGTTCCGGTCAACTGGTCTGCTTACGAAGACATCGCCGAATTTTTCACCAATGACGTGAAGGAAGTCGACGGAGTGGCGATCTATGGCCACATGGACTACGGCAAACGCGCACCTGACCTTGGTTGGCGTATGACCGATGCGTGGCTGTCAATGGCCGGTGCCGGTGACGTGGGCGAGCCCAACGGCATTCCGGTTGATGAGTGGGGCATCCGCATGGAAGCGGGCACTTGTAACCCCGTTGGTGCGTCGGTATCACGCGGTGGAGCTGCAAACGGCCCGGCTGCGGTCTATGCGATCCGCAAATGGGATGAGTGGCTGCGGGCATATGCGCCTCCGGGTGCGGCGTCCTATGACTTCTACCAGTCGCTACCAGCGCTTAGCCAAGGCAACGTCGCCCAGCAGATCTTCTGGTACACCGCCTTTACTGCCGACATGGTGAAGCCGAAATCCGAAGGTAACAACACCGTGGATGACGAGGGTACGCCGCTGTGGCGGATGGCACCCAGCCCGCACGGCCCCTATTGGGAAGAAGGCCAGAAGGTTGGTTATCAGGACGTGGGGTCTTGGACCTTCCTGAAATCGACCCCTGCGGATCGTGCTCAGGCGGCTTGGCTCTATGCCCAGTTCGTGACCTCCAAGACTGTCGATGTGAAGAAGTCCCACGTGGGTCTGACCTTCATCCGCGACAGCTCGGTCAATCACGAGTCCTTCACCGAGCGCGCACCCAAGCTGGGTGGTCTGGTCGAGTTCTATCGCTCGCCTGACCGTGTGGCATGGTCGCCCACCGGCATCAACGTGCCGGACTATCCGAAGCTGGCCCAGATCTGGTGGCAGCAGATCGGTGACGTGAACTCGGGTGCGTTTACCCCGCAAGAGGCGATGGATCGTCTGGCTGAAGAGATGGACATCACCATGGCCCGTATGCAGGCCGCGGACGAAAGCGCCGGTGTCTACGGTGGTTGTGGTCCACGCCTGAACGACCCGCAGGATCCTGCCTTCTGGCTGGAAAAAGAGGGTTCGCCAAAGGCCAAGCTTGAGAACGAAAAACCGCAAGGCCAGACCGTCAACTATGACGAACTGGTTCAGCGCTGGCAGGCTCAATAGACCATTGAAACCCCGGGGGTGCCGGTTCAGGCATCCCCACCCCAAAGACCAGTGCGATGCACTGAAGGACCGGAACTCACGGACATGATCGAATTACAAGATGCCACCAAACGGGTTGGCAACGTCATCCATATCAAACCCACCAACCTGACGCTGCAAACGGGCCATTTCAACGTGCTGTTGGGCGCGACGGGCTCGGGCAAGACCTCTCTGATCAAGATGATGGCCGGGCTGGACCCGATCGCCTCGGGCAAGGTTCTGATGGATGGGCAGGATGTGACACGGCTGAACACGCAAAAGCGTCAGATCAGCTTGGTACACCAGTTCTTCGTGAACTACCCGCATATGAGTGTTTTCGACAATATCGCCTCGCCCCTGCGCGTGGCTGGTATGGCGCAATCCGAGATCGAGGGCCGCGTGGAAGAGGCCGCCGATCTGCTGCAATTGCGCCCGATGCTTAACCGTCGCCCGCATGAGCTGTCGGGCGGGCAACAACAACGTACCGCGCTGGCCCGTGCCATCGCGAAAGAAAGCCGCGCCGTGTTCCTGGATGAACCGTTGGCGAACCTTGACTACAAATTGCGCGAAGAGCTGCGCGAACAATTACCAGACCTGTTTGCAGGTCGAGGTGCCGTCGTGGTTTATGCCACCTCGGAACCAGAAGAGGCCTTGCTGTTAGGTGGGTACACCGCTCTGATGGAAGACGGCCACGTTACTCAGTTCGGCCCAACCGCTGATATCTATCGCAATCCCGAAAACATCGCCGCTGCGCGGGTGTTCTCGGACCCGCCAATCAATGTGGCTCGAGTCTCGGTCACTGGCGCTCAGGCGCAACTGGCGGGCGGGGGCGGCTGGACCGTTACGGATATGGCTGATGGAGAATACATGGTTGCTGTGCGTCCGCACCGAGTAACCCCGGTCCGCACCTCGGACGCAGATGTGGAACTGACCGGTCGTGTGATCGTCACTGAACTGTCCGGTTCCGATTCCAGCGCGCATTTCCAACATGGGGATGAAGCGTGGGTCTCGCTGGCTGCCGGTGTGCATCCCTATCAGGTCGGTGAGGATCACAGCTTTTACATGAACCCGGCGCATTGCCGGTATTTCGGCCAAGACGGCAAAAGGGTGGCCTGACATGGCACAGATCAAGCTTTCAAACCTGCGACACAGCTATATGCCAACGCCAAAAGGCCCGGAAGATTACGCGCTGAAGGAAATCGATGTGACCTGGCGCGATGGTGGGGCCTACGCGCTGCTCGGCCCGTCGGGCTGCGGCAAGTCCACTCTGCTGAACATCATCTCGGGTCTGTTGACGCCGTCCGAGGGGCAGATTCTGTTCGATGACCGCGACGTCACCTCCCTGCCCCCCGATCAACGCAACATTGCGCAGGTGTTCCAGTTCCCGGTGATCTACGACACGATGACGGTGGGTGAAAATCTTGCCTTCCCGCTGAAAAACCGCGGCGTGGACCCAGCGACAATCAAACGTCGCGTGGATGAGATTGCCGAAATGCTGGACGTCACGGATATGCTCAACACCCGCGCATCGGGCCTGAGCCCTGACAACAAACAGAAAATCTCGATGGGGCGCGGTCTTGTGCGCGATGATGTAAACGCGGTGATGTTTGACGAACCGCTGACGGTGATCGACCCGCATCTGAAATGGAAACTTCGGTCAAAGCTGAAAGAACTGCACCAGCGCGTGCAGGCCACGATGATCTATGTGACCCACGACCAGACCGAGGCGCTTACTTTCGCGGACGAAGTCGTCGTAATGCAGGAAGGCGAAGTGGTTCAGATCGGCACTCCAGTCGAACTGTTTGAACGCCCCCAGCACACATTTGTCGGACACTTTATAGGTTCACCCGGTATGAATGTCCTGCCCTGCGAGGCCAAAGGCGACCGCGCCGTGTTCGAAGGCCACGAGGTGATGCTGGAAGGTCCCACCCTTGGTGACGGAGGCCGTACACACCTGGGAATCCGCCCTGAGTATGTGGGTTTTGGGGACACCGGCATCCCGGCGCATGTGACCAAAGTGGCCGATATCGGCCGCCACTTTGTTGTCAGTGCGATGGTCGGGAACACGGCCCTTAAGGCTGTGACCGAACACAACGTGCCCGAGGCCGGATCACAAGTCTTTCTGCAATTTAAACCTGAACAATCCCGCGTCTATCGCGACGGCTGGATCGCAACCGAGGAGCGGGTGCAATGAGAACCGAAAACCAAAAGGCATGGTTCTTTGTCTTGCCCGTTCTGGCGCTGGTCGCGTTCAACGCGCTGGTGCCGATGATGACCGTGGTCAACTACTCGGTGCAGGAAACCTTCGGCAACAACCAGTTCTTCTGGGAAGGTCTTGGTTGGTTTGAACAAATCCTGCGATCTGACCGATTCCAGGCCGCACTAGGGCGGCAGTTTCTGTTCACCTTCCTGATCCTGATCATCGAGGTCCCGCTGGGTATCATCGTGGCCCTGTCAATGCCACGCAAAGGGTTCTGGGTGCCGGTTTGTCTGGTGCTTATGGCGCTACCGATGCTGATCCCGTGGAATGTGGTCGGCTCGATGTGGAATATCTTCACCCTGCCCCAGATCGGCCTGCTGGGTTACTTTCTGAATGACGTTTTGGGCATCAATTATGACATGACCCAACAGCCAATCTCGGCTTGGATCACTGTCGTTGTCATGGATGTCTGGCACTGGACCTCGCTGGTGGTCTTGCTGTGCTATGCGGGGCTCGTGTCGATCCCTGATGCGTACTACCAAGCGGCCAAGATCGACGGTGCCACCCCGTGGTCGGTGTTCCGCTATATCCAGTTGCCCAAGATGAAAACGGTTCTGACCATCGCAGTCTTGTTGCGGTTCATGGATAGTTTCAACATCTACACCGAGCCATTCGTTCTGACCGGCGGCGGCCCCGGCAACTCGACCACCTTGCTTTCGATCGACCTTGTGAAGATCGCGCTGGGGCAGTTTGACCTTGGTCCTGCGGCCGCGATGAGCCTGATCTATTTCGCCATCACGCTGCTTGTGTCGTGGCTATTCTACACTCTGATGACAAAGGATGACGCAGAATGAAAAAGCGTTCCATCATCCCGATCCTCTATATCGCGTTCCTGATGCTACCGATCTATTGGCTGGTGGCGATGTCCTTCAAGACCACGAATGAGATCCTGTCGGGTTTTTCCCTGTTTCCCCAGACCTTTACGTTGGAAAATTACATCACCATCTTCACTGATCCAACATGGTATTGGGGCTACATCAACTCGATCACCTATGTGACTCTGAACACGGTTCTTTCTGTCTGCGTGGCATTGCCTGCAGCCTATGCGTTCTCGCGCTATCGGTTTCTGGGTGACAAACAGCTGTTCTTCTGGCTGCTGACCAACCGTATGGCCCCAGCGGCGGTCTTCGCCCTGCCGTTCTTCCAGCTTTATTCGTCGATCCACCTGTTCGACACGTATCTGGCCGTGGCGCTGGCCCACACCCTTTTCAATGTGCCGCTGGCGGTTTGGATTCTGGAAGGCTTCATGCGTGGCATCCCGAAGGAACTGGATGAGACGGCTTATGTCGATGGCTATTCCTTCCCGCGTTTCTTCGTGACCATCTTCCTGCCTAACATCAAAGCGGGCGTGGGCGTCGCAGCGTTCTTTTGCTTCATGTTCTCATGGGTTGAGATGCTGCTGGCCAAAACCCTGACCGCGGTCGAGGCCAAACCTATCGCAGCCGTGATGACCCGCACCGCGTCCAGCGCGGGGTATGAGTTGGGCCTGCTGGCCGCCGCCGGAACGCTCACCATCATCCCCGGCGCCATCGTCATCTGGTTTGTCCGCAACTACATCGCGCGTGGTTTCGCGATGGGTCGTGTATGAGGTTCGAAATGCGAAAATTGCTACTCATCCTTCCCTTCCTGCCCTCGACGGCTTTTGCACAGGCTCAGGCCGGATGGGGCAATGTCGGCCAGCAAGAGGAAAAAGGCTTTTCCTGGACCGCACCCCTGTGGCCCGATTTCTGGATGGCCTGGACCCCGGCCACATTGGCCGTATTCGTAGGCATCTTTTCGGCCATTGCTCTGATCGGCGTTCTCGAAGGTTTCAAGTACCGCGACGGCATCGAACGACGAGGTGTTTTAGGCCTGACTACCACGCTGGGCGACCGGCTGTTCATCACCCTGCTGGGATCAGCCTATATCTTTCTGGCCTGGCTTGGTCTGGTGGGTCAGCCGGTCTGGACACCACTTTTTCTGTCCGTCGGCTGGGGCATCTTCGTCTTCTGGAAAGTTTAAGCTTTGCGAAACAGCGAAAGGATGCTTGTCTGTCAGGCATACTAAAAAATGCGACACGAAAGACCGATGCGAAAGAAAAAAACAACAAACCTGCTGACCGAAGTAGAACTTGAGTTCATGAACGAGCTCTGGGCGCTGGGTCAGGGCTCGGTCCGTGACGTGCTTGATCGCCTGCCAGCCGAACGCAATCTGGCCTATACATCTGGCGCCACCATCCTGCGTATTCTCGATGAAAAAGGATTTGTCGAAAGCCGCAAGGATGGAAAGACGCTGATCTATACGCCGCTGCTGGAGAAGGACAGATATCAGGCGCGGTCGCTGCAAAACCTGTCGCGGACCCTGTTCGACGACACGCCCGCCACACTGGTCGCGCGTTTGGTTGACGACGCAGGGCTCAGCGAAGCCGATCTGGAGGAAATTCGAGCACTGGTAGAGAGGAGACTGCAAAATGACAGCGGTTAAACCGGTTCTCGACGCGTATCTGGAATTGAATCTGGTCCTTGGGTTAGCCGCGCTTGTGTGGCTGGCAGCCCGAGGCATTCTGTCCAGAACATCCTTCAGCCACGGATTTGTGGCGCAACTGCGCGCGCTCAAGGCGCTTTGCCTGTGCGTCGTCCTCAGCCCCGTTCTGGCATTGGGTGTGTCCGTGCTGGCCACTCACACCCCGGCAAAAGGCACTGTAGCCATCGGTGACATCGCCGTGGCGGCTTATCTGCGTGGTGACATTGCCATGCCAGCCACCCAGTTCGAAGCTTTGCTGAACACACGCCAGCGTTGGGTCGATGTGTTGTTCAGCGGGGATCACCCCGTTGTTTTGGTGATCCTTGCGCTGCTGGCGCTGGCAGCGTTGATTTATACCCTGCGCGTCATCCGCGACGGGCTGTCGATCCGCGAGACAGTGAACACCAGCTTTCTGTGGCGACGCTCTGCCAAGGTGGACATTCGCCTGTCCGACCGTATCGCCGTTCCCTTTGCTGTGCGCGGCCTGCGTCGACGCCATGTAGTGCTGCCCAGCCATCTGCTGGATTCCCCGCACGAAATGCGCTTTGCCCTTGCGCATGAGCTGCAACACATCCGCGCCGGTGATGTAGAGTGGGAGCTGGGGTTCGAACTGCTGCGCCCCCTTCTGTTCTGGAACCCCGCCTATCTGGTCTTGAAATACCAGTTCGACCGCCTGCGTGAGTTGGCCTGTGATCAATCGGTCGTTGCCCGCAAAGGCATCGACACGCAGGATTACACCAGCTGTCTTTTGGACTATTGCGCCCGAACAGTTGTGCGCGGCAGCCCGCGTGTGCTGAATGTTGCTCTGGTTACGGGAGGCAAAGCTAAGCGGGTTCTGCGGCAACGCGTAATCGCACTGGCCGATGCGCCTTCGGTTAACTCATCTATGCCGTTCATGTTCCTAGGCCTGACCATCTTGTTTGCACTGGTGCTGGGCCTCGGTGCCGCTTCGATCCAACAGACCGAGGATTGGAGCCACGACCGGCTGATGCTGTCGACTGTCGTCAACCTAGAACGGCTAGAGGCGCGCAATCAGGGCAACTGATTGATCTACCAACCTCGCCGCCCAAACAGCGCCTGCAATCGGGTCTGCCCGGCAAACGGGTCCATCGGTTGCGGCGTAGCCAGTTTTGATACGACCCGGCGGACCAGAACCCAGCAGATCCCCGCAAAGATCACGCCACCCAAAGCCTGCCCCAGCAGGACCCCCGGTGCCCCTGCGATATAGGCACCGGCCACAGCAAAGGGCCATGTGCCCAAAGTATGCCGCCCCCAATTCACCCAAGTCGAATACACAGGGTGACCCAAATTGTTGAAACTGGCATTCGCAACAAAGATCACACCGTTAAAGAACGACGCCAAGGCCAGCGGCCCGCAAAACAGGTAGATCAGTGTGCGCGTTTCCCCCTGCGCCTGAAACAGATCGGCAATCGGCGCGCGCAATAAGAATAGGGTGACGGCCATCAGGCAGACATAAACAGCGGTGAATTTGACCCCGGCCAGAAAACTCTGCTTTACGCGGTCGAACTGCCCCGCCCCGAAATTCTGCCCGACAATAGGTCCGATGGCCCCGGACAGGGCAAAAATGACCGAAAATGCCACGGGCAATAGCCGCCCGATCACGGCCATGCCAGCCACCGCATCCGTTCCGAACTGTGCAATCTCGCGAATGACGATGGCATTACCAATGGGGGTGGCGATATTGGTCAGAACGGCAGGTACGGCAATTGCGCTGACCGGACGAATATCCGCCCCAAGCTGCTGCAAAGAGGGCCGACCAAACCCGCGGTGTACCCGCACCGCCGGTCTGACCGTCGCGATCAACATGCAAATACGCGCAATCACCGATGCGATGGCCGCCCCATCCAGCCCCAGCCCGACAGCAAAAATTAGGATCGGGTCCAGCACGGCGTTTGCCACACCACCATAAATCGTGGCCAACATCGAACGCCGGGCATCTCCGTAAGCGCGCAGAACCGCCATACCGGTCATCGCCACAGCCATCACCCACATGGTTGGCAAAATGATCGAGGTATAGCGGGCAGCCAACCGCAGCACCTCGCCTTCTGCGCCCAGAAGCGACAGAAAGAACGTCAGATTGAACAGGACGATTACAGACACGATTAACCCGACGACGGCGCCCAGAACGGCCACACTGGTGCCAAATTGGCGGGCTTGTTCGTGCCGCCCGGCGCCAAGTTCCCGAGCGACTAGGGCCCCTGCCGCAATCGAAAGGCCAACATTCACCGAATTGGTGAAGAACAAAAGCGTCCCGGCATAGCCAACAGCTGCGGCCAGCGCATCGTTTCCCAACATCGAGATGAAAATCATGTCGACGAAATCAACGGCGAAAATTGCCATAAGACCAATACTGGTGGTCAAGGACATCCGGGTCACGTGCCCCATCAGGCTGCCCGTCAGAAAGACCGCCTTGTTGTCAGATTGTATCGCCATGCCATATTAGCCTTTTTGAATGCGGGCACTTCTCTGGTTCTGTTGCGGGAACTGCCCGGTAAGCCCCCAGTTCCTCTTGCACTACCTGAGAGCCGTACAGGAACTGCAGGACAAATTCGGACCACTCTGACCGTACGGCATTTGCGTCCAAGGCGACAAACCGACCTTCAGGTGACAGTTTGACGATCCCATGAACCGCTCAAAATCCGTCTCGCGCAAGGGGTGAATACCTCCAGCCCTTTGAATTTCGCCGGTTTGCGGTACCCCGGCAACCTGACTAATCTAGACCACAACAAATAGGGGCGTGGGTCATGAAAATTGTCTCAGGTGGACAGACTGGCGTAGATATGGCTGCTTTGGAGTTCGCACGCCAAAACGGTTTTGCATACGGTGGCTGGGTCCCCAAAGGGCGCATGAACGAGGATGGAAGGATTCCGGCCCAATTCGACGGTCTGACCGAAACGCAATCCGAAGACGTTGTGGAACGCACTCGCTGCAATGTCTTATCGAGCGATGCTACCTTGATCTTTGTGGATGGCTCAATCAGCCCCGGCACGCAGCAAACTATTGTTTTCGCTGAAGAAGCTGGAAAGTTACATCTGACCGTCGATGTCAGAAAAGGAATAGCGACCAGTGCCGCGCATGTCAGTGAGTGGCTGCAGGCAAACCCGGTGTCGGTTCTGAACATCGCCGGCCCCCGTGCCTCGGAAGCACCACAAATCGGGGCGCAGGTCCGGGCGGTGCTGGATCGGATTTTGAGTAAACTTAAGAAGTGAAATCCAAGGGTTAGTTTCGTCGCTCATTCTCATGGAAAATACCTGCCAATCTCGGGAAATCGCTGCGCTATGTCGGTTGCTGTTTTTGCCCCGAACACGGGCGTTGAATCACCGGCAAGAATTGCGTCGGTCTGGGCGCGTGCGGCATCGATCAGGCTGGGTGATCCCGCATCCGACCACGCCTGTGGCGTCGTCCGATCCGCAAGTGCGGGATAGTAATAGTCGCTTTGCATACGGCCCAGGGTTTGACTCGCGCCCAGAAAATGCCCCGGACCTTTCAGGCACATGTCGCGGATCACATCGAAGGCGAGCGCATCCTCAGTGATCTCAAACCCGCGCGTCGCACGCATCACCGATCCAATCAGGTCGTTATCCAGGACAAAACTTTCCTTGCTCGCCGCCAGAAGTGAGCCGTACATGCCAGCGGCTTCGTAAATCAGATTGGCCCCCGCCAACGCGCTGAGCAATTCGGTGATGCCCTTTTCATACCCTGCCTGAAAGTCTGGCAGCTTGCTGTCCGTCATCCCCGCGCTCACCGCACAGGGAATGCCATAATATTGCGCCATCTGCGCACAGGCCGCCATCAGCACGCCCTGCTCGGCACTGCCACCGGACATCGCGCCGGTGCGTAGGTCGCTGACAAAGGGCAAGGCACCAAATAACGCCGGGTGCCCGGGATTCAGCAGGTTCAGATAGACCAACCCGGCTAGAACCTCGGCCGTTTGCTGAGCGACAGCGCCCGCCAAAGGCGCGGGGCTTGTCGCACCCGCCTGCCCTGCCGACACCAGTTTTAAAGGTGTCCCGGTCTCGGCTGCGCATTCGATTATTCCCAGTGCTTCGGCAGCAAAAGTCAGGGGCGGCACGACAAAACACGTGGAAACACAGCAGAACGGCCTTGCCCGCCAAGCCGCTTCGCCGCCCGCAATCATATGGAACATCTCAATCGCCTCACGCATTGTTTCGGCAGAACTGAAGGACGTTCCGATTGGCTTGGCGGTACCCGCTGCGCAGGCGAAGGCCATGCTCATCTCCATTGCATGCGGGTCAGGAATATCCCGGGCGACCACGGTGCGCTGAAACATGTGGATATTCGGCAGCGCTTCGGCCAACCGCGCCATGTCGTGCAGGTCCTTCAGCGTGCTGTCGCGCACCTCACCTGTCGCGCTGTCGACGATATGGACCGCCGCGCCCGAGGTACCAAGGTGGATGCGCGTACCGCTGGGATCAAGGTCGTATTCCGGCCGTTGACCGTACAACGTGAAACCTCGGCCAACCGTTGTTAACACTTGCTCCACCAACTTGGACGGAAACAAAAGCCGACCAGCATCCGAAACCAATCCCCCGGCAGCAACGACGGTGTCGACACAGCGGGGCGTCGCGTTGGCCATGCCAATCTCGGCCAGAATGCGAAGTGTGGTTTTGTGGATGGCCGCAATCCCCTCAGTTGAGATTGGGCGATATCGCCCACCTTCGATGCCCGGCCAGATCGCGGTGGTTGGGCCAGTTCCCGCCCCACCCTTTCGCTGAGCTTTGCGGGCGGCCCGTCCTGATCTTACGCGGCTCATGCGTATTCTCCCTGACGGCAGAACAACGAGGACACGGCAGGTAGCTCGGGCCAGATCCGCAACTTTTCGACCCAGCTTTCGGGCACTGGCCCGGTATTGGCCGCAAACTTCTCCCAAAGCTGTGATTGTGACATCGGCGACTGCGGCGCACCTGTGGGAAAGCTGCAGCTTTCCTCGATGATCTGCCCATCTTGGAACGTCACCACAAGCCGGTCTGGGTCCTTGGCCGAATAGTTTTGACCGGACTGATTGGGCGCAAAAGCATGCACGCGAGACTTGCCAATCAGGCGTTCAATCATCGGCTTCTTCCACGCCTGCTGCGTGAGATCGGCATGCGTCAAATTACCATTTACCAACCCCATGGCCGCTACAAATGGCAGGCTGAACAGAGCCTCTGGGATGGACCTGGGTTGCACGAATGGCAGCACGGCGGCGTGAAAATCGGGCACATAAAGGTCAATCGCGGTGATCTTCGTCGGATCAATCCGGCCATAAACGCGACGTGCGCAGGTCATGATCCGATGGGTATACCCGCAGCTTGGCCAGGGTTTCAGAACCAGCCCGTATTCGGCCAGAGCGTATCCCGTTCCCAGTTTGCCCAGCGCCGCCTGCAACCGATCAGGCACAAGCCCGCCCATCAAAACCGCCTGCCCCCGCTCATGATCCAGCACATGTGCTTGACCGGTGACACCGGCGCGAGCCAAACAGGCGGCCTCGACCCCTGCTCGTGCAGCGAACCCCGCCTGAACCGGCTTGGCATTAGAGCCGAACTGACAGGTATATCCACCAATCGCACTGATTGAGAGAGACATCGCATGGGTCGTTTCCGATGCGTCCAGCCCCATCAATCGCGCGCAAGCTGCAGCAGCGGCCGGAGCCCCAAAAGTCGCGGTAGAATGCCAGCCAGCGTCGTAATGTTCGAAATTCAACGCCTCACCCAGACGTGCGATGACTTCGAACCCCGCCAGATAGGCTTGCGCCAGATCACGACCCGTTGCCCTGGACCCCATGACGGCAAGCATCGCGGGAAATAAAACAACGGTCGGGTGCGTGTTGCCGGGCAGTTCCCAATCGTCAAAGTCCAGCGCGTGTCCCGCAACTGCATTCAGAAACGCGGCATGCGGGCGCGAGGTTGTCATTTTGGCACCCAACACCTCAGTTCTGCCTTCCACTGACATAGCTTGCACCGCTGCGCGTGTTTTGCAGGCCACTTCGGTTCTTACACCTGCCAGAATGCAGCCCAGCGTATCGATCACCCCATCGCGCAGCACGGCCAGGGTATCCGGGTCGGGCATAAGCGGATCGTCGACCACAAAGCGGGCCAACCGACAAAGGGCGGGTCGGGTCATGGCACACCTTTGTTTAACAGGATGACACCCGTGGTTTTCATTCAGAAAAACCTTCATCCGGCGTCTGGCACGGCGGATCCAATGCTTCGGCCTGCATCCGTGATTGCGGATCACTATGAACTGCTATCTGCACTTTCATGACGCACCTCATTCTTGGAATGCTGTTATTCTTCAAGAATGCTAATTCTGCTTGTTTTTTCCGGGAAGATCGAAAAACCTTATACTCGACATTCCATTGAGGAATGATATGGCCGCGCCAAATTGGAAACTACTTACTGCTTTTGAGGCAGCTGCACGACACCGCAGCTTTACGCGTGCCGCGCAAGAACTGAATGTTCAGCAACCGGCGATCAGCCGCCGCGTTGCCGCGCTTGAAACGGAACTTGGCGTCAGACTGTTAAATCGGACCCGCCCCAACGTCTCATTAACACGCGAAGGCGAAGTTCTGTTCCGCGCCGTTGCCAGCAGCATTCTACAGGTTAGCAGCGCGGCAGAACAGATTTGCCGCCGTCCGGACAAAGATGTTGTCACCGTCAACACCACCATCGGCTTCGCCAGCTGTTACTTGATGAAGCGCCTGCCCGCCTTTCGTACCGCGCATCCCGAAATCTCGGTCGAGTTGATTTCCCGGGACCAAAACAACGCATATGGGCCTGATGCCGACATCATCATTGCGTTTGACCAACCGGACAGGTTGCCGGGGGTCAGGCACCGCCTGATCTTTCAGGAAACCATGGTTGCAGTGGCGCATCCTGAAGTCGCGAACACCATCCTTGACACCCCGGCGGCCCTGGCGCAAAGCCCGCTTCTCCATCTTACAATGGGCAATCACACCGACGACTGGAATACGTTCTTCGCAGATACTGGCCTTACACCGCCCCCGCCAGTGTCCGAGCGGAAATTCACTAGCTTCATGGTCTACCTGCAGGCTGCTTTGAACGGGGATGGTGTGATCCTGGGATGGCAAACACTGTTGCAGGACCATTTTGACCTTGGGCAATTGACGCCGGTGACGTCACGGCGCCTAAATACTGAACGGGGGTACTTCGTGTGCCTGACAGAGCGCGCGCAAAGCAATGCGGCTGCTTTGAAAATTATGGATTGGCTTGCAGACGCCACCCCATAAGCAGCAGGCCGTCTTACTGCAGGCTGCCCAACAACTCGCTTTGGTAACCAAACAGCGCAGGCAATCCGCCGGTATGCAGCATGACAACCTTCTGTCCTTGTTGAATTTTCCCTGTTTCAACCAAATGCAACAGCCCCGCAAAAGTCTTTGCGGTATAAACGGGATCAAGGAATATTCCTTCTGTCCGGGCCATCTTTTGCAATGCGGCTTGTGTCTTGGCGCTCAACTTTCCGTAACCCGGGGGCAAGGCCTCGTCCATAACCTCAATTCTGTCTTTCAGAGGGTCCGCTTCGATGCCCAGCAAATCTGCCAGCTTTTGCAGGACAGTTTCCATGCGCGCATGCTGTTGGGTTTTGTCGCGACGCACGCAGACACCGAAGACCGGCGCGGACACCTCTGACAGCGCGACGCCGGTTAGCAAGCCACCATGTGTCGCCCCACTGCCCGACGGCACGACAACCGCATCAAAATCACGCATCTGCTGGCACAGTTCCTGACCCGCTGCGACATACCCCAAAGCACCCAACGGAGGGTGATGTAGCCCCAGATGAATGACGTAAGGCTTGCGCCCCTGTGCCTTTAACTCATCCGCGCGCGCATGCAGGGCTGCATCTGCGCCGGCTTCGTCCTCACCCAGAGGATAGCTCATGTGTTCCGCGCCGAGTATTTTGGCCAACAGAACATTCCCCGAGGTGTAATAGTCGGGGGCCATGTCTGGCACACGCTCTTCCAATTGCAGGACCGACTGCATGCCCAACCGTGCAGCTGCTGCGGCGGCGGAACGCACATAGTTGGATTGGACGGCACCTGTGATCAGAATAGTATCAGCGCCTTGCTGTATGGCGTCACCGAAATAGAATTCGAGCTGCCGTGTCTTGTTTCCCCCAAAACCAAGCCCCGTCAGGTCATCGCGTTTCAGCCACAGATCAATGCCCAGTTCGTTGGACATTTTGTTCAGGCGCTCCAGCGGCGTTGGACCGGACATGAGCTTAGCGCGTGGGAATTGGGCCAGTATATCAGTGCGTGTCATCATTTGCCCCTCAGAGATAAGCCATCGCATAGGCACGTTGAAAGAGAACACAGCAAGCAATCAGCGAAACCAGCCGAATTGCTGCAGTGATAAGTGGTTGCGGCAAGTACGGGCCGATGGCGCGGCCGATCAGGCTACCGACCAAAGTAACCGAAGCGAACGCCCACAACTGCGGCCCGAACGGGTTTGTCTGCACCGAAGACAAGCTATGCAGCAAGAACGCGATGCCATAGGCGACCAGAGCAATGGGTTGGACCAGCTTTGCGACTTCCTTGGCCTGATGACCTTTCGCAATCAGACCGAACACCATCAGGGGCCCGGGCGTCGCTGCCCAAACGGTTGCAAGCCCGGATAACCCTGACACGGCTGAGAAACCCGCCGTACCAATGGCGCGGTGAAACGGGATAAGGGTTGTAATCAACCCGGTCAGTAGCAAGCAGGCCGTCAGGGTCAGAACGAACACTTCGCTTAGAAACGGGTAGATTGCCAAGCCAGCGATCACACCGACAAGGCACCCGGCAATGCCGATGAGGATTGTCTTTCGTTCGATCGCAAGGATGCGCCGGTCAGTGGCGACCACGGACACAATGGTGTTCAACAGCAATAAAACGGGCACGGCTGTCGAGGTACCCAACATGATCATCATTGGCGGGCCTGCAATGATGCTGAACCCGATCCCTACCCCGACCTGAAGTACTGCGCCTAAGCAGATGGCGACCATCAGGATGGATAGTTCGACAGACACTTCCACACCCCCTTGGTCATTGTCACCCCTTGCAAGGATTGGCATATCCGTAATTGCAGACCGGGGTCCATGCCTTTCCGATATGGCACGAAGCGCCTGGCCTGCAGATTTTTACGTCCAGGGCATGATCCCGGAATACGCGCTGCGCGTGGCAACGGAATGCGCCATCTGAGCCAATGTCGTCAGATCAAATACTGGCAGCTGAAGTTCTTGCTGAATCCGCGCGGCGTAGGGCGGCAGATCGGTGCATTCCAGAACGATGGACCGGATGTCAGGCGACTGCCGTTTCAGGTTGCGCACTGCATCCATCAATTCGGCCTCGATCAGATCGGTGTCCATACGGGTTCTTGTGTTGCGCAGGATCACTTCGGCGAATTCACTGGTGTGCTCCAACCCTTGTACGACGACGGGAATACCAGCCGCTCCGACGCCTTCGAAATGCCGGTCCGTCAGTGCCGATGCATCTGCGGTCACCACGCCCACCGGCGCCTTGGCTCCGGTCATGTGAAAGGCCAGAGGCACCTGGATCAGGCTGGACGCAAATACAGGGACAGACACTGCAGCCGCCAATTCCATTTGAAACAGGGCCAGGAAACCACAGCTGCCCGTTATGGCCCGCACGCCCTCGGCCTCAAGCCGCTGCGCACCTTTGATGAATGGGTCAAGCAGCTCGGGTGTGGGGTTGTTCAGCAGGGTCGGGACAGTAACGCCGTCGATCATTTCATAAAGGACCGGAAACGGCAGGCTGGACGGATTCTTGATATGCCCCGGAGGTTTGGGGAAATAGCTCTCAAGACAAAGAACGCCTATTGAGGCCCCACAGATATTCTGACCGCCTTCATAAATCGGCATGGTATTCAAATCCTTTCAAGGTGAGTGTGCCGCAGGTTCAAAACCGGGTCGGTGAAAATGGCGCCAGATCGACGTTGGGCTTGCGTCCCGACACAAGATCGGCAACCAGTTCGCCGGTTTTAGGGGCCATCATCAGGCCATAATGGGAATGCCCGAACGCCGTATAAAGCCCGGCCTGCCCGTCAAGTTGCCCAATCGCAGGAAGGCTGTCTGGGAATGAAGGCCGCCGACCCATCCAGAACTGTACCTGGCTGGTATCAAGATCCGGCACCATCGCCTTGGCCTGCTCTGTCAGAATTTTTTCTTTGCGCGGATCGGCCGGTGCGTCGACCTTTGCAAACTCGGCCGTTCCGGCAACCCTAAGCCCATCGACCATCGAGCTGGCAACGACCTTTGCATCCACATCCATAACCGAATTGTTCAGGCTGGCAGCAGGGTTCTGAAACTGAACATGGTATCCCCGCTCGGCGACAAGCGGAACGGTTAGACCCAGCGGTTTCAAAAATTCAGCAGACCATACGCCAGCCGCCAGAATGATGTTGCGCGCGTGCAGCGTTTCTTGCGGTGTGGACAGATGCCATCCGCCACCTTGGGCAAAGGTCAGACCAGTGACCTCGGTCTTTACGATCTCTGCCCCCTGCGTGCGGGCTTTTTCCGCCAGAACCGCGCCAACGCGACCCGGCGAGGTTAAACGGGCCTGACCTTTGATCAGCACCGCCGCTTTGAATTCGGACGTCAGCGCAGGTTCAAGACGCCGCAGTTCGTGCCCGTCAACACGCTCAAGATCACCACCTTTTTCCTGACGGATAAGATAGTCGAGACCTTTCAAATCAGCCTGTTCGGGGCGACGGAACGCATGAACATAGTAGCTGTCCGTAATCAGATCTTCGCAGCCGGTGCCTTGCAGATGCCGACGGTACAGGTCAATTGACGGGCGACACAAAAGATCCATCGCATCCGACACTTCGCGAACGGTCTTTTCGCCGGAATTGCCCAGAAAACGTAAACCCCAGGGGATCATCTTTGGCCAGAAATTAGGCCGGACCGAAAGAGCGCTTTTCGGATCCAATAGCATTTGGGGAAGCTTCTTCCAGATCCCCGGCATCGCCTGCGGGATAATCGACCAGGGCGACACCACACCCGCATTCCCGAACGAGGTTTCCTGACCCGGCTCGCCCCTATCGACAAGCCGGACCGGAATGCCACGCTCTTGCAGCGACAAGGCGCAGCAGATGCCGACGATGCCGGCACCGATGATGGTGACTTGTTCTGTCATTTCATCAGGCCGCCGAATGACTGCGATTGCGGGCGATCAACTGCGTGATGATGACTGGCGAAGCCACGGCCAGCGCGACCAGGTCGGCAGTCAGGGTCGGCGCCACGAAAATGACCCCGGCGACCGCCATCAGGATACGCGACACCATGTTCAACGGGCTCAGCCAGTATCCCACGACGGCTGCGGACAGGGCGATAACCCCGGCGATACAGCTTGATGCCGTATAGGTGAATTCCCACAGGTCAAACCCGGTCGAAGACACAAACAGAAGAACCGGCGCATAGACAAAAGCCATCGGTGCAATCACCTTGCCCAACCCGAGCGTAAAGGCAGATAGCCCGGTACGGAACGGGTTCGAGTTCGCAATGGCCGCTGCCGCATAGGCTGAGGTACAGACTGGCGGCGTGATTTCCGAGACCACCCCATAGTACAGCACAAACAGGTGGCTAGCGATCGGCGGGACACCAAGCTGCGCCAGCGCAGGCTGGGCGACGGACACCAGCATGATGTACAGCGCCGTGGTGGGGATACCCGCGCCCATCAGGATGCAGACGATGGCGATGAAGACCAGCGAGATGAACAGTTGCAGGTCTTCCATCGCAAACAGTTGGAAGCTGCCAAACGAGATCATGTTGTACAGATCCGACGCCAGATTGCCTGCGCCCTGCGTCACCATAAACCCGATGCGGAACCCGATGCCGGTAGTGTTGATCACTCCGACCACGATGCCCACTGCTGCAGCAGCCGCACCCACGGCCAGCGAATATTTCACGCCCAACTCGACCGCCTGCAGCATTTCGGGCACTTCGATCCGTTTTTGCGGGTTGAGCGTTGCGACAACCGAAAGTCCGCACAGAATGGCCGTCATGGTCAGATCAAATCCGCCATCCGAGAATTTCCAAAGGACAAAGGCCAGGAAGGCGGCTGCGTAGATCAAAGTCGGAGGTTGCTTGATCCGCGACATGCCCGCAATCACCGCCAGCGAGATACCACAGAAAGCTGACATGAACGGCGTGTAACCGGTGAACAGAACCACCAGCAAACCGATCAGAGGCACAATATTAGCCCAGCCTTCGGCCCACACAGCCTTGAGCTGCGGCAACTGCTCTTTGGTCAGACCCTGCAGGTTCAGTTTACGCGCCATCAGATGCACAACGGCGAAGACGCCGACATAGTGCAGGATCGCTGGGAAGATCGCCGCAATCACGATGGTGGTGTACGGAACCTCAAGGAACTCGGCCATGATAAACGCCGCAGCGCCCATGATCGGCGGTGTAATTTGACCACCAGCCGATGACGCGGCCTCGACCCCGCCTGCAAAATGGCCGGGGTATCCTAGGCGCTTCATGTTTGGGATAGTCAGCGCGCCGGTTGATACGGTGTTGGCCACCGAAGAACCCGAGATCGTGCCGAAGAAGGCCGAGGATACCACCGACACTTTTGCCGGACCGCCAGTATAGCGGCCCGCCAAAATCGTGGCGTTATCGATGAAAAGCTGTCCCAGACCTGTACGCTGCGCAATCACGCCGAACAGGACAAAGTGAAACACGATTGTTGAGACAACCCACAGAGTGACGCCATAAATACCCTCTTGCGGGAAATACATCGACGACACGAAAGTTTTGAAGTTCACACCGGGATGTTGCAGCAGACCGGGGAAATACGGCCCCAGCAGCGCGTATGAAATGAATACACAGATGATCAGCGGCAGAACCCAACCCAGCGTGCGGCGCGCGATGTCCAGCACCAGCAGGATGATGACGACGCCCAGGAACACGTCATAGCCGTTTGGGTTGCCCATTCGGAACGTCTGCTCCTCGATCCCCAGAAAGGGAATGCCACGCCAGGCGAAGCCGACGTACAGCGCGGCAATGATACCCAGCGCCATGAAGACCAGATCGTAAAGGGGGATGTTGCCGATGCGGAACCGGCTGACTTTGAGCGCATACAGGCTTTGCGACCCGATAATCGGAATGGTCGCGTAAACCAGAATGAACAGCAGGGCCAGATAGATGCCCATATGCCAGTGGTCGGCAGGCAGGCCGAACCCGGCAGTAAAGAATTCATAGAAAGCAAAGATCAGGGCAACGACGCGCAGGACCTTACCGGTGGTTGGTGTGACCTGACGAACAGCGGCGCCTTCGTCGAACTGTTCTTCGATGGCCGCAAGTTCCTCGGCCGTCAGTTCGTGGTCATCAAGTTTCTGGGTCTCGGTCATGATGGCCCCCTGATTTCGCATAATTCAAGTGTGCGGTGCCCCGAAATGGGGCACCGGACGATAGGTTACGGTGGGATTTGATTACTGAAGAAGCCCAGCTTCTTTATAGAACTTCTCGGCACCCGGATGCAGCGGAACGCCCAGCGCTTCGACGCCGTCCAGCGCGGTATCTGGCGTGATCTGCTTGCCTTTGGCATGGCCATTGTCCAGCAGCTTGCGTGTGTTGTCGTTCCACATTGCCTTGGTCAGTTGATAGACCAGATCATCCGACAGGTCCGAGGACACAACCAGCATCGCGCTGACCGCCGGGGTCTTGGTTTCGCCATCGATACCTTCATAAACACCACCCGGAATGGCCGAGGGGATATAGGCCGGAATGATCTCGTTGATCTTGGCCAGATCTTCGTCGCTGAAGGAATGCAGGTTCATACCCTTGGTCGAGGACAGCTGTACCATCGCGGCAACCGGCCAGCCTGCGGCATAGAAGTAGGCGTCCAGCTGACCATCGGCCAAACGCTCGGCGCTTTGGCTGTTGTTCAGTTCGGCTTCGTCCATGTTGTCACGGTTAACACCCCAGGCGTCCAGCATCTGCAGCACGGCAACCTGCGTGCCGGAGCCAGCCTGCGCGATACCGACGCGCTTGCCTTCCAGATCACCCAGATCGTTGATCGTCGATCCGGCAGGCAGCACCAGGTGCAGGTCTTCGGGGAACAGATTGGCGACAATGCGCAGCTTGGGGTGCGGTTTGCCTTCGAACTTGCCCTCACCCAGATACATCGAGCGGGTGACATCCGCCGCCGCAAGGCCAGCTTCCAACTCACCGTTCTGAACAGCCGCGTTATTGAACACCGACGCGGTGGTCGATTGTGCAATCGCGATCAGACCAGGAACACCGCACTGGCCGCCTTCTTCACAGGGGCGCGAACCCGGAGGGGCCGAGATACCGTTTGCTATGGTGCCGCCGATGGGGAAGTAGGTTCCGCCAGCACCGCCGGTGCCGATGCGGAAAAAGGTCGGGTCCTGCGCCAACGCCGGTGCGGCCAGCGCGCCAGCCAAAGCCAGTCCAGTCAAGCATTTCACTAGTTTCATTGTCATCTCCCAAGTTGGAACGTCGGATTCGGTTCGCCCGACTTCGATCCTGCAAGCGTAAAGGCAATTCTCATAAATACAAATTTGTTATATTTCACAAAATTAAATTTTAACTTATATATTGAGCATGAACCTCACCCAACTCACCGTTTTTCGCGAGGTGATGGAGTCCGGCTCCATCTCTCAGACTGCCAAGAAATTGCATCGGACGCAGCCTGCTATCAGCCTTGCCCTCAAGAACCTCGAAAAATCTTTGGGCCTGACATTGTTTGAACGCAAAGGACGTCGGCTGGTTCCGGTCCCCGAGGCGCATTACCTTCTGGCCGAGACCGCGGGCATTCTGGATCGCCTGTCAACGATCTCAAACACCATGGAGGGTTTGATCAAAGGGCATTCCGGCAGCCTGAATATCGCAACGATGCCGGGCCCTTCGGCCTTTTTGTTCCCGCGGTTTATCAGTCAGTCGGTGGGTGAAAACCCGGACATTCAAATCACGTTGTCCTCGCGGAGTTCTCCGCAAATTATGGAACTTGCGGGAACGCAGAATATCGATTTCGGCTTTGCTGATTTCGAGCATTCAGCCGGACGAAAAGCACAATATTCGGTCGAACTGATTCAGGCAGACTGTTTCTGCGCGATAGATTGCGATCATCCGCTTGCGTCTCAGGACAGCATTACGATTTCCGATTTGGACGGAACGCCGATGGGCGGGCTATACGCAACCCATCCGTTTCAGCGCAAAGTCCGGCGAGAGTTTCAGGACATGTCAGCAAACTATAATCCGACCGTGACCTGTCAGTATTTCCTACCGCTCATTCCGTTTGTAAGTTCGGGCCAGTGCTGCACAATAGTTGATCCGCTGACCGTCGCAACGGAACGTGAGATGAACCTGTCCAACGACAAGGTTGTGTTCGTGCCTTTGGGAAATCCGCTCAGGTATGAATATGCGATCCTTGAACCCGCTCACCGCCCGCCGTCTCAGTTGGCCTTAAAGATCAAGGCTGGTTGGAAAGCAGAAGTTCTAAAAATGCTCGAGGAAGTGAAGGCCAACCCCCACACAGAATGGGTTGGTGACGTGCGTGGCCAGCAGGTTTGACTGTCTTTGAAAGACGGGCAATGGTTTATCCGAAACCGCCCAAATCAGCGAATTTCAAGCACCTGAAAAGCCTAATATCTTTAGACTTTTCATGCGGCTAAACAGGATACTTATATCGCCAGATACTCTTCCCGAAGATTGGTATCTTCCAGCACTTCGTTCGCAGTCCCGTCAAACACAATGCTCCCAGTATCCAGAATAATCGCCCGGTCCGCCAGTTCCAAAGCACGAACGGCGTTCTGTTCGACGATGATCGTAGTCATGCCCTGTTGCTTGACATGAATAAGCGTTTTTTCGATCTCGTCGACGATGACAGGGGCCAAACCTTCATAAGGCTCATCCAAAAGCAAGACCTTGATGTCTCTGGCCAGTGCTCTGGCGATTGACAGCATCTGTTGTTCGCCGCCGGACAACGTAATTCCCTCTTGTTTGCGGCGCTCGCCCAAGCGCGGGAACAACTCGTATAACCTTTCCAGCGACCATCCAATCGGCGGCGCGATTTGCGCAAGCTGCAGGTTTTCTTCGACAGTTAGGCCCGGAATAATTCGCCTATCTTCCGGGACAAGACCAAGACCCGCAGCAGCCGCTTCGTAGCTTGTCATATTGTGCAGCGGTTGGTGATCCAGCCAGATTTCGCCATGCCTTACTTCCGGCTCTCCGACCCTTGCGATGGAACGGAGCGTCGAGGTCTTGCCAGCGCCGTTTCGCCCAAGAAGAGCTAGAATCTCACCTTCGTGTACATTGAAGCTGACGCCCTGAACTATGTAACTTTCTCCGTAGTATGAATGCATATCCCACACCGAAAGAAACGCAGGTGCGGTACTGGCCCTGTTCGCGTTTTTCGAAAAGTCAGGTTTCTCGTTCATAGCTTTTCCTTACGCTGCTTCGCCCAAATAGGCCTCTCGGACCTTTGGGTTGCCACGAATGTTTTCAGGCGTGTCTTCAACCAAGGGAGTGCCTTGCGCCAAGACCGTGATGCGTTCGGCCAGGCTGAAGACCACGTGCATGTCATGTTCAATGATCGCGATGGTGATGTCGCGCTCGTCCTTGATTTGCTTCAGCAGATCAATGGTATTGTTGGTATCAGCCCGCGCCATGCCCGCCGTGGGTTCGTCCAACAGCAGCAAGCGCGGGTTCTGACTGAGGCACATGCCGATCTCTAGCCGCCGCTTGTCACCACGAGACAGCGAAGCGGCGTGCATTTCGCGTTTGTCAGCCATGTTCATCTCTTCCAGCATCGCCTCGGCCTGTTCCACAACCGCCTTTTCATTGGCGATGGTCTCATAGGCGTGCATCCGAAAAGCCCCATCCCGCATTGCGAAGATCGGGATCAACATGTTTTCCATCACCGTCAGCTCGCCAAATATCTCGGGCGTCTGAAACACGCGGCTGATGCCCATCTGGTTAATCTGGAACGGCTCCAACCCAAGTACCGAATTGTTGTTGAACAAAACGGACCCGGTGTCCGGCATCAGCTTGCCCACCAAACAATTCAACAGCGTCGACTTACCTGCACCGTTGGGGCCGATGATGGCGTGGACCGAGTTCTCTTCGACATTGAGGTTTACATCCGTCAGCGCCTTGAGACCACCGAAGCGCTTGCTGACTTCTTTGACTCTTAGAATTGCCATGGTTCGCCCCCTACTCGGCCGGTTCTGTTTTGCCCGACGTTGCATCGTCGGTATTAGATTTCTTGCGCTTAAAGCGGTTGAGCAATCGTTGGCCACCTTCGACAAGGCCGCCTGGCAGATAGATGACGACCAGCATAAACAGGATGCCCAGCGTCAAATGCCAACCTTTACCGATGAACGGATGGATCACGAAGACAACCGCATCCTCCAGCCCATCAGGCAGGAATGCGAACCAGCTGTGCAGGACGTTATCGTTGATTTTCGAGAAGATGTTCTCAAAATACTTGATAAATCCAGCACCCAGAACCGGACCGATCAGTGTTCCGGTGCCGCCAAGGATAGTCATCAGGACCACCTCTCCCGAGGCTGTCCATTGCATCCGTTCAGCACCAGCCAGCGGGTCCATCGCGGCCATCAGACCACCGGCCAGGCCGGCATACATGCCCGAGATTACAAAGGCCGCCAGCGTGTAAGGCTTCGAGTTCAAACCCGTGTAATTCATCCGCTGTTGGTTCGATTTCACCGCCCGCAACATCATGCCAAAGGGCGACCGGAAGATGCGGATAGATAGGTAGAACACCACCATCAGGACAACCGCGCACAGGTAATAGCCCGCGTTGAAATCAAAGCTCCACGCGCCCACGTCCATTGTGTAGGTCGCACGCATCGGCAAGCCGAACAGGTGCGGCAGGTCCGGCGCATTGGCGCCCTGCAGGATCTGCGGATCATCTGCATAGACTTGCAGGCCGGTTTCCCCGTTCGTCAGGTTAAACTTGGGGTTCGATAGCACCGAATAAGCCAGCGCAAAACTCATCTGCGCGAAGGCCAGTGTCAGGATTGAAAAGTAAATTCCTGACCGGCGCAGGCTGACAAAGCCGATCAGCAGCGAAAACAATCCGGCGACGACCACACTTAGCGCAATGGCCGGAAGGATGTTGTAGCTGAGTAGCTTGAACATCCAAACGGCGGAATAAGACCCCACCCCCAGAAAGGCCGCGTGACCGAAAGACAGGTATCCCGTCAAGCCGAACAGGATGTTGAAGCCGATGGCGAAGATGCCGAAGATCACGAAACGCTGCATCAGATCCGGATACCCAGCATTGAATTGCGCCATAGCGCTGCCTTCAGGGAATGGGTTCAGGATGAAGGGGGCCAGCAATGTCAGGATCGCAACGATGATCAGCAGGCCGGTGTCTTTTTTGTTTAGTCCCAACATGGGCTTATTCCTCCATCACGCCCTTGCGGCCCATTAGACCGCGTGGACGTGTCAGCAGCACGATGATGGCGACAAGGTAGATGATGATCTGATTGATGCCCGGGATCGTAGTGGTTGCCCAGGTTGTCGAGGCAAAGCTCTCCAAAATACCCAGCAAGAACCCGGCCAACACCGCGCCTGGCAATGAACCCATGCCGCCCACAACGACCACAACAAAGCTGAGAACCAGAAAATCCATGCCCATATGGTAATTTGGCGGATTAAGCGGGCCGTACATCACCCCGGCAAGGCCGGCCACGGCAGCGGCAATGCCGAACATGATGGTGAACCGGCGGTCGATGTTGATACCCAGCAGACCGACAGTTTCGCGATCCGCCATCCCGGCACGCACGACCATACCAAACGTGGTGAATTGCAGGAATGAGAACACCGCACCGATGATGCCCACCGCAAATCCGAAATAGACCAAACGCCAGATCGGATAGATGATCGCGTTGGGGTCGAACCCAACCATGATGCCCAAATCGACCGACCCGCTCAGCGCATCTGGCGGCGGGGTCTGGATCGGATTAGCGCCGAAGAAATACTTGACGATTTCCTGCAGCACGATAGCCAGTCCAAAGGTCACAAGGATCTGATCCGCATGAGGGCGCTTGTAGAAATGCTTGATCAGCCCACGCTCCATTACATAGCCAACCAGCAACATGATGGGGATCGCAAAAAGGATCGCCAGCGGAACGGACCAGTCAATGATGGTGGCTCCGACCTCGGGGCCGAACCAGGCCTCGACATAAGGCGTTTCAACTTTCAGCGGGTTGCCCAGAAAGTCCTTCTGGGTTTCGTCAAGCGTTTCGAAACTCAGGTTAAGAAGCTTCTGTAAGGTCACCGCACAGAACGCTCCGATCATGAACAGCGCCCCGTGGGCAAAGTTCACAACACCCAGCGTTCCGAAAATCAGCGTCAGGCCCAGCGCGATCAGCGCATAGGCCGAGCCCTTGTCCAGCCCGTTGAGAATTTGCAGTAGGATGGCGTCCATCGGCCCCACCTCAAGATTGGTCAGTGTAATTGAGTGGTCGTGACCGGGTTTTAGCGCCCGGCCACAAGGGGTCTGGCCGCCGAGACCGGCGGTCAGACATCAGCCAAAGGCCTTAAGCGCCCGGGTTGCACTTACCCAGTTCACCACCGGCGAACATCGGGTGTTCCGGATCGTACTCGACCTGCGCACGCGGCGTGATCTCGACGATTTCCAGCGTGTCGTACTCGTTGGTCGGGTTCTCGTTGCCCCGCACGACAAGCACGTCCTTGAAACACTGGTGATCCGCACCGCGATACCAAGTCGGACCATTGCCCAGCCCGTCGAACTCAAAGTCTTCCAGAGCTTCGACAATACCGCATGGATTGAAGGTTCCTGCCCGCTCACACGCATCCGCATAAAGCAGAACTTGCGCATAGCAGGTCTGGGCCGAGTTGGACGGAGGCTTGCCGTACTTCTCGCCAAAGGATTTTACGAAGGCTTTGGTGCCCTCATCCTGCAGCTGCCAGTTCCAGTTCATCGACCCCAAGACGCCTTTGATGTTTTCACCCGCACCAGCGGCCATCAACTCAGAGTACAGTGGCACGACGATCTTGAAGTCCTTGCCATTGGCGACCTTGTCCAGCAGGCCGAATTGAATTGCGTTGGTCAGCGAATTCACCATGTTCCCGCCGTAATGGTTCAGAACCAGAACATCCGCCCCCGAGTTCAGAACCGGGGCGATATAGGACGAGAAGTCTGTTGACGCGAGTGGTGTCTTAACCGTGTTGACCGTTTCCCATCCCAAGGCTTCGGTCGAGGCGACGATCGACTCTTCCTGGGTCCAACCCCAGTTATAGTCGGCCGTTAGGTGATACGCGCGACGTTCCTTGCCCATCTCAGCTGCCAACACCGGTGCAAGCGCTGCACCCGACATGTAAGCGTTGAAGAAATGACGGAACCCGTTGGCTTTTTTATCCTTGCCCGTGGTGTCGTTCGCGTGGGTCAGACCCGCCATAAAGATCACGCCGGCCTCTTGGCACAGGCCCTGAACCGCGACAGCCACGCCTGAAGACGAGCCACCGTTGATCATGATCGCGCCGTCTTTTTCAATCATCGATTTGGCAGAGGCACGCGCGGCGTCCGATTTGGTCTGCGTGTCACCCGTAACAAATTCGACTTTCTTGCCAAGGATGCCGTTCCCCTGAAGCGCCTTGGATGTGAAGGTATTAAGGCAACCCCCGTCCCCTTCGCCGTTCAGATGTTCGACCGCCAGTTGCTGAGCAAGAAGTTCGTCATTGCCTTCTTCGGCGTAAGGTCCGGTTTGCGGAACATTGAAACCCAAAGTGACAGATGCCCCTGTCGGCTCGTTGGTGAAAGCAGCAGCCGACGAAGCCGTAAAGATTGTAGGCAGGGCCAGACCGGTACCTGCAACGGCACCAGACTTCAGCACGCCGCGGCGTGTGACAGATTTGTTGGTCATTCATTCCTCCCATTTTCGTTCTTTCGCCCTCTGGCTCCTCTTCCAGCGGACAAAAGCGCACTTTTGTGCATCTCAATAATGGAAAGCGGAATGAAAATTCCTCAATAAATTCCTATTTTTGAAACATAATTTTGTAAAAAAATTCACGAATAATAATATTTTTTGTAAATAATATGGTGCGCCACCATTTAGCATTGCCGATTTTCATATGCTTAGGTGTGAATTTCAGTGGCAACAATTTTCGGCCTTCACCACCCGATAGATCCGCAATCATACATCGCGGCTGAACGTCCAAACCGGCCTCGCCCTAAGATTGCATCCAGTGGACACATGACGTTCAAAGATCGGGATTTCAACACCTGAATTTCTACGCCAGAAGCGCTTAGCCCCAATCCGGAAATGAAACCTGGCTTTAGAAGTCACAGCCGCTCGGGCCAGCAACCCCAGCGACACCAAACTGGGAAAGGTTCGGTACAACGACTGTGTGTCTGGCTGCGTCCGAGACTGTCGGATCAGCTTGTGCGTTGCTTATAATACGTGTCTTTGTGAACGATCAGCCCATCGCGGTAGGTCAAGATGTCGACGCTTAGATACTCTTCCTTGGTGCCATCCTTGTGCGTGGCCGTGCGGCGATATTCACAACAGGCTTTGTTTCCAGAAATGGTGCAGTCAAGTGTTTCCCAGTGCACGTTCGCAACCTTTTCAAACAGGGATGAAAAGGCGTTGCGAATGGCCTCGGCACCTTCCAGACGTATGCCATGTTCTTCGGGGCCAACGGCATGGTCAAATGTCGCGTCGTCTGCAAAATGCTTCATCACAGCGTCAATGTCGTTCGCGTTAAAAGCGTCGCCGACCGAGTCGACAAGGTCACGGGTCAAAGCGGTCATGATTGCAGTCCTTTTCCTTGAAGCATGTCGCAAGTGTGTTTGAAGAAGGGGCTTGCCGGGTCGACAAGCACATTCAGTTCGTCAAAGTGATCCACGCCCGGCACGAAATAGAGACCCACCTTGCGATCTGCTGTTTCGTATTTTTCGACATACATGCGTGCCTGTCGGTGGAATTCCTCGGTTTCCGCACCGCCGACCACAACCAGTTGAGGCGCATTGGTGACCGGGGGGTGGTTGGTCATCGGGCTTTCAGCCTCGGCTTCTGTTGGATCCATGCGGATGCCCGCATTCAGCGCTTCGGTCAGACGGACCGGTTCGAGATAGCTGAGCGGTGACACCGGGATACCGGAATTTATCAGGTCCGCGGGAAGATCATCACCAAACGCAGGCCAATCAGTCGCCATCATCATCTGGGTGATATGTCCGCCAGCGGAATGACCCATCACGGTGATGCGGTCTGGATTGATGCCCAGATCGCGCGCGTTGCGCCAGATATAGGCCATGGCCTCACGCGCTTCTTCTGAAATACGCGCAATGGTCACGGATGGGCAAAGATCGTAGCCGACGACAACAACATTGAACCCCGCGGCAACAAAGGGTGGCGCTATGAAACTGTAAATCGATTTGTCACCACGCTGCCAATAACCGCCGTGGAAATATACCAATGTCGGCGCAGCCGCGTCCAAGCAGCGGAAGACATCCAACCTTTGCTTCTCGCCTTCCCCATAGCGGAGGTCCAGGCTGCAATCGCAGGTGGCGCGCGCTGTCTCGCTATCGCTGCTCCAACCGGGAATGACGGTCTCTTCATAGTCCGGTCGCCCTGCCCTTAGATTATATTGAGCGTCGAATTCATCAGGGCCGAAGCGTGTGTGAAAGGTCAGATGATCGCTCATGATGAAGCCTCGGGTTGGGGCGCGGAGAAGAACGCGCCGCGGCAAAAGACAAGGGGCGGAGCGGGTGCGTGGGCGTAGTTGATGACGCGGCCCAAGAGGATCTCGTGATCGTCTGCGTCGACCCTGCTGTGAACCGTACACTCCAAATGCGTCGAGGCACCGGGGATCAAGGGGGTCGCGGTTCCGGGGATCCAATCGGTGTCGGTAAATCGGTTTTCGACATCGCTTGCAAAGTGCATAGCAAGGTCTTTCTGCTCGGCCGACAGGATATTGACCGCAAAATGATCCGATTGCGACAGCGTTGGGAAGACCCGGCCTGACTTTGCAACACAGACCGAGATCACCGGCGGCTGCAATGAGACCGAAGTGAATGAGTTGGCGGTCAGACCCCACGGTTCTCTGTCCTCGTCATAGGTGGCTACAATGGTAACACCCGTCGGAAAGGCGCCAAGTGCGCGGCGATATTCTCGGACGTCCATCATAGCACCCCTTCGCTGGCACAGGCTTTTTCCAAGGCAGCCCATTCATCGGGGTTGGTCCCGAACGGGCGCATGACGTGATCCTGATAGGCGGGGCGTTCCGCCAGCCGCTGATACCAGGCCTCGACATTCTGCAAGGACGGGCGGTCGACCTCGACGTTAAAATAACGATAGGCCACACATCCCAAGGGAATATCCGCCATGGTGAAGTTGTCGCCGCAGACATAGGTGCGCTCCGCAAGGTGCCGGTCCAGAAGGGTCAGGGCCTCGTGCGCCTCATCGCGCAGCTTGGCGATCTTTTCGGGGTCACGCTTGCCCGGTTGCGTGCGCACCGTTGCGAAGAACAGATAGATCACCGGCCCAAAGGCGCGGCTTGCCGACCACTCCATCCATTGATCCGCAATCGCGCGGGTCTGAATATCGGATGGGCTCAGCGTTCCTGCCCCGTATCGATCACAGAGGTATCGTACGATGGCAAGGCTTTCCCACAGCGCAAAATCCCCGTCGCGGATCGCCGGGATCATCTTGTTGGGATTGATCTGCGCATACATCTCGGTGTCGAGCTTGCCAAAGCTGCCCCCGGCAAGTTGCAGCGCGTAGTCCAACCCCAGTTCATTCGCTGTCCAGATCACCGGAATGACGTTCGACGAATAGGGTCGCCCCCAAATCTCAAGCATGTTCCAGCATCCTTTTTTGCGCGATGGACTGCGTGCCGAACCTGGGAACGACATGCTCAAACAGACGATGCCAGCTGGCCAGAATTTTCTCGTAGGGTACGCCGGTATATTGCTGCATCAGCATGAGGTGATCGAGGCCGATGGTTTCCTGCCGTTCTGCAAAACGATCCGCAACATATTCGGCATCACCCACCACAATGATCCCGCGTTTGTTGAGGAAATCGAACCAGTCCATGTCCTCATCTTCGGGGGTCATCTCTTCGCCGACATCCAGATAGCCGTGTTTGGTCCATTCCCCCTTGGGACGCGACCCGCCGAGAAATTCGTAATAGGCATTGATCGGACCACGGATTGTGTTCACCGCTTCTTCCATGCTTTCACCGACATAAAACGCTGTGCAGACACCAACGCCCTCGCCAAGACTTACCTCGCGCCCTTCGCGTTGCGACAGGGCCTGGCGGTAGGGCTCCCAACAGGCCAGCGTCGCCTTGGGGCCAGCCGCCATCGAGATCACGCCCCAACCGCGTTCCCCGGCCAGTTTGAATGTGGGCGGTGCATTTGACATCAGCCAGACCGGAGGGTGAGGGTTGGAATAGGGGCGCGGATGCACATACATCGCTTTGTATTCGCCATCTTCATCGTGATAACGCGGATCCAGAGGGTCAAAGAACCGGTTGCTCTCTTTCCAGCCGGGAACAGGGAATTGATAGAACTCACCATGATGGGTGAACGCTTCGTTGGTCCAGGCTTTCAGGATAATCTCAAGGCTCTCCTGATACAGCCGCATAACCTTGGCATTATCGCGCCGGTCGGCATCTTTATTGAACTGGAGGGTCGAGCGTTCATTGATGCCCTTGGCGACGCCGAAATCAAAACGGCCCAGCGTCATATTATCCAGCATCGCGGCATCTTCAGCCACGCGCAAAGGATGCCAGTCAGGCAAAATGATGGGCGCTGTTCCAACCCGCAGCGTCTTGCAATGCGCGGCAACGTGGGTCCCCATCTGGATCGGGTTGGGCGGCGCATTCATGTAACCGTTATGGGCAAAATGATGCTCGGTGAACCATGCGGTCGTGAACCCTGCCTGTTCGGCCAGCAAACACTGTTCGAGGATCATCTCCAGCGTGCGCGTCCATGGAATCGTCTCACCGGGGCTAAAATTGGCAATCAAATCAAAGCGCATAACTTTCTCCCAGCCGATGGAAAATCAGTTGATTTTCCCCCTTCTTTTCAACTAAGTTGATTTGAGCTCGAAAAGTCAACTAAAATCATTTATTCTGAAGTCATGAAAAGTGACGTGTCTCAGACCGACGCCCAAAGGCTCGGCAGTGAAATTCGCGAAGTGCGCAAAGCGCGTGGATTGACCCTACAACACCTGTCCGAGGTGGTGTCGTGCTCCAAAGCCTATCTCAGCCGAATTGAACTTGGGGCGGCCAATGTGTCGGACGACCTGCTTGGTGAAATCAGCGATGCGCTTGCAGTTGACCCCAATTGGTTCTTTCCCAAACAGGAAGGCAACGGGCCTCTTGAGCGAAAGCACGTCGTGCGACGCGAAAACCGTAGGGCGCTGTCCGCTATGTACACGCGATCAACTGATGAATTAGGTTTTGAGGACGAGTTGCTTTCAAGCACATTGTCCGGCCATTGTTACTTGATCCTATCACGGTTCCGCCCCGGCGCAGGAGAACCACCCGAGCCACTCGAAGGCTATTCTTTTGAAGGTGAGCAACACGCCATAGTTCTTAGCGGTGAAGTTGAGCTACGTCTCGGGGACGAGATCATTTCATTGCGCGAAGGAGACAGCTTTTCCTACCCATCCATGATCGCGCATCGCTTTCGCAACAAGACGGAGAAAGAGGCAACAATGGTTTGGGCGATGTCACCGATACGCATCACGTGGTGACTGTTGGCCAGAGGTTACCAAAGCCAGAAATTTTCAATTGCATTGTGAAAAGTCGGCACACTGGCCGGTTCAAAAGGCAGTCAGAAGGTGGTCGATTTCGCCTTTAATATGGCGGTGCTGTCAGACGAATTCGAACTAGTCTCAGTTTGCCTCGGTAACCGCGAACCTATCCGGAACAAAGTTGACGCCACTCGCTAAGAGCGGCGGCGCGGGTCAGCTTGAAGGTATCTCTGGTTGCGAGCGATCTTTCCTGGTTGAAGTGGTTGTAGACGGAGGAATGGACGGAGGCGAATTTCTGCAAACTTCGCATTTGCCTGAAACGTTGCATGGCGCGTTCGCGTCGTCGAAACGGCAGGTGCGAATTCTCAACACGGTTGTTGAGCCACCTTCCCGTCTGTTGTTTTTCGAGCGCGCCCAATTCTCTGAGCGCTGCTTTGTAGGATGCGAAACGGTCGGTCACGATCTCATCGGCACAAACATGGCGCTTCATCAATTTCCTGAGGAATTTCAATGCCGCCTGCTTGTTTCGGCGTTTGGTGACGATTGCTTCCAGCACTTCACCCTCATGATCGACAGCCCGTCAGAGGTAGTGTCTCTTGCCATTCACCTTCACGAAAACCTCGTCCACGTGCCACTTCCATTTGGAGAACGCGCGCAGTTGCTGAGCACGCTTTCTTCGGATCTCAGCAGCAAACATTGGGCCAAACCTGTTCCACCAATACCGGACAGTTTCGTGCCTCACGTCGATGCCTCGCTCGTGCAACAGATCTTCGACATTCCGAAGCGAGAGCGGGAAACGGATGTACAGCATCACCGCAAGATGGATGACCTCTGGGCTGGTTTTGAAGTATTTGAAAGAGGCAGGATTGGTCATGGGCAAAAGCTACGCAACCGCCCTGCCCCGCTCAACCCAAGTTCTTCTGACAAGACCTTACTTTGGTCTCCTTCGCAGTCATTGGCAGACCTTCAGCATTACGCCAGCCGACGTCGGCCCAGAGCCGACCTTGACCACAGGTTCTGATTGCGGCTGTGCGGCCCGTCGAAGCTGCCATTCGCTGCCGCTGCATGATCGACGACAGAACGAATTCACACAACGCACAACATAGCCGCCAATCTCGCGGAATACCCTGCCGCAGTTTAAGACCTGCCTTTCGGCCAATGATCCTGCAGCAAAACTACGGCAGTGCGTCCGGCCTCCAGAGCTCGGTCCGCCTCGTCTTCAGTTCCTGCCAAACGAGCCAGAGTGATCGTACCCATCAGGAGTGCCATCGCAGCCAGGCCCTGGTCCGAGCCGGTTTCCGGCGTGTCCCGCAAAAGGGCCGCCATGCGATCCGAAGCTTGAGCGCCCGCGTGCCGAGATGCGCCCTTGGTGCGGGCAAGCTCGGTTCCCATCGCCGCCAACGGGCATCCATGTCGACTGTCTTGAACATGAGCTTGGGACAGGTACTTGGCTATGTAGTCCTGACGTTCCTTCCCTCGCCCTTCGCTGGATTCCTCGCGTTCCATGCCTGAAACAACATCGTCGATCGCGTGCCGGAAGGCTGTCGCGATCAAATCCTCTTTCGACTCGAAGTGCCGGTAGAAACCACCATGTGTCATTCCGGCTGCCTTCATGACGTCAGCGACGCTTGTCGCTTCGACCCCGCGTTCGCGGAACAACTGTGCTGCAGCATCCAGTATCCTGTTGTGACTGCGCCTTTTTTCCGCTTCCGACATTCTCGGCATTTTCGCGCTCCTAGGCGGGGTTGACAATTAAGATTACATGTATCATCTAAATTATAGATTGCAAGCATCATCTAAAGGAGTGTGCCCGTGCCTGCCAAGCCTAAGATCCTCGTCACCAGCGCAAGCGGCAAGACCGGGCTGCAAGTCGCGCTTCAACTCAGAGCCAAAGCCTATCCTGTCCGCGCTTTCATACGGCAGAAGGATTATCGCTCTGATATTCTCGAACGCGCGGGTGCTGAACTATTCGTGGGTGACCAGTATTCCCTGAGCGACATGCGCTCGGCGATGAAAGGCGTGCAGCGGGCGTATCAATGCGCTCCGACAGCACCCAATGGGCTGCACTTCAGTGCGGTCTTCACCGCTGCGACTTACGAAGCAAAGGTCGAACACGTCGTTACACTTAGCCAATGGCTTTCGAGCGTAGATCACCCATCACTGTTTACACGTGAAGTATACCTGGGCGATATCCTGATCGGCATGCGTCCCGAGATGTCTGTGACCACGGTGAATGTCGGCTGGTTTGCCGAAAACTACCTGATGGTACTGGGCATGGCGGCCCATCTTGGGAAGTTCACGATGCCGCTCGGCGACGGCGACGTGAAGAAGAATGCCGCCCCCTCAAACGAAGACATTGCCCGCGTGGTTGTCGGTGCCTTGACGGATCCGGCACACCATGCAGGCAAGACTTATCGTCCCACGGGTCCAACGCTGCTGTCGCCCAACGAGATCGCCGAAGCAATGGGCCGCGCGCTGGGGCGGCGGGTACGCTATGTCGATATTTCCGAACGAATGATGGTCAAGGCGCTGAAAGCCCTTCGCCCAGCAAACTATTCGGAAGCGGCAGTCACCCAGCTTGCAATCTATTCAGAAGAGTACCGGCGAGGCGCCTTCGCGGTGAATGCCCCAACCGAAGATGTGTTCCAAGTCAGCGGACACGAACCTGAAGCCTTCGAAAGCATTGTACGGCGCAAGGTCGCTGAACAACCCGACCTGGTGCGCAGCCTGTCCCGCAGCATAGGCGCGATCGGCATCTTCCTGAAGATTCTCACGACGCGCCCGTTCGATCTTGATCACGCTCAGAAGCAGCGAGACTACGTGCAGCTCTCATCCGCTTCGTACTGTCAGGACAATGCGGCCTGGACAGAAAAGCACCAACCCAAGGACGTACAAACCGAACCGAAGCGTGTTGCCTGAGACCGCAAACGACGAAGGATTGTTCCCCAAGACGAAAGGACCTCTAAATGAACATTCAGGACGAACTTATCACTCGAAACCAAGAATTCTCTGCGGGCTTTGACAGTGCTAACCTGCCGATCCTGCCAAAGTTGCGAACGGTTGTTCTGACCTGCGGTGATGCCCGGGTCGATCCCGCGCACATCCTCGGACTGGAGCTTGGCGACGCGGTTGTGATCCGAAACAATGGCGGACGGGTTACGCGCGCCGCAATCGAAGAAATCGCCACCCTCGCCTTTCTGGTGAGCGCTATGACGGAGAGCCGCGAACAGGGGTTCAACGTCATCCTGATGCAGCACACACAATGTGGAGCCGAGCGGCTGTCCAATCCGGACCTTCAGGACGCGCTGTTGAAAAAGCTTGGGATTGACGTATCCGAATACGCGATCACGGATCAGGAAAGCGACCTTTCGGCAGACATCAAGCGTCTAGCGGCAGCACCGGAGGTACCGGACGCGATCACCGTCTCGGCCTTGCTTTACGATGTTGCCACTGGAAAAGCCCAAGAGATTACTCCTGCCGCTTCACTGGGGACGATCCGGGCCGAGGTGAGCGTATCGCAAACTGCGGCTCGAGCATGAAGGTCTGCCCACCCCCTATTCACGTAAACAGACGCATATCGAAAGGATCGATCAGATGACCCCCACAGTGATATTCCTTCTTCAATTCGCGATGAGTCTCTTTGTCTTTGCTCTGATCGCGGCATGGTACGTTGCACCTTGGCTTGCACGGCTGTCGGTGGCTGCGGCGCTCTCAATGCTGCTGCTGCCGCATGCTTTCCGACACATCGGAATGAGCTTCATGGTACCAAATCTCAACAACGGAGGTTTGCCCGAGGTGTTCGCAACCAGCGCCAGCTATGGCGATCTACTCTCGGCGTTTCTAGCAATCGCCGCGCTTATCGCTTTGCGATGGAGATCAGTGGTTGCCCTTCCGTTGGTGTGGGGTTTCAACATCCTTGGTACTGTCGATCTGGTGAACGCCTTGCGCCAGGCCGAGGCAATTAACTACTTTGGCCCCACTTGGTTCATTCCAACATTCTTTGTGCCGGTACTTTTGGTCACGCATGTGATGATCTTTGCACGGCTGTTGAAGGCAGATGGCCCCAAGACAGCCTCGGCATGAGAGGACAGGTATTGTTCCAGGGCAGGCAGCGCTGCTGCCCGCCCCAACTGAGTCTCACGGCCCTTTCCGGACCTTCGTCCCACCCTCACGATGCTGCAGCCGCAATCCGCTTACCGGTCTTTCGCTGCGATTGTGCGCTATGGTGCTGTCCGAACTCACAGTTTGGGGGACGAAGCGTAAATTCGCTACAGTTGACGCAAAAGTCAGCTTAGATGCCCATTGTGCTGTCAGCGACCAGAAAGCCTGAGTCAACATTCAACAGAATTGTATCGCGCGGGCTTCTTACCTGTGCGGACCGCCTCTTCGTGCATCGGTTTCAACTGTGGTGCACTGCGCATGAAATCCACAGCCCTGGCCGCGATCATCATCGTAGGTGCATTGAGATTGGCGCTTGTAATCTCTGGCAAAACCGAAGCATCCACTACGCGCAAGGCTTCAATTCCGTGCACACGAAATTTGTTGTCAACCACCGCCAGTCCATCATGGCCCATCCGACAGGTGCACGACGGATGAAAAGCGGTTTCCACTCTCTCGCGCAGCATGGCCTCGATATCCTCACTTGTTCGACAATCGGCACCCGGAGTCATTTCCGCGCCGCGAAATTCGTCAAAGGCCGGTTGCGCCACAAGCTCGCGCGCGCGGAGCACACCTTCTCCCATTTCGCGCAGGTCGTCGGGGTCGGCAAGATAATTGAAATGCAACCTTGGTGGCCCCCGAGGCGTGGTGCGGTTAAGTTCGATGTAGCCTTTCGTTCGTGGTCTTGCATGATCTACGTTGACTGAGAACGCCTGATTGATCGTGATACGATCCCCTTGAACCGTAAATCCCAAGGGGCCGAAATGGTACTGAAGATTGGGATGGGAAACATCATCATTGCTGCGTATGAGGCCACCCGCTTCCCATATATTGGATGTAGCGATGCCCTGGCCGGTCAGGACCCATTGCACCCCTGCGGTCGCCCTGACCAAAGGATTACCGATGCGGTGAAATGCAAGCCGTTTGCGGCAGGCAAACTGCAGCTTTATCTTGGCATGATCCCGAAGATTTTGGCCAACGCCAGGCAAATCAGCAAGAACTTGGATGCCGCAATCACGCAAATGATCCGCCGGACCTATACCGGACAACATGAGCAATTGAGGCGAGTTGATCGCTCCGCCACACAAGACAACTTCTCGTTTCGCCCTTACAGTCTTATGCTCCCCAGCCAGCTGGAACGTCACACCCTCAACGCGGTGACAGCGAATTTCCAGTTTTTCGACATGGGCTCCAGTTTGCATTTTGAGGTTCGGGCGCCGTAATGCCGGGGTCAGGTAAGCTGTTGCGGCGCTGCACCTGCGATTGCGGCTTTTCGTAGCGTCATAGCGCGCCACGCCCTCAGGATGCTGACCGTTCAGATCATCACTTGCTCCCTGTCCGGCTTGTGCGCCAGCCTCAAGAAAAACGTCGTATAGTGGGTCAGTGTTATCTGTGCGCGTTACTTTTAGAAGGCCCGAGTTTCCTCGCCAATCATTGGCTCCTTGATCATAGCTTTCGGCTGCCTTGAAATAAGGAAGGCAGTCGGCATACCCCCAACCCGCAAGTCCATGATCGCGCTCCCAGCGGTTAAAATCGTCTGGATGGCCACGCATATAGACCATTGAATTGATCGAAGAAGACCCTCCCACAACTCGCCCTCGCGGGGTTGGTATCCGGCGGCCATTCAACCCGGCTTCGGGTTCCGATACGTAATTCCAATTGATCCGTTTGTTTCGGAAGGCCCGATAAACTCCGGCGGGAATTTGTATCATGACGTTACGGTCAATTGGCCCGGCTTCGAGAACTAAGACAGAAACTGACGGATCGCGACTCAATCCTTCGGCAACGACACAGCCGGCCGAACCGGCGCCAACAATGACAAAATCGTATTCGTCTATCTTCATGCAATCCCCGAAACATGCACATGCACAATGCATTAACTCTGTCAGAGAAGAAAGAAGACTATACACAGCCTGAAGTTTAGACCAGTGTCTGCTTTAGGTCAGATTGCAGCAGTTGGTGCTGTCAGACTAATTCGAACTAGTCTCAGTTTGCCTCGGGAACCGCGAACCTATCCGGAACAAAGTTGACGCCACTCGCTAAGAGCGGCGGCGCGGGTCAGCTTGAAGGTATCTCGGCTTGCGAGCGATCCTTCCTGGTTTAAGTGGTTGTAGACAGAGGAGTGGACCGAGACGAATTTCTGCAAATTTCGCATGCGCCTGAACCGTTGCATCGCGCGTTCGCGTCGTCGGAAAGGAAGGTGTGAATTCTCGACGCGGTTGTTGAGCCACCTTCCCGTCTTTTGTGTTTCGAGCGTGCCCAGCTCTCTGAGCGCGGCTCTGTATGAGGCGAAGCGATCCGTGACGACGTTTTTCGCTTTACCGTGTCGCTTCATCAATTTCCTGAGGAATTTCAACGCGGCCTGCTTGTTTCGGCGTTTGGTAACGATTGCTTCCAGCACTTCGCCCTCATGATCGACAGCCCATCAGAGGTAGTGTCTCTTGCCATTCACCTTCACGAAAACCTCGTCCACGTGCCACTTCCATTTGGAGAACGCGCGCAGTTGCTGAACACGCTTCCTTCTGATCTCAGCAGCAAACATCGGGCCAAACCTGTTCCACCAATATCGGACAGTTTCGTGGCTCACGTCGATGCCTCGCTCGTGCAACAGATCTTCGACATTCCGAAGCGAGAGCGGGAAACGGATGTACAGCATCACCGCCAAACGGATGATCTAAGGACTAGTTTTGAAGTACTTGAAGAAGGCAGGTCTGGTCATGGGCAAAAGCTACGCAACCGCCCTGCCCCGCTCAAGCAAAGTTCTTCTGACAAGACCCAGATGGCAGAACAACTATGCTTGCTTCAGACCAACCAAATCGGAATAAGAACGCTCACCGCGAGTGATTTGACGTTTGAGGGTGTTCGTTGCTGCTTTTACTTTACCCTCGCCCAAAAGCGATGTGATCGCTTGATGTTCCTTGAAAGATTTCTTCGTTCGATTGGAACGCTTGGACAGGTGTGTCCGCATAGTTTGGACGATATCTCTGACTTTTTGATATCCATCCCGCAGGTAACTGTTTCCGCAGGACCTGAAAAACGCGTCGTGAAACTCGGCGTCAAGTTCCAAGTACTGCTCGAATTCATCCGCTTCCTGCGCTTTCGACATCTTCGAAACAATTGTAGACAGCTCATTGATCAGAACCGAAGGGTTCTTACTAAGCGCCTGCTCCAAAGCTGCAGATTCTAGGATGAGCCGATACTGGCAAAGCTGCACCACGTCCTCTTGAGAAAGAGAGAATACAAAGGCTCCTCGATGAGGAAAGATCTGAACGAGCCCCTGAAGATTCAAAGCCGATAGCGCTTCGCGAATCGGAGTTTTGCTGATGCCCATGGCATTTGACAGCTTCACTTCCGGCAACGATTCACCCAATTGAAACGTGCCATTGATTATGCCTTTTCGGATATGCTCTTCAGCAGTTTTACTCAACGAATCCGGGCGCTTAATCTGCAAAATCTCGGTCATTTTCACTTCGTCCTATTTCGTCTCTCCAACACAATAGCACATGTAAGCTTGATTTCTATATTATATCTGATATCTCAGATAATAGATCGAAAATGACTAAATCCGTGGGAGGATACCTTGTTCAAGAAATCAACATTGGCGCTTGGCGTCGTCATGTCAGCCGGGCTTGCTTTTGCAGCATCCGCTGAAACAGTCATTAAGGTTGGGCATGGCGCAGCAGAAGCGTTTCACATGCATCGCGCGCTACTGAAATTTGAAGAACTGGTCGAAACTGGCTCGAATGGTGAGATCGACGTACAGATATTCCCTTCGTCGCAGATGGGCCCTGATCGCGAGATGATCGAAGGTGTTCAAACCGGCGTTCTGGAAATGGCCATTCCTCCTTCCTCTTTCTTCGCGGGCTGGGATCCGGCATTTGCAGTAATTGAACTGCCTTACATGTATTCCTCCAAGGACATCGCCTTTGATGTTCTTGATGGCGATGCTGGTGATGACATGCTTGCACGGGTCGAAAACCAGGGATTGGTCGGTCTTGGCTGGCTTGAATTGGGTGTACGCAATGTGACCAACAATGTCCGTCCGGTTGCAACCCCCGCAGATCTCGAGGGTGTCAAGCTGCGCACCATGAAGGTTCCGGCACATGTGGCGACATTCGAAACGCTCGGGGCCAACCCGACGCCAATGAACTTTGGTGAGGTCTATTCTGCTCTCCAGCAAGGCGTGATCGACGGTCAGGAAAACCCACTGGCGATCATTACCTCACAGCGTTTCTACGAGGTGCAGAAATACCTTTCGACCACGGGCCATGTCTTTGCGGTCTATATGCCTGTCATCTCCAAACCGTTCTTTGACTCGCTGTCCGCAGAGCATCAGCAATTGGTCCGGGACTCAATGGCCGCCGCACGTGACTATCAGGCGGAACTGGTCGCAAGCGAAGATGCGGAACAGCTGGAACAGATCCGTGCTGCCGGTGTCGAGGTTCTGGAACTGACTGCAGAACAGCGACAGGCCTTTGCCGACAAAACCGAAAGCGTCCGTCTGCAGTATCGCGACGAGGTTGGCGCCGAAGCCTATGACGACTGGGTAGCAGCGGTTTCCGCAGCGAGCGGAAGCTGACCCTCGGACTACTCAGCCAATACGGGCACCCGTGCCATGAAGGTTCGGGTGCCCCTTTCGTTCAGGGGAGGTGAACGGTGTCGGTTATCAAATGGATCGATATGAATGCCGAAAAGGTCTTAGCCAGCGCACTTCTGGCCGCGATTGTCTTGTTGATCTTTGGCAATGTGTTCATGCGCTACATTCTGAATGCCTCTCTTTCATGGGGCGAAGAGCTAACGCTTTGGCTGTTTGTATGGTTTGTCTGGCTTGGCGTCAGCTATGCATTCCACACAGGCGATCATGTGCGTATCACAGTCCTGCGTGATGTCCTAAGCGAGCGCGCAAGGCTTTACGCGGATGTTGTGATCGCGCTTCTTGTCCTTGGATTTCTGGTCGTTCTGACAATTGAATGCATCAAGCTTATCCGACAGCCTTTTGTGGCCAGCCAGACGTCAGTCGTTTTGGGACTACCGATCCCAATCCTTTATGCTTCGGCGCCGATTGGCGCAGGCCTGTCCGCGATCCGCGTCACTCAGCATCTGATCCGAACCCTGCGCCTGATCGCAGGGACCAAAGCGTGAGGAACCCGGCATGCTTGCAACTACGCTCTTCCTGACGCTTTTCGCCCTTCTGCTCTTCAGCGTGCCAATTGGCATCTGTCTGGGCCTAGCCACCATGATCGTGATGGTCTTTGTGGATGGCACCCCACCCATGGTTCTTTTGGCACGGTCCGTGGTAACAGGCGCGGACTCATTTCCCCTGATTGCTGTTCCCTTGTTCATCCTCGCTGGCGACCTGATGCAGCACGGCGGAATGTCTCGTCGACTGGTTGGGTTCGCTAACGCACTGATCGGGCATATCCGGGGTGGACTTGCTTATGTGAACGTACTCGCCTGTGTGTTTTTTGCCGCCATATCCGGTTCGTCTCCTGCGACCGTAGCCGCCATCGGGTCGAACATGATCCCTGAGATGGAGAAGGTCGGCTATACGCGCAAATTCAGCGGCGCATTGACGGCATCCTCGGGAATGATCGGCGTTATGATACCGCCAAGTATTCCATTCATCATATATGGGGTAACTGCCGAGGTTTCGATCGGCAAACTGTTTCTTGCAGGTGTTGTTCCTGGCATCCTCTTTGCCCTCATGTTCATGTTGGTGGCTCGCGTTCTGCTGAGAAAGGACGAGGTTGTTCAGCAATCGACAACCACGTTCTCAGGCCCTGGCGTCTGGCAGAGCTTCCGCTCTTCCATCTGGGCGCTACTGGTGCCTGTAATCATCCTTGGCGGCATCTATAGCGGGATCTTCACCCCTACTGAAGCCGGAGCCGTGGCCGTTGTTTATGCCGCTTTCATCGGCATCTTCGTTTATGGAGACATCACCCTCAAGGACCTGCCAGAGGTTTTGGCGGGCAGTGCGAAGACCAGCGGGACCATTCTGATATTGGTAATCATGGCGACCGCCTTTGGCAGGTTGATCACGCTCGCAAGAATCCCTACAGAGCTCGCAACAACAATCACCAGCCTGTCCGACAATCCGATCATCATTCTGTTGCTGATCAATCTGCTGTTGCTGGTGATCGGCATGTTCATGGAGACGATTTCTTCGATCATCATCATGACGCCGATCCTGCTGCCGGTTGCAACCGCACTGGGTGTCGATCCGATCGTTTTTGGTGTCATCTTGACGGTCAACCTGGCCATTGGGTTCTGCACACCGCCATTGGGTGTAAACCTGTTCGTGGCCAGCAGCATTTCCAAGGTTTCCATCGAAAGCCTCAGCCGGGCAATCCTGCCATTCTTTGCCGGCATGCTGATCTTGTTGATGTTCATCACTTATGTGCCCGCAATTTCCTTAGCCTTGCCATCCCTTTGGTGACCGGCTGAAGCCCTTCTAACGTTAGACAACAACACCAGAGGACCCGGATGGATCTGGACCTTTCTCACCCGTCGATAGAAGACCTTCGGCGAACCGCACAGAAGCGCATTCCGAAGTTTGCTTTCGAATACCTCGACAGCGCGACCGGCCGGGAGCTGGGATTGAAGGTCAACCGTGACGCTCTCGATGCCATAGGATTCATGCCGCGTGTGCTATGTGGCCGAACAAAGGCCGAACTGCAGACTACATTGATGGGTCAAAAATACGACCTGCCTTTCGGGATAGCACCGGTAGGCATGTCCGGCCTGATGTGGGCGGGAGCTGAGCGGATGCTTGCCAAGGCAGCAGTTGCTCACAACATTCCGTTCTCGTTGTCCAGCGTGGCTGTTGCTTCGCCTGAAGATGTGGCGCCTCATATTGGCAAGAACGGATGGTTTCAGCATTACCCGGTGAACTCCGGCGATCTGCGCCGCGCTATGCTGCCGAGGATTAAGGCAGCGGGATTTCATACGCTGATTATCACGGTGGACGTTCCAGAAGAGAGCCGGCGCGAACGACAGCGCCGTGCCAATCTGACGGTGCCTCCAAAAGCTGACCTGCGCACGCTGACTGAAATGGCATCACGACCCGCCTGGTGCCTTGCACATCTGCGCGAGGGCATCATGCCACGTATGCGGTTCTTTGACGATTACGTCCCGACCCGCGGGCGAGAAAGCTTTACCCATGCAGGCGCTCTGATCCGTGGGATTCCAGATTGGGACTACCTGCGCGAACTGCGGCGGGAATGGGAGGGTCACCTGATCGTCAAGGGTGTCCTGCGGCCGGAGGACGCGCAAAAAATGGTGGCCGAAGGCGTGGATTGCATCTGGGTCTCAAACCACTCCGGGCGTCAATTCGAAGCCGGGCCCGCCGTGATTGACCAACTCCCGAACATCCGCGAGGCGGTCGGAATAGATGTGCCACTGATCTACGACTCTGGCGTTGCCTGGGGATTGGACATCATGCGTGCCCTGGCGAAAGGTGCAGATTTCGTCATGGTCGGGCGCGCCTTTCAATATGCTGTTGCAGCGTTCGGAGCACGAGGGATCGACCATCTCGTTCACATCCTGAAAGCTGACATTGAGGCCAACATGAGCCAGCTTGGTAGCGAAAACCTCGGCAGTTTGGCAGAGCACCTTCTGAGAACAGGCTGATCGGCGCTTGCGGCGCGTGGCGTATCACCCAGGCGCGTTGTCATCCTCGTCAATCAGCCCCTTGACGATCAGATCCGCAGTTGAGCGCGAACATGCCATTGGCAGATTATATACCGTTGCGAGACGGGTCAGAGCCTTAACGTCGACGTCATGTGGCATGGGTGAGAGAGGGTCGACAAAGAAAATCAATGCATCCAGTTTCTCTTCGCAGATCATGGCGCCGATCTGTTGGTCGCCTCCGAGTGGTCCGCTTTTTAGGCAGGTCACATCCAGTTCTGGATAGGCTTGCTTAATGCGACTACCGGTAGTCCCAGTCGAAAAGATTTGTACTCTGGACAGGCGGGCCAATTGCAAACCCACCCATTCAACGATTTCATCCTTTCGCGCATCATGCGCTACAAGCGCGAAACGCAGCGCATCACCGGATGAATTGTTCAACGTAATCTTCTCCAAGACCGACTTCCGCGAAATGTTTCCGGCACAGATCAATCTTGGTAAAGACATCTTCGTAGCCAGTGACCTTGCCCCACGGATCAACATAGCACATCACGCCATTGACCTGGAAATAGGTAACCATCTCTTCGACATCGTCGGGAACGACCAAGGTATGAGTCTCACCCGGCGGCTCAAAGACATATCCCCCCTCTTCCGCAACCCAGTCATGTTCCAGATAATGCCAGCGCCCTTTCAGGACGAAGCCGTGGACGGGCTGGGGATGGCGGTGCCGCGAAAGAACACCAGCTTTGCGCACTTTGAGAAGGTTCATCCAATAACCTTGCGAGCGGTTCAGGCAGAGCGGTCGGAACCAGACGTTCTCTGCCTGCGGAACCCACAGTCTATCGTCCTCGCTCATGGCATTCGGGATCACGATTTCGTCTTGCGCATCCTTGGGGAATGGCAACTGATAGGGCATTCGGGCGGTGTCATGGTCATTCATTGATTTTCCTCACATAGCGAGATAGCCGCCATCGACCGGATAGATCGATCCGGTCACAAAGCTGGCATTTTCACTCAAAAGCCATTGCACAAGCGCACCGACTTCTTCGGGTTTCCCCCAGCGCTTCATTGGCGTACGCGCGATGATCCCCGCTGTTCGTTCAGGGTCTTCCCGAAGGCCCTGGGTCATCTCTGTCTCAATCCAACCCGGCGCGATGGCATTGACCCGGATACCGTCTTCGGCCCAGCGACCTGCGAGCGCCTTGGTCAACTGTGCCACGCCGCCCTTAGAAGCGGAATACGCCGGAACCAAAGGCCCACCAAAGGTACTGAGCATAGAGGCGGTGTTGACGATGGCCCCACTCGCTTCAGCCAACAATGGATGCGCGGCAAGACAGCAGCGCATGGTGCCTGTCAGATTCACATCAAGCACCTTGGCGAAGACGTCGATGTCGTATTCTTCGCCACGCCGAAGAATACCTGCGCAGTTCACCAAGGCATTCAGACCCGTGAGCCCACTGAACACATCACTAATTGACGCCTGGTCGGTGACATCCAAGAGCTGCACGTTGATCCCGTCCTGAGGCTCGAATGCATCCATTTCGGATTGGGAGGCGGAAGCGGCAATGACGGACCAACCTGCGTCTGCCAACGACCGTGCAACACCCGCACCGATCCCTCGCGTACCGCCCGTAACAAGGGCCTGTTTCATCCAAGTTCCTCCAATACACTGGTGAAGGCGCGCGCGCGCCTGCCGATATCATCCAATGTATAGCTCGGTTTGAACAGCGCGGAGCCCAGCCCATATCCATCTGCACCCGCGGCATGATACGACGCCATCGTTTCCGGCGTTATGCCCCCTACCGCAGCGATGACTGCGTCTGCAGGCAATACGGCGCGCATGGCAGCAATGGCAGCTGGCGGCACCATTTCCGCCGGAAAAAATTTGAGGACCGATGCTCCGATATCCAACGCCGTAAAAGCCTCGGAGGGGGTCATGACTCCTGGACACCAATAAAGATCCCGAGCGACAGCCGCGCGCCCGACGTCCGGGTTCATATTGGGCGACACGATGATCCGCCCGCCTGCATCTGCAACCGCCGCGACCTGATCCGTAGTCAACACTGTGCCAGCGCCGACTATGGCTTGAGCGCCATGTTTCGCAGCGATCTGCGTAATCGATTCCAGCGGGTCTGGTGAGTTGAGCGGCACTTCGATCATCCGAAACCCGGCATCGAAAAGTGCATCAGACACCGGGCGCGCATTTTCTCGTGCCAGCCCCCGCAAAATCGCAATCAGCGGATTCTCAGCAAGAGCTGCGGAGAGGTCAATCATCCGACCAACCCCGCAGCGCGAGCAATCAAAAAATGCCCTTTCGCAACGATATCATCTGGCGCGCGGCGGCTGTCGAAATCAGCAGTTCGAAGCGCTATTTCGTATCGGTCGGACAAGTCGCTGCGTCCAACAACAGTGATCGTGCCGACGTCTTTTACTTCGCCGGTCGCGGCAGCAACCTCGGTCCCGATCAACAAGCCCGACAAGTAGTCGGCCGTGGCAACCTTTGGGATTTTGCCCATGAGAGGAAGCGTCCGAACATGAAACAGGCTGTGCAGCAGGTTCGACTCACCACTGAGGCCCGCCTTGACGCCCATCACGAATGCGTCTTCGCTGAAGGCGTCCTCCTTCATCAAGGTGCCAAGGATCGTGTGTTCTTTCAGCGCCGAAAAGATCTCACCTGTCATGTAGGTCGAGAAATCCACGATCTTCCCGTCGGCAACCTGAACCCATTTGCTGTGCGTTCCCGGCATCACGAACATACCTTCGCTCAAACCTAGCGAAGATGCCCCAATGATCTGGGTCTCCTCGCCGCGCATTACGTCCGGTCCTCCGGCATGTTCCGTCGAGGCACCGGTCACGAAATGAATACGCGCACCGTTGGCCGCTTCGTGGGGGACCAGCGCCCGCGCAAGACCGCCAGCACCCAGCGGCATTTCAGCATATTGCGTTTCTACCCAGCCATTGCGGCTGGTGATCATGCCAGATGCCAGGATCGGCAGGTTAGCCTTGGCGACCCAAGGGCCGATTAGACGATCAAGGACCGCCTCAAAGGTTTGTCCCGCAACCTGCATGATACCTTCAGGCGACGAGACCCCATCGATCACGTCGCCCTCCGCACCAATTAGAAATGCACGAAACGATGAAGTGCCCCAATCTACGCCGATCAGCGCTGGTTCAGATGCGACCGAATTCATTTAGCAGATCCTCAACGGTTTTGCCTTGGGCCACCCATTTACGGGTTTCCTCCTCACGGTCAGCTTGCTCTTGAGCAAGGCGCACGGTTTCTTCGGCAATTTCCTGTGGAACCACGACGACGCCCATAAGATCAGCTACAATGAAATCTCCGGGGTTTACCACGACGCCCCCACAGGCGATTGGCACATTGATCGAAAGTTCTTCTTTACGTTCCGAGAACATCGTGTGCGTTCCGCGCGGCGTGATCGCGCGCGTCCAGATTGGCCAGTTAATGTCTTCCAACTCGTCTGTGTCACGCCCAGTGCCATCTACGATCATACCCCGAATGCCACGGTTCTTGGCCAGGCCACCCATTAAACCGCCGCAGACTGACGTTTGACGATCACCACCCGCGTCCACAACGATCACGTCCCCGGGTTGTCCCATTTCAAGCGCTCGCAATGGGTCGACCAGATCACCTTTTGAAAGCTGGACCGTCACGGCCTGGCCTGTCACCTTGGCGCGGAAAGCGGGCTTGATGGCGCTGTCCATCACGCCTGTTCGGTACTGCACATCCGCAAAAATGGCAGCAGCAGAGTACGCCTCCAACACCTTGTCGAATTTTTTGAGAAGTTCCGGGTTTCTTTCAAAATCATTAAAAACCCTAAGGTCCGTGCTGACGTCTGGCATTCTTGTCTCCTGTTATGCGGTAGATACGGCCAATGCGTCGGCATTGACTGTGTAGTCGGGGTTTTGTCCTGTCAGGACCTTGGCCACTTGCGTAGCCGCGGTAACCCGCGCTGCGTGTATCGATTCCTCGGAATAGTAGGCGGCATGTGGTGTTACGAGGACGTTGGGCAGTGTGAACAACGGGTTGTCATCAGGCGTCCAGTTGGCGCGCTTTGCCGGCTCTTCTTCGGGATCGTCGAGCCCTGCAGCGGCCAAATGGCCTTCGGTCAGCGCCCGGAACAGGGCTTTGTTGTCGACCGTTGGTCCGCGCCCAGTGTTCACGAGTATCGCACCGGGTTTCATGACCGAGAATTCGGCATCCGACAAAAAGTGATGCGTGTTCGGCGTCATCGGCGCCTGCATCAGGATATAGTCGGACCTTGCCAGCAATTCGGGCTTGCTCACCAGCTCGACCCCAATATTCGCGGCGACTTCTCTTGGCAAATACGGATCATAAGCGATGACCCTAACTCCGAAAGATTGCGCCCGAGCCACGATGGCTTGCCCGATTTTACCCAGCGAGACGACACCCATCGTCCGCCCGCGCAACCGATAGACCGGCTGCCCGCTTTGCCACTGCCAGACCCCTGCATGAGTGGCCCGATCATAGTCGGGCAACTTGCGCGCCAGGGTCAGCCATAGGGCAATCGCGTGATCGGCGACTTCCTCGGTGCAATAGTTTTGCACGTTGGTAACGAGGATGCCTTTTTCCGTTGCCGTGCCGACATCCACGATATCTACGCCTACGCCATAACGCGCGATGACCTCGCAGTTCCGCATCCGCGTAATCGTTTCTTTCCCGATCCGGGCATATTGGTTCATCATCGCTGCGCAATGCGGCGCGACATCGAACAGGTCTTCCTGGCGCTTGGCCTGAAGCGCAATCACCTCGGCTCCTGCGGCTTCCAGGATTTCCGTCTCAACGGCAACATCACCAAAGTCGTAATCGGTTATCACGACCTTGGGTTTGTCCGTTCTGGGGGAAAAGTCGGCGCGATCAGTCATAAGCGCCCGCCGAATAGGTCAATTCGTACGAGTGGCTGTAGAGCTCGAAAATATTGCCAAACGGGTCTTCCATATAAACCATGCGATAAGGCTTTTCACCTGGGTAGTACTTGCGCACTTGGCTCATGCGCTGGCGTCCACCCAGGTCTTCGATAACCTTGATGCGGCCTTCCAGATCCTCGTCCTGTACGCAGAAATGAAACAAGCCACGCCGCCAATATTCAAACGGGCGTTCTTCTTCGACGGTCTTCGGGAACTCAAACAATTCAATGCCAACACCGTCGCCCATTGACAAGTGCGCGATGCGGAAGCTTCCCCAACCTTCCCCAAACACATCGTCGCACATCTGACCGATGGCGCTTTCGTCATGCAGGATTTCAGTTGGTTCCATCAGCACGTACAGGCCGAACGCCTTGGAATAGAACTCCACGGCTTTTTCCAGGTCGGGAACTGTGATGCCGATGTGAGAGAAAGTGAGAGCGGCCATGTAGGGCTCCTCCAGTTAGAAGTTAAAGAATGTTGCGAACGATGCCGCCTTCGATCCGGTGCGCAGAACCATTGGAGGCTGTGCTTGCTGAGATCGTGACGATCATGCGGGCGACTTCGTCTGGTTGGACAAAGCGCTGTATGAGCGATGTGGGCTCATCTGATTTAAAGTAATTGTCGACGATGGTGTCGAGCGGCTCACCCTTCTGATCGGCGAGGCCGTCAAAATAGGCCTCGACACCTTCTGTCCAGGTCGGACCAGGCAGGATCGAGTTAACCCGGACTTTTGTACCCTTTGTCAATTCTGCCATGCCACGTGTCAGACCTAACATGGCAGTTTTAGTGACAGAATAATGCACCATCTGAGGTAGTGGTTTCACTGCCGCTTCGCTAGCCATGTTGATGATAGATCCCTTATCCCGGCCAAGCATGTCTGGCAGGAAAATTCGGCTCATCCGAACGGCAGACAGGACATTGATGTTGAAATAGTGCATCCAGTCGTCATCCGTGAGATCCTCGAACGGCTTAACCGAAAAGATGCCGACATTATTCACAAGAACATCCACCGCACCGCGTGAGCGGGCAAACTCCGCCAGAGTTTCCGCATCAGACGTCTTGGTTAGGTCGGCCGCAATGCCTTCGACGTCGCCCAGAGATGACAGGTCGTCGACGCAGTCGGACACTTCCGCTGCGGTCAGACCATGCACGATGACCCGCGCGCCCTCTTCCAGGTAGACCCGGGCAGTGGCTTTGCCGATGCCGGAACCTGAACCAGTCACCAGGACCAGTTTATTTTTGAGCCCCAGATCCATCTCAGGCCTCCTTCTTAACGTTAGATGACTGCTGCGATGAAGGGCGGCCGAACATTCGACCCATCAAGGCCGAAATCTCCGCGCGCCACATGTCTATGCCGACGGCCAACAGAATGATCAGGCCCAGCACGATATTCTGAACCGAAGATGGCGCAGCGTTTAGGTTCAAACCATTCTGGACGATAACGATTGTCATCGCCCCCATCAGCGTGGCGAGGATGTTGCCACGGCCACCTGCAAGGCTGGCTCCGCCGACAACAGCGGCGGCAATGGCCTGAAGTTCCAGCGTCTGGCCATAGTTGGGCGAACCAGAGTTGAGGCGCGCTGACATCAGGATCGCACCAACCGCAGTCATAAAGCCCGCGATGACAAATGTCGTCGTCTGAACTTTACGTACGTTAATACCCGTCAGAACGGCAGCGGCTGGGTTACCACCCACGGCATAGATCTCACGGCCGAGTTTCGTGAAGTTCATAGTGAACGCGGCAAGGACGTAGAAGAACACAAGATAGAAGAAAGGCATCGGAACACCGAACAACTTGCCGTAAAAGATTGGCTCCAGCGCCGGATCCAGCGAGAAGATCGGTGACCCATTGTTGAAGGTCAGCGCAAGGCCCCTGAAGGCAATCAACGCCGCCAATGTTGTGATGAAAGACGGGATACGCCCGTAGGCTGTTATCAGCCCAATGAACAGACCAAGCAATCCGCCCATGAAGAGTATGAGGGGCAGCGCCAGAACCAGTGGAATGCCGACAAATTTCAACATTTGCGCAAGGATCATGGTCAGCAAAGCCACCATAGACCCGGAACTCAGATCGATGCCCGCAGCGAAGATCACGATAGTAGACCCGATTGCGATCAAGGCCACGATGCTTACCTGTAGCGAAAGGTTAGAAAGGTTGCCCGGGTTCAGGAAGCGTTCGGTCGTAAGTGCCACGATCAGTGCGACGATCACCATTGCTGCAAATGGTCCGATCAACTGGGTGTCAAAGATCCGCTTCATGCGAAAGCCTCCTTAGGCTTGGATTGGGGGGTGTCGGCGGACGCGCGCACAAGGTCGTCATGAGTAAGGTCGGATGCATCGACCGTGCGAACTATCGTTCCGTGCTGCACGACGGCAATCCGATCGCTCATCGCAAGCAACTCATCATGGTCTGAACTGATCAGAATGATCGATTTTCCCGCCCGCGTGAGCCTGTTAATCAGCTTGTAAACAGCGATCTTGGCGCCGATATCGATCCCTTGCGTCGGTTCATCAAGGATCAGGATGTCAGAGGCTGAGAACAGCCAACGTGCAATCACGATCTTCTGCTGATTACCACCAGACAAGAAGTTGACCGTCTTTTCCTCGGCCTGGGTCGAGATTTCCAGATCGCGGATCAGGTCATGGGTGGCTTGCTCTTCCGCCTTGAGATTCAAAACACCGAACCGGCTTAGCCCGCCGAGGGACGCTGCAGTGACGTTCCCGCTTGCGCGGAAATTGAAGAACAACCCGTCAAACTTACGGTTCTCCGGAACAAGGGCTAATCCAGCACGGATCGCATCGATTTCCCGACGGAAGCGAACTGGTTTGCCGTGTAGTGTTATCTGTCCGCCCGTCAGCTCGTCTGTCCCGAACAGGGCGCGAGCGATCTCTGTGCGGCCGCTGCCCAATACGCCACCCAAGCCCAGAACTTCGCCCCGATGCAACGAAAACGATACATCTTTCACGCCCGAATTGGTGGCCAGACCCGCCGCCTCCAGCACAATATCCTTGGTCGCGTTCTGCTCCTTAGGATAATGTTCACCAATGTCCTCTCCGACCATTGCGTTGACAATCTCAGAGACGTTGATCTTGGTCTCGCCACTTGCACGCGCAACACAGCCGTTGCGCAAGATCGTCACTTCATCAACGATCCGTTCAACCTCATCCAGCCTGTGCGACACATAGAGAATAGCGGTACCGCGCTCACGCATATTGCGCAGTAGCTGGTGCAGGCGCTCAATTTCGTCTTCACCCAATGCCGCCGTCGGTTCATCCAGGATGATCATGCGAGCGTCCATCGCGACGGCTTTCGCGATCTCGACCAGTTGTTGCTCGCCTACCGATAGCGAGCCGGTGATGGTCTCGGGTGAAACATCGACATCCATTTCCGCCAAAACGCGAGCGGCTTCGTTGTGGACCTTGGCCCAATCGATCACGCCAAAGCGGGACCGAGGCATATTGCCAAGGAAGATGTTCTCGCCAACCGACAAGGTGGGCACGATAGAGAATTCCTGAAAAACTGTTGCGACGCCCAGTTCACGTGCCGCCTGCGGGTCGCTGATCGTGACCGGCTTGCCATTGTGCAGGATTTGACCGCTATCGGGTTGCTGCACGCCGGACAGAGTCTTGATCATAGTCGACTTGCCACAGCCATTTTCACCCAGCAGCCCATGAATGGAACCGGGCATAAGCCGGATGCAAACCTTGTCATTCGCCAATACCCCAGGATAGGCCTTGGTGATATCGACAAACTCCCAAAGGGGCGTTGCGGGTGTCATTGCGATTGCCTCGACAAAAGGGGAACTCGGTTGAATTGCGACCCGGCAGCACGCGCACGCGCCACCGGGAAGCGGGGAGATAGCTCAGTACTCTTTGGACGGCTGCGGGAAGAGCTTTTCTGGCTCTTGCAGCACGCTGATCGCACCATCTTTGTCTTCAATTGATGTGGGCGTTTCGATCCAGCCGCCGGGATAGGACCCGTTGAGCGCATCAATGGTAGCATGCATGGCCGCCTTACCCATCAGGAATGGTGAGGTGTTGACGGTTGCCGTGATGTTACCAGCCGCGATTTCTTCGAGGCCAGACGTGTCGCCATCGTTGCCTAAAAGAACGATGTCATTGCGACCGAGTGCTTTCGCAGCAAAGGATGCCCCAATGATCATGTAGTCGTTCGCCGCGAAGATCATGTCGAGATCGGGATTCGACTGCAGGATATCCATACCAGCAGTGTTGCCGCCTTCAACGTTCCATTTACCGTCAATTGAGACCACAACGTCGAAGTTATCGTTGCCCTCGATACCGTCGAGGAAGCCCCCCACACGCTCGGTCGAGTGATAGCCAGGCTGCCCTTCGATGATTCCGACCTTCAACGGTTGATCGCCATAGGTTTCAATGGCCCAGTCAGCGATGGCATGTGTGCCATTGCGCTGAGAGTACCCGACCACGCCATGAATTGGCGTTGGGAAGTTCGGGATGTCCGAATTGATCATCAGAACTGCCATGCCCTTGTCTACTGCCTGCTTTAGCAGTGGTGCGGCAGCAAATTCATCGTGTGTCCCAAAGATGATTGCATCCACATCCTGCGTCAGCACATCCTGGATCATTCCCATTTGGCCGTTGATGTCCGCACCGGACTGGGGCGCAAGCATGAAGACTTCGACCCCGGCCTCAGCAGCAACCGCTTTGATGCCTTCACCGATGGCGATGTAATAGTTGAACTCGGTCGCCGGCGGCATATACGCGATCCGGAACGTATCGTTCTTGGGTTCTATCGCATCGATTGGCGCTTGTGCCCCGTCCTCAAGTGGAACCGGTGTTGGATAATTTTCCGCCAGAGCGACCGTTGCCAGCGTGGCGAACCCCGCGACAAGCGTAGTGGTCATAAGCGTTTTCAACATAGTTTTCTCCTCCAGAAATTCGTCGGTTATCCTTTGAATGGCGCGTCGATCACGCCACGAACGCCGGGTTTCGCAGCAAAGAGGCCGCCGGATTCCGGTTCTTTTGTTAAAGCTGCGTCGTCACTCATCAGCCTTGAGGTCGTGATGAACAGCGTGTCGAGATCAGGGCCACCGAAAGCGCAACAGGTGGGCTTCCAGACCGGCACCTCGATCACGTGATCTATCGTGCCGTCAGGTGCGACGCGAACAACGCGATGGCCTTCCCATTCGGCGTTCCAGACGCCCCCTTCGGCATCGACACAGGACCCATCAGGCAAGCCAGGCTCATCATTGAAAGAAGCGTGCCGCCGACGGTTCGAAACGGTTCCACTGCGGGTGTCGTAATCAAATGCGACGATTTCCCGATCCGGGGTATCCGCGAAGTACATCGTCTCACCGTCGGACGTAAAGCAAGTCGAATTGGCGCAAGACACTCCTTCGATAATCGCCCGTACACTCAAATCCTTATCGACGCAGATGACTGACGAATCGGCCTTACCAGAAACTTCATTCATGCCTCCAACAATCAATCGCCCCTGGCGATCGGTTCGCCCGTCGTTAAGCCGTGTCTCCGGATTGTTCGGCTCGAATCGCGTCACGAGGGTTTCCTCGCTATTGGGCGAATCGAACAAGACAACTCGATCAGCATAAGCAACTATCAGACCGCCAGACGCGCGCGGCGCGAAGCAACACACGCGCTCCGGCATCTCATGAGAAGCGGATTCTGACGTTGCAGGATCAAATGACCAAAGCGCGCAGCCCTCAATGTCGGTCCACCAGATAAGGCCATCGGCGGGATTCCAGAAAATCCCTTCCCCGTGCTGGTTCTTACAATCGACGACCAACTCTGCGCGCACTTTTTTCTCCTAAGTACATTCTGATATCTGATATACCAGCTTGCCTAATCTGGTGTATCAGATATCTTGCATCTGGCAACACCTTTTTTTGGAGATATCCTCAGATGGCGCTTGAGAGACCCAAGTCTTTGCGTGAACTCGCACTGGAACATTTGCGGAATAGTATTATCGATGGCTCCCTGAAAATGGGTCAGGTTTTGTCGGAGCGAAAAATCTCCGAAGAGCTGGGCGTATCGAAATCGCCAGTCCGCGAAGCACTCGCTCAACTACGTGACGAAGGGTTGGTCAGTATCGAGCCTCAAAAAGGCGCACGCGTTTTTTCGCTGTCTGAGCCGGAAGTGACTCAGATCTGCGATTTCAGACAGGCTATCGAAACTGCCGCCTTTGAACTTGCGTTGTTGCGGAACCCGGAAGGTCTTGCCGACGACATGCAGCGTGTCGTGAAGGACATGGAGAAAGAACGCAGGCGAGGCAATGAAAAGGGCTACCTTTCACTGGATACCACATTTCATCAGTTGATTTTTGAACATGCCGGTAACGATTATCTGACGGCCAGCTATACACGCTACATCGGTAAGATTGCCGCATTGCGAACCCATTTGGCGAAGCTGCCACAGCATACTGAGCTCTCCTTCGATGAGCATTCGAAAATCGCTATTGCCGTTCGCGAAGGTGACATGGCCAAAATCAAATCTCTTCTCACAGCGCATATTGACCGCACCAGACAAGCCTACAAAAGCGCCGCCATCGTCCTCGAAGGAGCGACCGCATCCTAGCAAAAACGTAGCTTCGTTGTGACGGGGGCGGGCCAGAACGGCGCCGCCCCTTTCTTTTGGGCACCTCACCGTCGTTTCTTTTTCAGTTGACATCTGAGATATCAGATGCCAATCAAGAAGCGGGAGGAAGCTTATATGACGCCAGCAATGAAACCTGACTCACTGGGGCTACAGCCACTGATCCAACTGGATCGGGTTGGCAAAAGCTTCGGCACGAACATTGTTTTGGATGGCGTCAACTTTGAATTGAGACCCGGCGAAGTTCACGCGCTATGCGGGGAAAACGGCGCCGGAAAATCCACCTGTCTCGGCCTGTTTTATGGACTTCACCAACCTTCTGCTGGGCGTATCCTGTGCGACGGCAAGGAACAGCGGGTCGAAAGCCCGTCGCATGCGCAATCCCTGGGCATCGGCTGTGTTTTCCAAGAGCTCAGCCTCGCTGGCGCGCTCTCTGTTGCGGAAAACATCTACGCGGGCCGCGTGCCCACCCGGTTTGGCGTAGTTGACTGGCCTGAACTGCGCCGCCGTGCGGAGGCGTTGCTGGCGGAATTCGGTCTGGATATCGACGTCTCAACACCCGTGGAAAACTTGCCGATCAGCTCCCGCCAGATTGTTGAAATCGCAAAGGCTCTGTCGTTGAATTCCCGCGTCCTTTTGCTGGATGAACCGACATCGGCATTGGCACCCGACGAAGTAGACGCACTATTTGAAGTCCTAAAGTCCCTGACAAAGAAAGGGATTGGCATCGTCTATGTCAGCCACCATATGGCCGAGATTTTCCAAATCTCGGATCGCATTACCGTTTTGCGAGATGGGCGCCACATCAGCACTTTACCGGTTTCGGAAACTTCTCAGGAACAAGTCGTTGCCGAGATGATCGGCGGCGCTCACCCCGGTGATGTCACGCGGTCAGGTAAGGTTAACGGTGAAGAGGTTTTGCATGTCCAAGACCTAACCCATCCAGGTGAATTCCAAGAAATTTCTTTCTCCATTAAAGCCGGAGAGATTGTAGGGATGGCAGGGTTGATGGGCGCTCGCCGCAGCGAGATTGTTCGATCGATTGTCGGGCTGATGCATGGCGCGACCGGGGAGATCAGACTTCACGGCAAGCCTGTTAACTTTGCGTCCTTGCGGCAGGCGATGCGTGCTGGGGTCGGGTTTGTTCCCGAAGAACGCAAGACTGAAGGCCTCTTTCTGGAGCAATCACTCAGCGACAACCTGATCGCGGCCAGTCTTTCCGATCATGCGTCTGCTGGGTTCATGCGTTCGGGCTCGATCAAAGCAGCCAGCCAAACAGCCATTGACGCCTTCAGTGTCAAAACCAGCGGGATTAACGAACTTGTTGGTGATCTCTCAGGGGGCAATCAGCAAAAGATTATGTTGGCCAAGTGGCTCAAACGCGCGCCAGCTCTTCTGATCATTGAGGAGCCCACAAAAGGGGTCGATGTCGGAGCCAAATTCCAAATCCACACGGAACTTTTGCGTCGAGCAGCCGAGGGAATGGCCATCCTCGTCGTGTCATCCGATTTTCCCGAACTTGTCTCTCTCTCGACCCGCATCCTTGTCGTCCACGACGGTCGCCTCATGGGAGACATCGCAGCCGCCGAGGCAACCGAAACCACGCTTCTTCAAATGGCCGCTGGAAATTCCGTTCCAATTGTGGACGCACCCCAAACCAATCAATCAGGAGTCGCGACGTGACCATGACCGCTCAAGCCAACTTGCCCATGAAGCGTCCGCTGCTGCGCCGTGTTTTACAAGCTTTTGTCGATATTCGTGAACTGACGCTGATCGTGCTGATCGCCGCCATCATCATCGTGATGTCCAACGTTAATCCCTATTTCCTCAGCTTCTCAAACTTTCGAGCCGTGGCCGTGGGCATGGCCCCCACTGCGATCATCGTGATCGGCATGGCGATCCTACTTGCATCCGGCGGGTTCGATCTTTCCGTTGGATCGGTTATGGCTTTGTCTTCCACCGTCGTAGCCATGCTACTTTTGACTGGCATGCCAATTCCGCTCGCGGTGGTATGCGGACTAGTGCTGGGTGGAATTGTCGGTGTAGTGAACGGTTTGCTGGTGACCGGCCTCGGGATCAATCCGCTTATCGCGACCCTAGGCACGATGTCGATCGCGCGAGGCATCGCTCTTGTCCTGACCGAAGGTTTTTCTGTCTCAAGCCTGCCAGCATCATTTGCCTGGATCGGCAAAGCTGACATCGGCGGCTTTCCTGTAATCGTCTTGTTCACCATTCTGCTCGTCGTCCTGTTTGACCTGGCCGTCCGCCATACACGCTTTTTCCGTCAGGTCTATTTCATCGGCGCCAATGAAAAGGCCGCGATGTTGTCAGGCATCCATGTCACACGCGTTCGTATCATTCTGTACGCACTGACCGGTATTCTGGCTGCTTTGGCGGGTGTATTGCTGGCCTCCCGCCTGATGAGCGGTACGCCCACGGCAGGTAACGGTATCGAACTTCAGGTTCTGGCGGCGGCTGTCATCGGTGGCGCATCTCTACGCGGCGGCGAAGGTACTATTCTTGGTGCTTTCCTCGGCGTCGTTTTCGTCGCGTTGATCAACAACACCATGACGATGCTGGCCGTATCGATCTACTGGCAGATGATCGTCATCGGCGGGGTACTCGTTACAGCGGTCGCCTTGGACATGCTGATCCGAAGCAAACGGGGCTAAGCCCGAAGCTTTCCAAAACTTAACAACAACCAATGATCCAAAACAGGGAGACTACGATGACTGAATTGAAGGTGAATCGGCGCAGGCTGCTGACAGCGGGCACCACCGCGGGATTGGCCGCAGCATTCGGACTGCCCATGCTGTCCAAAGAAGCCATGGCGCAAGCGGCCGGCAAGGAGTATGTGTTCCTGTCCATCGTCACGCAGGTGCCGTTCTGGGTGGACTATCGAAATGCAATGGAAGACCTTGAGGAACTGATGGGCATCAAGGCCACATTCACGGGCCCCTTGGATTTCGACACGGCCGCACAAGCACGCCAATTGGATGAACTGATCGCAAGACGTCCCGCAGGCATCCTTATCTTCCCCGGTGATCCGGCCACTCTGGCCCCCGGCGTCGAACGTGCGGTCGAGGCGGGCATTCCGGTCACATGTTGTATTGGCGATATTCCCGACAGTCCCCGGTCCACATTCCTTGGTATCAACGGCGTTCAAGCAGGACGTGTCGGCGGCGAAATGCTTGCGCAAGCGATTGGCGGGAAAGGCAAGGTTATCCTCGGCACTTTCCCTGCCCCTTCCACATTGGAGCGTGTCGAGGGGTACAAACAAATCTTTGCTGAGAAATACCCAGATATCGAGGTCGTCGACGTCGTCAACGATAAGGCCGACCCGTCTTATGCACCGACAGCCTATCTTCAAGCCATTCAGGCGAACCCGGATATTGTTGGCATTGGCGGTACGGACGGCGACAGCGGCAAAGGCGCTGCAATTGCCGTTAATGAGGCGGGACGCAAGGACATAAAGATCGTCGCGATGGACCGAAATGATGATATGCTTCCCTATATCGAAGACGGCACAATTCACGGCGCAGTGGCTCAGAAATCCTATCTTGAGATCTTTCTCGCCTTCCACATGATGCATTGGCAGAACACTGACGCGCTGAAGGTCTTGCCCGATTGGAAGGCGGCTGGCATCAATCCTTTGCCAGAGCGTGTTGAAACCGGGGTTATGCCGATTACGGCCGAAAACGTCGTTCAGTTCAAGCACACCTAAGGGATTGTCCCGGTGCATTCTATCGCGCCAGGAAACCGATAGGAGGGGGTACATGTCGGACAGATGGAGCGTTCTTCACCTGCGGCAAAACGATCTGCAGCTGACACTCCTGCCCGGCATCGGGGGCCGCTTATGGGATGTGAATTTCCAGGGGCGCTCCCTCCTATTTCAAAACACAGATCTCGACGGGTTGGAGGTCGATGACACGCGGCTTACTGATCTGCCCACACGCTCTCCACAATTTGGTTTTCCACTCTGGGGCGGCGAGAAGACTTGGATCGCCCCAGATGCATCCTGGGTAAACGGCGCTCCGTTTCCCGTGTTGGACAGCGGCTCTTACCAGATCACTTCAAGAAGCAGCACTCGTATCGACATGACCAGCGCAGTATGCCCGACCTCGCACTTGTCAGTGTCGCGCCGCATCACGCTGACCTCGGCGGAAAGCTGGGAAATAGAACACATCGTGGTCAACCATGGGACCTCCTCGCGCCTGACCGGCATTTGGTCAGTCATGATGCTTAACACCCCCACCAAGATCGGTGTCGAAATGGAGGGCCCTGCGTTTTATCCTGTTTTTGGCTCTGCCGAAGGGATGATAGCCACGCACGGCAATGGCATTGTCGTGGATTGCAACAGGCAGCAGGAATTCAAAGTCGGGTTACCGAACCCCAACGGTCGTATACTGATGCGGTGCGGCCATGATGCCCCCTTGCTAATGTGCTCGGTACCAGAACCTCAACAGGGCGATCAATTTGCACACGACTATCCGTTTGAGGTCTTTAATTCAGCCGATTACGCCTATTGCGAAGCGGAGTGGCACTCCCCGGCACGCAACCTCGCGCCGAATGAAACGCTGAGTTTTCGGCAAACGTTCCGCGTCATAGCGGAGGAAGATGCAGCCCAAATGCCATTGGGACTCACAAACAACAAGGAGTTCCTGTCATGCATGTCTTGATTACAGGCGCTGGCGGGCATCTCGGCCGCAAACTTTTCGACGCGCTAGAAAGCGAACCAGACTACGTCGTTTCCGGCATCGACATTCGCCCCGTAGATCATCCCGACATACACACTGCAGACCTGTCCGACGACAGCAGTTGGGTCAGTTTGCTTAAGGGAGTGGACGTTATTGTGCATCTAGCTGGTGACCGAGAGCCCTCCGCCACCTGGGCCTCCGCGATCAAACACAATATGGATGCAACGCTTTCCCTCTATCACCATGCGGCAGCCATGGGCGTCAGCCGCGTGGTTCTTGCCAGCTCCAACTGGGTCCACGGCGACAAAAGGTTCACGCATGAGGTGCTCAACAGCACGACACCACCAGGGCCAGTAAACGCCTACGGCATGTCAAAGCTATTCTGTGAACGGACAGGGGCTTATTTCGCTGAGCATCACGGACTGTCGGTCATCTGCTTGCGCATCGGCTGGACGCAATGGACTCACGGCAACCAACCCGGCACACACATGGCGATGGGCCGGTGGGGTCAGGAAATGTGGTTGAGTGATCGGGACTTTCTAAGCGGAATGCGCGCCGCAATAGATGCCAAGGATATTTCCTTCGCAGCCCTAAACCTAATGTCAGTTAACCCGGGGATGCGCTGGGATATCACCGAAACGCGGCAAGCGATTGGCTACTCTCCAAAGGACGGAAGCCCCGCGAAAACAACAGTGGGCATTGTCTTAAGATCCACGCTGAAACGGCTGTTTACAGTCCGACTCCCCAGCTATTTCACGACACATTTTCCGGATTGGTAGAGTACAAGGTCCGGGCATTGTTGCGTCTCGCACAATCAGCTTCCGAAACCTCCTATCGAATTAAGGGTGCTGTCAGACGAATTCGAACCAGTCTCAGTTTGCCGCGGAAACCGTGATTCTACCCGGAACAAAGTTGACGTCACTCGCTAAGAGCGGCGGCGCGGGTCAGCTTGAAGGTATCTCGGCTTGCGAGCGATCCTTCTTGGTTGAAGTGGTTGTAGACAGAGGAGTGGACCGAGACGAATTTCTGTAGACTTCGCATGCGCCTGAACCGTTGCATGGCGCGTTCGCGTCGTCGGAAAGGAAGGTGTGAATTCTCGACGCGGTTATTGAGCCACCTTCCCGTCTGCTGTTTTTCGGCAGCGCCGAGCTCTCTGAGAGCGGCCCGACACGATGCGAAGCGATCCGTGACGACGTTTTCCGCTTTACCGTGCCGCTTCATCAATTTCTTGAGGAATTTCAATGCCGCCTGCTTGTTTCGGCGTTTGGTAACGACGGCTTCCAGCACTTCGCCCTCATGATCAACGGCCCGCCAAAGATAATGCCGCTTACCATTTACCTTCACGAAAACCTCGTCAACGTGCCACTGCCATTTGGAGAACGAGCGCAGCTGCTGAACACGATTCCGCCTTATCTCAGCAGCAAACATCGGGCCAAACCTGTTCCACCAATACCGGACAGTTTCGTGGCTCACGTCGATCCCGCGTTCGTGCAGCAGATCTTCGACATTCCTAAGCGAGAGCGGGAAACGGATGTACAGCATCACCGCCAAGCGGATAATCTCGGGATTGGTTTTGAAGTACTTGAAAGAGGCGGGTCTGGTCATGGGCAAAAGCTACGCAACACCCCTGCCCCGCTCAACCCAAGTTCTTCTGACAAGACCCACGCAGTTTGGTAAATGTCGGCTCTGGGCTCAGAGCAGCCGTTCGCTGCGCGGAGCATCAGCGACCGTTGTGCGGACAAAGTAGCCGTATGGTTTCAACACCCAGTGACTACCTTTTGTTGAAATTAGTCTAAGACCATTGGTGCCTTTCAGTTCTCGGGCGTATACCAAATTGGCGAAGTGTACGCGCGTTCCTGCGTTGACGTCGGAACCTCCGCAGGTAGTTCGTCTCCGAACCGAACGGAGTCGTAAATTGTCCACCTCGGTGTGGGAATTTCCAAGACACGGGCATAGTAGAAAGCCCTAACTGAAGGATCGAAATTAGGATCCTTCCAAACAGTGATCAGCTCTGGAGACCCTATAGAGTTGGTAAACGTGCCCGTTGCAACATCCACGGTGTTCCCCACCGCTGGCAGGTTGCCGTCCGCATCAGGTTCTCGGTCTCCCGACCAAGCCACGTCATAAACCCGCTCTTCAGTATCGCCGTTGGCATTTAACCAACCCTTCACAATCTGAATACGGTCGAGATTGCCGGAAAATGGGTCTTTTAGGGCAGCGATGAGGAAAGTTGGGGCGTCTGCGCTCTCAGGGGTTTGTGAGAGGTCTCCACCCATCGGAACGCCTTTTTCGTATCCTATTTCGGCGGGCAAACGGGATCTTGCATCTTCTTCCGTAAAGTCCCAGGCACCAAAGAAACGGACCGCAATGCGACTACCGGTTGTCCCGTAAACCTCTTTCCGTTCCATGGCGTCGAATATAGCTTCGCGTGTATTGTCTTCAGCCCAAACTGCTGCGTAGCCAGAGGCCGCCATTTCCCACCCGAGAATCCTCAAGGCATCAAACTCACCAACGACATGCTGCCAACGGCCAGGTTCCGGCTCGACACCGGAGTGTTTGCCAAAGAAATTGTCTTCTTCCGCCGTTGCCAAAGCCGTATGGCTGTCAGTCGAGCCCACTACTCCGAACTTGTATGGATTGGTGCCGAGCTGAGCCTCTAGTTTGAGACCATTCTTCAAAGCCTCGCGCGCGTATTCGTACTGAAGCATCCAGTCTTCTTTGGGCGTCGGACCCAGATTGGATTTATCCCAGGTTTCATAGTCGGCAAACTCATCGTTCGGGCTGAGAAAAGGGTGAGTTTCTCCGTCACCCTTGATCTGGGTGATCTCATACATCGGCTCCCACTTAGCACGCCGCTCTGCGTAGTCTTCGGTCAAAGGTTCGCCCGTTTCCGGGTTGGTTTCCACCGGAAACATCAGGCCGTTTGAGACGTTGCCGTTGTGGGCAAGGGCAAGTACACGGCCGCCGGTCTCTAGTTCATAAGTTTCCATCCAGTCCCACAAACGTTCGGGATTAAATGTTTCTGCGGTTGTGAATGGCAGCATCTGCCGTGCGCGAATGGCATCATCTCGGTAGATCACGTTGCGGTGGAGGTTGTTGCCTCCTTCTGTGGACGTCCATTCGTACCCGATGAACGCAGTGAATGCGCCGGGGTCGTTGTGATGATCCGCAGTTTGCGTGAATTCGTCCCAAACGGATTGTACGAACCTGCGATCTGAAACAGCCTCGGGAAGAGCATCACCGGTTATACCCGCAAAGGTTTCTATGACTTCCATTGTTGCGCCGAGAGCAACATCTCCACCGGCGTTTAGACGTTCGTTCCAGTCTCGAAGTGTTGGATCACGCATCAGGGTAGAATTCCCTGCGACGATCTCATTCATGGCGCCCATGGCGTCCGAGTGATCGGATACGACAAGCCAGTCGAGGGGGCGCGATAACTGCACCCGAAGGCCGTGCGACGTAGTGACTTCCTCACCGCGTGCAAATCTATAAGCATCGTCTGGGCTCAGGATGACGCCAAACCCTCGCGCGTCGAGCGAATTTGACGTGTGCAAGTGAGTGTCACCCCACAGAGGTCGTGTAGGAAAGTCTCGACCTGCATAAGGTGAGAAATCAGCGGGCGCGGGTTCGCGCATATCATCAACCGATATGGTCATCTCTCCGACTTGCCCGCCTTGTGCGGCCTCTTGAGCATTTGAAGAACTTGATAGGAATGCTGCGGAAACTATTGCTGTCGATGTCGTCAGAAAAAACTTCATTTGAACCTCCCAGACGCGCTTAATGCCAGCCTATGGCAACATCTGAGCCGACTGTTCGTCAAGGAAAACAACGGTTTTTCTTAGATGAGCTCAAAAGATCTCAGGAGAGGTTCGACTAGTCCGGGGCCGCAGCTTCGCCCTTACCTCTGGTGCTCAGCCGCGGTGAAAAAGTACCGCAATGATACGACGTTATTGACGACTGGTGACTTGGTTCGTCAGTCTTGAGTCCGTGATCTTGATTGGAGACGTTGTTATGAAGTGGTTATCGCGAACATTCCTGCTGTCCTTGTCTCTTCTATTTGCCACGGGCGCTTCAGCTCAAGATAAACCCAACATCGTATTCATATTTTTAGATAATTTTGGTTGGGGCGAACCTGGGTTCAATGGAGGCGGCATAATCCGAGGTACAGCGACCCCCAAGATGGACGCCCTCGCTGCAGAGGGGCTACGACTCACAAACTTCAACGTGGAAAGCCAGTGCACGCCGTCCCGTGCAGCGACCATGACAGGACGATACGGTATCCGAAGCGGCAACCACACGGTCCCACTGGGCGGCGGCGTCTACGGCCTAACTCAGTGGGAAATCACGATGGCGGAGATGCTAAAGGATGTGGGATACAACACGGCCATGTACGGCAAGTGGCACCTTGGCTGGACCGAAGGACGCTATCCAACGAATCAAGGATTCGACGAATTTTACGGAGTTGAGACCACTGACGTTACAGTCTGGCGCACCCTTCCGGGATTTGCTGAAGCCAACTTGGAAGAGCCTGTTGTGATGCAGGGTGTTGCAGGCAAGCCAGCAACCATCGCGCGGGACTACGATCTCGACTATCGCGGCGAGATAGACGGCGAACTGACGAAAAAGGCTATCGACTTTATCGAAGCGAAGAGTTCCGAAGACGCGCCGTTTTTCATCTATCTTGCATATACGCAGACCCACTATCCAAATATCGCGTCCGAGGAGTTTGATGGCGCCACTGGAAACGGCGTCTGGGCAGACATTCTGCTTCAAACAGATAGCTATATCGGACGCATCGTTGATGCGATTGAAGCGGAAGGCGTTTCCGACGACACCGTGGTGATATTCACCGCTGACAACGGCCCCGAAGCTCTTCCAGTTGGAAATGCCAACGTCTCGCCGGTTCCTGCTGTACATGGTACAGCCGGGCCTTGGCGCGGCACTCTGTTCACCAGCCTCGAAGGAAGCATGCGTGTACCCTTTGCAATCAAGTGGCCGGGAAAGATCCCTGCCGGTTCAGAAAGCAACGATGTTGTCCACTCAATGGATCTCTATCCGACACTTGCAGCTTTTGCAGGGGGCAAGGTGCCTGATGACAGGGCCTTTGATGGTGTCGACCAGTCAAAGTTCTTTCTTGGTGCCCAACCAAACTCAAACCGAGAAGGCGTGATCGTCTACATGGGTGAGCAGGTATTCGGAGTAAAGTGGAAGGATTGGAAAGTTCTTTTCAAAGAGAATACGACTGCTTTTGGTGCAACGGAGTCTTTCGACACACCAAGGGTCTACAACCTTTTGAATGATCCACACGAGCGTGAAAGCGTACTCTTCCCGCACACATGGGCAGTCGAAAAGGCGCTGCCGCAGTTGCAGGAGCACATTGCAACCTTCGAGGAACACCCTCCAATCCCACCGGGAACGCCTGATCCGTACGAACCACCCAAAAACTGAACGGCGGCTTTGTCCGCAAAGCCGTCATCCGACATTTTTTGTCAGATGACCGCGTTGAGCCCAAAACGAAAGTTCACTCGCCTAAGGCGAAGCGAGTGGTTTTGGACGATTTTGCATTAGCCTGATCCCAAGTAGCAGAGACAAACATCCAAACGCCAATCCCATAGCGAGGGCATTGGCAACGAAGATACCGCCAAACAGGGATATCGCTGTTCTTCCCGCCTGCTCGATAGACGTGTCTACTACGATTGATACCCAGTCTTTCAGGTATAATGCGAACAGGATCGAAAGCCCTACGGGCGAAATGATAAGCGCTGCACCGAGAGAGGCCAATCCTCGCCCAAGGACGGCTCGCAGTGTTGATCCTTTCAGTACTATTGCGGTTGTGAAAGCAAAAACGACAAGCGCAGAGAGCAGGACGAGCAACATGTCCACAATTGCGAAGAGGTCTTTCGTAACAGTTCCTGTAAGGGCCGAAGTGAATGGCAATAGAACGAAGGTCGCAAACCCTGCTGCAAGGAGCCCTGTGAATAGCTTTGGCAACATGCCAGACGAGCGGCTATGGCCCAGCTTTTGTTGCTTAGGTAGAGTGGGCAGAGCCGGGTCAATCTGATCCCACTGCACAGAAATTTGTTTTTGACGAGAAAGCATTACAGCCCCCTTGCATTGTTAGGTTTGAGACGACCCAGCCAGCCGCGTGTTATTGAAAATCTGGTGAGCTGGAACGGGGTTTCTTTCGGCGCTTGGACTAATGTTTGCGCGAGCTGGACATGCCGACGCGCGAGCATTGGTATCTTTGCAATTTCAGGTGATGAACAACCTGATTACGTAAGCGACATTGGCTAGGCACAAGACGCTGCCGAACCATATCGCGCCGAACCAGAAAACTTGCTTTATCAGTTTCAATGGAAGCTCTCCTCTGGATCGATCTTTCCGCGGAATACCCAGTACGTGTAGGCGGTGTAAGCAAGGATCACAGGCAGCAGAATGACGGCTCCGACCAGAGCGAAAGCCAAACTGCTGTCAGGTGCTGCGGCTTCGGCAATCGTGAGGCTTGGGGGTAGCATATAGGGATAGAAACTGATCCCAATGCCAATGAAGCACACGACGAACAAGGCAATGGCGCAGAAGAAGGGCTGATAGTCGCGCTGTGTCTTCAGGCCGCGATGAAGCATCCAAGCAATGAGAGCAACAACAGCCGGCACACACACAGAGAAAACTACACCGGGCCACGAAAACCATCTGATCAGATAGATCGGATCTTGGAACGGGGTCAAAAGACTGACGAGGCCAATCAACCCGAGCGTCATGAGCATCAGTGGACGTGCATAGGAACGCATCTGGTGCTGTATTCCGCCCGTTGTTTTCATATTGAGCCAGGTCGCGCCCAGCAAGGCATACCCGATCACCAAGGCCACACCCGATAGGACAGAGAACGGCGTCAGCCAATCCCACTGTGCGCCTGCGTACAGCCGATCTTCGACCGGGATGCCCTGGACCAGCGCGCCAAGCGTGATGCCTTGGCAGAAGGCAGCCACGGTTGAACCGCCGTGAAACGCGACATCCCACAGCCAGCGCCCACGCACCGTTCGCCACCGGTATTCGAAGGCGACACCGCGGAAAACAAGCGCAAGAAGCATGATGATAACGGGCAAATAGATCGCGGGCATCACCACGGAATAAGCCAGCGGAAAAACAGCGAACAAACCTCCGCCGCCCATGACCAGCCAGGTTTCGTTCCCGTCCCATACCGGAGTGACTGAGTTCATCATAACATCCCGATCTTTGTCGGTTTTCGCGAATGGAAAGAGGATTCCAATTCCAAGATCGAAACCGTCCAGGATCACGTAGGTTAAAACGGCAAATGCTATTATGCCTGCCCAGATTGTCGAGAGTTCAAGCATTACGCCGCCTCCGCCATAGTCGGGATTTCAATAGTTCTGTAGTTTTCCCGAGGACCTTCGGCGGGTGCTTTGCCCATGAGGCGCAGCATGTAGAACGTGCCCGCTCCGAACACGGCGAAATACACTACGATGAACGCTATCAAAGACGCGGCAACAGAAGGTGCATCCACTTGTGAGAGTGAGTCCGATGTCCGCATCAGCCCGTAAACTGTGTACGGCTGGCGCCCCACTTCGGTGGTGATCCAACCGGCCAGTACCGCTACAAACCCGCTGGGCGCCAATAGAACGGATGTCCTCTGCAACCAGCGATCGTCGTTGAGACGGCCGCGAACCCGCTGAACAAGCGACCACAAGCCGATGCCCAGCATGGCAAAGCCGATGGCGAGCATGATGCGGAAGCTGTAGAATACAATCGCGACCGGGGGTTCTTCGTCATCGGGGATAGTGTCCAGCCCGTCAAGCGGCGCGTTGGGGTCATGTTTCAGGATCAGCGATGATAGTTTCGGGATTTCGATGGCGTAGTCCACGCGCTTTTCATCTTCGTTTGGAATGCCGAACAGGATTAGCGGTGCACCTTCGGGGTGGCTGTCAAAGTGACCTTCCATCGCCATCACTTTCTGCGGCTGATGCTCCAGCGTATTCAAACCATGAAGGTCGCCGGCAACGATCTGCAGAGGGGTGATTAGAACGGCCATCCACATTGCCATCGAGAACATTCGGGTGATCTCAGCCGTGCGATTGCGCCGCAGCAAATGCCACGCCGCAACCCCGGCCACCACAAAAGCAGTGGTGAGATAGGCGGCAAGAACCATGTGCGTCAGGCGGTAGGGGAAGGACGGATTGAAGACAATCGACCACCAGTCATCGGGAATGAACTGCCCCAGTTCGTTGATGTCAAACCCAGCCGGGGTTTGCATCCAGGAATTGACCGACAAGATCCACGTAGCCGATATCAGAGTGCCAAGAGCGACCATCGCTGTCGCCATCATGTGCAAGCTCGGACCGACGCGTTCGCGACCGAAAAGCATAATGCCGAGGAAGCCTGCCTCCAGGAAAAAGGCTGACATGACCTCGTAAGCCATCAAGGGCCCGATTACAGGGCCTGCGGTGTCCGAGAATGTGCTCCAGTTCGTACCGAATTGGTACGACATCACGATGCCGGACACGACACCCATCGCAAAACCAACTGCGAAGATCTTTTTCCAGTAGTTGAACAGGTTGAGGTAAGTCCTGTCATTGTGCCATAGCCAGAGGCCATTGAGAACGGCCAAGAAGCTTGCCAAGCCGATAGAAAAGGCCGGGAAGATGATGTGAAACGACACAGTAAAGGCAAACTGGATGCGTGCCAGAGTCTCTGCGTCAAAGTTTGCGAATAAGTTCATTGCCGTTTCCTTTGGCATTGGGTTGCAAAGTGCGGCAGTGAACAGAAGTAGCTCGGCTGCCAGCTCATCGATGTCATTCAGATGAGCCGGATTTGGGTTGTTGCCTGTTTCAGTTCATTTGGGTTCTGGACGGTTGTTTTTGGGGTTTGGACAAAACCCAGTTCCCATTGGCTGGGACTGAGGCTGAAAGCTAAAACCGCGCCTTCAGGAAACAATTGCGTTCGAGGGCTCGAAACAAAGTTGCCACCCGGCTCGTTTGTGAGCTGGATGGCAACCTATCAGAAACTGTGCGAGTTCTGTGCGGGATGGTCAGTCAAACTGCGTCTGGATGCTAACAGCGCATGCTGACCGGTCGGGTTTGTTCGGCTGTGTTTCTCCTTGTTTGCTTCACTGGGGTGGTGTCTTAGTTGTTCCAGTCTTTGTGTTCTTCTTTAAAGTCGTCGCGACGCTCCTGGGCTTCGTCCTGCGCGTCTTCGAAATTGTCCTTTTGGATCGCGCCGCCTACGGCTCCGACTGCGGCACCAGCGGCCGCGCCACCTACGATGCTTTCGCCTGCGATACCGGCGACAGTGGCGCCGACAACTGCACCCTTGATCGCCTTGTCGGTGACGTAGTCAGCATGAGCTGTTGCCGCCATGGTGATCAGAAGTGCGCCTGAGATCGGGGCGATAATGAATTTCTTCGAGGTCTTCATAGGGTTCATCCTTGTTCTGGGTTAGCAACCACCGTGGCTGCTGTGTGCCATTGAACTAGGTGACCCGATGGCCCGCTTTCTTTTGGAGACGGGACAAGGTTTTGTGGATCTTGGACATCTTTCGATCCCCGGTGCCAGTCCCTCTAGCGGCCAGCTTTACGGAATCTGGCAGGCGTTTCACCTGTCCAGCGCTTGAACGCCACCGAAAAGGCGGCCTGATCCGCAAATCCAAGCATGAAGGCAACACGGGCAACACCCTCACCGCTACGCAGCATGCGTTTGGACAGGTCGCACAGCACACCTTCCAGAAGAGCCTTAAAACTTGTTCCCTCGGCCGACAGGTGCCGTGTCATGGTCCGACGCGTCAGGCCAAGTTCTCCGGCTATATCGTCGCCGTTTGGTATCGGTCCGGGAAGACGTTCGCCGAGCATATCCATTATGCGGTCGGACAGACTACGGACTGCATCAGGCTGCGCCTTCAGTTGCTCTTCTCCGTGCCTTTGTAAATGTCCCAATAAGGTGGGGTCTGCCGTTGGTATCCGAAAGCTCATGCCGTTAGCGGGCAGAGCCAAGGCGTATCCGGACTTGAAGCCTACGACATCACATCCCGCCAAATCCGCCAGCTGCCGACAGTGCTCGGCATCGTCCGTTTCCAACTCGATAGAGATCGGGGCAAGCCCGCCAGAGGTGATTTGTTGAACACGCTTATAAAGACCGAATATCAGCATTTCACGGTGGCGAGGGTATTGATGCGCCGGGATAACACTGCTCTCCAGAGTGATCTTTGGCTTTTCGGCCCCCCCCACTACGTCAAGACGCAAGTCAGGATCCTGCATTGCATAAAAGCGCTGCGTCAATACCAGCGCGTCTTCCACCGTTTCGGCTGCCCGCACGATGTAGGCCAGAAGTGTTCCGGGACCTTGCGCCGAAAGCCCAACCCGCGCTGCGAAAGTTTTGTCTTTCATAACCCGGCACGCAGTTTCAACTGTACCCGCCTCGTGAAGCAACTCGACAGTTGCGTCGGGGCTATCGCCGATATCAACGGGTGCCCCCGCCATTTCCAGGACTTCGGGAAACGGAATGCGCGCGCCGGGTTCTTGAGAATAACGCAGCCCGACGTTTCGCAGTCTGTAAGTGCTGATGCGTGGCACTTTCGCGTCCTCCCCTGAATGGCACGCAACTCCCTGCAGTCACAGCAATTGTCCAGAAGCCAACAACAAATGTCCAGAACCCTCAGGATTGCAGGCGCGACGACGGTTAGGTCCGGGTCATCAGAAAGGAAACGACCATGATCTACTTCGCAAGGTACTACCGCGTACTGAAGGCAATCCAAAACTCCGCCAAGCAAGAGTGGTCCGGGGGGAACATCCACGGTCTGCATAGTTCGCCACTTGGCGAGAAAACACCGAACGGACGTCGTTGGGATCCACCCTACGCCCCGCAGGAACAGCCCACAGAACCCGCACAACAACCAACCGAGAATTGACGTTCTCCAAACACTGAAAATCTACATGCGCAGCGTGGCTGCGTAACAAAAGGACTGAAACATGAAACCACCCGCGTTCCTGATGGCGCCCTTAGTTGGCGTCATTTCAACTCCGGCCTTTGCCGCTGGCGGCGATCCCAGATGGTGGGTCGCGCCCAACCAAACCGACACCTATGCATGGGTAGGCTTGGTCGTTCTCGCCCTTGCGATCCTGCTGGTCGTACATCTGTACGCGCGCTTTGAACGTTACACCGAACACAAGTCAATCGGCACTCCGCTGCGCACAACTATTCCGACAATGCTCACTGTCGCCTTGGCGTATGAGCTGATGCCTGCCCTGAGCCACTTCAGCAGTCTACTGCCGGGTGCCTTAATCCTGACCGCAATCGCTCGCGACTTCATGTTGTGGTGGCGTCCATCGAAAGAGGAGTTGGCAAAATGATTGAGCTTCTAGTAACCTCTTTTCCGTTTGTCCTGCGCGTGATTTACCTGAAATGGCGCGGGCTACCGGTCACCCTCTACAATGTTCACCGAGCGCTCTTCATGTGGTTCGTTCTCGCCCTGATCGTGTTCTTTGCTGTATTCTACTACTATCCCAAGTCCTACACCGGCCTCGTGCCATTCAGAACTGTTCCGGTCGTCGCCGAGAACGGCGGAACCGTTACGGACATCTATGTAAAGGGCGGCGATCGTGTCGAACCGGGCGATCCGCTGTTTGCAGTCGAGAATGCGTCGGAACAAGCCGCTGTAGATTTTGCGATGCGCAAAGTTGAAGAGATTGAAAGCGCGAAACTGGCCGCTGAGTTGCAGGTCCAGACCGCGCAGGCCGTGGTGGATGCCGCAGTTACCGCTAGAGAACAGGCTGAGCTGGTGCTGATGGATCATGAGGCACTTCAAGCAAAGGGCTCTGCGGCATTTCAAGTGAGCCAGCTGGAGCGCGCTCAAGCAACTTTGAGCACTCGGGAAGCTGAAGTTGAGGCTGCTGAAACGCAACTTGGTGTAGCGCAAGTTCAGGCGACGGCTGTTCTGCCCGCCCAACTTGCATCGGCGCGTGCATCGTTACAGCAGGCTCAGGTGGAACTCTCAAAGACCCTGACGCGCAGCTCTGTCGATGGTGTAGTTGAACAAGTTACCCTGAATGTTGGTTCACGCGCAGCGCAAGCCGCAATGAGCCCCGCCATGCTGATTGTACCCGACCGAAAAGATGTAGAGAAAGGACGCGTCGTAGCCGGCTTCTCACAGGTTTCTCGCACCGAACTGTACGAAGGTATGGCCGCAGAGGTGGCATGCGAAAGCAACTTCAACATCTCGATGCGCAACACCGTTCTTCCTGCAAGGATCGTACGTATTCAGGAGCAGATTTCTTCGGGTCAGCTCGCGCCTAGCGGTCGCCTGATTGAGCCGAGTGAAAAGGCAAAACGGGGTCAGATCGTTGTGCATCTCGATCTGGTGCACCCAGAACACCGCGAACTTTTGGTGCCAGGTAGTGGTTGCATCGTCCAATCCTACACCACCAAATTTGAAGGTGACATGGAAGGAACACTTGTTGCCCACGGGATCCAGGCTATGGGTATCATCAAGGCAGTCGGTCTGCGGGTTAAAGCTTGGTTCGGTCTGACTTCGGGTATCGGCTTGATCGGTGGTGGACACGCCTGATTTTCCAAAGACCCTCCTATTCAGCAAATGCGGCTCCCGATAAACGTTGGGAGTCGTTTCTTCTGTTTTGTGAACAGATCACATGCCAAAAAAATGTGAGTTCTGTTTCGGCTTTCTGATACCCGGCGAACGGTAGGTAGGTCCGCTCAGGTAATCTTTTGCAGGAAAATGACGACCACATACAGTAGACCGGAATGTCAGTTTTGACCGCATAGCCGCCGTCGGTTGATCGCGCAGCAGCAGTCACTATGGGCTCGAAGCGGCCATTCGCTGCTAGTTGCTCGTACGACTGCTTTGCGGACAAAGTGGTCGTTAGACTCCGGCGATCCAAGACCTTTTCTTACACAGAGAAGACGCGTTAATCCTCAATTTTTAAGTTAGCAAATTGTGTACTCAACCAGCGAGGCGAAGTGAGGTTGTCGCCATAGCGCTCCTCAATTCGGCTTTCAATCTTTTAGATATCTCGCGATCTTTGAAGTATTCAGTTTGAATGAATGTAGAAGGTCTAAAGTCCGGATCGTGAAGCAACAAATCGCGAACTGCTCGTTCAAGCTTGCAGTCATTATTCAAGTGAGTTGCGGCCGCAGTCCGATAAGCTGCCGCCCGCCGAGTGAGCCTCGCAAATTCATCCACGGTGTTAAAACAAGCCTCAAAATCATGCATGACATAGTAGGCAATTGCCTCTAGTTCGCGGCAATATTCGGGCAAAAAGGGATCAAGCATCTTTGCACGCTTTTGGTACTCAAGAGCAGTCTTTCCATCTCCGAGAAAGTTATGGAGTTCACCGGTTCGTCCGACAATGAACGCGTGATTGGGGTTTAACTCCAGAGCGCGATTGAAGTGGAACTTAGCCCGTTCAAAGTCACGAACATAGAGCGCCAAGGAACCGGCAATTCGATGGCTTTCAGCGTCCGTTTCATCCAGCTCGACAGCTAGGTTCCCTGCTTCGACCAACTCATCCCATACATCTTCACCGGTCCATTCTGCTACTGTAGCGACAGCGCATGCCCTCCACGCATGAACTCGACCATATCCTGGATCTCGTTTCAGCGCTTCGTCAAACCAATGAACTGCTTCCTGTGCATTCTCCTTTGTGACTCCACCAATCCGGTGATAGTACAAACCGCGGATTAAACATTCATAGGCTTCCAGGTCACCCGGACGTTTGCGCTGTGCCGTGGCTTCCATTTGCCGTTCGATCTGGCCAGCCACACTAGCGACGATTTTGGCAACAAGGTCATCTTGGAAATCGAAAAGATCCTCCAGATTGCAATCCGCCCGCTCTGCCCAAAGCTGTTCGCCTGACACCGCATCCGTCAGATACGCGTTGATCCGTATGCGATTTCCCAGCTTGCGAACCCCGCCCTCAAGACAGAAACGCACGCCGAGTTTCTGTCCAAGTTCACGAGCGTCCGCCGCAACCCCTTTTAACCCAAAACTAGTATTCCTGGAGATCGTGAGAATGTCAGGGAACCGGGACAACTCTGTAATGATGTCTTCCGTCAGGCCATCGGAAAAATACTCCTGCTCGGGATCATTGCTCATGTTCTTGAAGGGAAGCACAACAATTGAGTTGGTGGACTTTTGAAGTTCCGCCACGTAGGGAAGGCTACTGTCCTCGATAAGGGCGGTTCCGCAACTGTGCGTGCCAAGCTCGCCTGCAACAGCGTAGACCGTAATTGGTTCGGAAATATTTTTAAGCTTTCGGGTGCCCTTGTTCTCAAATTTGAGCTGGGCCGACCGCTTGGCGTGATCGAACACAGCATTACTTACGAGGACCATACCCGGCTCGGCTTCAGACTCAATACGACTTGCTACATTTACCCCATCGCCAAGCAAATCGTCGCCATCTACTACGACATCGGCAAGATGGACCCCAACCCTGATTTCTAGTCCAATCTCTCGCTTGGTTACTGGTGCAGCGAGTTGAAGTTGTAAGTTGTAAGCACAGCGAACAGCCGCCACCGGGCTAGAAAACTCCAAAAGAAAGCCATCACCCGCGCGGTTGAAGACCCGCCCATTGTGCGTGGACGCAACAGTTCCGATTAACTCGTTTAACAGTGTAACACGATTTATCGTGTCGACTTCATCTTCACGCATTCGAGTGGAATAACCGACAACATCAGCGGCCAAGATCGTAGACAATCTCCTATTCATATTGAAGGTTCCTTTTGCGCATAAATTTTAAGCCCTAATGCACGATTGCCCCATAGTAAGCCATTTGACTTCAAGAGTCTGCAAGGGGGGCTGTCAGACGAATTCGAACCAGTCTCAGTTTGCCTCGGAAACCGTGAAGCTATCCGGAACAAAGTTGACGCCACTCGCTAAGAGCGGCGGCGCGGGTCAGCTTGAAGGTATCTCTGGTTGCGAGCGATCTTTCCTGGTTGAAGTGGTTGTAGACGGAGGAGTGTACGGAAGCGAATTTCTGTAAACTTCGCATGCGCCTGAACCGTTGCATCGCGCGTTCGCGTCGTCGGAAAGGAAGGTGGGAATTCTCGACGCGGTTGTTGAGCCACCTGCCCGTCTGTTGTTTTTTGAGCGCGCTCAGCTCTCTGAGCGCGGCTCTGTATGAGGCGAAGCGATCCGTGGCGACGGTTTCCGCTTTACCGTATCGCTTCATCAATTTCTTGAGGAATTTCAATGCCGCCTGCTTGTTTCGGCGTTTGGTAACGACGGCTTCCAGCACCTCGTCTTCGTGATCAACGGCCCTCCAAAGATAATGCCGCTTACCATTCACCTTCAGGAAAACCTCGTCAACGTGCCACTGCCATTTGGAGAACGAGCGCGGTTGCTGAACACGCTTCCGCCTTATCTCAGCAGCAAACATCGGGCCAAACCTGTTCCACCAATACCGGACAGTTTCGTGCCTCACGTCGATGCCTCGCTCGTGCAACAAATCTTCGACATTCCGAAGCGAGAGCGGGAAACGGATGTACAGCATCACCGCCAAGCGGATAATCTCGGGATTGGTTTTGAAGTACTTGAAAGAGGCAGGTCTGGTCATGAGAAAAAGCTACGCAACACCCCTGCCCTGCTCAAGCAAAGTTCTTCTGACAAGACCCCCTGTTCTTGCGAGAAAATTCCCTGTTCCACTTTTTAGGGAATTTTCATCATAAGCTATTGGAAAATATAGAATTGTGACATCTGAAATCTCGGGTTCCAGACTTGTTTTGCAGAAATTCCCTGTAAATTGCCGGGTATCAGGGAAATCTGGCTCAAAGCGACCCCGCCAAAATGCGACACTGAGACTGGCGCTGAGTTGTCCTCTGAATGTACAGTCTGCTCCGTCTCTGATTGAAAGCGCATGCGCCAACGCGCGGGAATTGCGGCACAATTCCGGGCCAGAAAACAAAACTGAAGTGAGACAGGTATGAGTGGCGGGGAGACAGGGATTCGAACCCTGGGGACGCTCTCACGCCCAACGGTTTTCAAGACCGCCGCATTCGACCACTCTGCCACCTCCCCGCGTGGGGCTGGGTCTAAGGCCAACTGAAATCGGTGGCAAGAGCAAATAGGGAATTCTCGCCTAAGCATGTGCAGTGGTCTTTCCATGACACCTCACCCACGTTATGCTTTGCAGGAAAGACCGTAACAGACCGGCAAGACAGAACCGGCAATTGGCGGCGGGGTTCAGGAAACGAGACCCCTTCAGGCAAGGGATGACAAAATGAAGCGAGCGACTGAGACACGCGTAAAACCGCGATCGTGGGCGGTGCTGGCCGTGACATTGGCAATTCTGGCGGGGTGTGACGAGACACTGTCGACCGAGGAAGCATTGTCGGACGCACCAAGTGACGGCACCCAGACCAGCGGTACCGTCGAACTGTTTCCCGGTCATTCAGACAAATCAGGCGCAACGGTCGAAGCGCCAGAGGCCTTCAATGTGACCGAGGCCGCGCTGTGGGATGGGCGTCCGTCCTTGGGCGGTATCTGGGTTGCCCACCCGGATGTGACCCAACCCGAACGCGTTGTCATCAAGAATCCGAAAAACAACAAATCTGTGAATGGCGCCTTGTTCCGGCGGGAAAGAAACCTTCCCGGCCCGGCTTTACAACTGTCCTCTGCGGCCGCTGGCAAGCTGGGTATCCTTGCAGGTGCGCCGACCAAGGTTCAGGTTACTGCCCTGCGGCGCAAACCCGTAGAAAAAGAAGAACCCAAGCCCGAAGAAACCGCGACAACCGAGAATAAATCGGTCACCGATGAAGCAAAATCAAAAGACGCAGCCATAGAAACGGCTACGGCAGATGCCGAAAAGCCCACAAAGCGGAAATGGTGGCAAAAGAAGGAAACGGTTGCCGCAGCAGGTGCAGCCGGAGTCGCTGCAGCGGCAACAGGCGACGCCGCAGCTGAAGCAACCGCCGATGCCGCGGAAGACGTGGTTGAAACCGCAGCTCAGGCAACAGCGTCACCTACTCAATCTGACCCCGAAGTCACCTCGCCCGAGGAAAAGCCAGCCAAACGGAAGTGGTGGCAAAAGAAGGAACCGGTTGCCGCAGCAGGCGCAGCCGGAGCTACCGCGACGGCAACAAGCGACACCGCAGCTGAGGCAACCGCTGATGCGGTGGGAGAAGTGGTAGAAACCGCAACTCAGCCCACCGCGGCCCCCTCTCTGTCTGACCCCGAAGTCACCCCACCCAAGGACAAACCGGCCAAACGGAAGTGGTGGCAAAAGAAAGATCCTAACGAGATCACTGAAACACCGCTTGACCCCGTTGCAGGTGCTGCAGCCGCGATTGAAGCGGCCGACCCCACCCCGGTAAGCGCGCCTGCTCCGGCGGCTCAGGATCCAGCACCACGATCTCTGACCAAGCCGTTTGTTCAGGTTGGAACCTTCAATGTCGAAGCCAATGCCAAGAGCGCGGCGCAAAAAATTGAGCGGAACGGAATGACTGCCAATGTTCGCGAGCTGAAGACCGACGACAAAACGGTCTGGCGCGTGCTGGTTGGCCCGGCGAAAACCCGCTCGGAACGCAACGCATTGCAAAGCGACGTCAGAGACCTTGGGTTTTCCGACGCGTTCTCTGTCAAGAATTGAAACAAAGGAGGCCCCTCGTGCTGTCCTCACTGCGATCATCCGTTTTGACCCTTGGGCTGGCTGTGTTTGCCCTGCCCGCCCAAGCCTTTGATACAACAGCCCGCGCGGCATATGTGGTAGACCAGACCACAGGTACGGTTCTACTGTCCAAAGAGGCCGATCTGCCCCTACCGCCTGCCTCTATGTCCAAGCTTATGACGCTTTACGTAGCGTTCGAGGCACTGCGCGATGGCCGCCTGACATTGGATGAAACACTGCCGGTTTCGGAACACGCCATGAGCTATGGCGGCTCAACCATGTTCTTGAACACGCAGGACCGCGTCCGGGTCGAGGACCTGTTGCGCGGCATTATCGTACTGTCGGGCAACGACGCTTGCGTGGTGATCGCCGAGGCGCTCAGCCCTGACGGAACCGAGGCTGGGTTTGCCCGATACATGACGCAACGTGCGCAGCAAATGGGCATGAACAATTCCAACTTTGCCAACTCGAACGGCTGGCCGGCTGCCGGGCATATGATGTCCACCCATGACCTGGCTGTGTTGGCAAATCATCTGATTTCGGATTTCCCGGAATACTACCCCCTGTTCGCCGAGGAAGAGTTTGAATTCGATGGCCGCGCGCCGTCGAACAAACGCAACCGCAACCCGCTGCTCAAGCTGGGGATCGGCGCTGACGGTCTAAAGACCGGCCACACGCAAGAGGCCGGGTATGGCCTTGTCGGGTCGGCCAAACAGGGTGACCGTCGGGTGATTTTTGTACTCTCAGGTCTCGACAGCACCGGCAAACGGGCAGAGGAGGCTGAGGCCGTGGTTAACTGGTCGTTTCGAAATTTTGTCGAGAGGACAGTTGCCAATGCGGACACGCCAATAGCCGAGGCCAAGATCTGGATGGGCGCGCAAAAGACCGTGGGTCTGGTCCCGGAAGAGGACCTGTCGCTGCTGTTCCCAGTTCTGGGTGACAAGAATATCGAGGCCGAGGTTGTCTATGACGGGCCGGTCAACGCGCCAATTGAAAAGGGCCAACAACTGGCTGAGCTGGTTATCAAACCCGAAGGATTGCCGGAAATCCGCCGCCCATTGGTGGCGTCTGAAAGCGTCCCGGCCGGAGGCTTCGTGGTGCGTATGATGACCGTGGGCGGTATCTTTCTGACCGATGTGATCGGCAATCCACTGGACGCATTGTGACAAAGCCCGGGTTGTTTCTGACCTTCGAAGGCATTGATGGATCAGGCAAATCATCGCAGGCACGCATGCTGGCCGAGCGTTTGCGCGATCTTGGTCATGAGGTCGTGCTGACGCGCGAACCCGGTGGCTCGGTCGGGGCCGAAGAGATCCGCCGCCTGGTTTTGGAAGGCGACCCCGACCGCTGGTCGGCCGAAACGGAATTGCTGTTGTTCACTGCCGCGCGGCGGGATCATTTGGAGCGTACCATTGAACCTGCCTTGGCCGCGGGAAAAGTGGTCATCTGTGACCGATTTGCCGATAGCACTCGCATGTATCAGGGCCTGTCACGCGGCGATTTGCGCGGGGTGGTTGATCAATTGCACAGCTTGGTGATCGGGCGCGAACCCGATCTGACACTGCTGATCGACATGGACCCACAAACCGGCCTGGCCCGCGCCAAGGGGCGACAGGGCACAGAAGAACGGTTCGAAGATTTCGGCATCGATCTGCAGCAAAAGATGCGCGCCGGATTTCTGGCGCTGGCCGATGAGTTTCCGGACCGCTTTCGCGTGATTGACGGCAATCGCGACATGGACAGCGTTGCACAGGATGTGACAGATATCGTTCTGCAAGCTTTGTGACTGACGATAGATGAGCGACGATACCCCAACCCCGGATCAGGCCCCCGGTGCCCCGCACCCGCGCGAAACCCAGCAACTGTTTGGGCAAGCCGCGGCTGAACAGGCATTTCTGAGCGCCTACACCTCGGACCGGCTGCACCACGGCTGGCTTTTGACTGGCCCGCGCGGGGTGGGTAAGGCAACCCTGGCCTGGCGGATTGCACGGTTTTTACTGGCAACGCCGCCGATAGAAGAGGATGAGCTGTTCGGTGCCCCTCCGCCACCTGAAACCCTTGCGGTTGATCCCGAACATCCGGTCGCACACCGCATACTGGCCGGGGCCGAGCCGGGGCTGGCCGCCATCACCCGATCCGTGAATGATCAGGGGCGGTTGCGGAACGAAATCGTCGTTGATGATATTCGCAAGCTGGGGAAATTCTTCGGTCTGTCCTCGGCCGATGGCGGGCGGCGTGTCGTAATCGTCGATTCAGCGGATGAGATGAATGTCAGCGCGGCTAACGCCCTGCTGAAAATGCTCGAAGAGCCACCTGCGCGCACGACATTACTGTTGGTTTCGCACCAGCCGTCACGCCTGTTGCCAACGATCCGATCCCGTTGTCGAACCCTGCGCCTTTCTCCACTTGGACCTGAGGATATGCAAGCCGCCCTCGTGCAAACGGGTGCGGACCTGCCCGCGCAGACCGACCATTTGGCGGCGCTGGCCGCCGGGTCGGTCGGCGATGCGGTGCGGTTGATCAATCTGGGTGGGTTAGAGATCTATGCTGAACTGATCGCCATTCTCGGCACTCTGCCCCGCATGGATCGCCAGCGCGCGTTGGCTTTGGCCGAAGCCGCTGCCCAACGCGGTGCGGCAGAGCGGTTCGAACTGCTGCTGACCCTGATCGACGTCGTCCTGTCGCGCCTGGCGCTGACCGGCGCAACCGGTGCGCCGCCACTACCCGCGGCTGCGCCGAATGAGGCGGAAACGCTGTCACGTTTGTCCCCATCTCCGCATCAGGCCCGTCAATGGGCCGAGGTTGCGGCGACAATCACGGCCCGCGCGCGCCATGGTCAGGCGGTGAACCTTGACCCTGCCGCTCTGGTCCTAGATACGGTGTTCAAGATACAGGAAACCGCCGGTCAGAGCAGATGAGCGACACCCCCCAGATCACCGACAGCCATTGCCATCTGGACTTCCCCGATTTTGAGGGGCAGCTGGACCAGATCATCGCCAATGCCGCCGAAGCAGGCGTGACCCGCATGGTCACGATCTGCACCCGCTTGCGCAACGAACCCACCATTCGTGCCATTGCCGAGGCACACGCGCCGATCTTCTATGCCGCAGGCACCCATCCCATGAGCGCCGCGGATGAGCCGATGGCCACGGTCGACGAACTGATCGCGCTGTCCCGGCACCCGAAATTTGTCGGCATCGGCGAAACCGGTCTGGATTACCACTACACCGCTGACTCAGCCTCGGTACAAAAGCAATCGCTGCGCGTTCATATCGAGGCCGCCCAGCACACCGGTCTGCCGCTGATTATCCACGCCCGCGCAGCCGATGATGACATGGCGCGCATTCTGGCCGAGGAACACCGCAATGCGCCCTATTCCTGCGTAATGCACTGTTTCTCATCCTCGGCGGAACTGGCCCGCGCTGCGCTGGATCTGGGTTTCTACCTGTCCATGTCCGGCATCACCGCCTTCCCCAAAAGCCAGGAATTGCGCGATATCTTCGCTGCCGCGCCCGTCGACCGCGTTCTGGTGGAAACTGACGCCCCCTATCTGGCCCCGCCGCCTTATCGCGGTAAACGTAACGAACCGGCCTATACCGCCCACACCGCCCATAAAGGGGCCGAAGTGTTCGGGTTGGACTATGCCGATTTCGCTGCCCAGACGCAGGCCAATTTCGACCGTCTGTTCACCAAGGCCGCAACCTACAAGGCGGCTGCATGACCCAGCTGCGCTGCACCATCCTTGGCTGCGGCTCGTCCGGCGGCGTACCGCGACTGGGCGGGCATTGGGGGGATTGCGATCCGCAGAACCCCAAGAATATTCGCCGCCGCTGTTCGATGCTGGTTGAACGTGACGGGCCGGATGGCACGACCACGGTGCTGATCGACACCACCCCCGACATGCGCAGCCAATTGCTGAGTACTGGAACAGGGCGTTTGGATGGCGTGGTTTATACTCATTCCCATGCCGATCACGTCCACGGCATCGATGACCTGCGCATGATCGTCTATAACATGCGCGAGAGAGTATCGGTCTGGGCCGACGGTGATACCCAGAACGCCCTGCTGGGGCGGTTTGGGTATGCCTTCATCCAACCCGAAGGCTCTCCCTATCCGCCGATCCTTGACTTGAAATCCATCGACGGCCCGTTCGAAATCGACGGCCCCGGCGGTTCGATCCCGTTTCACCCCTTCAAGGTCAATCATGGCTCGATCGATTCTTTGGGTTTTCGGATGGGTAAGCTGGTGTATCTGCCGGACGTCGCCGAACTCTATGACGACGCATGGCCTATGATGGAAGGGCTGGACTGTCTGGTCATTGACGCCCTGCGCCGCAGCCCTCATCCCACACACGCCCATCTGGATAAAACGTTGGAATGGATCGATCAGCTGAAACCCAAACGAGCGGTTCTGACCAACATGCATATCGACCTCGACTATGTCACGGTTGACGCCGAAACCGCCGATCACATCACCCCTGCATATGACGGTATGGTGATCCATCAGGATTTATAGGGCACTGCCGTTGCAGCCCGCGAAACACTCTGGGGCGGCTGGATGCTGCAAACTCTGATCGAAGTTATCCTGCCGGTATTTCTTGTGATCGGTGCCGGATACACCGCGACCCGTCTGGGGTATTTCAAAGAAGCCCATGTCGAAGGGTTGATGAAATTCACCCAGGGCTTCGCGATTCCCTGCCTGCTGTTTCTGGCCATCGCACATCTGGATCTGAGCGCCAGTTTCGATCCCCGGCTACTTGGCAGCTTTTATGCCTCCGCAGCCCTGTGTTTCACCGCCGGGTTGTTCGGCGCCCGCCTGATCTTTCACCGCGAGTGGGAAGATTGCGTCGCCATCGGCTTTTGCTGTTTGTTCTCGAACTCGGTTTTGCTGGGCCTTCCGATCACGGAACGCGCCTTTGGGTCCGAGAATTTGGACGGGAACTACGCCATCATCGCCTTCCATGCGCCATTTTGCTATGCCATCGGCATCACGGTGATGGAAGTTGTCCGAAACCGGGGGAATGGCGGCAGGCGCATGATCCGGTCGGTGATGTCGGCAATGTTCCGCAATGCGCTGATCCTCGGTATCGCGCTGGGATTTATCGTTAACCTTTCAGGAATTGGCGTACCTTCAGTTTTGGACGAAGCGCTTGGCCTTATTACTCGTGCCGCCCTGCCCGGCGCCCTGTTTGCGCTGGGCGGAGTTCTGGTCAAATACAAGCCCGAGGGCGATCTGCGCGCGATTGCCTATGTCTGCTGCATTTCATTAATCCTGCACCCCGCCCTGGTTTGGCTGTTTGGGACCTCTGCTGGTCTGCCTCAGGATTTGTTCCGCTCGGGCGTTCTCACAGCGGCGATGGCGCCCGGCTTCAACGCTTATATATTTGCCAACATGTACGGACACGCAAAACGGGTGGCAGCCTCATCCGTTTTGATTGGAACGGCGACCTCGATTCTGACGGTCTGGTTCTGGCTGACACTTTTAGGTTGATGGCTCCTTAGTTTGGATTGACTCTGGCGCGGCGGGACGCACCTATCGGTAAAGCTAACAGGACAATTCGAATGCACCACGCCCTTATCGTCGCCCATGGCCAACCGTCGGACCCGACCCCGGCCGAACAGGTCTTAGCCGAGTATGCCGCCGAGGTCGACGTACTGTGCTCAAAGGTGACTGTGCGGTCGGCAACGCTGGCGGCACCGGGTATATTCGAAGAGCGCGTTTCAAAGCTGACAGATGACGCAGTGATTTACCCGCTGTTCATGGCAAAAGGGTGGTTTGTCACCAGCGCCCTACCCAAACGCCTTGCCGGGCGAAATCTACGCATTCTGGACCCGCTTGGTGTCGACCCTGACCTACCAGAACTTGTGGCCGGGGCGCTGCGCGACAGGTTGGTGGAAAACCAGTGGACGGCGCAGGAAACGGATCTGGTTGTGGCCGCTCATGGCTCAGGTCGCAGTCGCAACCCATCTTCCGTTGCCCTTGCATTTGCCGGCACGTTAGAAAAACATCTGGCATTCAGGTCTATTCGTGTGGGTTTTGTCGAAGAACCCCCTTCCATCTCCGAGGCCGCGTCAGGTTTGTCGGAGCAAGCTATTTGCCTGCCCTATTTTGCCTGCACCGGCGGTCACGTTCTTGAGGACCTGCCGCAAGAGTTGGCTGAAGCCACGTTCAAAGGACAACTCATGCCAGTTGTCGGAGAGCTACCACCGATCAAGCGCCATATTGCAAACACTCTGAGCCGTGTGTTCGATTAGGCTTGATCGCATCTAAGCCGGGTCCACGCGATTTTAATCCAAACGAACCCCGGATGCCGGGTCGCCTTGCCGACGCCCCACCAGTGTCGAGTATAAGCAATGCCGAGATCTGCCTTTCCTCTTCGCCTCATACAGCGCCAAATCAGCCGCGTTCAGAATTTCCGCGGATTTGGGGGGCGAAAACTGCGTGGACAACGCGGTCCCGATACTGGCTGATATCCGACAGGGGTTTTTCTCGAACACCATTGGTTTTTGCAGCCGGTCAATAAGACGTGACGCAATTGCTGAAAGGACAGATTCATCCATCAAACCCTTGAAGATAATAACGAACTCATCCCCACCAATGCGGACCACTGTGTCATCGTTGCGGGTTTCCTCTACCATGATCCGGGCGGCCTGCTGCAACACGTGATCCCCCGCTGCGTGCCCATATTGATCATTGACCGACTTGAAGAAATCCAAATCCAGATGCATCAGGGCGAAAGGCGAATTCCCGGATATCAGATGGCCCAGAACCACGTCCATGGCCCGACGGTTCTTTAACCCGGTCAGCATATCGGTAAAGGCTTGTTCTTCGGCGGCCAACATCGCCCCTTGCAGTCGCAGGTTAAGCGACCGCGAAGCCTCCATCGCGGCCGATTTAGCCTCGACCAGGTACAGCAGTTCGATCGCAAGGTCGGTGCCAGAAAAGTCCGCACTGGTCAGCGCATAATCGCGTACAGCATCCAAAATCGAAATGCCGAAGGACAGGTTAATTACTGCGCCTTTTCCGTTGGGCAGTGGGGCAATCAATCCCTTCAACGCCGTTCGTGGCGTATCATGGAGTTTCAGGTGCAGTTTTGCGCCAGCCAACGACATCAGCGCCGAAAGGGTTGTGACAGCGCGCGGGCGTATCAACTCGAATACGTCCAGAAATTCTTTCCCCTCTATCGGTTGATCAGGGCGAAGTTTCTGCAACGTCGGCCCTACGCGTGTTACCCGCCCAGTTTCGCTCACCAGAACGAACATTGGACATAGTGTTTCCAGCAAAGAACCCAGATCGCCAGTATCCATCATGATTTGCGCGCCCCAAGATCGAAATGACGCCCTTCGGCAAAAGCGCTTTCCACAAGTACGACTGAGATGACTTCGGCCTCGCCCTCTTGCCCGTCATGGGACAACATGGCCAAGGCACCGTAATCGTCAGCCATGGCGCGCAAAACCCCGACCATAACGCTGGAATGTCCGGCCAATCCGGGATGACAATACAATTGATATTCTGTTGGGCTCACCTCAATAAGCTCCAACATTGGCAGGCAAAGGTCGGAAACTGCCAAACGGACGCGGTCGGACAAGTCATCCAGGGAATGCAGGAACTCTACATAAGTGACGCCGCCAAAGCGCAGCAGACGGCGCAGATCCTCCATATTCGGGTGAGACACCAGATATGTTCCCAAATCCTCGAGTATTTCGGCACGTGGGCGCTTTATTTCGTCGCACAGTGCGTCCAAAACCCGGGCAGTCATGTCGTCATCGTAGACGAGCATGGCCTCGAACTCGGTAAATCCCAGCTCAGCCATCTCGGTTACGCGCAACCAGCACGTCTGCCCGTAGGTCGCACATACGAAAGATTGTACCGCCCGATTGATCAGACCATGCATAAAATGCCCCAGATTGGTTACTTCTCCAATCTGGCCCGAGATTCCTTAACAAACCCCCAAGATAGGTCGTTGGATTCCAACAATCTGAACAAGTATCGCAGTGGAAGTCTTTGACAGGGAACTAGAAATCCGTCGGCGCCCCACCTTCGGCCTTGCGACGGGCGACAAAGTCGGCAAGCTCATCCCGGATCGCATCATCCAGCGCCGGTGGTTCAAAACTGGTGATGATCTCTTTGAACATGTGATGGGCCCGCTCCGCCGTCCAAATGCCACCCGCAACATTCCAGCCCTCGAAGTTCTTCCAATCACTCAGGAAGGGTTGATAGAACGCGGTGGTGTAGCGGTCCTGCGTGTGCTGAATACCAAAGAAATGGCCGTCATTGCCCACCGACCGGATCGCATCCAACGCGATTTCATCTGGACCGGTCGCGGTAATTTCAGGCTGCATATAGCGCTGAATTTGCTGCAATATTTCACAGTCCATGATGAATTTCTCGGGGCTGGCGATCAACCCTCCCTCAAGCCAACCTGCTGCGTGGTATACCATATTGGTACCCGACTGAACGGACGCCCACAGAGAGTTCGAGGTCTCCCAAACCGATTGGCCATCAGGCACGTTTGCGGCACACACCCCCGACGACCGCATCGGCAGGTTGTAGAACCGTGCCATTTGCCCAGTCATCTGGGTGGAACGCATGTATTCCGGTGTACCAAAGGCAGGTGCGCCTGACTTCATATCCACATTGGATGTGAACGTCCCGATTACGCAGGGAATCCCCGGGCGCACGTATTGGAACAGAGCGATTGCGCACAAGGCTTCGGCCAGAGATTGCGCCACAGCCCCCGCCATCGTTACCGGAGCCATTGCACCAGCCAACGTGAACGGCGTCACAACAATCGCCTGCCCCCGCCGCGCCAAACGCAAGCATCCGTCAATCATCGGGTGGTCGTGTTTCAGCGGTGAGGTCGAGTTGATGTTGGAATACATCCTAGGCGTTGCCTCGAATTCCTCGTGGCTCAGCCCGCCAGCGATGCGGACCATCTCCATCACATCTTCGACCCGTTCCTTCCCGAGGCAATAGGCATGCATCGCCTTGTCGGTCAGGGTCAGCTTGTCATAAAGCACATCTAGGTGCCGGACACTGGCATGTATATCGACGGGTTCAACCGGATACCCGCCCGCAAAGTGAATGCAATTGAAATATTGCGTCAGTTTCAACAGGTTGCGGCACATATCTCGATTGCCGGGAACCTTGGTACCGATCTCCATATCCCAGTAATTCGGCGGCGATGAGACGTTGCCGAACACCATGTTCTTTCCGCCGATCTCAATCGTGCGGTCCGTATTTCGCGGAGTAATCGTAAAGCTTGAAGGGGCTTTGCCCACCATCTCCATGACAAAGTCCCGGCCCATGCGAACATTGTCGCCCTCGACCGTACACCCTGCCTCGCGCAGAATGCCTTTGGCTTCTTCGTTGTAGAACTCGATCCCGATCTCTTCGAGGATGCGCATGGCCCCTTCATGGATCGCCTCGATCCCGTCCTGATCCAACGGTTCAGTCGGGCGGTCGATGTTGATTGGCGGGCTCCACGGCATCTGGTCGATTACCGCAGTACCTCTGCGTTCAGCGGCCCCGGCACGTCCACCACCACGACGCCTGCGAGTTTTTGTGTCTGCCATCTGATCCTCCGGAGCTTGCTCTATCACAAGCAAGCCCCGAAGGTCGGGGGCTGGCCGCTCTGTCTGCGACAGACTTTGTCGGTTTTTTATCCCGAAGCGACGAAATCGGCTGGAGCATGATCAGTTTTTCGCCAGCCAGTCGGGAATGTGCCCGATATCCGGCAACACGACATCCGCCATGGGCGCCAGTGCTTCGGCCGGGGCCATGCCCGTGAGAACGGCAATTGTCGTCATCCCGGCAGCGCGACCTGCTTGCAGGTCGTGCAGACTGTCGCCCACCATGGCCACCTGTTCAGGTGCCACGCCTACATGGGTCGCAAAGGCAAGCAACTGCCCGGGCCCTGGTTTGTACCCGTGGCCGCTGTCATAGCCCGCGACAAAGTCAAAATGATCGCGAATCCCGACCGATGAGAGATGCTGTTTCGCTGGCATCTCACCGTCATTTGTGGCCACGCCCAGCTTTAGCCCAGCCTGTTTCAAACCTTCCAGAAAGGGGGCCAATGGCACGGCCTGCGCCTGCGGAGCCGACGCCGATTCGGTGTTCAGGACATCGACCAGATCTTCCTGCGTCATGTCGGGAAGATGCGGAACCAAGGCTTCGGCGATTTCATCAACCGTACCGGCGATGACGATGCTGTCCTCGGAATAGCTGGCCTTTTCCAGGTCAAAGCCGATAACACGCCCCAATTCTGAAGCGCGTGCAGGGTCTCCGTCGGCCAAGCGCAACACGACATTGCGCCCGAAAGCCCCCCAGGTGTTGGCAAAGTCAAACAAGGTGCCGTCCTTGTCGAACAGGATCGCGTCGATAGGCATTGCATGCTCCTGCAAAGTTGTGGGTCAGGTCCAGTGGACGTCAGCGCCACCGGACAAAGCCGCGCGGGCCTGTCCAGGCAGGTCATAGGGCACGGAATTCGCGTCACAGAAGGCGATTACCCACGAGTCGTCAAGCATAAGAAACTCCAGCACCGACCCCAGAAACTCGGGCTCGCCTGCTCTTTCGCGCAGGTCCTGTGTCGATGCACCGGTTGAGCCAAGGAAAATTGGCAGCAATTCTTCATTGCCCACCAGCCAACCCAGAACATTGAGCGCCAGCGTTTCGGCAGATTGGGCGTTGATTGACATAAAGTAGCCCCGGATCAGGTCTTGGAAAGGGTTTGTTAACCAGACTCATAAACACTTTAGCAACGCATGCAATCAATGGTGACTGATATGTCCGTGCAGGGAACCATCCTTGTCCTCGACGGGGCCTCAACCAATCGCATCATGCTGAAGGTTCAGCTAACTGCGGCTTGGTATCACGTTGTTCAGGGTGAACGGCTTCAGGGTCTGCCCGGACTTTTACGGCGTGCCAGGCCCGACCTGGTACTGACCTCGCAAACCTTGCCGGACGGCACTGCCGCTGACGTAAAGAAGCTTGTCATGTCAGACCCGGATTTGACCGATGTGCCGGTGGTTGCGATCGCACAGCAAAACGACAAGGCCGCGCGGTTGAAGGCACTGGCTGACGGCCTGGACGATGTTCTGGCCCACCCGTTCAAGGATACGTTCCTGCTTGCGCGGGTTCGCAGCCTGTTGCGCGCGCGCGCCGATACCCAAGAATTGCAGGTTGGAACCAGTTCGCACCCCATCGGATTTGCCGAACCCAGCGCTGCGCTAATCATGCCTGCGAAAACCGGTCGAGTCGCTATTCTGACACAATCGTCATGCACCAGCGCTTTGTGGAAAAAGGCCCTATACAAGCAGACACCGCACAAACTATCCGCTCATACAACTTCCAACCTTCGGGGTATTCTGTCGGGACCTGTCCCTGATGCCATCGTGTTCGAGGTCAGTGCAAACCCGTCGGACCTCAAACTGCTGGCCGATTTGAAATCGCGAAGCACTACGCGGCATACGGTTCTGATTGGTGTTCTTGAGGAAGAGAATACCGAATTGGCATCCGAAGCGCTTGATCGGGGTGCCGACGCGATTTGCATGGGTAGTTTCTGCCCTGAAGAAACGCTGTTGCGCCTGGAAAACCAGATTGTGCGAAAGGCCCGGCTGGACCAGATGCGCGCGTCGCTCAGACGCGGGCTGGAGGATTCCTGGGTCGATCCGTTAACCGGCCTGCACAATCGCCGATATGCGATGCACGCGATGGATCAGATCATGCACAAGGCAGCGCGGACCGAACAAGGTTTTGCGGTGATGCTGGCAGACCTGGATCACTTCAAGTGTATCAACGACACCTTCGGCCACACCGGCGGGGATCTGGTGTTGGCCGAGGCAGCGGCCCGGATGAAACAAACGATTGGCTCGGCCGGGTTCATCGCACGAATCGGTGGCGAAGAGTTCATGGTTGGCCTCGCCGAAGCAACGCAGGCCAAAGCACTGAAACTAGCAAGAAGCTTGTGTGATTGCATCCGTGACAAACCTTTTGAGCTGCCAGACGCCCCTGCCCCAATACCGGTCACGATCAGTATTGGACTAATCGCAGCCCAACCAAACGGGTGGTCGCAATCTCATCAACTACCCCGGTTGGAGGGGCTGATCAAATCGGCCGACACCGCGCTTTATGCTGCCAAGTCGGCTGGGCGCAACCAGGTTCGGGTCCGGCAGAGCGCAGCCTGAACCGATCAATCCTTGTGCTTGCGCCCATGCGCCTTGCGCTCGACCACTTCCTGCAGCCGGTCCGCGTAAGACTGACGTTCCGCGTCAGTCATCGCGGTGATGCGGTCCAGCCATTTATCCTGCAATGCGCTTTGCAATTCGGCCATGGCTTGCGCCTGTTGCTGCAACAGCGCCTGCACCGCCTCGGGATCGAACGGTTCCGCGCGCAAGGCTGCCTCAAGCGCGGCAAAGTCCTGCGACCGCATCTTCGCCCCCTTGGTATGCCGCTCAGACAACTCACCGCGCAACGCTTTCCGTTCCTCTTTGGGCAGCGCCCGGTACAACGTTGGGGCAAATCCGGGCGGACCCTTGCCGTGATGCCCGCCTTTGACCCTGTAAACAGTGCCCAAAGCGACCCCGACAACCAAAAGGTTCAGCGCCAGCGATACGGTCAAAAGAACCGTCACCCACCGTCTTTTGGGTTTGGCATTATCGCTCATTCGGCGTCCTCCAGAAAAGTTGTATCCAGGCCAAGGTCAGCGACCACAAAGCCGGTGTCCTGCGGAAAAATAATCGTTGCCGGGTCAGGTAAAAAGTCGGGCGCGGCAAATCCGATCCAAACCCCTGCGGCACTGGCCGCGACCAAACCACCCATGCTCTGCCAGCCTCCGATCCCGTCCAGCAGCCGCGCCCAGACAGAACGCGGCGGATCTGCAGGTTTCATCCGGTCAAGACGCACCGTTTCGGCGTCCGTCAGAATACGAACCGCCAGATCATCGGGCAGTTCCGGCCGGGCTTGCCGTGCCTGAGCAAACAACTGGTCCAATTTCATGTCATCTTCAGCCATCTTCGTACCCCAGTTCATCTTGCCGTCCTGCCAGTATTGCCGCCAAGGCGCGCTTTCCGCGCGCGGTCAGGCTTTCTACCGCTTCAGTCGAAATGCCCATGATCCCGGCGATTTCAGGGTTGGGCAGTTCTTCGATATGCCGCAAAATCACCGCTTGCCGTTGGCGGTCTGGCAATTGCGACAACGCTGATTGCAGCGCATCCTTACGCGCCGCTTCTTGTAGCCGCTCGGTAGCGCTCAGGTCTTCATCCTCGGGCTCGGGCACATCGTCCAGACGGTCCGGCCTTTTCTTGCGCTGCACATCCACACACAGGTTCAGCGTGACCCGATACAGCCAGGTGGACACCTTGGCCTGCCCCGGCACCCATTTTGGGGCCATCTGCCACAGCCGCATCATGGCGTCCTGCGTTACGTCTTCGGCCTCGGCGCGGTTGCCCAGCATTCGCATCGCGACTGAAAAACAACGCGGCCCCAACCGGTCAGTCAACCGACGGGCAGCCGCCGCGTCGCCGCCCGCGAACTGCCGCAGCAACGCATCATCTGTCGTATCCGCGGCACATTCTGCGCCGCGGACATCCTGTAATGGAGAGGTCAGATCCTCCATCCTTCATCAGCTGTCGTCAGAGTCCGCCTTGCCGTGTTTCTTGTGCTTGCGACCCATCCGCTCTTTCGCATCGGCGTATTCCTGTTCCGAGATCGTTCCGCTGTTATCCGCGTCGATACGGTCAAACATCTTGCCAGCGCGGCGCGGTTTGGGCAACTCGTCTTCACTCAGAAAGCCGTCCTGATTGGCGTCGTGTTTTTCGAACATCTTGGTCACGCGGTCATTGGCGCGTTTTTGGCCAGCGGCCTGCATTTCTTCGACGCTCAGTTTGCCGTCGCCGTCAGCGTCAGCGTTCGAGAATCGCTGCGTGCGGTGGGCCTCCAATTCTTCCTGCGTCAGTTGACCGTCACCATTGGCATCCAGTTCTTGAAAGCTTGCAGGTTCACGATCCTTTGGTCCGGCCGCCAATACGGACGTGCCTGTGATTGCAATAGCCGAGATAAGGATGGCCGGAATGAATTTGGCGCTTTTCATGTCGTTTTCCCTTTGTTTGGCGGCCCCATCGCCGCTGCTCACATAAGTTCAAACGCAGGGCTGGATGCTTTCCGTCGCAAAAATCCAAAAAACTTTGCAGGCCTTTACCAAAACCCCACGCCACAAAGCGACGCACCCCTCTTTTTTTCAGGGCAAAACAAGCGCATTATCCGGCTCAAACGAACGCGCGAGTTTTACAATGACAGATCAAACGATCGACACCACGACTGAGAATGACCGCCCCACTTGGCCTGCTTTGGTCAAAGGCTTCCGCTGCCGCTGCCCCAAATGCGGCGAGGGCAAGGTTCTGAAAGGCTATCTGAAGGTCAAGGACAGCTGCGACTCTTGTGGGCAAGAGCTGTTTCACCATCGGGCAGATGACGGTCCGGCGTACCTGACCATTCTGCTGGTCGGACACCTGATGGCACCGGCCCTTCACGTGTCTTATGTAGAGTTTCGCCCGGAACCGATGACCATGTTCCTGATCTTTGCCATCGGTTGTACGGCCCTGTCCTTGTTCCTGCTGCCTCGGCTGAAGGGTGCGGTTGTCGCGTACCAATGGGCACGTCGCATGCACGGATTCGAAAAAGCGCAATGACCTCGCTCATCGGCTCGCACAGAACATGACAGTCGACAAATCAGCGATACGGGACGCGGCAACGGTCATCGTTCTGCGAGATCGTATGATCGAGCCGTCCATCCTGATGGGGCAACGCGGTGCAAAGGCCGTATTCATGCCCAATAAGTTCGTGTTTCCCGGCGGTGCCGTCGATGCCGAGGACAGCTCGGTACCTTTGGCCACGCCCCTGCCCGCGTTGTGCAGCGATAGGCTGGACGAAAAGTCCGAACCGGGATTGCAAAACGCACTGGCCGCAGCCGCAATTCGTGAATTGTGGGAAGAAACCGGGCTGATCCTGGGGGATCCCGGCGGGTGGAGCGGCACAGTTCCGGAGGATTGGCAGGGCTTTGCCGACTTGGGTTACCGCCCATCGGCCAGCGCGCTGCAATTTGTGTTCCGTGCTGTGACCCCTCCGGGGCGCCCACGCCGTTTCGACGCACGGTTCTTTCTGGTCGATGCCAACGCCGTTCAGGGGGATCTGGATGATTTCAGCCGCGCGTCGGATGAGCTGTCCCATTTGCAATGGGTCCCGCTGGACCGCGCGCGCGAACTGGACCTGCCCTTCATTACCGAGGTCGTTCTTGCGGAAATAGCGGCCCGGGCTACAAATCCCGAACCACCCGCCACCGTGCCGCTATATCTGCATACCGAAGAACAAAGCCTGTTCTTGCAGCTCAAGGGTTATCCCATGCCCGACGCGGACTAGGCGTCACCTCATCCGGCTGATAACCGTCGTCACCTCGGGCTTTTTACCGATTTCTGACTTGGCGGTCTGGCGCACGATGCGGCGCAAAGCTTCCTCCAGCTTGTCATCGTCGCGCAACGTCTTGGCATCGGCCCGCATCAGGAATTGGTTCAGGTCCTCTTCCAACACTTCAATCAGCGCCGCCCGCGACGTCCCGATTTCAGGCAAGCCCATCGTGTCGCACCACGGCTCACCCAGCGGCTCGTCCTCTTCGTCCAAAATGACCGTCACGGTCACGTGCCCGTTCAAAGCCATGCGAATACGGTCACGCACGATCCCGTCCAGAGCCCCGACCTTGACGGTGCCGTCCAGATAGGTGCGGCCGGTTTCAATATAATCCACCACCTGCGGCGCATTGCCTGTCAGGTCAACCATCGTTCCGTTGACGGCCAGAATGCCCGTACGCCCACCGACCTCGGCCAGTTTAGTGTGTTCACGCAAATGCCGATGCTCGCCGTGCATCGGGATCACCATCTGCGGGTCGATCAGGGCGTGAACTCTTTCAAGATCCGGTCGGTTGGCATGGCCGGACACGTGGTACAGACCTGAACTGTCATCCACCACATCCACACCCTTTTCGCTGAGCTGGTTCATGATGAAAATCACGCCGCGCTCATTTCCGGGGATGGTTTTGGACGAAAACAGGAACAGATCGCCCTCTTTCAGCTCCAGCCCGCGGTATTTGCCCCGCGCCAGTTGGGCACTGGCGGCGCGGCGCTCGCCCTGGCTGCCGGTCACGATCAGCATCAGGTTCTGGCGCGGCATGTCCACGGCCTCTTCGGCGCTGACAACCTTGGGAAAATCCGAAAGGATGCCAGTTTCAGTCGCGGCTTCGATCATCCGTCGCATGGCGCGGCCCAGCAACACAACCGAACGCCCGGCGCGCTGGCCCGCTTCGGCCAGTGTTTTCACCCGCGCCACGTTCGACGCAAAGGTGGTCGCAACAACCATGCCTTCGGCGCTTTCAACCAGCTTGGTGATCTCGGGGCCGACCTCGGATTCCGAACGACCTGCATGTCCAGAAAAAACATTGGTGCTGTCACAAACCAGCGCCTTAACACCGGACTGCGCGACCTCGGCCCACAGATCGGGATCAAAGGGCTCACCCACCACGGGGTTTTCATCCAGCTTGAAGTCACCAGTATGCACAATCCGCCCCTTGGGCGTGTCGATCACCAGCGCAGCACTTTCGGGGATCGAATGCGACACAGGCAGGAAGCCAATCGTGAAGGGACCGACCGAGACCTGCTCGGGCCAGGCCGATACCGTGCGGACCGCGTCCTCGGGGTGGCCATGTTCCTCCATCTTGCGACGGGCAATGTTGGCGGTGAAGGCGCGTGCATAAATAGGTGCACCCAGTGCCTCATAGCAATGGGCCACGGCGCCGACGTGGTCTTCGTGCGCGTGGGTGACGAATACGGCCTCAAGCCGGTCCGCCCTTTCGCGCAGCCACGAGATATCGGCATGGATCAGATCAACGCCCGGCGTCGTGTCCATATCCGGAAAGGTCACGCCAAGATCCACCAGGATAAGACGTTCTTTCCCGGGCTTTCCATAGCCATAGACATACGCATTCATGCCAATTTCGCCGGCACCACCCAGCGGCAAATAGATCAGTCGTTCACTGCTCATGTCGAGCCATTATCCTTGTTATAGCGATGGATCACGGTCAGCCCGTGCATCGTCAGATCTTCTTCGATCGCGTCAAACCCGACATCCGCCTGATCGAACAAAGGCGCAAGCCCACCGGTGCCGACCACTTTCATCGGCATGCCGTATTCCGCCTTGATCCGGGCAATCAGCCCCTCGATCAAACCGGAATAGCCCCAATACACGCCGGACTGGATGCAGCCAACAGTATTCGTACCAATCACCTTTTCCGGGCGGGTAATGTCGATATGCGGCAATGCAGCCGCGCCTTGGTGCAGTGCCTCAAGGCTGAGGTTCACACCCGGTGCAATGATGCCGCCAACATAGGCCCCGTCGTGGGCCACTACATCGAAATTCGTGGCCGTCCCGAAATCGACCACAACAACATCGCCGCCATGGCGGTCAAACGCGCCCACGGCATTGGCCAACCGGTCCGGGCCGGGGATTGTTCCTTCGTCAATGCGCGGTGCCACGGGCAACAGGCATTCAGGCTTGCCCACAACCAGCGGCCGACACCCAAAGAAGCGATCAGCAAAAATACGCAGGTTAAAGACCACACGCGGCACGGTCGAGGCGATCACCACGTCAGTGATCTCCGCTTCGATCCCGTAATGTTTCACCAGCGTCGAATACCAAGTGAAATAGGCATCCGCCGTACGCGAATGATGGGTCGAGGTGCGCAGGGTACACAGGAACTTTTCGCCGTCCCAGATCGAGAAAACGGTATTGGTGTTGCCGCAGTCGATAGCCAGAAGCATCTGAGCCCCCTTTAGAAGTACACGTCCGCCGCAGGAATGCTGACACGGCCTTTTGCGGTCTTTAGGACAAGGTTGCCGCCCGTGTCCACGGTTTCAAAGGTTCCAACCGTTTCAGATGTCGAGGTTCGCGCGGTGATCACGTCACCCAAGCGAGCGGCACGAGACAGCCAGGCAGTGCGGATCGGTTCGAACCCGTAGGTCACGAACTGAGTTTCATATTGTGCATAAGCCGCGGCTAATTCGGTCAGAAAATCCTCGGGCAGCACTGCGGCACCGGTTTCCGACAACAGAGAGACTGGCCGCACCGCGCTTTGTTCCACCGCATAGGCTGGGGGGGCCTCGGAAAGATTTACACCGATGCCAATCGACAGATACGACACGCCCCCGCCCTTACCGGTGCTTTCCAGCAAGATGCCCGCCAGCTTGCCCCCGTTCAGCAGCACGTCGTTGGGCCACTTCAATGACAGCCCGTCGGCGCGACCGGTGACCGCGACACAGGCGTCGAACAGCGCCAAGGCCGCCACAAAGCTGCGCAAGGCCGCTTGTTCCGGATTACCCTGCGGTCGCATTAACAAGGTCGCCGCCAGGTTGCCCTTAGGGTTGGCCCACGCCCTACCCCGTCGTCCCCGCGCCGCCGTCTGGTGATGCGCCATGATCCACACAGGGCCCGGCGACGTAGGGGCAAGTCGGGCAGCCTCATTCAATGTACTGTCGACTTCCTGCACGATGTGCAGTCCGTATCCTTGCGGCCAATCAGTCATGTCAAAAAGGCCCGGCCTTTTGACCGAGCCCCCTGTAATTGGATGTTAAACACGTCAGTTGACAAGCGTCGCTGCCGCAGCCGCAGCCGCGCCTTCGATGCCGAACTGATAGAAAACGCCCACCAGCATCAGCGCCGCCGACCCCATCAGCGCGACCCACAGAACCGGGGTCGAGTGGGTTTCGATCGGATCCTCGTTCTCGGCCCCGAAATACATATAGAACACGATCCGCAGGTAATAGAACGCACCGATCACAGAGGCGATGGCCGACACGATCACCAACCCGGTCAGACCCGCGCTGATACCTGCCTGCCAGACGCCGAACTTGGCAAAAAAGCCCAGCATTGGCGGAACGCCAGCAAGGCTGAACATTAGGATCAGAACAGCCAGGGCCTTACCCGGATCGCGTTTGGAAAACTGGCGCAGCGCATCGATATCAGTGACGGGTTTGCCATCGCGCTCCATCATCAGGATGAAGGCAAAGGTGCCGATATTCATGGTCACGTAAATTGCCAGATACATCAGCATCGCTTTGATGCCCATTTCCGTACCCGCCGCCAGACCGATCAACGCATAACCCATATGGGCAATTGATGAAAACGCCATCAGCCGCTTGATATTGCGCTGACCAATCGCGGCAACCGCACCCAGCAGCATCGACAGAACCGAAAGCAGCACGATCACCTGCTGCCAGTCTTTCACTACGCCACCAAAGGCGTCATGCATAAGGCGGGCAAACAGCGCCATCGCCGCCACTTTTGGTGCGGTGGCAAAGAAGGCGGTGATCGGCGTGGGCGATCCTTCGTACACGTCCGGCGTCCACATATGGAAGGGCACAGCCGAAACCTTGAAGGCAAGGCCCGAGATCAGGAAGATTAGGCCGAACAGCAGACCAACCGAGATGTCGTCGTGATGGACCGTTTGGATGATGCCCGAAAACAGCGTCGTGCCGGTAAAGCCATAAACAAGCGATGCACCATACAGCAGCAGCCCCGAACTGAGCGCACCCAGTACGAAGTACTTCAGACCGGCCTCAGTTGATTTGGCGCTGTCACGACGCAACGCAGCCACGACGTACAGCGACAGGGATTGCAGCTCCAGCCCCATATACAAGGACATCAGATCGCCTGCGCTGACCATCATCATCATACCGACAGCAGCCAGCGCCACCAGCAACGGGTATTCGAACCGCAACAGATCGCGGCGGGTCATATATTCCTGGCTCATCACCAGAACAGCCGCAGCCGACAGCAGGATCGCGACCTTGGCAAACCGCGAGAACCCGTCATCGACGAACATCCCGTTGAACGCCACGTTGGTGCCATCGCCATTGGTTGCAATCCAGAAGGACAGCAGCGCCATTAGCCCCGCCGTCGTCCACACCAGAATTGGCGCCAGCGCGTCTTTCGTCGTGTAAACTGCCCCGATAAGGGCGGCCATCGCATACACGGCCAGAACGATTTCCGGCAGGATTATTGTCAGATCAGCCTGGATCATGTCTCCAAAGCTCCCTTAATGCGAGGCGGCCGTCTGGGTCGCGGCCTCAGCCGCGGCCAGAGCCGAGTCATAGTTCGAAATAAGCGCGGCGGTCGAATTGCCGATCACATCGGTTACCAGCGACGGGTAAACGCCCAGCAGGATGGTCATCACGATCAGCGGCGCAAAGATCAGCCGCTCGCGCGAGCTCATGTCCGTCATTGCCTTGAGGCTTTCCTTGATCAGATCGCCAAACACGACCCGGCGATACAGCCACAGCGCATAGGCAGCCGAGAAGATCACGCCAGATGCAGCCACAGCCGTCACCCAGGTATTGACCTGGAACGCGCCCATCAGCGTCAGGAATTCACCGATGAACCCGGATGTACCCGGCAGGCCGACATTGGCCATGGTGAACAGCATGAAAACCAGCGCGTATGCGGGCATCCGGATCACCAGACCGCCATAAGCGTCGATGTCACGCGTGTGCATCCGGTCATAGATTACACCGACACACAGGAAGAGCGCGGCCGAGATAAACCCGTGGCTGAGCATCTGGAAGATCGCGCCGTCAATACCCTGCTGGTTCGCAGCAAAGATACCCATAGTCACAAAGCCCATATGAGCAACCGAGGAATAAGCGATCAGCTTCTTCATATCCTCCTGCACCAGCGCCACCAGCGAGGTGTAGACTACTGCGATGGCCGACATCCACAGCACCAGATCGGTCATCACCGCTGACCCGACCGGGAACATCGGCAGACTGAACCGCAGGAAGCCATAGCCGCCCATCTTCAGCAGGATCGCCGCCAGCACAACCGAGCCTGCAGTCGGCGCCTGAACGTGTGCGTCAGGTAGCCAGGTATGAACCGGCCACATCGGCATTTTCACCGCAAACGAGGCAAAGAAGGCCAGGAACATCAACGTCTGCATACCGCCGACGATATAAACGCCCAGCACGCTGAACCCTTCGGACGAGAAATGGTGGCTCATCAAGGCTTCGATATCGGTGGTGCCTGCATCGGAATACATCGCAACCATCGCCACCAGCATCAGCACCGAGCCGAGGAAGGTATAGAGGAAGAACTTGAAGCTTGCGTAAATCCGGTTCGCCCCACCCCAGATGCCGATGATCAGGAACATCGGGATCAGGCCGGCCTCGAAGAACAGATAGAACAGAACCAGATCCAGCGCCATGAATACGCCCAACATCAGCGTTTCCAGCAGCAGGAAGGCGATCATGTATTCTTTGACGCGGTCGGTGACCTGCCAGCTGGCCAGAATGGTCAGCGGCATGATGAAAGTGGTCAGCAGTACGAACAGAACGCTGATACCATCTACACCCATCTTGTATTTTAGGCCCAGCAGCCACTCGGCCTCTTCCACCATCTGAAAGCCGGTATTGGACGGATCAAAGCCTGTATAGATACCGATCGAGACAAGGAAGGTCACCGTGGTCGCGACCAGCGCAACCCATTTCGCGTTGCGCTGCGCAGCCGCGTCCTCACCATGCAGGAACAGGGCCAGGATGCCTGCCGCCACTGCCGGAATAAAGGTGACGATCGAGAGGATATTATCCATTAGTGTGCGCCTCCGCCGATCGACATCCAGGTGACCAGGGCAGCGATACCCAGAACCATCCAGAAGGCATAAGTAAAGATGTAGCCCGTCTGTGCCTTGCCTGCGAGGCGGGTAAAGAAGGGAATAACGCCCATCGAAACCCCGTTCAGGAAGCCGTCGATGGTATTGCCATCACCGCGTTTCCACAGGAACCGACCAAGCGCAACGGTGGGTTTGACAAAGATCGCATCGTAGATCTCGTCAAAGTACCACTTGTTCAGCAGGAACAGGTAAAGCGGACGCTGGTTCTGTGCCAGACGCCCCGGCAGGGACGGGTTCACGATATAGAACCAATAGGCCATGACAAAACCCAGCGCCATCGCAACAAAGGGTGAGACCTTGACCCATTTCGGGGCGGCATGCGCTTCGTCCAGAGTATGGTTGTCCGGCGCGATATAGATCGCGCCCTCGCCCGGCTCACCCGCGAAGACATAGTGGTGATCACCGCCATGCGCATCCTTCTCGCCGTGCCCATCATCGGCATGAGTATCTTCTGCGTGCCCCTCATCAGCGTGTGCATCATCCGCATGTGAATCCGCAGTGCCATGATCGCCCGCCTCGGCATGCTCCGACGCCTCGGCCACCGGAATGCCATAGAACTTGCCGACCTTGTCCGCATGACCAAAGAAGTTGCTATACCAGATCATCCCGGCAAAGACCGCACCCAAGGACAGCACGCCTAAAGGAATCAACATGGTCATCGGGCTTTCATGCGCATGCTCATGCGTATGCTGATCACCACGCGGCTCGCCATAGAAAGTCAGGAAGATCAGGCGCCAGCTGTAGAACGAAGTGAACGCAGCCGCGATCACAAGCAGCCAGAAGCCATAGGCCGACCCACCAGCATAGGCACTCTCGATGATGGCATCCTTGGACAGGAACCCGGCGAACCCGATGGTGGTCAGCGGAATACCAACGCCGGTAATAGCCAGTGTCCCGATCATCATCGCCCAGAAGGTATAAGGGATTTTCTTACGCAGACCGCCGTATTCGGTCATTTCCTGCTCGTGATGCATCGCGTTGATCACCGACCCCGCACCAAGGAACAGCAGCGCCTTGAAGAAGGCGTGCGTAAACAGGTGGAACATCGCCGCCGAATACATGCCCACACCAGCGGCCACGAACATGTAGCCCAGCTGCGAACAGGTAGAATAGGCGATGACGCGCTTGATATCGGTCTGAACCAGACCCACGGTCGCCGCAAAGAACGCGGTCGAGGCGCCTAGTACGGTGATGAACCCGGTCGCACCCGGCGCGAACTCCATCAGCGGCGACATGCGGCAGACAAGGAAGACACCTGCAGTCACCATGGTCGCAGCGTGGATCAGTGCCGACACCGGTGTCGGGCCTTCCATCGCATCCGGCAACCAGGTGTGCAGGATCAGCTGCGCCGATTTACCCATCGCACCGATGAACAGCAGCACACAGATCACCTCGATGGCATTCCATTCACCCCACAGGAAGTGCAGTTGCGTTTCCGCTAGCTCAGGGGCCGACGCGAAAATGTCGGAAAAATTGATGCTGTCCGTCAAGAAGAACAGCGCAAAAATCCCCAACGCAAAGCCAAAGTCACCCACCCGGTTGACAATGAACGCTTTCATCGCCGCCGCGTTGGCCGATGGCTTGCGGTAGTAGAAGCCGATCAGCAGGTAAGACGCGACACCCACACCTTCCCAGCCAAAGAACATCTGAACCAGATTATCCGCCGTCACCAGCATCAGCATGGCAAAGGTAAAAAACGACAGATAAGCAAAGAAGCGCGGCTTATAGCTCTCGCCTTCGCGCCATTGCGGATCATGGGCCATATAGCCAAAGGAATACAGGTGTACGAGCGCCGATACGGTCGTCACCACGATCAGCATGATCGCGGTCAGCCGGTCCAGCCGCACGGCCCAGCTTGTCGAGAGCGAGCCGCTCTCGATCCAGCGCATGATCTCGACCTGCTGGGTCACCCCGTCAAAGGTGAAGAACACGATCCACGACAGTAAACAGGCCAGAAACAGCAGGCCGGTGGCGGTCCACATCGCGGCCTTTTCACCAATGAATCGCCAGCCGAACCCGCAGAGCAGCGCGCCCACCAGCGGGGCAAAGAGGATGGTGGTTTCCATGTTCTCTTACCCCTTCATCATATTGACGTCTTCAACCGCGATGGTGCCGCGGTTGCGGAAGAAGCAGACCAGAATGGCCAGACCAATCGCCGCCTCGGCCGCTGCAACGGTCAGCACGAACAGCGTAAACACCTGCCCGACCAGATCGCCGAGGAAACTGGAAAACGCCACAAGGTTGATATTCACCGCCAGCAGCATCAGTTCGATGCTCATCAGCAGGATGATGACGTTCTTGCGGTTCAGAAAGAGACCGAAGATGCCGATGACGAACAGTGTCGCCGCGACCGTAAGATAGTGTTCAAGTCCGATCATCGTCTCAAAGTCCCTGCCCCGGTTTCACGTCCTTCAACTCCATCGCCTTGGCCGGGTCGCGCATCATCTGGCCGATGATGTCCTGACGCTTGATGTCCTGACGGTGGCGCAGCGTCAGAACAATGGCGCCGATCATGGCCACCAGCAGGATCAGGCCCGCCAGCTGGAACAGAAGGAAGTATTGATCATAAAGAATGACGCCCAGCGCCTCGGTGTTGTGGCGGTCCACCGGAACCGGCTGCGCCAGATTAGCCGCCGCACCCTGCGCGCTGTCCCATGCGCCAAAGGCCATGACGAACTGCATCAGAATGACCAGACCGATCAACAAGGCCAATGGCATGTAACGCGCCATCTCGGCCTTCAGCTCGGCAAAGTCCACGTCCAGCATCATCACCACGAACAGGAACAGCACCGCGACCGCGCCGACATAGACGATGATCAGCAGCATTGCCACGAACTCGGCCCCCAGCAGCACGAACAACCCGGCCGAGGAGAGGAAGGAAAGGATCAGCCACAGCACCGAATGCACCGGCTGGCGGCTGATCACCGTAAACAGCCCGCCGGTGATGGCGCTGATGGCAAACAGGTAGAAGGCAAAGACGGTCATTGATCCTCATCCTCGTTATCGCCCATGACCTCTTGCGCCAGATCCAGCGCGCGGGTCATGGCCGGGATGCCGGCAAAGACCGACATCTGGCCGATCGTTTCCACGATCTCTTGTTTCTTCGCGCCCGCTTCCAGCGCATGACGCACGGTCTGACGCACCGCCGAGTCCGCTTGAGCGCCCTGACAAGTCAGCCCAGCCAGCGTCAGCAGCAAGCGGGTCTTGGCGTCCAATCCATCCTTGTTGACGGTATTGCCGAACATCATCTCCATGACCTCTTTGGGCATGGTCGGCCACAGCACTTCGAACCCCTTGGGCGAGAAATTCTCGAGCCCCGGGTTCATCGCCTTGGCCATGTCCTGTGCCTGTTTGAGCATTTGCTCGAATGGGTTTGTGGGCTTGTCACTCATCTGTACGGCGCATCCATTTCCAGGTTGCGGGCAATCTCGGCTTCCCAGCGTTCGCCGTTATCCAGCAGTTTTTGCTTGTCGTAGAACAGCTCTTCGCGGGTTTCGGTGGCGAACTCGAAATTCGGGCCTTCGACGATTGCATCGACCGGGCAGGCCTCCTGACAGAAGCCGCAATAGATGCACTTGGTCATGTCGATGTCATAGCGCGTGGTTCGACGGCTGCCGTCCTCACGCGGTTCGGCGTCGATGGTGATGGCCTGCGCCGGGCAAACCGCCTCGCAGAGTTTGCAGGCGATGCAACGTTCCTCGCCATTCGGATAACGACGCAAGGCGTGCTCGCCCCGGAACCGCGGGGATAGAGGACCCTTCTCGTGCGGGTAGTTTATGGTGGCCTTGGGGGCGAAGAAATATTTCAACCCCAGCTTCATGCCGACCCAAAAGTCCTGCAGCAGGAAGTATTTGGCAGCGCGGGTATAGTCGATCTGCGTCATGATTAGCCTCCTACGCTCCAACGGGCGAATGCGCCCCAGAACCAGTCGAATTTCGCCGCAAAAGCCACGAACACCACCCAGGCCAGCGAGAACGGCAGGAACACTTTCCAGCCCAACCGCATCAGCTGGTCATAGCGGTAGCGGGGTGTGATCGCCTTGACCATTGCGAAGAGGAAGAAGAAGAACGCCATCTTCGCAACCATCCACAGGACACCGTCAGGCAGGCCCGGGATCGGCGACAGCCAGCCACCGAAGAACAGCAGCGATGTTAGCGCGCACATCAGGAAGATCGCAATGTATTCGCCTGCCATGAACAACAGGAAGGGTGTGGCCGAGTATTCCACCTGATAACCGGCGACCAGTTCGGATTCCGCCTCGGGCAGGTCAAACGGTGGGCGGTTGGTTTCCGCCAGCGCCGAGATGAAGAACAGGAAGACCATCGGGAAATGCGGCAGCCAGTACCAGCTGAATAGGCCCAGCCCGCCATCCTGCGCGCGTACGATGTCGCCGAAATTCATCGACCCTGTAGAAATGATCACACCAATGATGATCAGGCCGATGGAAACCTCGTAAGAAATCATCTGCGCAGCTGAGCGCAACGATCCTAGGAACGGGTACTTTGAGTTCGACGCCCAACCGCCCATAATCACGCCATAAACCTCCAACGAAGATACGGCGAAGACATACAGAATGGCAACGTTGATATCTGACAGGACCCAGCCATCGTTGAACGGGATTACCGCCCAGGCGATCATCGCCAAAACAAAGCTTGTCAGCGGTGCCAGAATGAAAACCGTGCGGTCGGCCCCGGCGGGGATAACCACCTCTTTCACCACATATTTCAGCGCATCTGCCACCGATTGCAGCAGGCCATAGACGCCCACCACGTTGGGACCGCGGCGCATCTGTACCGCCGCCCAAATCTTGCGGTCGCCATAAACGAGGAACAACAGCGAGATCATCACAAAGGCAACAACGGCAAGCACTTGCGCCAGAATGATGATGGCTATTCCGCCTGGGGTGTTAAAGAAATCAGCCATTGGTCCTCACACCGTGGGTATTCCGTTTTCCGCGTAAATTGCGAAGGCCATTTGCCTGCGCAAACTGCGGCTGGGTCGGCGCGTTGGTGTAAACAGCATCCGCCGCACTTACGCCACCCTTATTGTTGCGTCTCACGCGCATTTTCACAGCCACCTTATTGCAGGCCCCTAAAAGCGATATGAAACAGGTCTGTTTCATTCCGCCGCGATCTTCCCGGCCTTGCGTGCCTGTGCCTGCGCCGACAGCTCAGCCATCAGTTGCGAGGCGCGGGCGATTGGATTGGTCAGGTAAAAGTCCTTGATCGCATTGCGGAAAGTGGCTGTACCTAGGGGGCCAGCCTCCATCAATTGCACTTCGTTTTCGATCACCTCGTCGATGCGCGTCAGATGCGGCACTGCTTCGATCAGCGCACTGCGCAATTGCGCCAGCGAGTCGTAAGGCAGCGTCGCGCCCAATTCGGCCGACAAGGCCCGCAGGATCGCCCAGTTTTCCTTGGCCTCACCTGGCGCAAAACCAGCGCGCATTGCCAATTGCGGGCGGCCCTCGGTGTTCACGAACAGCCCGTTTTCTTCGGTATAGGCGGCACCCGGCAAGATCACGTCAGCGCGGTGCGCGCCCCGGTCGCCATGGCTGCCCTGATAGATCACGAATGCGCCCTCGTCGATTTCGACCTCGTCTGCCCCTAGGTTGTAGATCACGTCCGCCGCGTTGATGGCCTCAATGCCACCCTCGTTGGTGGCACCCACATCCATTGCCCCCACGCGAGAGGCAGCGGTGTGCAGGATCAGCAGCCCGCTTTCAGTACTGGCAGCAATGGTTTGCGCGGCGGCAAGCACAGCCGCACCGTCGGCCTCTTGCAACGCGCCCTGCCCCACAACGACCAGTGACGCCTTACCCTTGATCTCATCATCTCCGCCCATGTCGACGACCTTTTGCAGTGCTGTCCTGTCGTCACCAACGTGATGGTAGGCATAGGTCAGATCGACTGCTGGCCCGACCAGGGCTACTTCGGCCCCGTGCGTCCACGCCTTTCGGATTCGCGCATTCAAAACCGGAGCCTCGTCGCGCGGGTTGGTACCGATCAGCAGGATGCGTTCGGCCGCATCAATGTCTTCAATCGCGGCGGTTCCCGCATAAGCCCCACGATTTCCCGCTGGCAGCTTGGCCCCGTCAGTACGGCACTCGACAACACCGCCCAGTCCTTCGACCATCTGTTTTAACGCAAAAGAGGCTTCGACAGGAACCAGATCCCCGACGATCCCGGCGGGTTTTTCAGCGCCTTTCAGGGCTTTTGCCGCACGTCCCAGCGCCTCGGGCCAAGTCGCGGGTCGAAGCTTTCCGTTTTCGCGAATGTAAGGTTTGTCCAGACGCTGACGACGCAAGCCATCCCAGACAAACCGGGTCTTGTCGCTGATCCATTCCTCGTTCACGCCGTCATGATTGCGCGGGAGAAAGCGCATGACCTCACGGCCCTTGGTGTCCACCCGGATGTTGGACCCCAGCGCATCCATCACATCGATGCTCTCGGTCTTGGTCAATTCCCATGGTCGGGCAGTAAATGCGTAAGGCTTTGAGGTCAGCGCCCCAACCGGGCACAGGTCGATGATGTTCCCCTGCAGGTTCGAATTGAGCGTTTGGTTCAGATACGAGGTAATCTCGGCATCCTCCCCTCGACCGGTCTGGCCCATCTGCGCGATCCCGGCGACCTCGGTCGTGAAACGCACACAGCGCGTACAACTGATGCAACGGGTCATCGCGGTACCGACCAGCGGACCGAGATCCAGATCATCGACCGCACGTTTGGCTTCTTTAAAACGCGACCCCGACACGCCGTAAGCCATCGCCTGATCCTGCAAATCGCACTCACCGCCCTGATCGCAGATCGGGCAATCCAGCGGGTGGTTGATCAGCAAGAACTCCATCACGCCTTCGCGGGCCTTCTTGACCATGGGCGAGTTCGTCTTGACCTGAGGCGCCTGCCCTTCCGGCCCGGGGCGCAGGTCACGGACCTGCATCGCGCAGGACGCTGCAGGTTTGGGCGGGCCGCCCACAACCTCAACCAGGCACATCCGGCAGTTCCCTGCGATCGACAAACGTTCGTGATAACAGAAGCGCGGCACCTCGACCCCGGCTTGCTCACAAGCCTGGATCAGGGTCATCGCACCATCGACTTCGATTTCCTGCCCGTCGATATTGATCTTACGGAGGTCAGACATCGTCTAGTTCGCCCTCAAATACACGCCAATGGCGCTGTTTCTTTCAATCTCTGCCCGCCCCAGCGTGCAGAAGGAATTGGGGTTTTCGTAGGTGACACCGTGTTGGGCCAGATACGCCTCGCCCTTGGCGCGCATCCGGTCCTTTTCGGCATCCGAATCCACATACGCCCGGATTTCATTGTCCGAATATCCCAGTTTGTTCGCTTGCGACTTCAATCCCCACAGCACACCGATCGCTTTCAGACGCCGCCCGCTGATCGAGGGGCAATACTCTGAAATCTCATTTGCAATGGCGATGTAATAGAGTTCGTTGTCGATTTCTTTGACTTCGCGCAAGGGCGGTTTCGCTTCAACGATGGTGGGCAAAGCCAGCACAGACAGCAGCGTCAGCATTTTCACACTGGACATGACAATTCCTTTCGTCTTGGGAAACCCAAGACGACCGGCAGTCGGGGTGCTATGCAATAACATCCCCCGTGTCATCGAGTGATATGCGAACACGCGCGTCATGGTCGCTGGCAAGCTCCTGCAAAGGTCAACTTGTCGTCGCTGACACGCAAGTTCTGGGGTTCAGTATCCGGGCCGACCTTCCACGCGATGCTGGAAGAACCGAAGTTCTTGATGCAGAATTTCGTTCCCTCGTACCGTCCCGCTTCGCGCGCGCCGTCCAACGAGGCAGAAACCCCATTCACAACCACGGTGAATTCGGTCGGCATCTTCTTTTTATCGACGGGCTTTGCTTTGGCCCGAAAATACTTACCGTCAAAAAGGACACGATCACTGGACGACGTGATGCCACCGCACGCCGAAACAAGTGACAACGTAAGGACGCCGGCCAACATGGACACGCGACCGGCAACACTTTTACGTCCTAGCATCTGATATTTTCCCCAAGTCTTCATCAAAACGCCGCCACTATTGCCATAGTCCCCATCACGACCATGCAGGCCCAGGCGATGACATACAGAACCGAGCGCAAACCAGCAGACGGTTTGCCGATACCGCGAATATGCACCACCAGCATTATCAGGCGCGCCAGCAACGCGACCGAAGCCAGCAGGTTAACCCAAAATGGGCTGGCCCCCATAAGAATGGCCGCGACAATGACCGTCAGATAGGCGGGCAGCGTCTCGGTCCCATTCAGGTAGGCGCGATTCAGGCGATAGGCCTTGTCAGCATAGTCTTGTTCGGGTGTGGCCCCCGGCGCCAACCCTTTGCTTTGTTTCGCCAAAGCCGTGAATGGCGACATGAACAGAAGCACGAGCGTGAAGATCACTATCGAAGTAACTGCGTGGGAGTAGTCGGTTAGAAATTCCATCTAGGTCACTCCTTTACCAGAAATCGCCCGATAGCATCTTCGGTTCCCGCCACGCCTCGTCCAAACGCACAAAGAGATTTTTTGTTTGAAAATTCTACATTTCTGTCGTCGAGAACCTTCCTTACTTGCCCCTTAAGCCAATCGGATCTCCCATAAAATAAGAACTTGCGCATTTTTTGCCGACGCAATCCCTGAACCGCAGTCAGTTCTGTCGCAGTCAGCACGTAACTCTGGTAATCAGAACCGCCAACAGTGGCCAGACCGCTGCATCTGTCTTTTATGAAATGAGCCGCAAGAACCTCACCGACAGCCTGATCGTATGCCGCACGTTTCGCAGCTGCGGCTGGGGCTGCTACAGCCCCGATAAGCAAGAGTGCGACACAAGTTGTTCGAAAGCTCCGCATCTCGATCACTCCGCCGCCATCGCACCCATCCGACCCGTTTTCTGGGCCTTGATGCGATCTTCAATCTCTTCGCGGAAGTTACGGATCAGGCCCTGGATCGGCCAGGCAGCCGCATCGCCGAGGGCGCAGATCGTGTGACCTTCAACCTGTTTGGTCACATCGAACAACATGTCAATCTCTTCCAGCTCGGCCTCGCCGCGCACCAGACGGTCCATCACGCGCATCATCCAGCCGGTGCCTTCACGGCAGGGCGTACACTGACCGCAACTTTCATGTTTGTAGAATTTCGACAGCCGCCAGATCGCCTTGATAATGTCCGTGGACTTGTCCATCACGATGACCGCAGCAGTCCCAAGGCCCGAGCCCAGATCGTTGCGCAGGTGGTCAAAATCCATGATCGCATCGCGCATGTTCTCGCCGCGCACACAGGGTACCGAGGACCCACCCGGGATGACCGCCAGCAGATTATCCCAACCGCCTCGAATGCCGCCGCAATGGGTTTCGATCAGCTCCTCAAAGGGAATAGACATGGCCTCTTCGACCACGCAGGGGTTGTTCACGTGACCCGAAATGGCAAACAGCTTGGTCCCTGCATTGTTCTGACGGCCGAATCCCGCAAACCAGTCCGCACCACGGCGCAGGATGGTCGGCACAACCGCGATGGATTCTACGTTGTTCACCGTGGTCGGGCAGCCATACAACCCCGCGCCCGCCGGGAACGGAGGCTTCATCCGCGGCATACCTTTCTTGCCCTCAAGGCTTTCGATCAGGGCGGTCTCTTCTCCGCAGATATAGGCACCGGCGCCGTGATGCAGGAACAGATCGAAATCCCAACCCGAACCGGCGGCGTTCTTGCCTAGCAGACCCGCGTCATACGCTTCGTCAATCGCGGCCTGCAGCGCCTCGCGCTCGCGGATGTATTCGCCGCGCAGGTAGATATAGCAGGTGTGTGCGTTCATCGCGAAAGACGCGATCAGGCAGCCTTCGATCAACGTGTGCGGATCATGGCGCATGATCTCGCGGTCTTTGCAGGTGCCGGGCTCGGATTCATCCGCATTCACCACCAGATAGGCCGGACGACCATCACTTTCCTTGGGCATGAACGACCATTTCAGACCAGTTGGGAAACCCGCGCCACCGCGCCCACGAAGGCCCGAGTCCTTCATCGTCTGAATGATCCAGTCGCGCCCATTGCCAATCAGGCCAGCTGTGCCGTCCCAATGCCCGCGGGCCTGCGCACCTTTCAGCGTGCGCTCGTGCATCCCGTAGATGTTGGTAAAGATCCGGTCCTGATCCTTCAGCATCGCGTGTTACCTTCAGCTATCCTGACGCATGCGCCAGAGTTGAAATATGTTGACGCCCGCATAGACGAACGCCGCCAGAGCGGCGAGATCAAACAACAACGCATGGCGCGTCGTCAGTTCCAGTGCGGGGCCAATGAACAGGTTCATGGCAAGCCAAATGGTCATCGTCACTGCAATGACGATACCTATGTGACGACCCTTGCGGGCTATGGCCTGTTCTTTGTCCTTGTCCATCTCATCCTTCATGCCCCGGATGGGCATGCGTCCTAGTCTTCGTAAGTGCCGTCTTTCTTGGCACGTTTGGCGAACTCGGTTTCCTCGCCCGCCGCCAGCTTACCGGCCTGTTCGATCCAGCCGTCCCGCTCGATCCGACCTTTGAACTTCAGCCGCGCATCAACCCAAGCCACCTGTTCCGATGTCCAGGCCGCAATCTGGTCGTAGTGGTAAAAGCCCAACTCGTTCAGCGTTTCTTCCAGCTTGGGTCCGACACCTTTGAGCATCTTCAGGTCATCAGCTTTTCCATCGCGCGGCGTGGTCAGGGTTTCCGGCTGGTCTTCTTTCGCCTTCGCCTCTTCGGCCTGTTTCACCGCAGACTTGCCCGGTGTCGGCGCTTTCGGAGGTTTTGGTGCCGCCTTGGTCGCTGCAGCCTTACCGTCCTTACCCAGCCAAGGGGTTAGGATGGGCACTTCGGTCCCATCAATCCGCTTGACTGTATCGCCCAGATCATTCGCCAGTTCGACACTGGCGTTAAACTGGGTTCGACCACTGTCATATTCCGTCAGACTGGTCAGTCCTTTAAGAGGTTCTGCCGCATAACGCCCATTCTGCGGGCCCGGTGTCGGAACTTTGCCCGCAACCAAATCGTCGAGGATTTTGCCAAAGCTCTCGGTGGTCAGGTCCTCATAATAATCCTTACCAATCTGCGCCATCGGCGCGTTGGTACAGGACCCGAGGCATTCCACCTCTTCCCAGCTCAGCTTGCCATCGGCAGATAGTTCATGCGGCCTGGCAGCGATCTTGTCCTTGCAGACCGCAATCAAATCCTCGGCCCCGCAGATCATGCAGGACGTCGTGCCGCAGACCTGAATATGTGCCACCGAGCCAACCGGCTGCAACTGGAACATGAAGTAGAAAGACGCGACCTCAAGAACGCGGATGTAGGCCATGCCCAGCATGTCGGCGACGGATTCAATCGCCGGACGACTCAGCCAGCCTTCCTGCTCCTGCGCGCGCCACAGCAGCGGGATAACCGCGCTGGCCTGGCGCCCCTCAGGGTATTTTGTGATCTGCGCTTCGGCCCATTGCTGGTTGGCAGCGGAGAAGGCAAAGCTTTCGGGTTGTTCGGGGTGGAGGCGGCGGAGCATTAGCGGTCAATCTCTCCAAATACGACGTCCATGGTGCCGATGATGGCGGCAACATCGGCCAGTTGGTGGCCTCCGGCGACGTGGTCCATAGCTTGCAGGTGCAGGAACCCCGGTGCGCGCAGTTTGGCGCGGTAGGGTTTGTTGGTGCCGTCGGCGACAAGATAGACGCCGAACTCACCCTTTGGGGCCTCAACGGCGGCGTAGACCTCACCGGCGGGAACGTGGAAACCTTCGGTGTACAGTTTGAAATGGTGGATCAAGCTTTCCATCGAGGTCTTCATGTCTGAGCGTTTCGGCGGGGTGATCTTGCCGCGCGCCAGAACATCGCCGGGGCACTCACGGATTTTGACGATGGCCTGCTGGATGATCGACAGCGACTGGCGCATCTCTTCCATGCGCACCAGATAACGGTCGTAGCAGTCGCCGTTCTTGCCGACGGGGATCTGGAATTCGAACTCGTCATAGCATTCATAAGGCTGCGCGCGACGCAAATCCCATGCCAGACCAGACCCGCGCACCATCACGCCCGAAAAGCCGTATTTCTGGATGTCATCCTCGGTTACGACGCCAATATCGGCATTACGCTGTTTGAAGATACGGTTTTCGGTCAGCAGACCGTCGATGTCGTCCAGAACGGCGGGGAATTCGTGGCTCCACGCCTCGATATCGTCCAGCAGTTCTGGCGGCAGGTCCTGATGGACACCACCAGGGCGGAAATAGGCCGCGTGCAGGCGGGCACCGCAGGCGCGCTCATAGAACACCATCAGCTTTTCGCGTTCCTCGAAGCCCCACAGCGGCGGCGTCAGCGCGCCCACATCCATCGCCTGCGTGGTCACATTCAGCAGATGGTTCAGGATGCGCCCGATCTCGGAATAGAGAACACGGATGAGCGAGCCGCGACGCGGCACTTCAACCCCTGTCAGCTTTTCGATGGCCAAACACCAGGCGTGCTCCTGGTTCATCGGTGCCACGTAATCCAGACGGTCGAAATACGGCAGGTTCTGCAGATACGTCCGGCTTTCCATCAGCTTTTCGGTGCCACGGTGCAGCAGACCGATATGCGGGTCACAGCGCTCGACAATCTCACCGTCCAGCTCAAGCACCAGACGCAAAACTCCATGCGCCGCAGGGTGTTGCGGACCGAAGTTAATGTTGAAGTTGCGGATTTTCTGTTCTCCGCTCAGCGCGTCCGTGCTGCCGTCATCGTATCTTGAGCCGTCCATCAACGCCCCCGTTTTTTCTTTTTCGCTTCGGCCCGAACCCGAACCTTTTCAGCTTCGGCCGCTTTGGCAGCGGCACCTGCCAGCAGCACCCCCAGCGCACCCAGAATGATAAGTTCACCCATCATCTCAGCGGCGCTCCAACTCTTGCAGTTTCAGCCCAACCCACCACAGCAACGCAATTGTGCCAAATGGAACCAGACAAAGAAGGCACCAGAACTTGTTGATCCCGAAAAACGGCAAAATCTTCACCATCGGAATGATGGTCAGTGCAGAAAGGATCAGCCACCAGATGCCACCCATTATTCAGTCTCCTGTTTTTCATCCCCCGGAAGAATGTAGTTCGCGCCTTCCCACGGGGACATGAAATCAAACTGACGGTATTCCTGCACCAACGACACCGGCTCATAGACAACGCGCTTTTGCGCTTCGTCATAGCGCACCTCGGTATAGCCGGTGGTCGGGAAATCCTTGCGCAGTGGGTGGCCGCGGAACCCATAGTCGGTCAGGATGCGGCGCAGGTCCGGGTGGCCCGAGAACAGGATGCCGAACATGTCGAACACCTCACGCTCGAACCAATTCGCCGAGGGGTGAACGTCAACGATCGAGGGCACCATGTCTTCTTCTCGGATTGAAACCCGCAGGCGGATGCGCTGGTTCTGGTACATCGACAGGAAGTGATACACCACGTCGAACCGCTTGGCCCGTTCGGGGTAATCCACGCCAGTGATGTCGACCAGCGACGAAAACTGGCAATTCCGGTCGGATTTCAGGAACTCAATGAATTCCACAAGGTTCGACGGCGCCACATCCACGTTCAGTTCGCCATGGGTCACATCCCAGGACAGAACGCAATCGGCCCGTTTCAGTTCAAGCTGCGCGCCGAGTTCTTTGAGTGCTTCGCTCATCAGCTCTCTCCTCAGCGTACGATGGTGCCGGTGCGGCGGATTTTGCGTTGCAACTGCATCAGGCCATACAGCAACGCCTCGGCGGTTGGCGGGCACCCGGGGACGTAGATATCCACTGGAACCACGCGGTCACAGCCGCGCACGACCGAATAGGAATAGTGGTAATACCCACCGCCATTTGCGCAGGACCCCATCGAGATCACATAGCGCGGCTCGGGCATCTGATCGTAAACCTTGCGCAGCGCCGGGGCCATCTTGTTAGTCAGCGTTCCCGCCACGATCATTACATCGGACTGACGTGGGGACGCCCGCGGGGCGATACCAAACCGTTCGGCATCATAACGCGGCATCGAGGTGTGCATCATTTCAACCGCGCAGCAGGCCAGACCGAAGGTCATCCAGTGCAGTGATCCAGTACGGGCCCAGTTGATGATGTCTTCGGTCGAGGTCAGCAGGAACCCTTTGTCCTGCAACTCGGCATTCAGGGCCTGGGTTGCGACTTCTTTGTCGACACCGGCAGTGTTTGCACCCGTCATCACTCCCATTCCAAGGCCCCCTTCTTCCATTCATAGGCAAAGCCGATGGTCAGAACACCCAGGAACACCATCATCGACCAGAACCCTACATCGCTGATGTCCTTGAAGCCGACGGCCCACGGAAACAGAAAGGCGATTTCCAGATCGAAGATGATGAACAGAATCGAGACCAGATAGAACCGGACGTCGAATTTCATCCGCGCATCGTCAAAGGCGTTGAAGCCACATTCATATGCGCTGACCTTTTCAGGGTCGGGGTTGCGGACTGCCAGAACCACAGCCGCCAGAATCAGGACGATTCCAAGGCCGACAGCAACGGCCAGAAACACCAGAATCGGGAGATACTCCCGTAGCAGGTCTTCCACGAATAGCTCCTTTCCTGCGCAACCCGGTCGGGGGGCGCCGTCAATTGGCGTGTTGACTGGACATTCTCTATCCGCGCGTGGTCAGAGGGTCAACCGAACACAGTCGCAGACAGGAGTAATAATCCACTTGTCATGCCCTGTGATCCGGGAAAGGTGATTCCTACTGCAACTACAATGAAATTAAGGCCTAAACCTAACTTTTCCATGCAGGTTTTCGCTTTTCAAAGAACGCACCGATTCCCTCCATCGCCTCGTCGGTTTCCCACCGATCCACCAAGGCTTCGATCGTCTGGTCAATCACAGCATCGTCAATATTGGGTCCCAGCTTGCTGACCAAATCCTTGGCCGAGGCAACCGCGCCTGGCGCACAGGAAAGATAGGGCAGAACTTCGGCTTCGACCGCATCAGCTAAATCGGTTGCCGGAACGGTTTTGGCCAGCAGCCCAAGCTCGACCGCCTCGACAGCATCGAACAACCGGGCCGACATGAACACGCGCCGCGCCCGCGCCTCACCCATCCGGGCAATCACATATGGGCCAATCGTGGCCGGGATCAGACCCAGCCGCGTCTCGGTCAGGGCCATTTTTACGCTGTCCACACCAATGGCCACGTCGCAAACAGCAGTCAGCCCAACACCACCGCCAAACGTATTGCCCTGAATCGCACCGATCAGCGGGCGGGGCATGGTGTTCAGCGCCTGCAGCATCTCGGCCAGCTTGCGCGCCTCGGCAAACCGCGTTTCGGGGTCGGCGGCCATCTGGTCCTGCATCCAGCCCAGGTCACCGCCCGCACAGAAACTCTTGCCCGCCCCGGTCAGAACCACTACGCGAACTGTGTCATCTGCACCCAGTTGCGCGGCCGCTTGTGTCAGTTCGGCAATCATCTGCGCCGACATCGCGTTGTGTTTTTCCGCCCGGTCGAGCGTCAAAGCCGCAACTCCACGCGCGTCTGTGGTCACCGAGATCGTTTCAAACATGCCCGCCCCTCACTCTGGCCGCATGGCCCGCGCCATTTGCGCGGCCTGCTCTAGGACTTCCAGATCAAGCCCGGTTTCATAGCCCAACCGCTCCAGATGGGCGGCTACGGCCTCGGTCGCGACATTCCCCGCAGCTCCGGGCGCATAAGGGCACCCGCCCAATCCACCAACCGCCGTATCAAAGGTTCGCACGCCCAACGCCAGGGCAGCATCAATATTGTCGAGCGCCCGGCCATTGGTGTCGTGGAAATGCCCAGCCAGACGGGTTACCGGCACGCGTTCTCGTACGGCCAAAAGCATATGCGCGATGGTATCTGGCGTCCCCTGCCCGATTGTATCGCCCAATGAGACCTCATAGCAGCCCAAACCAAACAGCTGATCAGCGACCTCGGCCACCTTCTCGGGCGGTGTTGGGCCATCATAGGGGCAGTCGGTCACGCAGGACACATATCCACGCACCGGCAGATCAATGTGGCGCGCGGCCTCGAGGATCGGCGTGAACCTCTCGATGGATTCGGCAATCGTGGCGTTGATATTGGCTTTCGAGAACCCCTCGGAGGCCGAAGCAAACACCGCAATCTCATCCGCCTTGGCCGCCAAGGCATCCTCGTACCCACGCATGTTGGGCGTCAGCGCGGCATAGCGCACCCCATCTGGCCTTTTTATTCCCGCCAAAACTTCCGCACTGCCGGCCATCTGCGACACCCATTTGGGCGATACAAAACTGGCTACTTCGATCCGGTTGAACCCGGCGCGGCTGAGGCAGTCTACCAGCGCCACTTTCTCGGCAACCGGGATCTCACGCTGTTCATTTTGCAGGCCGTCACGTGGACCTACTTCGAAAATCTCGACCCGCTCACCCATGGCCGCGCTCCTCCCGGTTTTGTTTCGTGTCCTGTTCGGATGGCCTGACTGTGCCACGCGATGCGGCGCGCGAACAGGTCACTCTTCTTTTAATCTGATCAGGGCCGCTCCGGCTTCGACCTGCGCGCCGTCCTCAGTCAGCACCTCGGCAATGACACCGTCGCGGGCGGCCAGAAGGGAATGTTCCATTTTCATCGCCTCCAAAATGGCAAGCCTGTCTCCCTCACTTACCTTTTGACCAACGGCGGCAAACACCGCCTTGACCAATCCGGGCATGGGGGCTTCGATCACGTTAGTATCGCCTGCAGCGCTGGCATCGCGGTCCAGCGGATCAACAATGTCAAACGCCTGCCCGTAGGTGTCAAAGACCGTGATCCGCGCGCCCGAAACCGACACCTGCGGCATTGGGCTGCCGTCAATGGACCAGATACCGTTGCTGCGCTCGGCAATGACAGTATCTTCCCCGACCTGCCAAACCTGACGATTTGAACCTTCAACCTGAACATCAAGATCAAGGGTGTCATCTACCTTTAGCTGAACTGCACGGTGCAACGGAGCCCACAGGGAAAACCCAGTATCTTCCTTCGTATCGACCAAGTCCAACGCCGTCATCGCAGCCGCCACGCATGTCGCTGCCGAAATCGGAGCTATCAGTGTCAGCGCATCAATATCCCGCCCGATCAGCCCGGTATCTACATCACCTGTGGCGAAACCTTCATGCCGGGTCAGCGCACCCAGAAAGGCGAGGTTGGTCACGGTGCCTGCGACCTCGGTCTGCTGCAGGGCACGATGAAGCTGTTCCAATGCAACCGCGCGCGTGGGGCCATGGACGATGACTTTAGCGATCATCGGGTCATACCATGGGCTGATCGTATCACCCGCACGCACTCCGCTATCGGCACGGCAGGCCGTAGGGAATTGCAGATGCGTCAGGGTGCCCGTTGCAGGCAGGAAGCCCTTGAGCACGTCCTCGGCATAAAGACGGGCCTCAAATGCGTGGCCAGTGATGGATAGATCGTCCTGACGTTTCGGCAACGCCTCGCCAGCGGCGACCCGCAATTGCCATTCGACCAGATCGACCCCGGTGATCGCTTCGGTCACGGGATGCTCGACCTGCAGGCGCGTGTTCATCTCCATGAACCAGAACCTGTCCGGACGCAGCCCGTCCGAAGCATCAACGATGAATTCAACCGTCCCTGCGCCCTTGTACCCGATCGCCTCGGCGGCCCGCACGCCCGCCTGCCCCATCGCCTCGCGCATCTCAGCCGGCATACCCGGAGCCGGAGCCTCCTCGATCACCTTCTGGTGTCGGCGTTGAAGCGAGCAGTCTCGTTCAAACAGATGCACCGCATGGGTGCCGTCGCCAAAGACCTGCACTTCTATATGGCGGGGTTTGGCGACGAATTTCTCGACCAGAACGGCGTCATTGCCAAAAGCGGTTTTGGCCTCGCCCCGAGCACTGTCCAATGCGGCGCTGAAATCCTCGGGACGTTCGACCAGCCGCATGCCTTTCCCGCCGCCGCCTGCGACGGCCTTGATCAAAACCGGATAGCCAATGGTCTCCGCCGCGCCTGCCAGATGTTCGGGGTCCTGATTGTCACCATGATATCCAGGCACAACCGGCACGCCGGCCTGCTCCATAAGAACCTTGGCCGCATCCTTGAGACCCATCTTGCGGATCGCATCCGCCGAAGGGCCGATAAACGTCAAACCAGCCGCATCGACCGCATCCACGAATTCGGGGTTTTCCGAGAGAAAGCCATACCCCGGATGGATCGCCTGAGCTCCGGTATCCAGCGCAGCCTGAATAATCACGTCGCCCTTCAGGTAGCTTTCAGCGGGAGCCGCGCCGCCGATACGGACAGCCTCATCGGCCATCTGCACATGTTTTGCCGAGGCATCCGCGTCGGAATAGACCGCAACACAGAAGACGCCCATTTTCTGAGCCGTTTCCATGACGCGACATGCGATCTCGCCCCGGTTGGCAATCAGGATTTTATTGAACATGTCTTACCCCTCAACAGCCAGATCTTCGACAAGACGGAAACGTTCGCACAATAACTCCATCTCGGGATCGAAACCGCCATTGCGCTCGAAGTAACGACGGTGATCCTCGCGCCATCCTTCAAGCGTTTCATTCTCACCCTCGGCCAATGCAAAGTCCTCAGTCACATCGCAAAAACGACAGATCGTGACATCGACCGTTTCGATCACCAAAGCCGGGGTGTCATCCCATTCCAGAGCGATATCGCGTCGCCCGACAACTGGTGTCTCAGGGCTTCCGTCCGGATAGTCGCGCAGCGCCCCACAAGTTGCTTTTTTTTGGCCTGAGCGCACCAATGCCAGCAATTCTGCACTCAAGGCAGCGCTATCGCCGAACTTAAAAGTCTGTGCGTCCGGGTAGCGGGTCATTACTTCTTTCAGGTCCATGCGCATCACATCCTGAACACGCCGAAACGTGTCTCTTCAATCGGGGCATTCAGCGCGGCGCTCAGCGACAGCGCCAGCACATCGCGGCTTTTGCGTGGGTCAATGATGCCATCATCCCACAACCGGGCAGAGGCATAGAGCGGATGCGACTGTTCCTCGAACATCTCCAGTGTGGGGCGTTTGAACTCGGCCTCCTCCTCGGCAGACCAGGTGCCGCCCTGCCGTTCGATCCCGTCGCGTTTGACGGTGGCCAGAACACCCGCCGCCTGTTCGCCTCCCATCACGGAAATCCGCGAGTTCGGCCAGGTCCATAGGAAGCGCGGCTGATAGGCCCGTCCCGCCATGCCGTAATTCCCGGCCCCAAAAGAACCGCCGACCAGCATCGTGACCTTCGGCACGTTCGTCGTGGCAACTGCTGTCACCATCTTGGCCCCATGCCGTGCGATACCCTCGTTTTCGTATTTCCGACCAACCATGAAGCCGGTGATATTCTGCAAAAACACCAGAGGGATTTTCCGTTGCGAACACAGCTCGACAAAATGCGCGCCCTTCTGTGCAGCTTCGGAAAACAGCACGCCGTTGTTGGCAATGATCCCGACAGGGCAGCCTTTGACATGGGCAAACCCCGTCACCAGCGTCTCGCCAAAGCGCGGTTTGAACTCATCGAAACGCGAGCCATCGACCAACCGCGCGATCACCTCGCGGATGTCATACGGCGTGCGCAGATCGGCGGGCACAACGCCCAGAATTTCCTCGGGGTCATAGGCCGGATCCTCGGTGCTGGCCCAATCCACCGTCTGCGGTTTGCGCAGATTCAGCGACCCGACCGCGCGCCGCGCCAGAGCTAGCGCGTGGGCGTCATCCTCGGCCAGATAGTCGGCTACACCAGACAAGCGAGTATGAACGTCGCCGCCACCCAAATCTTCGGCGCTGACGATCTCTCCGGTCGCGGCCTTGACCAGAGGCGGCCCGGCCAGAAAGATCGTGCCTTGGTCGCGCACAATGATCGTCACATCCGACATCGCAGGCACATAGGCCCCACCCGCCGTACACGAGCCCATTACCACGGCGATCTGTGCAATCCCTTTGGCGCTCATCCGTGCCTGATTGTAGAAGATGCGGCCAAAGTGGTCGCGGTCGGGGAAGACCTCATCCTGATTGGGCAGGTTCGCACCGCCGCTATCGACCAGATAGATGCAGGGGAGGTTGTTTTCCTCAGCAATCTCCTGCGCCCGCAGATGTTTCTTGACCGACATCGGGTAATAAGTGCCGCCTTTCACAGTGGCATCGTTGCACACCACCATAACCTCACGCCCCTGCACGCGGCCAATACCCGCGACGACCCCGGCAGCAGGCGCGGCATCGCCATACATCCCATGCGCCGCCGTCGCGCCGATCTCAAGGAACGGAGACCCCGGGTCCAGCAAGTTCGCCACCCGACGACGTGGCAGCATCTTTCCCCGGGATTCATGCCGCGCGCGGGATTTCTCACCACCGCCCATGCGGGCTGCTTCGGCGGCGGCAGCGATTTGTGCCAGCGCATCGAGATGAGCGGTGCGGTTTGTCTTGAAGCCCTCAGAGGCGGGCATGGCTTTGGATGTGAGTTTCATTCTTTGCTTTCCTGGTCCATCAGAAAACCCGCCGAAATAAGAAGCATCATCTTTCCTCCAACAACGTCTTTAACCAAACCACTCTTTGGCTCGTTCGCTCCAAGCGACACCGGGCCCCAAGGAGTTTCGCACCTGTTCCCCCTCTCCACTGAAGATACTCCACCAAGCAGTCCGCCTCCCGCATTTCTTCCCAACGTTCTTGTGCTTCGGTTAAACTCGGCACTCTAAAAGTTAGAGAGGAAGCTTTCTCAGCGTCTCCTTCATCAAGCATGCTGTAATGAACCAGCAGGTCTGCGGCACTCTCGTCCACCAGCGTGTCCCAGACCGCTGTTTCAGCTTCGACGCAAAAGTAAATTCCCAGAGTACTTTGCCCCCAAGAAATATCTTCATTCATGCAATCGCCCGAAAAAGCACCAATACAGTCGGAAAGGTCTGTTGGTGCTCCAGCACTTTCGACACACCCACGGACTTGAGCATCCATGTAGGCTTGGTCCACGGTAGTTTGTCCGTGCTCATCTTGAACTTGATAGTTCTGTGCCCAAAGGTCTTGGGGCAGCACAAAGGTGATAACTGAAACAGTGCCTAGAGTAAGCAAATCAAAGCTGTGCAACTTATTCAGCATTGTTTGTCCTCCGCCGCCGCTCGCACTTTCAATTCCTTCCGGATCACCTTCCCCGTCACCGTCATCGGCAACTCCTCCAGAAATGCGACCTCACGCGGATAGGAATACTGAGCCAGACGCGCCTTGACCCAGTCCTGCAACTCCGACCCCGAAGCCTCGGCCCCCGGTTTCAGCACCACATAGGCCTTCACGATCTCGGTCCGTAGTGGGTCGGGCTTGCCGACCACGCCCACGGTCGCCACCGCCGGGTGGGTTAGCAGGCAATCCTCGATCTCGGCCGGGCCGATGCGGTATCCGGCTGAGGTAATCACGTCATCATCGCGACCGACAAAGCGTAGATACTCGCCCTCCCACACGCCGCGATCTCCGGTGATCAGCCAGTCGCCGCGAAACTTCTCAGCCGTCGCCTCGGGCCGGTTCCAGTATTCCAGCAACATCGAGGCCGAGCCGCGCCGGATGGCCACGTCACCCTCCTCGCTGATCGGATTGCCGTCTTCGTCGATCACCGCGACTTCATGCCCCGGCACCGGTTTACCGATGCAGCCGGGTTGCACCGGGAAATCCTCGGAACAAGAAGACACGACCATGTTGCATTCGGTCTGGCCGTAGAATTCGTTGATCGTCAGGCCAAACGCCTGTTGCCCCCATGCCAGCATCTCGGCCCCCAGCGGCTCACCGCCCGAAGCGACCGAGCGCAGACCGGGGATTGCCTGATCCGCCGCCTTCAGCATGCGAAGTGCGGTCGGAGGGAAGAACACGTTCCGCACACCACCGCGGGCGATCACGTCGGCACAGGCTTCCGGCGTAAACTTTTCCAACCGCGCCGCGACCACAGGAATACCCAGCGCAAGCCCGGGCATCAATACGTCGAACAGACCTCCGATCCAGGCCCAATCCGCAGGTGTCCATAGGCAATCACCTTCGCGCAGGTGATTGTGGCTGATCGAGACACCCGGCAGGTGGCCGGTCAGAACCAGGTGCCCATGCAGTGCGCCCTTGGGGCTGCCCGTGGTGCCCGAGGTATAGATCAGCACCGCCGGGTCCTCGGGGCCTGTATCTGAGCAGGGGAACGGATCATCCGATGGTGCAATATGTTCGACCAGAACCGGGTGGGCCAGATCGCCCAGCACCGCGGCTCCTTCGGCATCGGTCAGCACCAGACGCGCACCCGCATCCCCCACGCGCGAGGCCAACGCATCCCGTTTGAACAGCTTGAACAGCGGCACCGAAATCGCCCCAAGCTTCCAGATTGCCAGATGCGCCGCCGCACACCAGGGCGACTGGCTCAGCAACACACCCACGCGGTCGCCGGGCTGCACCTGCTGATGCAATTCACGTGCAATCCCGTCCGTCATGCGCGTGAGTTGACCAAAGGTAACGGTTTCGCGGCACCCGTCTGTCAGATCAACGATGGCCACATTGTCACGAGGATGCGCCAGGCATTGTCGCGCCATATTGAGCTGATCCGGAATATCCCAGACGCCTGCCTTCCGCATACCGGGTATGCACCTATCGGGATGCATGCGCAAAACCCCTTGTTTTTCTTACCCTTGGCGGGCGCGGACGCCCCCCTGCTTTCACAGGAACTTGATACAGATCAGAGTTCGCAACGGTCCGGTCCTGCACAAGCGACTCATCAACAAATTCAAAGGCCATAAAATGACCAAAACACTCGCCGCTTTGACGCTCTCGACTGCGCTTGTCGCACTTGCCGCCCCTGCAATGGCCCAAAACCAAGGTGACTGGACCGTGGGTGTCGGTGTTGGTTATCTGGACCCGAAATCCGACAACGGAACCCTGGCTGGTCTCGATACCGACATTGACGCAGACACCAGCGCGATCTTCACAGTAGAGTATTTTGTCCAGGACAATCTTGGCATCGAACTGCTGGCCGCGACCCCGTTCAGCCACAGCATCGCGCTGGGGGGCACCGATCTGGCCAGCACCAAACACCTGCCGCCCACCCTGTCGCTGAACTATCACTTCGCGACCAACAGCGCCTGGAAGCCCTATGTTGGCGCCGGACTGAACTACACCATCTTCTTTGACGAAAAATCCGCGCTTGGGGATCTGGACATCGACAACTCCTTCGGTGTGTCGCTGCAAGCCGGTTTGGACTACATGGTCACCGAAAAAGGAGCCGTGCGTCTGAACGTGCGCTGGTTCGACATCGACTCCGACGTCAAACTGAACGGCACCGATATCGGCACTGCAGAAATCGATCCCTGGCTGGTCGGCGTATCCTACGTCCATCGCTTCTGATCCTTGTCTTTAACGCCCCGCCACCCTTTGGCGGGGCGTTTTTCTCAGCGCATTTCGCTCATCAACTCGCGCCCGATCAGCATTCGGCGAATTTCGCTGGTGCCCGCGCCGATCTCCATCAGCTTGGCGTCTCGGAATATCCGGCTAACCGCTGAATCCGACAGGAACCCGGCCCCGCCCATCGCCTGCACAGCCTGATGCGCCTGCGTCATCGCCTGTTCCGAGGCGTAAAGGCAGCACGCCGCTGCATCCTGACGGGTCACGTCACCCCGGTCACAAGCCTTGGCAACTTCATAGACATAAGCCCGCGCGGAATTCATCGCGGTATACATGTCGGCAATCTTGCCCTGCATTAGTTGGAAGCTACCGATCGGTTTGCCGAACTGCTTACGCTCGGCCAGATAGGGCATGATCTCGTCCAGACAGGCAGCCATGATGCCTGTGCCGATCCCAGCCAGCACGACGCGTTCATAATCCAGACCTGACATCAGAACCGCAACGCCCTTGCCCTCTTCGCCCAGAACGTTCTCGAACGGTACTTCAACATCTTCAAAGATCAGTTCGGCTGTGTTCGACCCCCGCATCCCCAGCTTGTCGAAATGCGGAGAGGTCGAGAATCCCTTCATCTCTTTCTCGATCAAAAAAGCCGTGATCCCTTTTGAACCCGCCTCGGGGTCAGTCTTGGCATACACGACTAGCGTGTTCGCGTCCGGCCCATTGGTGATCCAATATTTGTTGCCATTAAGACGGTAGTGATCGTTACGCTTTTCCGCGCGCAGCTTCATCGACACAACGTCTGATCCGGCCGAGGCCTCGGACATTGCAAGCGCGCCAACATGGTCACCCGAGATCAGACGCGGCAGGTATTTCGCCTTCTGCTCGTCATTGCCGTTCAGCTTGATCTGATTGACGCACAGGTTCGAATGCGCCCCGTAAGACAGCGAGACCGAAGCCGAGGCCCGCGCCACCTCCTCCACCGCTACGGTGTGGGCCAGATAGGACATCCCCGCCCCGCCATACTCTTCGGACACGGTGATGCCCAACAGCCCGAGGTCACCCATCTCTTTCCACAGCTCATTGGGAAAGGCGTTCGATTGATCGACCTCGGCCGCCATCGGTTTGACCCGATCCTGCGCCCAGCGATGCACCATCTCGCGCAGAGCGTTCACATCCTCACCCAGATCAAATTGCATTGTGGCCGTGAACATGTTGCGACCTCCTCATCGAATTAATGAACACTTGTTCAATAATTAGGTAACAGCGAATCCTCCACGGGTCAATGAGAAGGCTAGCACCAAAGAAAATGCCACCCCGAACAGGGTGGCATTTTTCAAGATTAAAGCGTGCGCCAAAGGCGCACTCAATTGGATCACGATTGAAACACAGCCCCAACTTCGGCCCGGATGATGCGCGCGATCAGGCGGCAGTCGTCCAGCGAAAAAGTCAACGGCACGCGCATATCCATCACCCCGGCAAGGATACGATCACTTGCGGGCAAAGGCGTGCTTTCGGCATAGCGCCAACTGTCATAGCGCGAGGTGAATCCCGTCGGCTCCGCCCCACCAAACCACTTAATCTCGACCCCCCGTGCGCCGCAACGACGGATTACCTCGGCAATGCGTTCGGGCGTCCAGTCGAGCAGCAAGAACTGGATCGACGAACCGACATAGGTCTCTTGCTCGGGACGCTCGACGATGGTCAGGCCGGGGGTGTCCCGCAGGCCGGTCGCGATCTCGTCATAGCGTTCGTTCCAGCGCTGCACCTGCCGGTCAAGATCACGCAGTTGCGGGCGCAGGATCGCGGCGCGCAGATTGTCCATGCGGCCGGACACATTGGGCGTGGTGTATTTGATCTTTTCAAACACCTCGGGCCCAGGTGCGGCAAGGTGGCGTTCATATAGCATGTACGAGCCCGACAGCATCGTGGCCTTGGCCGCAAGCACTTCGTCATCGGTGATCAGCAGACCGCCTTCACCGGAATTGACGTGTTTGTACGTCTGGCATGAATAGCACCCAATCGCCCCCTGACGCCCCGACAATTGCCCGCGCCATGCGGCACCCATTGTGTGGGCGCAGTCCTCGATCACCGCAACGCCCGCCGTATCACACATCTGCATTAGCCGGTCCATATCGCACAGATGTCCGCGCATGTGGCTGAGCATCAGCACCCGCGCCTGATCCAGCTTGGCCTCAAGATCATCCAGATCAATCGTCAGATTCTCAGTCACGCCCACAAAAACCGGCCTTGCCCCGACCGAGGCAATCGACCCCGGCACCGGCGCAAGCGTGAAGGCGTTGGTCAAAACCGGATCACCCGGCTGCACCCCCACGGCCCGCAATGCGGTGGCCAGTGCATAACCCCCAGAAGACACAGCCAGACAGTATTTCGCCCCCATTTGCGCCGCGAACTCCTGCTCCAGCAGCGCGGTTTCGCCCAACTCTCCGGGTACGACGTTATAGCGATGCAGACGCCCATGGCGTAGAACGGCCATGGCGGCGTCAATCGCCTCTTCTGGAATAGGTTCCTGCTGGGTGAAGCTGCCAGTGAATGTTTCGGTCATGGACTAGTTCTGATCCTGCAAAGGGTTGGGGTCAAGAATTTGTGCCGCCGCACCAATCAGCCCGGTGACCAGCTCAGGCAGATCATCAAAGTGATGCAGCAGTGCTTCGGGTTCCAATGCGGCCATATCTTCCCCGGACGGGCCAAACGTCACCAGCACCGATGGCACGCCCGCTGCCCGCGCCGTATTTCGGTCGGTGTCGGAATCGCCGATCAGCACACACAAATCGGGGTGTCCCCCGGCCCGGCGCGCGGCTTCGCGCAGTGGTTCGGGGTCCGGTTTGCGCACGGGCAACGTGTCTGCGCCCACCAAAGACGCAAACTGATCCCGCACGCCCATCTGGGTCAGCAGCTGATGGGCCAGAGCCTCGGGTTTATTGGTGCAGATACCTACGCCATAACCTTGGGATTTCAGCATTTCGACAGCCTCAAGCGCACCGGGATAGAACCGAGTGTGAGTGTCGATGTCCTTCGCGTAAGCCTCAAGCAGGGTGGGATAATAGGCCAGAACAGTATCCTCATCATAAGCACCGACCCGCTTCAGCCCATGGGTCAGCATCATCCGTCCACCCCGCAAGGCAACGGCTGCGTCATCATCGTGAACCAGGACATCCCCATGCCCCATCTGGCGAAAACAGTGGTTGGCCGCCGCCAGCAAATCACCCGACGTATCGGCCAAAGTTCCGTCCAGATCGAAGATTACTGTGCGCATTGTGCCTCCTGCCTCGGCGGTTTATTGCCGTCTCGTGTTGCAAACGGCAATCTTGTTTGATCCGTGAACCGCTTGCGCCTTTGCCCTCAGCGGATAAAACGGAGCGCAACAAAACACAAAGAGAAATCGATTTCATGAGCACTGCCCTTGTCATCCTTGCCGCTGGAAAAGGCACCAGGATGCATTCGGATATTCCCAAAGTTCTTCATCCCATCGCGCAGGTCCCGATGCTGGTGCACGCTATGCGCGCCGGGGCCATATTGTCGCCCGAGCGGACCGTGATCGTCACCGGGCACGGGGCTGAAGCCGTAGCCAAGGTTGCAACTGCCGAGGATGAAGCGGCGCAAATCGCTGTTCAGGACGAGCAGTTGGGTACTGCCCATGCCGTCGCGCAGGCACGCGAGGCTTTGGACGGATTCACCGGCGACGTCGTGGTTTTGTATGGCGACACGCCGTTTCTGCAGCCCGATACGCTGGAACGCATGATCGCGGCGCGGGCAGAAAACGATCTTGTCATTCTGGGGTTTGAGGCCGGCGATCCTGCGCGTTATGGTCGCCTGGTGATGAACGGTGACAGTCTTGAGCGGATCGTCGAATTCAAAGACGCATCGGATGAAGAGCGCGCGATAACCTTTTGCAACTCTGGTCTTTTGGCCTGTGATGCGCAGGCGTTGTTTTCCCTGATCGACACGGTAAGAAATGACAACGCGGCAGGTGAGTATTATTTGACGGACGTCGTGGAAATCGCGCGCGCGCGCGGTCTGAAAGTCACCGCAGTCGCCTGTGACGAAGCACAGACATTAGGTGTGAACTCCCGCACCGATTTGGCTGCGGCAGATGCTGTGTTTCAGGCCAGTGCCCGTGCCGAGCTGTTGGATCTTGGCGTCACCCTGATGGCACCCGATACTGTTTATCTGGCCGCTGACACCGTCATCGGGCGCGACACTGTGATTGAACCCAACGTGGTTTTTGGCCCCGGCGTCACAGTCGAAAGTGGTGCTACAATCCGGTCGTTTTCGCATTTGGAGGGCTGCCACGTCAGCCGCGGTTCTATTGTTGGCCCCTATGCCCGCCTGCGCCCAGGTGCCGAGTTGGCCGAAAACGCCCGCATCGGCAATTTTGTCGAGATAAAGAACGCCGAGATCGCCGAAGGGGCCAAGGTTAACCACCTCAGCTATATCGGTGACGCGTCGGTAGGTGCGGCGTCGAATATCGGCGCTGGAACAATCACCTGCAACTATGACGGTGTGATGAAGCATCGCACCACAATTGGTGAGAATGTTTTTGTCGGCTCGAACACAATGCTGGTGGCCCCGGTGAAGGTCGGAGACGGCGCAATGACAGCCACCGGCACAGTCGTGACGCGAGACGTCGAGCCCGACGCGCTGGCCATGGCCCGCGCCAAGCAGGACAACAAGCCGGGTTATGCACGTAAATTGTTTGATATGTTGAAGGCGAAGAAGGCTCGCCGCGACAAAGGAACCTGATCTATGTGTGGAATTGTAGGTGTACTGGGGCAACACGAAGCCGCCCCTATTTTGGTTGAGGCGCTGAAACGGCTGGAATATCGCGGCTATGACAGCGCCGGTATTGCGACGGTCAATGACGGTGAACTTGGGCGCCGCCGGGCTGTGGGCAAGTTGGTCAACCTCAGCGATTTGCTGGTGCATAATCCTCTGCGCGGAAAATCGGGCATCGGGCATACCCGTTGGGCCACACATGGCGCACCATCAGTCACCAACGCGCACCCGCACAAGGCAGGCCCCGTGGCCGTGGTGCATAACGGCATTGTCGAAAACTATCGCGATTTGCGGGCTGAGTTAGCCGAACATGGCGTCGATTTCGTCACCGAGACCGATACCGAAACCGTGGCTCTGATGGCCGAGTATTATCTCAATATCGGCCTATCGCCCGTTGATGCGGCGTTCAAAACCATCGACCGGCTTCAAGGGGCGTTTGCACTTGCATTTCTGTTTGACGGGCAAGACGACCTGATCGTCGCGGCGCGTAAGGGCTCACCTTTGGCCATTGGGCATGGGGAAGGCGAAATGTATGTCGGTTCGGACGCCATTGCGCTGGCCCCGCTGACGGATCGTATCACCTATCTTGAAGAAGGCGACCGGGCGGTCCTGACCCGCACTTCGCTTGAAATCCGCAACGAAGCCGGAGAACTGGCCAACCGCGAGACCCGCCAGATCAAACTGGATCAAACACGGGCCGACAAGGCGGGTCACAAGCATTTCATGGCAAAGGAAATCGCCGAGCAACCCGTGGTGGTTGCCGAGGCAATCCAATCCTACCTGCCCACTGGCGGCAACGAGATAACCCTGCCGTGTGAGCTGGATTTCAGCAAGCTGGACCGCCTGACCATGGTCGCCTGCGGAACTGCCTTTTATGCCTGCCTGACAGCAAAGTACTGGTTCGAACAGTTGGCCAGAATGCCCGTCGAGGTCGATATCGCCAGCGAGTTTCGCTATCGCGAACCTCCGATCCCCGATCGTACGGCGGCTCTGTTTGTCAGCCAGTCGGGTGAGACCGCCGACACGCTGGCCGCGCTGCGCTATTGCGAGGGCAAGGCCGATAAGATCGTTTCGGTGATCAATGTCCCCGAAAGCTCGATCGCGCGCGAAAGCGACATCGCCCTGCCGATCCATGCTGGGGTTGAGATCGGTGTGGCCTCGACCAAAGCTTTCACTTGTCAGCTAAGTGTATTGCTGATGCTGGCGCTCAAGGCGGCTGCGGATCGGGGCACCCTAAGCGATGAGGAACTGGCTGATCATGCCGCCGCATTGCGTGGATTGCCGACCGCACTAAATGCCGCGCTGGATCAGAACCAGTCCATCAAGGCCTCGGCCCAGCGCTTGTCCGAGGCGCGCGATGTGCTGTTCCTGGGCCGCGGCCTGATGTATCCACTGGCTATGGAAGGCGCGCTGAAACTAAAAGAAATCAGCTATATACACGCCGAAGGTTATGCTTCTGGCGAGCTAAAGCACGGTCCCATCGCCTTGATCGACAAGCACATGCCGGTGGTGGTCATGGCCCCGCGCGATGCGGTGTTCGACAAGACCGTGTCGAACATGCAAGAGGTCATGGCGCGCAAAGGCAAGGTAATACTGGTCTCGGATGATGACGGCGTTACCGAGGCCGAGGATGGGGTGTGGAGCACTATTCGCATGCCCCATATTCATCCCAGCCTTGCCCCGATCCTGTATTCGGTTCCGGCGCAGCTGCTGGCCTATCATACGGCTGTCGCCAAAGGTACCGATGTGGACCAGCCCCGCAATCTGGCGAAATCCGTCACCGTCGAATAAGCCAAGATCGGGCTGCACCCACGGCCCGTTTCACCAGCAGGGCGACAAACATTGAATTTCTATCTGGAACAGATCAAAGCTCATGCCGACCTCGAGCGCGCGAGCCAAATGGCGGCCTATCACAAGGTCGACCGCCCCTATCTGGGCGTCGCGAACCCCGTTCTGAACGACCTGACGAAAGATTGGCGTCAAGACCTGGATGTATCTGAGCGCGTGGAGTTGGCGGATGCCTTGTGGCAGACCAATATACACGAGGGCCGTCTGGCCGCAGCCAAACTGCTGACCCAGGCCCGCATTCGGCCTGATGGGGCGGTCTGGGATTTACTGCACAGCTGGTTGCCCGATTTCGACGCCTGGGCTGCGGCCGATCACGCCTGCATGGCGATGCAAAAACGTCTGTCAGCCGACCCAACCCGGTTGGATCAGGTGGAAATCTGGACGACTTCCGATCATATGTGGACACGGCGCGCAGCGCTGGTGGCCACCCTTCCCTGGACCAAGCAGAATCACCCCAAACCCGACGATCTGGCACGGCGCGATCGCATCCTTGGCTGGGCGGCGAGCTATGTGCCGGACCGGGACTGGTTCATTCAGAAAGCCATTGCTTGGTGGCTGCGTGACCTGTCCAAACACGACGCTGAACGCGTCATCGCTTTTCTGAAAATCCATGGTGACGCGATGAAGCCGTTCGCCCGCCGCGAAGCCGGAAAATACCTGAAAGATCAGTTGGAATAGACCTCAAGTTCAACCAATTCGTCGAATGGCAACAACAAGGCCCGCATCGCATCCAGAGACAATCGACTGCCGCCGCTTTCGGGCCCTGGCGCTGGAACCAGCGTAATATAAGCCTGCGAGCCGGTTCTGGGAACGACCACGCGACCGGTGAATTCGACGTCGACCAGCGGAGTTTCCAGCCAACGACCCGGCGTGGTCGGATCGCCCAATCCGGCTATGGTCGTCTTTGCGCCCACCCAGCCGGCAGCAGTGGCCGCAACGGGTTCTGATTCAACTGCTTCCTCTGCCACAACCTCTTCGACCACGGCGTCTTCAGGTTCAGAAGGCGTCTTTTCGCCCCCAAAGACCCGATCTGTCGTGGATCGCACGGTGTCGCATCCGGCCACCAGAATACACAAAGCAAATAGCATATATCTCATGCCATCAACCTATCGCCCTGTGCGCATCTGTACCAGCGCAAAGGAAACTTCGCCCTTGTCGCAGGCAAGTCGCGGCTTTACCTATGTCGCATGACTGCTCCGCTTATCGACCCATTCGCACGTGCGATCACCTATCTCCGCGTCTCTGTTACGGACCGCTGCGATTTCCGCTGTGTTTACTGCATGTCCGAGGACATGAAGTTTCTGCCAAAGAAAGACCTGCTGACGCTGGAAGAGCTGGACCGCATGTGCTCGACCTTCGTGAAGTTGGGGGTTGAAAAGCTGCGCATTACCGGTGGTGAGCCGCTTGTGCGCAGAAATATCATGACGTTTTTCAACAGCATGACCCGCCACCTGGACAGCGGCGCGTTGAAAGAGCTGACGTTGACCACCAATGGCTCGCAGCTGCACCGTTTTGCCGATGACCTGTACGCAGCAGGTGTGCGCCGGGTAAATATCTCGCTGGATACGCTGGACGAAGATAAATTCGCCGCGATCACCCGCTGGGGCCGTCTTAAACAAGTGTTGAACGGCATCGACGCGGCGCAGAAAGCCGGGCTGAGGATAAAGATCAACGCGGTGGCCCTGAAGGGCTTCAACGAAGAAGAATTGCCGACGATCACGAAATGGTGTGCGGAACGCGATATGGACCTGACCTGGATCGAGGTCATGCCCATGGGCGATATCGGCAATGAGGATCGTCTGGATCAATATTGGTCGCTCAAGGATGTTCGTAAGGAATACGAGAACCACTATTCCGTGACCGATCTGGCAGAACGCAGCGGCGGGCCAGCGCGTTATGTTCGCCTAGAGGAAACCGGCCAAAAGATCGGCTTCATCACCCCTCTGTCGCATAATTTCTGCGAAAGCTGCAACCGCGTGCGCCTGACCTGCACTGGTGAGCTGTTTATGTGTCTGGGCCAAGAGGACATGGCTGACCTGCGTGGTCCACTACGCGATCACCCCGATACAGAGCAACCGCTCGAAGACGCAATCCGCGCGGCGATCAACCTCAAGCCCAAGGGACATGATTTCGACTATTCCCGCCAGGCGGTCGACGGCAAGATGAGCCGTCACATGAGCCACACAGGCGGCTGACGTGCCGGACCAGATGGGCCGACCGACGCTGCTGTATCATCTGTATTGCGGCCTGACCTCTGTTGCGGAGCCGTTTGTCTGGCGCACCGTACGGAACAAGCTGCAAGCCGCGGATGTTTCCGTAACCCGACAACAGGAACGCCAAGGCCGTGCCAGCCTGCCCCGCCCCGACGGCCAGATGATCTGGTTCCACGCCGCCAGCGTTGGTGAAACCCTTTCGGTCATCAGCCTGATCAAACGGTTGGGGGAACGTCTGCCGGATGCCGAGTTTCTGATCACCTCTGGCACGCCAACCTCGGCTGCGCTGATCGAAAAACGCATGCCACCACGAACGCGGCACCAGTACCCTCCACTAGACACCGCAAGCCCCGTGCGGCGCTTTCTGGACCACTGGCACCCAAATGCCGGTATTTTCGTCGAAAGCGAAATCTGGCCCCGTCTGATTGTCGAAGGTGCCAAGCGTGGCATGCCCTTGGCTCTGCTCAACGCACGCCTGTCGGACAAATCCGTCGAAGGCTGGAAGAAACGCCCGGACACAGCCCGGTTCATTCTGGATCGTTTTCGCCTGTTCCTGACCCAGAACGACAAGACCGCGCAAAACCTGATCGTGATGGGCGCGCCCGCTGATCGTGTACAGCCGGGCACGAACCTGAAGGCCATGTCTGACCCCTTGCCGATTGATCAGGCCACGTTGTCCGAAATCCGCGCACAGATCGGCGCCCGCCCCGTCTGGATCGCCAGTTCGACACATGCCGGTGAAGAGGAAACCGTTCTTGCCGCCCACGCAGAGCTTCTCAAACGCTGGCCCGACCTGCTGCTGTTGCTGATCCCGCGCCACCCTGAACGCCGCGCCGAGGTCGCCAGTCTGGCAAACCAAGCGGGGCAAACTGTGGCCATTCGATCGAATGACGACAAGATCACCGACAAAACGCAGGTCTACATGGCAGATACGCTGGGTGAAACCGGCACATGGTACGCGCTGTGCCCTATTGTGTTCCTTGGCGGATCACTGAAAGAGATCGGCGGCCACAATCCGTTCGAACCGGCCCAGGCGGGTGCCGCTGTAATCACCGGCCCCGGCAATTTCAACTTTGCCGAAACCTTCGCCCTGCTGATCGAATCCGGCGGGGCGCTACAAGTTCAATCTGCTTCCGAACTGACCGAGGCCGTGGAAACCTGGCTATCGGACCAAACCACGCTGGACACAGCCCGTAAGGCTGCGAAATCCTGCGTAAACACCCAACAATCGGCACTGGATGCAATCGTTGAGACGCTATGCACCGAACTCAGCTTAACTGGGTCGGGTTCAACGTCATCTAACTAAGTTTGTCCCGGGTAGCGCGAGGGGCTGGCCCCTCGCGCTACCCAACGCCAAGATCAGGCCGCCGGCATCCGCTGTTCGACAATCTCAGCCCACCAGCTGCACCCTGCCGGAATGGCCTCGTCGTTAAAGTTGTACTCAGGGTGATGCACCGCCGCCGTGTCGCCATTGCCAACCAGAATATACGCCCCCGGCCGTTCTTCGAGCATAAAGGCGAAATCCTCGCCGCCCATGATCAACGGCGCTTCGTCGCAATTGCCCGCCACTGAACGCGCGACATCCGCTGCAAAGTTGGTCTGCTCGTCGCTGTTCACCATCACCGGATAGCCCAAGTAATAGGTGACATTGGCCGTTCCGCCAAACGTCGCCGCGATTCCGTTGCAAATCTCTTTGATGCGCTTTTCCGCCATTTCCCGCATTTTTGAACTCATCGTACGGACGGTACCTTTGATCTGTACCGTTTGGGGGATGACGTTAAAGGCGGTGGTCGAGGTTTCAAACGACGTAACTGAAACCACGACCTGATCCACCGGATCTGCATTGCGCGACGCCACCGTCTGCAATACCAGAACCGCCTGCGCCGCCATCACGGTTGTATCGACTGTCTCATGCGGTTTGGCCGCATGACCGCCCTTGCCCTCAAAGGTGATATCAAATTGATCTGTGGCCGCAAAGAACGCACCGGGACGAATGGCAAAACTGCCGACCGGGCGACCCGGCCAGTTGTGCATGCCATAGACCTCTTGGATGCCCCAACGGTCCATCATGCCGTCCTCGCACATCTCGCGGCCTCCGCCGCCACCCTCTTCGGCGGGTTGAAAGATCACCACGACGGTGCCGTCGAAATTCCGCGTTTCCGAGAGGTATTTCGCCGCGCCCAGCAACATCGCCGTATGCCCGTCATGACCACAGGCATGCATCGCCCCATCGGTCTTGGAGGCATACTCCAGACCCGTCGCCTCATGTATCGGCAGTGCATCCATATCGGCCCGCAGACCGATCACCTTGCCCCCCGTGTCGACCTTACCTTTAATCACCCCAACGACCCCGGTGCGACCAATTCCGGTGACAATCTCATCACAGCCGAATTCCTTCAGCTTCTCAGCAACCAGTGCGCTGGTGCGGTGCGTTTCGAATAGAATCTCGGGGTTTTCATGAATATCGCGCCGCCACCCAGTGATTTCACTCTGCAATTCGGCAAAACGGTTTTTGATCGGCATAGTCTTCTCCCATCTTTTTCTCTTTGCCCCGGCTTTATCCCGGCGCGGAATTCTCAAGTCAGTCCAAAGACGCAGGCCGCAGCGCGCCGGACAGCAGGACAATCAGGATGGCCAAGGGCAACAAAACCATGAATGCCAATCGTAATGTAAGCATCTCGGCCAAAATCCCAATAAGCGGTGGGCCGATCAGTAACCCTCCGTACCCCAGCGTCGCCACACTGGCGATGGCCCGCCCCGGCGGCACATGCGGATCATTGGCTGCCCGGCTGAAGGCCAACGGCATGATCACAGCATAACCAACACCCATCAGGGCAAAACCCGCCAAGGCCAATCCCGCCTCTGATGCCGAAACCACACCGAACACGCCAAGTGCCGCGCAAATGCCTCCAAAACGGGCCGTTGCGACAGGACCAAACCGCGCGATTGCAAATCCGCCAGCCAGCCGAAACGCCACCATCGTCACCGAAAACACGGCATATCCCAACGCAGCGACGCTTTCGGCGGCACCGGTCACATCGCGCAGGAATATTGCACTCCAATCCGCTACGGCACCTTCCCCCAAAGCACCGCACAGCGCAGTGAACCCAACCAATATCAACGCACCGGACGGCAGGGCAAAGACACTGCCGTCATGTGAGACAGCTCTGCGCGACGTCCACTTAACCCAGGACAGGGTCAGCGCCAGCGCCACGACAACTCCGCCAGCCAGTAAAAAGTGCTGCATTACTGTCAGTCCCAGCTGCACCGCCCCGTATCCGCTAAGCGCCCCCAACCCGGCGCCCAAACTCCACATCGCGTGGAACGAGGACATGACTGGTTTGTCATAGGCTTGCTCGACCTCGGCGGCCCAGGCGTTCATGGCCACATCCATTGAACCGTGAAAGGCACCGAATACGAACAGGAACCCCGCCAGCGCCCAGCACCCATCGGCCACGGCCAACAGAATCAGAGACAACGTGTACAGCACCGCAATAACCCGCGTGATGGCTACGGCCCCGAACCGATCAGACAACCGCCCGGTCACCGGAAAGGAACACACAGCCCCCGCTGCCATGAACAGCAGACCATAGCCCAATGCCTCATGCGTCAATTCCAGCCTGTCCCGCACGGCTGGAATGCGAGATGCCCAAATGCCAAACAGCGCACCGTTCAGGATGAACATGGCAGCTACCGCCCGCCATGCAGACATAATTCCGATCACAGAAAACTCCCACGCGCAGTTTGCTGTTCCTAAAGCGCCCTAGGTAATTCGCAATTGTGGGCTATTGCAAACGCTTTCGAATCTGACGGATGGCAACCCAGACGCACAGAATGACAGGGATCGTCACAACCGAAGTCAACCGTCCCTGACTGATCCCATCCTCGGTCAGCGGGTAAAGAAAGTCACTGACCAGCGTCACCGCGTAGAAACTGATAGCTACCACAGACAGCCCTTCGACGGTGTGCTGTAGCCGCAGCGCAATCTGGGCACGCCGATCCATGCTTTCCAGCAGCGCCTGGTTTTGCGCACTGCGTTCCACATCGACCCGGGTACGTAACAATTCTCCGGCACGGATCGCCCGATCGGACAAAGCCTGCAGGCGGCGCTCGGTGGATTTGACGGTTCGAATGGCCGGATCATACCGGCGCATCATGAAATCGGCGAAACTCTGACGGCTCTCAAACCGCTCTTCTCGCAGCACTTCGATCCGCTGGTTCACGATAGCCTCATAGGCTCCCGTCGCCCCAAACCGAAAGGAACACTGGGCGGACAGCGTTTCCAGCTCGGTCGAGGTGGACAATAGATCGGGCAGCAGTTCATCTGGGTGGGCCGTGTTGTCGGTCATTTGCCCCATCAACTCGGTCAGCCTACCGTCCAATTCACCGATACGTGGGGTCAGCTGTTTGACGCGGGCAAACCCAAGCATTGACATTGCTTTATAGGTCTCGATCTCACACAAACGCTGAATGATCCGCCCCGTCCTGCGTCGCCCTGTGCCCTTGCTGACAAACAGCGCAAAGCGCATGTGCCCGGCCGGATCGATACGGAAATCACTGGCACAAATGGCGGTATCGTCCAGCACCCGGGCCACGGCAAGGCTTTCAGGCTCGAACCAGTTCCCCAGAGAAGACCGGACCGCTTCGTCGTCCTGGCGTTCAACCACGCGGAGCATGGCCGACGTCACCCTCTGCCCTGGGCTGGCCATCAACCAATCAGGGGGAAAGACTTCGAAATCTGCCGGGTTGAAGGGGCGATCGCTGACATTTTGTGTAATCGCAGTATAAGTGACGAATTCGGTATGCTGTTCCCATTTCAACCAATGACGGCCAATCTGACCAGCGTAATGCGTCGCCTCCGGCTGCGGATGTTGTGCGCCGTGGCGATCCAGCAGATTGATCAGATGGGCCAGATCCTCATTCCGGTCCCGCGCCACGGCTGCATCTGGCTTCTTGATCGCCAAGAACACCACCGTGCACGGCGTCGCGGCCACCGGAAAGGGGCGCGCGTGCAGTTCATTGGCCAGCGCATAGCGCAGCGGGTGATCATCAATGGGCGTCATGCAGAGCTCCGTTTTGTCCGGGGCACTATACGCCACCTCAAAAATACATCAATTCTCTTTTTATTTCATATACTTAAGTGGATACGGCTGTATACATTCCCTCTATCTCATTGATTTGGCTGCCACAGCTCGATCGGATTGCCCTCGGGATCGTGAATGCGGGCAAACTGTCCCACCTCACTGTCCCACTCAGCACGTGTTTCTACGGTGATCCCGGCGGCCTCAAGCTGCGCTATCAGCGCCGCCAAATGGTCTACTCGGAAATTGATCATCCATTGCTGATCTGCGCGGCCGAAGTATTCCGCAATTTCGGCAAATGGGGCAAAGACAGTAAACCCTTCGCGCTGCTACCAGGGCAAAGGATCGTAATGATTGACGCCCAAGTGTTTCTCATACCACGCGCTCAACGCGTCTGGGTCGCGGGCACGAAAGAACACACCACCTATGCCGTTTACTTTCTGCATGGCTACTCTCCTGACACCCACCACGTCAGACCAGCCTATCACAATCCGCCTGCTTCATCTGGCTACAAATATCCCCAAGGTCCGGAGGCAGAGCCTCCTTCACTACAAATAAGAAAAGGGCGCCCGAAGGCGCCCTTTGCAATTTGGTTACACCCCAAGCTCAGTCGATCATGGGCAGCAGTTTGTCGAGGCTGGCCTTTGCGTCGCCATAGAACATGCGGGTGTTTTCCTTGAAGAACAGGGGGTTTTCGATGCCCGAATACCCGGTGCCCTGGCCGCGTTTAGACACGAACACCTGTTTCGCCTTCCAGCATTCCAGAACCGGCATGCCGGCGATGGGGCTGTTGGGGTCTTCCTGTGCCGCAGGGTTCACGATGTCGTTCGAGCCGATGACGATGGCCACATCCGTTTCGGGGAAATCGTCGTTGATCTCATCCATCTCCAGCACGATGTCATACGGCACCTTCGCCTCGGCCAGCAGCACGTTCATGTGGCCCGGCAGACGGCCCGCAACCGGGTGGATCGCAAAGCGCACGTTCTTGCCCTGGGCGCGTAGCTTGCGGACCAGTTCGGAAACGGACTGCTGCGCCTGCGCCACGGCCATGCCATAGCCGGGGATGATGATGACACTGTCAGCATCGTTCAGCGCTGCGGACACACCATCGGCCTCGATGGCAATCTGCTCACCCTCCACGGCCATCTGTTCGCCCTGCGGGCCACCAAAGCCGCCCAGAATTACGCTGACAAAGTGACGGTTCATCGCCTTACACATGATGTAGGACAGGATCGCACCGGACGAGCCCACCAGCGCACCAACCACGATCAGCAGGTCGTTGCCCAACGAGAAGCCGATCGCCGCCGCAGCCCAACCCGAATAGGAGTTAAGCATCGACACAACCACGGGCATGTCGGCACCGCCGATTCCCATAATCAGGTGATAGCCAATGAACAGCGCGGCCAGCGTCATCAGGAACAGCGGGAAGAAGCCGCCGGTCGAGGTGTACCAGACCAAGCAGATCAGCGAGAGACCTGCAGCCGCCGCATTTAGCGCATGACCGCCCGGAAGCTTGGTCGCCGCCGATGTGACCTTGCCGGCCAGCTTGCCATAGGCCACGACCGACCCGGTAAAGGTGATCGCACCGATGAAGATGCCCAGGAACAGTTCGACATGCAGGATTGCCAACTCAGCCGAGGTTTTCTTGGCAATCAGCTTGGCGAATGCCCCCAGATCAGAAAGGTCCGCTTCTTTTGCGCTGTCGGCAATGGCCATGACCTGCGCCACGTTGCCAATCTCAAAATGCGCGTTGAAGCCGACGAACACAGCCGCCAGACCAACCAGCGAGTGCATCGCAGCCACAAGCTGCGGCATCTCGGTCATCTGCACGCGTTGTGCGACGTACTGACCGATCAGGCCACCGCCCGCAATCAGCAGCAGCGACAGCAGCCACAGCCCCGAACCGGGACCAACCAGCGTGGCAAAAACCGCCAGCGCCATACCGACGATGCCATACCAGACCGCGCGCTTGGCACTTTCCTGGTTCGACAATCCGCCGAGCGAAAGGATGAACAGAACAGCCGCAACAACGTAGGCGGCAGTAGTGAAGCCAAATTCCATGTGCCCGGCCTCCTTAAGATTTCTGGAACATGGCGAGCATGCGCCGGGTTACGAGGAAGCCGCCGAAGATGTTAATCCCGGCCATGAAGACAGACAGCGCCGCCAGCAGAATAACCAGGAACGACCCCGATCCGATCTGCATCAAGGCCCCAACAATGATGATCGACGAGATCGCGTTGGTGATCGCCATCAGCGGTGTGTGCAGACTGTGTGCAACGCCCCAGATCACCTGGAAGCCCACAAAGATCGCCAGCACAAAGACGATGAAGTGCTGCATGAAGCTGGCCGGAGCGATCAGCCCCACCAGCAGCATCAGCGCGCCACCGACACCCAGCAGGGTGAACTGCTGTTTGGTCTGCGCCTTGAAGGCCGCAATCTCTTGCGCCTTTTTCTCTTCCGGGGTCAGTTCCTTGACCTCGGGTTTTTTCTGCGCCGCAATCGCCTGCACCTTAGGCGGTGGCGGCGGGAAGGTGATCTCGCCCTCATGGGTCACGGTCGCGCCACGGATCACGTCATCTTCCATGTCGTGATTGATCTGACCGTCTTTCTCAGGGGTCAGGTCCGTCATCATGTGGCGGATGTTGGTCGCGTACAGAGACGACGATTGCGCCGCCATCCGGCTGGGGAAGTCGGTATAGCCGATGATGGTCACGCCATTGTCGGTCACGACCTTCTCATCCGCGACGGTCAGCTTGCAGTTGCCGCCCTTTTCCGCCGCAAGGTCAACAATGACCGAGCCCGGCTTCATCGCCTCGACCATATCCTTGGTCCAAAGCTCGGGCGCTTCGCGGTTGGGGATCAGCGCCGTGGTGATGACGATGTCCATTTCCGGCGCTAGTTCACGGAACTTGGCCAGCTGCGCCTCGCGGAACTCGTCCGACTGGACGCTGGCATAACCACCGGTGGCCGCGCCGTCCTGCTGGTCTTCTTCAAAATCCAGATAGACAAACTCGGCGCCCATGGATTCGACCTGTTCGGCCACTTCGGGGCGCACGTCGAACGCGTAAGTGATCGCACCCAGCGAGGTCGAGGTCCCGATCGCCGCCAGACCGGCAACACCGGCCCCTACGATCAGCACCTTCGCAGGCGGCACCTTACCGGCCGCCGTCACCTGACCGGTAAAGAACCGGCCAAAGTTGTTGCCCGCTTCGATTACCGCTCGGTAACCGGCGATATTAGCCATTGACGACAGCGCATCCATTTTTTGTGCGCGGGAAATACGCGGCACCATCTCCATGGCGATGACGTTGGCGCCCTTGGCCTTAGCCGCTTCCATCCCTTCTTCGTTCCCTGCCGGGTTGAAGAAGGAAATCAGCGTCTTGCCCTTGGTCAGTCGCTTTAGCTCGGTTGCGTCGGGCTGTCGGACCTTGGCAACAATGTCAGCCGCTTTCCACAGCGATGCGGCGGTCTTGACCAACTCAACGCCTGCAGCCTCATAAGCCGCATCCGAAAAGCCCGCAGCAGCCCCAGCGCCTTTCTCAATCAGGCACTCATAGCCCAGTTTCTGCAACTGCACCGCAGAGTCCGGCGTCATCGCAACGCGGTTCTCGCCCTCATATATTTCCTTCGGTGTGCCTATCTTCACTGGCAGTCCCCCTAGTTCTCACTCAAGCTGAGCGGGTGGTCGGTATTCTTCGTTAAGCAAACATGTATCTTGCGCAACATTATTTCGCAAGTGCAGCATTCACGATATGATATTATCGGTCTATCCATCCTAAACCCACCGGCGGGTTTTACGTTCGTAACGGGCAAAATCAGCGTGAAAAGTACGGCGCAGGCGGTCTTCTTCGGGCAGAATGAACCGGCGCTCAAGCACCCAGACGAAGATTGGGATCAGGATCAGGGACAGCACCGCATCGAACCTTAAAACCAAACCAGCCAGAATCAGAACGTCGCCAACATAGATCGGGTTGCGGCTGCGTTTATATATGCCTGACTGAACCAGCGCCGAAGGTGTTTCGTGCGGGATAACGGTTGTTTTGTGACGACGAAATTCCACTATCGCCAATACCGCGATCAGGATGCCACCCCCGATCAGCAACCCGCTTAACAAGTCAGTCAATCCGCCGTCCAGCGACAAGCCCAGGGGGAAATGACGCGCCTGCAGCCAGGCCAGAAAAGCGAACCCAACAAGCCAGACGGGCGGTATGTCGATCCGGTGCATGCGCATCCCCGCAACTGACAACATGCACAGGCATGTCGTTTCTGGCCGATGTCCTACCGCTTTCGAACCGAATTGGCAAAAGCTCAGGTTGTCGCATCAATGGACAGGCCGATACGGATCGGCTAGGCCGAAAGAAAGCAACACAACACAACACAAAGTAGTGAGCCGCCCATGACCGACTTTGCCGCGACCAAAGCCATGTTCGATCTGCCCGAGGATGTCATTTATCTGGACGGCAATTCGCTGGGTCCGTTGCCGCTGGCTGCCAGTGATCGTGTCAGTGACATGATGGTCAAGGAATGGGGCCAGATGCTGATCACCGGCTGGAACAAGGCCGGATGGATGGGTTTGCCGACCGGCCTGGGCGACCGCATTGGCCGTCTGATCGGCGCGGAAACCGGGACGGTTGTGACCGGCGATACCCTGTCGATCAAAGTGTATCAGGCCGTGGCATCTGCGCTGGAACTGTGCCGGGACCGCAAGGTGGTCCTGTCGGATAACGGCAACTTCCCGTCTGATTTGTATATGGTGGACGGGCTGCTGCGCTCGCTGGGGCCGGATTATGAACTACGCGTTGTCGCACCCGAGGACGTGGCCGCAAACATAACCGACGACGTTGCCGTGCTGATGCTTACTGAGGTGGACTATCGCAGCGGGCGCATACACGACATGAAGGCGCTGACCGAACTGGCACATGCAAACGGGACGGTCACTGTCTGGGATCTGGCCCATTCCGCCGGAGCTATCCCAGTGGACCTGTCCGGCTGCAACGCCGATTTCGCGGTGGGCTGCACATATAAATACCTTAACGGGGGCCCCGGTGCGCCAGCCTTTATCTATGTCGCGCCACGCTTGACAGATCGCGCCCGTCCGGCCTTGTCAGGTTGGCTGGGGCACGAGGCACCCTTCGCCTTCGACCTGGACTATCGCCCCGGCAGCGGGATCGAGAGGATGCGGGTCGGCACCCCTCCGATCCTTCAGATGACCGCCCTGTCCGCCGCGATGGACATCTGGGACATGGCGGACATGGCTGATGTGCGCGCCAAATCCATCGACTTGACCGAGTTGTTCATAGCCCGTGTCGAAGGCACCTGCCCTGAGTTGGAACTGGCCAGCCCACGTGATCCGCAGCAGCGCGGCAGTCAGGTCTCGTTTCGGTTTACTGAAGGTTACGCCGCCATGCAGGCTCTGATCGCGCGCGGCGTGATCGGAGATTTCCGTGCGCCGGACATCATGCGCTTCGGGTTCACGCCTTTGTACATCGACGCGAGGGACGTCGAGCGCGCTGTCGAAATCTTGGCTTACATTATGCAAAACCGTTTGTGGGATGCACCGGAATTCAAAGTGCGGCAGCGGGTTACCTGACCTCAAGCCCCGCACCGATCAACGCCGCGATCTGCGCAACCTGCTGTTCATAGACCTCTGCACCTGCTCCGATTAGCTTGAGCCCCTTAAGCGTGGCCGTAATCGTCCGACCAGTCTCGGCCGCACCGGCCAGCAGGCGCACCCGCCCGGCCCGTTCTTGCTGTGTCAGCCAATCCGCGTATAGCCCTGAGAGTTTAGCCTCACCCTCCGCGATGATCTCGGCGGATAAGGATTTGGTGTTGTCCAGCATCTCAAGCCCATGAGGCGAGGCCAGTATCGCGGCCATCCCTGCCGTCTGCGCCTGAATCGCACTGGCTAGAACCTCGGACACTGAACCTGACGTTGCCAGCGCCTCGGCAACAGCCGCGCATTTTTCGACATAGTAGACCTCGGTCAGTTTACTGACGATCGCCTCTTTGTTCTTGAAATGCAGATACAGCGCCGGCCGGGACATCCCCGCCCCCTGCGCAATGTCATCCATCGAGGTTTTTCGGTATCCATAAGCGGCAAAAGCCTGAAAAGCCGAGTTCAGGATGGTTTTTTGCCGTGAATCGTCAACTGCTTCCGTCATACCAGAACCTTTGACATTTTTTGTAAATTTTGTCAATTGACACGCTGACACTTTGCGCTAAATATGTCAGCAACCAGCCACAGCCAGATGAGGTGCGCCATGGCGACCACCCTGAAGATTAACGGTAAGCAACATCAGGTTGACCTGCCCGATGACGTCCCCTTGCTTTGGGTCTTACGCGATGAGGTCGGCCTGACCGGCACCAAATTCGGCTGCGGCGTGGCGGCCTGTGGTGCCTGCACGGTTCATATTGATGGCGAGGCTGTACGCTCGTGCCAGGTGAGCCTGTCGGATGTTTGGGGCGATGTCACCACGATTGAAGGTATCGGGACGCCGGGTACGATGGCGACAATCCAGCAAGCCTGGGTCGATCATCAGGTGGCGCAGTGCGGATATTGCCAGTCGGGCCAGATCATGCAGGCTGCTGCGTTGCTGGCTGAAAACCCTGCACCTTCGGACGCCGATATTGATGAGGCGATGCAGGGCAACCTGTGTCGTTGTGGCACCTACCCCCGTATCCGCGCTGCGATCCATGACGCGGCTGGCAAACTGAAGGAGGCGTAACTCATGGCTTCTGTTGGTAAAATCCTTCGCCGCACTTTCCTGATCGGCTCGGCCGCAATTGTCGGCGGCGTAGCATTCGGCGCCTATTATGTCAGCCGCCCCGCCGCGAACCCGCTAAAACCTGGCGAGGGTCAGGCGGCGTTGAACCCGTTTGTCCTGATCGACCAAAATGGCGTAACCCTCTTTGCACCGCGCGCTGAAATGGGTCAGGGCGTCAAGACCACATGGGCCGCGCTGATTGCCGAGGAATTGGACGTGGATCTGAACCAGATCACTGTGCTGCACGGTCCGGCGGCAGCGGCCTACTATAACTCTGCCATGCTGGGGGAAGGTCTGCCTAACAAGGGTTATGACATATCTGACTTCCAGCACAATCTGGGCGAAGCGCTGGGTGTGCTTGGCAAAGCTCTTCACCTCCAGGTCACCGGCGGGTCGACATCGATGAAGGATGGGTTCGAGCGGATGCGTCAGGCCGGTGCATCGGCCCGACACACGCTCAAACGCGCTGCGGCCCTTCGTTTAGGTGTTGACCCGTCGGAACTGGGAACTGCCGCAGGGCATGTCATCGCGCCAAATGGCGACAAGATTGCCTATACGGACTTGGCCGTAGACGCCGCCGGACTTGAGCCGGTCGAAGTGCCCCTTCGCGATCCGTCTGAATGGCGTTATCTGGGCCAAACCCAGCCGCGTCTGGACATGGTCGAAAAGGCAACTGGTACCGCCGAGTTTGGCGTCGACGTTCGCCTGCCGGGGATGAAATTCGCGGCCGTGCGCATGAACCCCAAGCTGGGCGGCGCGATGCACGGTTATGACGACAGCACCGCGCAATCCATGCCGGGGGTCGAGAAAATCGTTGATCTGGGCACAGGTGTCGCCGTGATTGCCAACAACACCTGGCTCGCCAATCAAGCAGTCGAGGCCATCGACGTGGATTGGGGTGACGCCCCCTACCCGCCCGAGACGGATGGCATTTTCACCAAGATCGCCGAGGCGTTTGATGACTCGGCGAATTCGACAATGCGCGACGATGGCGATGTCAGCGTCACACCCGAAGGCGCAACTGAGATTACCGCAGAGTATCAAGTGCCCTATTTGGCCCATGCCACGATGGAGCCGATGAACGCCACTGCGCTGTATACCGGCGATGCGTTGGAGCTGTGGTGCGGCAATCAGGCCCCAACCCTGATCCGGTTTCGCGCGGCCAACACCGCTAATCTGGACACCGAAGCGGTACAGATCCACACCACATATCTGGGTGGTGGGTTTGGTCGCCGGGGTGAACTGGATTTCGGCGAGATTGCCACCAAGGTTGCCATGGCCATGCCCGGCACCCCGGTTCAGACGACCTGGAGCCGCGAAGAAGATATGCGCCACGACTATTACCGCCCCGGCGCCATTGCCCGGATGCGCGGGGCAGTGCAGGACGGCAAGGCAGTTCTGATTGACGGCAAAGTTTCGGCGCAATCCTGCACGCAGCAGGCCGTGACGAGATACACTGGCATGCCTGGTGCCGGCCCGGACAAGGTTCTGGTCGAAGGTTTTTTCAACCAGCCCTACGCGGTGCCGAACTACCGCATGAGCGGCCACATCCCCAAACTTGACGTCCCCGTCGGGTTCTGGCGGTCGGTCGGCAACAGCCATAACGGGTTCTTCCACGAAACCTTCATGGATGAGATGGCCTATGCCGCGGGCCGCGACCCGCTGGAATTCCGGTTGGAACTGATGAAGGGTGAACACGCCCCCTCGGCCGGTTGCCTCGAAGCAGTGCGCGAGATGTCCGGATGGACCGGGCAGACACCGGACGGCGTGGGGCGCGGCGTGGCGTTCACCTACAGTTTCGGTACTCCGGTCGCACAAGTGATCGAGGTGGTAGACGAAGACGGCACCATCCGCATCAACAAGGCGTGGATTGCCTGTGATATGGGGCTGGCTCTGGACCCCGAGAACGTCAAAGCGCAGATGTTCGGCGGCATGATGTATGGTCTGTCAGCAGCCTGCTACGGCGAGATCACCTTTGCCGAAGGTGAGGTCGAGCAATACAACTTCCCCGACTACGATGCGATCCGAATGCATACTGCTCCGCAGGTTGAGGTGCGTGTGCTGGAAACCAACCGCCACATGGGTGGCGCGGGCGAACCCGGAACGCCGCCGTCAATGCCGGCGCTTGGCAATGCGTTGTTTGATCTGACCGGAGAACGCGCCCGAAAGCTGCCTCTGAACCAACAGTTTGATCTGTTGATTTGATTGCAATGCGCCGGTCCCCTTTGTGGATCAGCGCGACATTCACGCCCGTTGCTGTACCAGACTGGCATCCGAACCGGTGGCCCATGCCCTTACGGCGGCACCGAATGCCTCGAACAAAGGTCGGGAAACGGGATCGTTGATTGCATCCCATTCAGGGTGCCATTGCACCGATAGAGTAAAGCCTGGCGCATCCTTGATATAGATCGCCTCGGGCGTACCGTCAGGCGCGTGGCCGTCGATGACAACACGGTCACCGACTGTCTTGATACCCTGCCCGTGCAAAGTGTTGGTCATCACTTCGGGCGCGCCGAATAGTTGGTGGAATACGCCACCTTCGTCCAGTGTCACCACATGTCGCAAGGCAAACTTCTCTTCCAAAGTTCCGTCCGGGGGCATGCGGTGGTTCATTCGACCCGGCAAATCGCGTATTTCAGGGTAGAGCGTGCCGCCCATGGCGACGTTGACCTCTTGAAACCCGCGACAAATGCCCATGAAGGGCTGACCACGCTCGACACAGGCCCGAACCAAAGGCAAAGTGACCGCATCCCGCGCCCGGTCGAACTCACCATGCGCGTCAGTGGCGTCCTCGCCGTATTCTTCGGGATGTACATTCGGGCGCCCACCGGTCAGCAGGAACCCGTCGCAGACCTCAAGCAATTCCTCAACCGTGACAAAGCGCGGGTCGGATGGAATCAGCAGCGGCAGGCAATGCGAAACATTTGCCACGGCCTCAGAGTTCATCGTTCCACCCGCATGGGTAGGGTATTCATCGTTCATAAGGTAAGAGTTGCCGATGATACCGACGACAGGTCGAGACATTCCGCATTCCTTGCAGTTTCTGTAACTAACAGGGAAGCTATCCTCAGCAGAAAGAACGTGCAACAGAACACGCCCTGCATGACGGCGCAAGGACGTGTTCAACTGCGCACAAAACGTTCGGGCTATATGGCAAATGTCGGAACAGAATTACAAATGATACCAAGTTTTTGAGAGTTTTTCCCTATTCTCTGGAAAAACCAGCACCACAGACTGATCGAAATCAGGCTTCTCCGGTCAGGCCTGCCCCCTCGACCCCGGTCATACCCGCAACGACATCATTGTCCGAAGTGTCGCCTGTCACACCAATGGCCCCGATCACCGCGCCCTTGCGATCACGCAGCAAAATTCCCCCCGGAACCGGCACAACCTGACCACCATAAACGCCGTTCACCGCATTCATGAAATAAGCCTGAGCTTCGGCACGTTGCATTTGCGCAGTGCCCGCCATGCCCAGCATGACCGACCCGTAAGCCTTACCATGCGCGATAGCGAAACGGCCGGGCGCTGCGCCATCTTCACGTTCAAACGCGATGACGTGCCCGCCCGCATCCAAGACCACGACCGAGAGCGGCTTCAGCTCCATCTCGCGGCCTTTCTCAAGAGTTTTGCGAATGATCGTGCGGGCTTTGCGCAGAGAAATGGTCATGGTGTGTCCTAACGTTTTTGCGAAGTTAAAGGCTGGCTTTCAGTTCAAGACGGCGCGCATGCAGAACCGGCTCGGTATACCCCGAAGGTTGAATACGTCCCTTGAATACCAGATCACACGCGGCCTGGAAGGCGATCCCGTCGAACCCCGGCGCCATCGGCGAGTATTCAGGATCATTTTCGTTCTGACGGTCCACCACGGCAGCCATTTTTTGCATCGCAGCCATCAATTGTTCTTTACTGACGACACCATGATGCAGCCAGTTGGCTAGTGCCTGCGAGGAAATCCGGCAGGTTGCCCGATCCTCCATCAGACCCACATCGTTGATATCCGGCACTTTCGAGCAGCCCACGCCCTGATCAATCCAGCGCACGACATATCCCAAAATGCCCTGCGCGCTGTTTTCGATCTCACGCGTGATCTCATCTTCGCTGAGGTTGCGGCCATCCAGCAGCGGTATCGTCAGCAAATCCCGCAACGTGCCACGGGCGCCACCAGCGGCCAGTTCGTCCTGACGGGCCAGAACGTCGACCTTGTGGTAATGCGTGGCGTGCAGGGTCGCAGCGGTCGGTGACGGCACCCAGGCGCAGGTCGCGCCGGATTGCGGATGGCCGATCTTGACCTCAAGCATCTCACCCATACGGTCGGGCATCGCCCACATGCCTTTACCGATCTGGGCTTTGCTCTTCAGGCCGCAAGCCAGACCGATATCGACGTTACGGTCTTCGTAAGACGCAATCCAGGGCGTGTTCTTGATGTCGCCTTTGGGCAGCACCGGACCTGCTTCCATCGAGGTATGAATCTCGTCCCCCGTCCGGTCCAAAAAGCCGGTATTGATGAAAGCCACGCGCGATTTCGCAGCTCGGATACATTCCTTGAGGTTGGCCGAAGTGCGGCGTTCCTCATCCATGATGCCCAGTTTTACGGTGTTGCGCGGCAGACCGAGAATGTCTTCGACCAAGTCAAAAATCTCGACCGAGAATGCCACCTCTTCCGGTCCGTGCATCTTGGGTTTCACCACGTAAACCGACCCGTTGACCGAATTGCCGCCTTCGCGCTGCAGATCGTGCATTGCGATCACAGTGGTGCAGAGCGCATCCATTAGACCTTCACCGGTCTCATTGCCGTCGGCATCCAGTACGGCGGGGTTGGTCATCAGGTGACCCACGTTACGCACCAGCATCAGCGAGCGGCCTTTCAGCGTTGCCTGCTCTCCATCTGCGGTGGTGTAATCGACATCCTCTGCCAGCTTGCGGGTGAAGGTATTTCCGCCTTTGGAAACCTCTTGCGTCAAGTCACCTTTCATCAGGCCCAGCCAGTTGCCATAGGCCACAACCTTGTCTTCGGCATCAACACAAGCAACCGAGTCTTCGCAGTCCATGATCGTTGACAAGGCCGCTTCGACGACCACATCGGCGATGCCTGCCGGGTCGGATGCGCCGATCGTGCTGGACGGATCGATCACGATTTTGACGTGCAGACCGTTGTTCTTCAGCAGTACGAATTCGGGGTTTTCAGCGGCGCCGCCATATCCAACAAAACGCGAGGAGTCCGCCAGCGCGGGCACCAGTGCCCCGTTTTCCACACGCAGTCCCGAGACATCCGCCCACGAACCGCTGGCCAGCGGTGCAGCGTCATCCAGAAAACCTTTGGCCCAGGCGATCACCCGTGCGCCGCGTTCAGTGTCATATCCTTTGCCAGTGGGAAGATCACCCATCGCATCAGTGCCATACAGCCCATCATACAAACTGCCCCAACGGGCGTTCGCAGCGTTCAGGGCAAAACGGGCATTGGTAATCGGAACAACTAACTGCGGCCCGGGGATTGCTGCGATTTCGGGATCGACATTTGCCGTTTCAATCTGGAAATCGGGGCCTTCTTCTACCAGATACCCGATTTCTCGCAGGAATGCCTCGTATGCGGCGGCATCATGGGCCTGCCCCTTGCGTTCCAGATGCCAACCATCAAGACGGCTTTGAATTTCCGACCGCTTAGCAAGCAGTTCCCGATTTTTTGGGCCAAGCTCATCAACCAAGCGGGCGAATCCGGACCAGAACACCTCGGGCGTGACACCTGTTCCAGGCAATGCCTGATTTTCGATGAAATCCGCCAGCTCCCAGGCAATCTGCAGCCCTTTCCGGGTTTCTCTGCCGCTCATAAGTCAATTCTCCCGCATTGTGTACGTTGGCATGCAGGCGTCAATTAGTGCGAAAGTTTCCGATAGGCAACAGACCCCTCAAGTTTCCGGTGGAATTTGAAGACCAAATTGACCTGCCTGGCGGCTCGGAATACCCAGCATCGGCTTGCGGCTGACAAGTGATCCCCATAACGTCACGCCAGAACTCAACCGATACGAGGCCCCCGATGCGTGACGCTGCCCCCACCACGATCTATCTGAAAGATTACACGCCTTTTGGCTATCTTGTGGACAGCGTGCATCTGACCTTTGATCTGGCAGATCATGCCACACGCGTTACGTCTCGTATTGCGTTCCGCCCCAACCCCGAGGCAACGGATCGTACGTTTTTTCTGCATGGCGAAGACCTGACCCTGATCCGGGCGGTTGTTGACGGGGTCGAAGTCACCCCCAATGTCACCGACAAGGGCCTGACTGTTGGAGTCCCCAATGCGCCCTTCATCTGGGAGGCCGTCGTCGAGATCGACCCCGGTAACAACACCGCGCTTGAGGGCCTGTATATGTCGAACGGCATGTATTGCACCCAGTGCGAGGCTGAAGGTTTCCGCAAGATCACCTATTACCCCGACCGGCCCGACGTGATGTCCGAGTTCACCGTACGTATCAACGGTGACTTGCCGATCTTGCTGTCCAACGGCAACCCCTCGGGCAAGGGAGAAGGCTGGGCTGAATGGACCGACCCGTGGCCCAAACCCGCCTATCTGTTCGCGTTGGTCGCAGGCGACCTGATCGCCCATCCCGGTCAGTTCACCACCATGTCGGGCCGTGACGTGGAACTGAACCTCTGGGTGCGCCCCGGAGACGAAGGCAAATGCGCCTTTGGGATGGAGGCGCTGAAAAAGTCGATGAAATGGGACGAAGACGTCTACGGCCGGGAATACGATCTGGACGTGTTCAACATCGTGGCCGTTGATGACTTCAACATGGGCGCGATGGAGAACAAGGGGCTGAACATCTTCAACTCTTCCGCCGTTCTGGCCAGCCCCGAAACCTCGACCGATGCCAATTTCGAGCGGATCGAGGCAATCATTGCGCATGAGTATTTTCATAACTGGACCGGCAACCGCATTACCTGCCGCGATTGGTTCCAGCTGTGTCTGAAAGAGGGCCTGACGGTGTTTCGCGATGCGCAGTTTACGTCCGATATGCGCTCGGCCCCGGTGAAACGCATCCATGATGCGATCGACCTGCGCGCACGGCAGTTCCCCGAGGATAACGGTCCGTTGTCACATCCGGTTCGCCCTGAAAGCTTTCAGGAAATCAACAACTTCTACACCGCGACTGTTTACGAAAAAGGCGCCGAAGTCATCGCCATGCTCAAACGGTTGGTGGGGGATGAGGCCTATGCGCAGGCGCTGAACCTCTATTTCGACCGTCATGACGGGCAGGCCTGCACCATCGAAGACTGGATCAAGGTGTTCGAGGATACGACCGGTCGCGATCTGACCCAGTTCAAGCGTTGGTACAGCCAATCCGGCACGCCGCGCATCTCAGTTGCCGAAGACTGGCAGGATGGCACCTATACCCTGACCCTGTCACAAAGCACCAAGCCAACACCCGGCCAGCCCAAGAAACTGCCGCAGGTAATCCCCGTCGCCGTGGGCCTGCTGGGCCAGAACGGGGACGAAGTGCGCGCCACCGAAGTGTTGGAGCTGACCGAAGCCGAGCAAAGCTTTACTTTCACTGGACTGGCAGCAAAACCTGTGGCCTCGATCCTGCGCGATTTCTCGGCCCCGGTCATTCTGGAACATGACCACACGGATGCCGAACGCGCATTTTTGCTGGCCCACGACACCGATCCGTTCAACCGTTGGCAGGCAGGGAGGTCGCTTGCGCAAGATACGCTGCTGCGCATGATCCGCGAAGATTCAGCGCCGGGAACGAACTATCTGGATGGTATGTTGGCCGTGCTGCGTGACGGCGATCTGGACTCAGCCTATCGCTCTTTGATGTTGGGTCTGCCAACGCAATCCGAACTGGCTGCGGCCTTGTTTGAAAGTGGTAATACTCCTGATCCGATGGCGATATGGACCGCCGTCGAAACCCTGCGCCAAGCGACCGCACAGCATGTGCAGGACCTGCTGCCAAGGCTGCACAGCGAAACACTGATCGACGCGCCGTTCAGCCCCGATGCTGATCAGGCCGGCAAGCGGGCGCTTGGTGGCGCAGTACTGTACTTGACTTCGCGGCTGGATGGCGGTGCCAAAGCGGTCGAGGAATACGCAGCAGCCGACAACATGACCCGCCAACTGACCGCCCTGTCTTGCCTGTTGCGGGCGGGCGCGGGCCAAACCGAACTGGCGGACTTTTACAGGCAGTGGCAGCATGACCGGCTGGTGGTCGATAAGTGGTTCGGCCTGCAGGTGGCAACGGCCTCTCCTGAAACTACGCCGGATGTTACGCGCACATTGACCAAGCACCCTGATTTCAATTGGAAGAACCCCAACAGGTTCCGGGCAGTCATGGGGGCGTTGGCGATGAACCACGCCGGGTTCCATCGTGCGGACGGGGCAGGATATGCGTTGTTGGCAGACTGGCTGATCAGGCTGGACCCGGTTAACCCCCAGACCACCGCCAGGATGTGTTCTGCCTTCCAGACCTGGAAACGCTATGACACCGATCGTCAGGACCTGATGAAAGTTCAGCTGACGCGTATCGCCGACACACAGAACCTGTCGCGGGATACAACGGAAATGGTGTCTCGCATCCTCGGCGCATGACCCCGTTTACTTTCCAACGCCACAACGGGACGCCACGCGCCGTCGTGATCCTGATGTGCGTCTACGCGGGGCTGATCGCGTTGGTTATTCTGTTCGATGCGGCGTGGTGGCTGGTTGGGTTGCTGAGCTTGCCCACCCTGCCCGCCCTTTGGGACATTGCGCATGGCACAAGTGCCGGACTAACCTTGGATCACCGCGCAATACGATGGTTTTCAGGCAATCGCGAGGCTGAGGTTGCCTTGGCCGATATCGACCATGTCCGGCTCGACACGCGCTGGGACTTTTCCGTGCGCACGTCACTGGTTCTGGCCTCGGGCAAGCGGATTCGGCTGCCGGATGAAGCCACACCACCCCACAAGACCCTTGAAACTGTCCTGCAAGACGCCGGATTACGGGTTGAACGGCACCATTTCACTGTTTTCTGAAACAATCAGTCGGAAAGGGACCTATTCTCCCGGCCTGTCACACAACACTCCCCAAAAAACTTGAATTTGAGGCGATTTTCGGTAAAAGTTTCAAGCTAACTTACCAGTTTGTTACGGTTTCGAGTTTTACCATGTTTCGGTTTTTCAGGGCACGTGAGGCCCTTTCTTATTTATCCAAGGGTCATTCCACGCAAAACGTGCGGGTAACCGACTGCGCGGTGACGGCATCACTGCCGGATAAAGGGCAATTGAACATTCCAGTGGCCGATATCAGGACCGAAGACCTGACCGCCCGTAACACCATTGAAGAAGGGCGCACACTGGCCAGACAGGACCGCTGGACCAAGCTGTCCAAAATGATGCATGCCGCCGACAAGGACCGCGCAATCGCATCGGACGCAACACCGATTGCCGATCTGTTGGCCTTTGGCGCGCGTTCCGACGTTGTATTGGCAGTGGAACATGCCCTGTCGGATGGCAGCGCGCTGTGCGAATATGACTTGCTGGGCGGTATCTCAGAGCTTGAAGACGAAATGCGTGAGCATCCGAGTGATCCGATGATTACGCTGGTGGTCGCCTTAACACACATTGACCTGGCCTGGGCATGGCGCGGAACCGCAACGGATGCCACGTTGCCGCCCCTTCACCGGTCGCGTTGCGCGGCCCATTTCGACCGGGCCGCAAACCTTTTGCCGACATGCCGCGCTGCGTTGCCAGACAGCCCCATTGTCGCAGCCGCAAGCTGTGCCCTGTTGGCAGGTCAACGGAAGACTAACCAGCGTGTAGCCGAAGAATACGAACGCCTGATCTCCCTGGACCCGCACAATCAGCGGCCTATGCGGGCGATGGGCACGCATCTGCTGCCGCGTTGGTTTGGCAGCTATGAAAAGCTTGAAGTTCAGGCACTGCGGAACGCCGCGCGGACTGGCGACATCTGGGGCGCTGGCGGCTATACTTGGGTCCAGTTTGACGCCATCGCATTGGACGAAGAGGCCTGCGCTCGTCTGGATGTCGAGTACTTCCTAGAAGGGTTGGATGACATTTTGCATCGCCGCCCCGATCAGCAGACTGTCAACATGCTGTCGGCCTATTGCGCCATCACGATACAGAACGGTCAGGGCCTGAACGAAAAGGCCGACCTTGTCCGCTCGCAAATTCACGAAGCTGCAAACAGGCTGATCCGCGACCACATGACTGAACTGCACCCGCTGATCTGGGCACATGCCGCGAATGGGTTCAACAACTCGGTTCGCATCAATTCTGCCGAACGGTTTGCAGCCCGCGGCAAGCGCGATGCGTTGCGTGCCATCCGTGATCTGTTCCGCGAGGAACTTCGCAGCGGCACGGACGTGACCTTTACACCGTCTGGTCTGCGCCTGTCTCAACACTGATTCCCCCTTGCCCCTCGCCCCTGCCGGGCCTAATACGCAGGCTTAGACTTCTGCGGAAATGAGGCGCGCCATGCTCGACCTGACATATGAAATGCCCAAACCCAAAACCATTGCCGGGGCCAAACACGATTGGGAACTGGTGATCGGGATGGAGGTGCATGCGCAGGTCTCGTCCAATGCCAAACTGTTCTCGGGCGCATCGACCCAATTTGGGGCCGAACCGAACGCGAACGTGGCCTTTGTGGACGCGGCGATGCCGGGGATGCTGCCGGTGATCAACGAATACTGCGTGGAACAGGCTGTACGCACCGGACTGGGCCTGAAGGCGAATATCAACCTGAAATCGGCTTTTGACCGCAAGAACTATTTCTACCCCGACCTGCCGCAGGGTTATCAGATCTCACAGCTCTACCACCCCATCGTGGGCGAAGGTGAAGTGCTGGTTGAAATGGGTGATGGAACCGCGCGCAACGTGCGGATAGAACGCATCCATATGGAGCAGGATGCAGGCAAATCGATCCACGACATGGACCCGCATATGTCCTTTGTCGATTTGAACCGGACCGGTGTCTGCCTGATGGAGATCGTCAGCCGCCCCGACATTCGCGGACCCGAAGAAGCGGCGGCCTATATCGTCAAGCTGCGTCAGATTCTGCGCTATCTGGGCACCTGTGATGGCAACATGCAAAACGGCAACCTGCGGGCTGATGTGAACGTCTCAATCTGTTTGCCGGGCGCGTATGAGAAATACCAGGAAACGCAGGATTTCTCGCATCTGGGCACCCGCTGCGAAATCAAGAACATGAACTCGATGCGCTTTATCCAGCAAGCGATCGAGGTCGAAGCCCGCCGCCAGATTGCCATTGTCGAAGCTGGCGGCAAGGTCGATCAGGAAACCCGCTTGTACGACCCGGACAAGGGTGAGACCCGCTCGATGCGGTCCAAGGAAGAGGCGCATGACTATCGCTACTTCCCCGACCCCGACCTGCTGCCGCTTGAGATCGAGCAGGCATGGGTGGACGACATCGCCGCCAAACTGCCGGAACTGCCCGACGACAAGAAAGCACGCTTCATAAGTGAATTCGGCCTGACCGACTATGACGCGTCCGTGCTGACCGCCGAGGTGGAATCGGCCGCCTATTTCGAAGAAGTTGCCAAGGGCCGCAACGGTAAGCTGGCTGCAAACTGGGTCATCAACGAACTGTTCGGTCGTCTGAAGAAAGAAGACCACGACATAACGGAATCGCCTGTGTCTCCGGCACAATTGGGTGGGATCATCGACCTGATCGCATCGGACGCGATCTCGGGCAAGATCGCCAAGGACTTGTTCGAGATCGTCTATACCGAAGGCGGCGATCCGGCGCAGATCGTCGAAGAGCGCGGCATGAAACAGGTGACCGACACCGGCGCGATTGAATCCGCACTGGATGAGATCATCGCAGCCAACCCGGCGCAGGTTGAAAAGGCCAAGGTGAACCCGAAACTGGCGGGCTGGTTCGTCGGCCAGGTGATGAAAGCCACGGGTGGCAAGGCCAACCCCAAGGCGGTGAACGAACTGGTCAGCAAGAAGCTGGGCTCGTAAAGCCTTCGAGATATCGAACAGTCGCGGCGGGGTTTGAACAAAACCCTGCCGTTTTTCTTTCCGCCACGTCCATGCGATCATGACTTTCCCAAAATCGCCAACATGTTAGATTGCCGGAACCCGGCAACCAGGAAAATCCGATGCAGCGCTACGAATACAAAGTTGTCCCAGCCCCGCAAAAAGGCACCAAGGCCAAGGGTGTCAAAACCGCCGAAGGACGGTTTGCAGCATCCGTGGAACAGCTGCTGAACGAGATGGGGCAAGACGGCTGGGAATATCAGCGGGCCGAATTGCTGCCCAGCGAGGAACGCACTGGCCTGACCGGTTCAGCCGTGAACTGGCGCAATGTGTTGGTCTTTCGGCGCGAGATCGAGGCGTCTTTTGTCTCGACCCGTAACCCAACAGAAACGCCGGACAGCGTGCCGCTGGCGCAACCCGTACCTGGACCCGAAACAGTTGCTGCCCCGGCTCCGATTGCCGAAGAGGTGAATGACCCGCCCCTGTCGCTGAAAGGGTCCGAGGCGAAATCCGAACCTCAGGAAAAGCCCTGATCGCGGCGAGTCTCAAGTCAAGCGCAGCACGTTTTTCCCTGTTGTATCGGAGGGCAAGGCACCGTTGCGTATGAGCAATAGACGCAGCAATCGCCCTCCAGAGGCTTCAGCACTTGGTGGCAGGATTTGCATTCATAGAACCACTGACACGCGTCCGTGGGCATGGTTTCCGTTTCGACGTGCCCACAGGATGGGCAGGTCAGGGTGGACTCGAGCGTAAAGGCCGTCTCCGTTCTGGACATTTGATCCCTCCCCTCAAAGCACTTTGGGCCAGCTACCCCCCAATATCCAGCGCCAGAGCATGGATGCGCGGCACGATATCGCCCAGCGCCTTGTGTACAGCGCGGTGGCTGGCGACGCGGGACTGGCCCTCGAACGCGCTGGCGCGGATGCGGACATTGAAATGGCTCTCGCCTCCGTCCTGATACCCGGCATGGCCGCGGTGGCTTTCGCTGTCGTCGATGACCTCCAGCTCACGCGGATTGAACGCGGCCTCAAGGCGCTGATGGATTTCGTCACTCACGCTCATTTTTTCGCTCAGCGGCAAAAAATTTACCGCCCCCCCTCTTCTACTTTCGGCTGCTTAGACTAAACTGCTGCCTCCGAGTCGAAAAGATGTGTTCGTAAGGATCAGAGCATGGTGAAATCAGACCCCTTCGGATTCGATATGTCCGTTTCCAGCGCTAAGAAAAAGAACCCGCGCGGGCGCCGGGGGATGTCAGGCGCATCTGAGACCTCGACGCGAATCTGCGATCACGAGGGGTGTCAGGAGGCCGGTAAGTTCCGTGCGCCGAAGGCGCCGGATGTGCTGGACGACTTTTACTGGTTCTGCCAGCAGCACGTCCGCGAATATAACAACAAGTGGAACTTCTTCGACGGCACCACCGAGGCCGAGTTGAACGCGCAACGCTCAAAAGACAAGGTGTGGGAGCGTGAGACAAAGCCGATGGGCGACCCCGAGGCCCGCGCCTGGGCCCGTCTGGGCATCGAGGACCCGCATCAGGTTCTGGGTGAGAACGCTACCAAGAACCCCGGCCGCGCCAATTCCGGAGGCCGCCGCCTGCCCCCCACCGAACGCCGCGCAATCGAGATTCTTGAAGCGCAGGATAGCTGGTCCAAGGCTGAGGTGCGCAAGGCCTACAAAAAGCTGATCAAGGTATTGCACCCGGACATGAATGGCGGCGACCGATCCCAAGAGGAACAGTTGCAAGAGGTCGTCTGGGCCTGGGATCAGATCAAGGACAGCCGGAATTTTAAGTAAGCTCTACTACGCTGAAAACGTACCCCGCAGCGCCTGCGCTTCGGGGTGTTTCAAGCAACGAAGTTTGGTTTTTGGCACCTGCGCGCTGTCACTGAGTTCGGGAAATAGCGCGCGCAGTTCGTCAACATCTTCGCGGCTGAAAGAATTCAAAGACTGACCGCCGACATACAGGCTTTCACTTTGCAGGCCATGCGAGGACAGGATGGCATGCTGCTCGCAGGCAATGTGAAAGTAGGTGACGGGCTCATCCGTTCCTATCTGACGGATCGTATCATCGTTGACCAGATGAATCGCGGCCGAGAAGACCATCGGTTCCCCAAATAGCAACTCAGCCCGCCAGCCTTCAATCACAATCCGGTGTTGCGGGGATACGTACAGATCGCGGTTGGGCAGACCTTTGCCTAACGCGTTGCGCTGAATTCTCACTGGGCGAAACCTTGGCTGGAAGCGCAAAGTCTGAGCGCTGAGTGTTCGTTTCCCGATCCAAACAATAGGAAGGGTTTGACCATCAGATACGCAAACCCTGTCGCCCACCGCCAAATCCTCGACCGGTCGCGGGCCTGCGGTTGTTTCGATTAAGGTACCGGCAACAAAACAAGGCGGGTTCGACGGATCGAGATCACTCTGAGTGATCTTCCAATTGCCGGTGCTCATTGGTCCGGTTGGGTCGTTTGTGTCCCAAGCGAAAATCTGTGTGCCGACCTGAATAAATTCGCCGGAGTCGCCGTTGCTCACCCTGGTGCCTTGCCCAAGGTAGGTATAAGGCTGAAACGTAAGGCCCCCGTCGAATGAGATCGTTTGACCATCAACAATCGCTGGCTGAGTCGTGTTTTGAACGACCAAGTCACCCGGGCCAGTTGTGTTTACGGTGTGCAGTAGGACATCAAAAGCCATCGAATTCGCCCTTTGCGCCAGCAATGGTCAAAACGGGGGCGCCATCATGCGACGGGTGGATGGGCACTCTTTCGCGACTGCTAGTCTCGTTCAATTACGCCTCACAAATTAAGACAATCGGACTATTCCCTTAAGCTCAGTCTACAAGATTCTATTTTAACCCAAATTAAATATTTCGATATTTGTATTTGATTGAGAATATTCTTCCTTACAAGCACCCTCCTTGATCGCTTTAGCTATCTGTGCGCATTCATCCCGATAAGGCCAGTTTCGAAGAAACATCCTCTCAGCCTCCGCGCGACGCCTCTTTCCCTTGCCCTTCCCGGCAATATGTTGCACCACACACGGGTTCAAACCCGGCAAAACGGGCCAAAGGATAAGGACAAGGCGAATGGCTGACGGATCGATTGATATCAACGCAAAACCCACCGAGGAAATCTCGGTTCGGGACGTATTCGGCATTGATACCGACATGGCGGTCAAAGGCTTTGCAGAGCGCAGTGATCGGGTTCCAGCCATCGACCCGACCTATAAGTTTGATCCCGAAACCACACTGGCGATTCTGGCAGGGTTTTCACATAACCGCCGGGTTATGATTCAAGGCTATCACGGCACCGGTAAATCGACCCATATCGAACAGGTTGCCGCCCGCCTCAACTGGCCAGCTGTACGTGTGAACCTGGACAGCCACATCAGCCGGATCGACCTGATCGGTAAGGATGCGATTAAACTGCGTGACGGCAAACAGGTCACTGAATTCCACGAGGGTATCCTGCCCTGGGCGCTGCGCAACCCTGTTGCCATCGTGTTCGACGAATACGACGCAGGCCGCGCCGACGTGATGTTCGTGATCCAGCGCGTGCTGGAACATGACGGCAAACTGACTTTGCTGGACCAGAACGAAATCATCACGCCGAACCCGAATTTCCGCCTGTTCGCCACTGCAAACACCGTGGGTCTGGGTGACACAACTGGCCTCTATCACGGCACGCAGCAGATCAACCAGGCGCAGATGGACCGCTGGTCGCTGGTCTCAACCCTGAACTACCTGAGCCACGACGCCGAGACGATGATCGTCCTGTCGAAAGCGCCGCATTACAATACCGAGAAAGGCCGCAAAACCGTCAGCCAGATGGTGACCGTTGCTGATCTGACCCGGACCGCCTTTATGAATGGCGACCTGTCCACCGTGATGAGCCCGCGAACCGTGATCAACTGGGCCCAGAACGCCGAGATTTTCCGTGACGTAGGATACGCCTTCCGCCTGTCTTTCCTGAACAAATGTGACGAACTGGAACGCCAGACCGTTGCCGAGTTCTATCAGCGTTGCTTTGACGAGGAACTGCCGGAAAGCGCTGCCAGCACAAGCCTGGGATAAGTAGGTGCAATTTGCCGCGCAAAAATGCGTGTTCATCCACGTACCAAAAACCGGAGGAAACTTCTTTACGCGCTGTTTCCTTCGGTTCTCAGACGATGCCATCGTCACCAGCGGCCATCAAGATGGCACAGACCGGTTCGAATTAAGCGGTGACGCTACCAAATCCAAGCATCAGACACTTGCGGAATACAGCCAACTGATTGGCCCGGCCTTTGCCGAATATACCGCTTATGCCTTTGCCCGCCCCCCGGTCGAGCGGATGATCTCGCTGTACTATTCTCCCCACCGCTGGATGCGCGCGCAAGAAGGGGGTGGTTTCGGCCTTGATCCCCGCAACGAACCAATAAACCTTGAGGAGTTTGAGACACTTGTGTCGGCTAACAAATCCATCTCGGACTTGTTGGATATCAAAAATATATCAGGTAGCTTAACCGTCAACAAAAGCGCCCGGCATGCATCAGGGGCGCGCGTGTCACTGCTGAATTTTGCCGATTTACAGCACGGGCTTGAGACATTTGGCCGGGAAAACGGCTTTGACCTGACCGACATGCCCGGCAAGAAAGTGAACTCCAGTGTTGTAAGCGATCCCATGAAGCTCAACACCGGACAAATGCGTGACTTGACGAATATCGTTATGCGCTCGCACCACGGCAAAGATCAGAAATTGTTCCGGAAAAATGGGCTTAAGGGAGTGCTTGAGGGTCTTATAGGATGGTTCAGGTAGGAACCGCCAAGTCGTTCTGGGGCGCACAAGGCTGGGCAATCCCCTAGTCCCGTAGTTTATAGTTAGTTTGACGCACGCCACCCTTCGAGACACCCCATGATTTTACCATAGGTCCCGCTCTGGTTTCATGCGAAAACGGGGTTGGCCCTATGGTCAAGGCCCTGAATTGGCACTAGGTTGCCGGGACAGAACAAGACCGGACTGCCACCGATGAGCAAACCCAACGACAACCCCGCTGATCCGTTCAAGAAGGCTTTGGCCGAAGCCACCAAGGTTATGGCCGACGACCCTGAATTGAACGTGACCTACACAGTCGACCCTTCTGGTATATCGGGCGAGTCGATGCGTCTGCCGCAAGTCAGCCGCCGGATGACGCGCGAAGAGGTTTTGCTGGCACGCGGTACAGCGGATGCTCTGGCGCTGCAGCGAAAGTACCATGACGACGCCACCCATGCGCGCTATGCGCCTCCGGGTGATATGGCGCGGGATTTGTACGAGGCGATGGAAGTCGCGCGATGCGAGGCGATGGGTGCGCGGGATATGCCCGGCACTGCCAGCAATATCGACGTCAAGATTGGGCATGAGGCCCTGCGGCGCGGATACGACCAGTGCAAGCAGCCAGCGGATGCACCGTTAGCGGTTGCTGCGGGCTATCTGATCCGGCACCTGGCCACGGGGCGGGACCTGCCCCCGGCGGCCTCTAACATCATGAACCTGTGGCGTGGATTTATCGAAGAACAGGCCGGTGGCACGCTGGAAAACCTAGACGAACTGCTCTCGGACCAGGCGGAATTCGCCAAGTTTGCCCGCCAGATGATCAAGGATCTGGGTTACGGCGACCAGCTGGGCGATGACCCTGATGAGTTGGACGACGAACAGGAAGATCAGGCTGAAGACGACGCCGAGGAACAGCCCGATCCCGACAGCACCGGCCAGGATGACCAAGAGGAGCAGGACGCCGACGCCACGCCCGAGCAAACGCAGGAAGAACAGCAGGACCAGTCTCAGGCGCAGGTCTCGATGGATGAGATGGCCGAAGATGAGATGGGCGATGAGGCAGAGATGCCCGAAGGTGAGGCTCCTCTGGAACCCCCTGCCCCCCCGCCGGCATCCGAAGCTGATCCCGATTACAAGGTCTATCTCAACACCTACGACGAAGAGATCGCAGCCGAAGATCTGGCCGAACCGGCCGAACTGGAACGACTGCGAGCCTACTTGGATCAGCAGTTGGAGCCCCTGAAGGGCGCTGTTAGCCGATTGGCCAACAAGTTGCAGCGTCGCCTGCAGGCACAACAGAACCGCAGCTGGGAATTCGACCGCGAAGAAGGCATTTTGGATGCGGGCCGTCTGGCGCGAGTTGTGGCAAACCCGACTACGCCGCTTAGCTTCAAGGTTGAGAAAGACACCGAATTCCGCGACACGGTGGTAACGCTGTTGTTGGACAACTCGGGCTCGATGCGCGGGCGTCCGATTTCTATTGCGGCGATCTGTGCGGATGTTCTGGCGCGCACGCTGGAACGCTGCAATGTGAAGGTTGAGATTTTGGGCTTTACCACCCGCGCGTGGAAAGGCGGATTGGCACGCGAGGCATGGCTGAACGATGGTCGCCCGCAACAGCCGGGGCGTCTGAATGATTTGCGCCACATCATCTACAAGGGCGCGGATGCCCCTTGGCGGCGCGCACGGCCCAATCTGGGCCTGATGATGAAAGAGGGGCTGCTGAAAGAGAATATCGACGGCGAGGCGTTGGAATGGGCGCATCGCCGAATGCTGGCCCGGCGCGAAGCACGCAAAATTCTGATGGTGATTTCGGATGGTGCACCAGTTGACGATTCTACGCTCAGCGTCAACCCCGCGAATTATCTGGAAAAACACCTGCGCGACGTGATCGCCATGGTGGAAAAGCGCAAAATGGTGGAACTGCTGGCTATCGGCATCGGTCACGACGTCACCCGCTATTACGACCGCGCGGTGACGATCACTGACGTCGAACAACTGGCAGGCGCAATGACCGAACAACTGGCAGCCCTGTTCGATAGTGATCCTCGCGCACGTGCGCGGGTGATGGGGATGAAAAGGGCCAGCTGAGGCTGGCCTTGCCCCGGGCCAAAGAATTTTCCAAAAGAATAAGGGGTGAACCCCCGCTTGGGAGAGGTATGTGATGTTTCAGTCCTTTGAGGTGACGGCGCGCCCGGAACAGGGGCCACCCCGGTTGGCGGCTCTGCGGGGTGAAATTGCGAACGAAGGGCTGGACGGATTTCTGATCCCGCGCGCAGACGCGCATCAGGGCGAATACGTGGCCGCTCGGGATGAAAGGTTGGCGTGGCTGACAGGGTTCACGGGATCAGCAGGGTTTTGCGCCGTGTTGCCGGAAATAGCGGGCGTGTTTGTCGATGGCCGGTATCGAACCCAGGTCAAGGCGCAGGTCGCCGCCGAATTCACTCCGGTTCCGTGGCCCGAGGTCAACCTGAGCGCCTGGTTGAAGGAACACCTTCCCGATGGCGGCAAGGTAGGTTTTGATCCGTGGCTGCATGCAGCAGGTCAGATCACAAGCGCAAAGAAAGAGCTGACCGACAGCGGCATCGAACTGGTGCGCTGTGACAATCTGGTGGACCGCGTGTGGTCCGACCAGCCCACCGCCCCGATGAACCCGGTCAAGACCCATCCGATTGAGTTTGCAGGTGAAACCGCGGACAGCAAAATCACCCTTCTGGCCGAAGCCCTGCGCGAGGCAAATTGCACAGCTGCAGTAATCACGTTGCCGGATTCGATCATGTGGCTTTTGAACATTCGCGGCTCGGATATCGGGTACAACCCGGTGGCCCATGGCTTTGCTATTCTGCATGCCGGTGGCCGGGTGGATCTGTTCATGGATCAGGAAAAACTGTCCGAGCCGATGACGGATCAGGTTTCCGTCCACGCGCCGGGGGCATTTCTGGACGCCGTTACAGCGCTTGAGGGGAAGATACAGGTCGATTTGGGAACGCTGCCTCAGGCTGTGGCCGATGTATTGCAGGATCGGATGGTGGATGGCGGAGATCCCTGCGCCTTGCCCAAGGCCTGCAAGAATGCGGCCGAGATCGCGGGCAGCGCCGAAGCGCATCTGCGCGATGCAGCGGCGGTTATTGAAACCCTTTGCTGGTTGGATGCGCAGGCTCCGGGTACCCTGACCGAGACGCAGGTGGTGACCCGACTTGAAGAGAACCGGCGCAAGGACAATGCGCTGCAGGATATCTCGTTCGACACGATTGCCGGCACTGGTCCGAACGGCGCGATCATGCATTACCGCGTGACCGAAGAAACCGACAGCCGCCTTGAAGACGGTCATATTCTGGTTCTGGACAGTGGCGGGCAATATCTGGACGGCACCACTGACATCACGCGAACTATCGCCGTCGGTAATGTCGGAGATGAGGAAAAATCCTGCTTTACCCGCGTGTTGAAGGGCATGATTAACCTATCCATGCTGCGCTGGCCTGTCGGGCTGGCCGGGCGTGACATCGAATGTATCGCACGGGCCCCGCTGTGGGCCGCGGGTCAGGATTTCAATCACGGTGTCGGACACGGTGTCGGTGCCTACCTCAGCGTTCACGAAGGCCCCCAGCGCCTGTCCAAAGTCAGCCATGTGCCCTTGCAACCCGGCATGATCCTTTCCAACGAACCGGGCTATTACCGCGAGGGCGCCTTTGGTATCCGCATCGAAAACCTCGTAGTTGTTCAAGAAGCCCCAGCCCTGCCCGGTGGTGACGCGGAACGCGCGATGCTGAACTGGCGGACCCTGACATACGTCCCAATTGACAGAAGGCTAATCGTGACTGACATGTTGACGTCGGCAGAGCGTGACTGGCTGAATACCTATCACTACGACGTTGCGAAAAAACTGCGCTCAAGGCTGGGCGACGACGCGCAACTGTGGTTGGATGCCGCAACTGCGCCGATCTGACACTGACCTGTTACATACACAGAGCAGAAGAGAGGCCGAAAATAAGACGAGGGAAGAAAAATGGTTGAGATCACAATCCGCAAAGCTCCGGGCAAATGGAGCGTTCGTTCCGGTGGTGCCGTACTGGGTGAAAGCACTAGCGCGCTGGAACTGATCGAAGGTGATCTGACTCCGGTGATCTATTTCCCCCGTACCGACATCGCGATGGCCTTTCTGGATAGCACCGACAAGATCACCCACTGCCCGCATAAGGGGGATGCCTCGCATTTCTCGATCGTCAACAAATCCTCGGTGACCGAAAACGCCGCGTGGAGCTATGAAACCCCCGTTCCCGCCATGGCCGAGATCAAGGGCTATGTGGCCTTTTACCCGGTTGAATCGGTGAAGGTAGAGCAGATTTAAGGTTGAAATCCGATGGTAGCAGTCGTTTCAACGCCAGCGTTTGGACGGTTAGGTCTGCGTTCGGACGACCATAAAAACTGTTGCTATCAGCACCTTAACGGCGCATTTCCTCTTGTCTTACAGTCCGTGCAAGTATGACTGTTCGGGCATTCCTTTCCGGACCGAACACGGCGTAGAAGATGCAACCGAGACACCTCGGCTTTCTTCTGAAGCTTGATCAGATTTGAATCACTTGCAATAGTTATGCATTTATTTCGTTTTGAAAGGCATGACTATGAAACTCAATTCATTACTGATCACCGCACTTGGTGCAACCCTGCTCGCAACTTCTGCATTCAGCGAAAGTAAGCCAAACGGTGCAAAAAACGCAGATCCTCAACAGGTTATCGACATTTACCTGGGCAAGACCTGGAACTGGAGCAAAGGAGGTTCTTATTGGGGGTCAGGCGGCAAGTTTCAAGCTGTTTGGGACGACGACCCAAGCGATCCCGCGGTCAGCTATACAGATGGAAAGTGGTACGTAACTTCAAAAGGTACTCTGTGTTACGAGTCCGTTTGGCATTGGACTGGAAAAGACAAAGCAGACGAAGTTCTTAAAAACTGCTGGCGGCATGTGATTGATAAAGACGGGCAGGTGTGGCGCAGCGACCACCGCGACCAGAATGACTTTCATAAACTTGATCCCGACAAGATCGCGAACGGTAACAAAATTAAACCCACCTACAACAAGTACAAGAAGATGGTGAATAGCTAGTACATCCTAAAAATGAGTCTGGGATAAGCTCATCGCAAAAAACCAAGCGTTATTAACGCTGTCGGTAAATGCGCAGCGGCAACAGTTAAAGCAGCCAATTGGTTCTTCCATAGCGTTTAGTTAGACGCCGCTGCTGTTACTTTTTCCGTACGGTTTGCTCTGTGGAGGGTGACACACAGATACCCTAAACCTAAACTCGCTGTTTGTTTTGGGCGAGATAGGTAGGTTTTGAAAACGAAAAGAGTCAGACGTGGCGTCGTAAAAGAGGCACTAAAAACGTGAACGTTGGGTGAAACCTCACGCACCTGTTGCATGCATGTGAACAGCGGCCGATGCACACTGGACATGGACACTATCGGAGGATGCCATGTCGATCACGCGCCGCAGTTTCACTGGTATGCTGGCCGCAGCCGCATTGCCCAACGCACTTTCAGCACAGCAAGACCCCGTGCTTGAGGCCGTGAGGTCCACCTTGTACGGCAGCAGTTCTGAATTCAAACAGGGCATGGCCTTTCTGGTGCAGCGTGGCAACCCGGATGTAGTCCCAGCCCTGCTGACCGGAATGCGTTACGGAGGGCGACGTACCGACGAAATCGCCGAAGTGATGCAGACCCTGACCGGTCAGAACCTTGGCACTGACTGGTTCGATTGGATGTTGTGGCAGGAAAAGAACCCGCAGGTGGTCCCGCACCCTTCGTTGATCCCGTTCAAGCGTGAGGTTCTTCTGGGGATTGACCCGAATTTTGACGACTTCTTGCGCCCAAAATACCTGCAGCGCGACAAGATGATGATCCGGCTAGAGGAAATCACCTGGGGCGGCGTCAGCAAGGACGGCATCCCGTCGCTCGACAATCCGACACTGATCTCGGCCTCAAAAGCCAGCTACATGAAAGACGACGATCTGGTCTTTGGCGTCTCGATCAATGGGGATGAACGCGCCTATCCGCTGCGGATCATGGGATGGCACGAGATGTTCAACGAGGTGATCGGTGGCGTCCCCGTAGCGCTGGCTTATTGCACGCTGTGCGGGTCGGGTATCTTGTTCGAAACACAAGTGGCGGGACGGCGGAAACCGTTTGTCTTTGGATCATCTGGTTTCCTGTACCGGTCCAACAAACTGATGTTTGATCGCGAGACACATTCGCTGTGGAACCAATACACCGGGAAGCCGGTTGTGGGCCCGCTGGTCGGCAGTGGAATCACGCTCCAGCAGCGACCGGTGGTGATCACCACATGGGAAAGCTGGAAGTCCTCACACCCTGGCACGCGCGTCCTGTCTCAGAATACCGGCCATCGACGCAACTATGGCTCCGGCGTGGTCTATCGTGAGTATTTCGCCTCGCCCGAACTGATGTTTCCAGCACTGGTTGACCAATCCGAACATCGGCAGAAAGACTATATCTTTGCTATCCGCCAGTTCGGTGCGGCGCGGGCCTGGCCTTTGGATGCGTTTAGCAAGATGCGCGTGATCAATGACGCGATTGCCAACCGGCCGCTGGTTCTGATCGGCAACCCCGACAAGCGCGCGGTACGGGCGTTTGAACGCGCCTCGCACCGGTTCACCGCGTCCAACGGCGGCCTGGTGGATCAGACCGGACAGAAATGGACCATGACCGAAGAGGCGTTGATCGGACCAGACGGAACTCGCTTGCCGCGTGTGGCTGGACATATCTCTTACTGGTTTGCATGGGACAATTATCTGGGCGACGCGGCAACGGTCTACGACGGTTAGGAATGTTCCTCGGCCGCCGTGGCGGCCAGCGCCCGGTTATAGGCCTTGAGCGCGTCGATATGAAAGAGCGCACCAACCGGGGATTCGTTACCCTCGTCGTCAATCACCACAACCGGGATGCAAGGGATGTCGTCGTGGTCGAAATAGGGCATCGCCGCCTCAAGCGTGGCACTGGCCTGTACGCATAGCCCCTGCTCTATCAACTCCTGCGCCTTCTCTTTTGTGATCGAGCGCGGATCCCCTATCGGGCGCATCACCGCCCCGGTGCGCAACATCGCCAGCAAGTATGCCTGTGGTCCTGCGGCCAGGTGAACATCGCGGCGCTCCAGCTGTGTCAGGAAGAACGACCGGTCCACAAGACGCGAAGCCAATGCTGTGGACATCGACACCGAGACCATCACCGCAATTCCAATCTGCCAGTCTCCGGTCAGTTCAAAAACGATCATCGTGGTGGAAATCGGGGCACCCAGCACTGCGGCGGCGACGGCCCCCATCCCCGCAAAGGCATAGAGCGTATGGGTACCGGACACATCGGGCAGCAGCCCGGTGGCGATCAGTCCAAAGGCCAAACCGGTCAGAGCGCCAACCATCAACGAAGGTGAAAATACACCACCGCCCATGCGCCCCCCCATGGTGATGGCCAAAGCGACTGTTTTTATCACCGCGAACAAGATCGCGACGGTCAGGGTCAGATCGCCAGTCAGGGCACGGATCGTCGTTTCGTACCCAACCCCGATGATATGTGGAAACCAGATGGCCAGCAGACCCAGCATTGCACCGGACACGGCGGGGCGCAGCCATCGTGGCAGTGACAGGCGGTTCTGAATGTGAGTGCCGATGTCCTCGGCAAAGAAGATCGAGCGCATCAACAGCAACGAAACTAGCCCGCAGATCAGCCCAAGGATCAAAAAAGCTGGCAGCTCCACATAGAATTGCAGCGAGCCCGGGGTTTCCAGAACGAACTCGGTCACATCTCCGTATTCCAGCCGATTGATCACTGTACCCGCGACCGAGGCGATAACAATGGGCGCAAATGCATGCACGGCAAAGTGGCGTAGCACCACCTCAAGCGCGAATAATGCCCCAGCGATGGGTGAGTTGAAGCTGGCTGAAACCGCTGCTGCCACAGCGCAGCCCAACAGATCGCGGCCGGTGATGCCATCCGCGTGGATACGGTCACTGACCCAGGTCGAGATCACCCCGGCCATATGCACCACCGGGCCTTCCCGACCAGTTGACCCGCCTGTGCTGAGCGTGATCAACGAGGCAAAGAACGAGGCGATCCCCGCCTTCCCTTCGACCCGGCCATTGGTCAGTGCCGAACCTTCTATCACGTCCGCGACCGAGCGGACGCGCCCGTCATCGGTGAATTTGTGCAGGATGACACCAACAATAAGACCGCCGATAATCGGCGTAATCAGGATCAGGAACCACGGCAATTTCTCAGCATGGCTGTGCAGCAACAGGATATCGTCAGTGTCGTAGACATAGGCCTGCAGCGACCGGATCGCCTTGCGGAACCCAAGGGCCATAAACCCTGCCGCAATCCCAATTGCCAACGCAATGAACCAGAACTGAATTTGGCTAGGCCCACGTCGCAACATAACCCGCCACGCATCCTTCATCGCGGCCAGAGCCTGATTGAGCTGGTTGCGCAGAACGGTGCGGGTCGTTTGGGTCATTGGCACTCGGGGATCAAGGTATATTCCTTAGTAAGCCACGGAGCCCCCTTATAAAAGTAGGATCGCGACGGTTTGAAAACCGGAAAGCGGCAAATTTAACTCAGGCGCCCAACAATGCGCGGGCGGCGGCGCGCGCCTCGTCCGTGATGGTGTCCCCTGCGACCATCCGGGCGATTTCATCCACACGGTCTGGTTCGGCCAGCGGGATAACGGTGGACAATGTCTGCCCGCCAGTTACCTGTTTTTGAACCCGCCAATGATGCGCCGCGCGGGCGGCAACCTGCGGCGAGTGGGTCACGACCAGAACCTGCCCCCCCTGTGCCAAAGACGCCAGACGGCGACCCACCGCATCAGCAGTCGCCCCACCGACACCCCGGTCAATTTCATCAAAGATCATAGTGCGGGCGCTATCGTCGCCGGTCAGACACACCTTGAGCGCCAGCAAAAACCGGCTGAGTTCACCGCCCGAGGCAATCTTGTTCAACGGGCCAGACGGCGCGCCGGGATTGGTGGCAACGGTAAAGGCCACCGCATCCACCCCCTCAGGTCCGGGATCGGCGCCCGTGATTTCGGTTTGAAATACCGCACGCTCCATCTTCAACGGTGCAAGCTCGGTCATCACGGCCGCATCCAATTGCCCGGCCGCCTGTTGGCGCGCGGCGCTAAGTGCGGCGGCGGCGTTGTCATAGGTTTCCTGTGCAGCCCCAACCGCAGCACTCCGATCCGCCAAGTCGGCGTCACCTGCATCCAAACGGGTCAGTCGATCACGCAGCGTGTCGGCAAAAACTACCAATTCGTCAGGCACAACATCATGCTTACGGGCCAACGCTCGGATGGCGAAAAGACGTTCTTCTGCGGCTTCAAGCTCAGTCGGGTTAAAATCCAAAGCTTGAAGGCAGGCCCTCACCCCGTTCTGCGCTTCACCCAATTCGATCAAGGCGCGCCCCAATGCGGCTATCGGGGCCTCAAGCTGCCCGCCCGCATTGTCGGACACGCCTTCCAACCAACGCACCGCGTCAGACATCGCCACCTCGGCCCCATCTGCGCCCAACAGGTCAAAAGCACGGGCAACGTCATCGCGAATGCGTTCAGCCCCTTGCATCATGCGCCGACGGGCATCCAATTCAGCATCCTCACCGGGCTGAGGGTCCAGCTTGTCCAACTCGGCAACGGCGTGGCGCAGAAACTCCTCCTCGGCGCGCATGGCGGCCAGCGTCGCCTCGGTCTCGGCCAAATCCTTACGCGCGCGGGACATATCCATCCACGCCGCGCGCACAGCTGCCAGAAGCCCCTCTGTCCCCGCATAGTCATCCAGCATTGCCCTATGCCCGCGCGGGTTCAGCAACCCGCGATCATCATGCTGGCCGTGCAGTTCGATCAACGTCTCGGACAGGGCGCGCAGTACCTCACCGGAACAGCGCCGGTCATTGACCCAAGCGGTCTTACGCCCCTCGGCTGAATTGACCCGGCGCAGGATCAGTTCCTCACCATCAGGCAAGCCTGCCTCGGCCAGAATCGCATGGGCGGGGTGACCATCTGGCAACTCAAACTCGGCTACAACCTCCCCCTGCGCAGCGCCTTGCCGAACCAATTCAGCCCGCCCTCGCCAGCCCAGCACGAAACCCAGCGAATCCAGCAAGATCGACTTGCCCGCCCCGGTTTCACCGGTCAATGCGTTCAAACCCGGCTGAAACGTCAATTCCAGCCGGTCAATGATCAGCATGTCGCGGATATCAAGGGCGCGCAGCATCGGGTCTTAGCGTCCCACGCCTTTAGCCATGACGATTACAACCACTCACCTTTAATGGTCTGACGGTAGATGGTGCTTAGCCAGTTGTTTCCACGGCTCTTCAATTCCAACCCACGCGAGGTCAGCAATGCATAGCCCGCATCGTACCATTCCGACGATTGATAGTTGTAACCCAAGATTGCACCGGCTGACTGCGCCTCATCCACCAAGCCCAGCGACAGATAGGCTTCTATCAGACGATACAGCGCCTCAGCTGTGTGGGTTGTGGTCTGGAAATCTTCGACCACGACACGGAATCGGTTGATTGCTGCGGTATAGTGATCCTGACGCAGATAATAGCGCCCGATCTCCATTTCCTTACCAGCAAGATGGTCGAAGGCCAGATCGAATTTCAGAACCGCCGACGTGGCATATTCGCTATCAGGATAAACCTCGATCACTGTACGCAATGACTGCAGCGCCTGAAAAGTCAGCCCTTGGTCGCGGCCAACCTCGTCAATCTGGTCATAGTAGCTGAGCGCCAAAAGATACTGCGCATAGGCCGCATCTTCGTCTGTCGGATAAAAGTCGATATAGCGCTGCGCCGCTGCCCGGCTTTCTTCATAGTTCTTGTCCGTGTGGAACGAGAACGCCTGCATGATCAGCGCGCGCTTGGCCCAATCCGAATAGGGATACAAACGCTCAACTTCCGAGAAGTACCACGCCGCATCATCCGAGCGATTCTGCGACAGCTCAAACTCGCCGCGTGTGTAAATCTGTTCTGGCGTAAAGCCTTCCAGGTTCTGATTGCGGTCTGCGCCTTTTCCGCCGCATGCCGTCAAAACTGCTGTCAGAAGAATCGCGCCTGCGAATCTGACTGCCGCTTTGGTGCCAACCATTCCGCCTATCCTCGTCGTATTGCTTATCGGGGCACGCCCCGGATTGGCCTTTGGTCTAGCATAGATAATTCCGGGGCAAAACGCCTTAGTACACTCACTAGCGGAATTGTCGGCAGAGTTGATCCAATCAGGCGACTTCGGGGATTTCGTCCCAAACAAGGCCCTGACCCGGCAGACGCGCGGCCTGTTCGGGGGTACACAGTACCGGACGCACCGCGCCAGGTGTTTCAAACAGCTTGCGCAGCAGCGTGTTGGTCATCGCGTGGCCGGATTTGTCGCCAGTGAAGTGACCCAGAATCGGGCCGCCCGCCAGGTAAAGGTCGCCCAGAGCATCCAGCATCTTGTGACGAACAGCCTCATCCGCATGGCGAAAACCGCCAGGGGTCAGAACTTCGTCACCCTGTACAACGACAGCGTTTTCCAGCGTCCCGCCCAAGGCCAGGCCGTTTTCGCGCATCGCTTCAACGTCTGTGCGGCGGCAGAATGTGCGGCAATCGCTAAGCTCACGCGCGAACGAGCCGTTACGCATGTCCAGCGTTTTGGTCTGATTGCCAATTGCGCCGTCTTCGAAATCGATGTGGAAATCGATGATCAACCCATCCGCAGGCGCGATTGATGCGCTGGCGCCTTCGCGCGTGGCAGTGACGGGCTTGAGAACTTCGAACGCAAGAACAGGGCTGGCCTGACGACGTACACCCTTGGCCATGATACCGCGCACGAAATCAATCGACGACCCATCCATGATCGGAACTTCGGGTCCGTCAATCTCGATCAGCGCGTTATGCACGCCGCATCCGGCGAGTGCGGCCATGATATGTTCGACGGTCGACACCGAAACATTTGCATCGTTCACCAGACGGGTGCAAAGCGGCGTCCGCTCGACCACGTCATAGATCGCGGGGATCAGCGCATTGCCCAGCTCGATATCCGTCCGTTTGAACCAGATGCCGTGACCGGCGGCTGCCGGTTTCAGGACCATCGTCGCAGGCTTGCCGCTGTGCAGCCCGACGCCTGTAAACGTGATCGGAGATTTGAGCGTATGTTGCAAAGTGAACCTCGGTGAGTGGTGTCCGGCCTTTTCGGTCCGTGTTGGACACTCACCTAAGGAAGCAAGCGTCAAGGCTCAACTCACTCTTTGTAACTGAATGAAACATGAATGTAACAGATCGGCAAAAGCCTGCTTACATGCAGTTAAAGCCGTGTATTTCAAAAGAAAAGGGTCGCCAAAAGGCGACCCTAAGTCGTTAATTTGTTACCGTGATCAGTTGGCCTGACGACGCAAGAAGGCGGGGATTTCGATCCGATCCTGATCGGGGTCGGCCTCATCATGCGCAGGTGCCGTAGCGTCAGCTTGGCGCATCGGGGGCTGCTGGCGCACCGGCTGTGCCGGCGTATCGGCGGCGTGGCCGGTCATCCGGTCGATCAGGCGGTTAAAGCCGAACCGGGAACGATCCTGCCCTTCAGCCTGCGGTGCGGGGGCCGGTTGCGGTGCCTGTGGACGCGGCGCCGCATACCCACGTTCAGAGGCCGGGACATTTTGTACAGCGGCCTGCAAACGCTGCAGCGCTTCGGGCGACGGTGTGCCTGCGGAGTGCTGTGGCTGCGGCGCTACAAAGCTTTCCGCCGCGGGTTCAACCGGTTCAGGTGTCGGCTCGAACTCAGCCACACGGGGCTGATAGGCCGGGGGTGGCAGACCGTCATCGTCACGCTCCACCTGCGGCTGCGCCGGTTCCTCGGCGGTTTCGAACAGCGAAGGTTCGCGGTTCACTTCTGGCTGGGGCGCGGGCTCCGCCACTTCGGCCACAGCAGCCGGGGTCTCATCCTGCTGCGCCTCTTCTGCGGAAACGGTGCGAGTCAGCGGCTCGGACATCGAGCGACGCGCAACCGGAACGTCGACGGGCTTTTCGCTGGCGTCGATACCAGTGGCCACAACCGACACACGCATACCGCCTTCCATCACGGTATCCAGGGTCGAACCGACGATGATGTTGGCCTCGGGGTCCACTTCCTCGCGGATGCGGTTGGCCGCTTCGTCCAACTCGAACAGGGTCAGGTCGTGCGAGCCGGTGATGTTGATCAGCACGCCCTTGGCACCCTTGAGGCTAATTTCGTCCAGCAGCGGGTTGGCAATCGCCTTCTCAGCCGCCTGAACCGCGCGATCTTCACCGGTGGCCTCGCCAGTGCCCATCATCGCCTTGCCCATCTCGTCCATCACGGCACGAACATCAGCAAAGTCGAGGTTGATCAGACCCGGACGGACCATCAGGTCAGTCACACCTTTAACGCCCTGATACAGAACGTCATCCGCCATCGAGAATGCCTCGGTGAACGTGGTCTTTTCGTTGGCCAGGCGGAACAGGTTCTGGTTCGGAATGATAATCAGCGTGTCGACAACCTTTTGCAGCGCCTCAACGCCGTCTTCGGCCTGACGCATCCGCTTGGCACCTTCAAACTGGAAGGGTTTTGTGACAACGCCAACAGTGAGAACGCCAAGCTCCCGCGCGGCCTGCGCGATGATCGGCGCCGCACCCGTACCGGTGCCACCGCCCATACCAGCTGTAATAAAGCACATATGTGCGCCAGCCAGATGGTCGACGATCTGCTCGATGCTTTCTTCGGCCGCCGCAGCGCCCACGGTCGGACGGGCCCCTGCCCCCAGACCTTCGGTCACTTTCACGCCCAATTGCACCCGCGCCGAAGACTGGCTTTGCTGCAGCGCCTGCGCATCAGTGTTGGCGACGACAAAATCAACGCCGTCCAGCTGTTTCTCAATCATGTTGTTGACAGCGTTGCCGCCCGCGCCACCAACGCCAAATACTGTAATCCGAGGCTTCAGTTCGTCGTGCCCGGGCATCGAAAGATTCAATGTCATGCTCTGTCCGCCTGTTTTATTGACCCGCCAAAGCGGTGTTTTTCTTACCTATCCGCTTACAATCCTACCGTTCCAAACGGCAAAGGTCACGCCAAAAATCGCCGATTCCCACAAAATATGGAGGAAATAAGGCAGTCGTCAGCGGTATTTTGCATTCATTGCCAGATGTTGCGGATTGAACTCAATCCACCACAAAGCAAGCGGCACACGCGCCGCAGTCAACATGCACGCCACTCGAGGGATTCACTGATTATTAAGATGCGGAAAACTGCTCAGGTCCTGCCGCAGGGCCTCTGACGGGCCTTGTGGATATCTTGCGGGATAAGACCGCTGGCTGCAACCCATTTCTTTAGCTAATTGGGGTACTTGGGCAATTCAAACCGTCTTCGGTAATGCTGCGCACCTCTTGAATTTCGCGTCGGTTGAAGTTGGCAAGTCGCACCAAAAGGCGGCCCTCGTGCTGAAAGGTCCACCAGCACACCGGCACGTCATCCGGGTCATCATCGTACAAAAAGCAGATCTGACCATTGGGTGTAGTGATCTGCCCATAGACACAACCCCGCCCCTCCATCCGCCAGACAGACAGTTTGGGGCTGAGAAATTCCTCGGTCCCCACCAGAAGGCCGCTGGGATAGTCGTAAAACGTAACGGTTTTACCCTGGACAGCAGCCAGAAATGCCTCAGGCGGTATCCGTGTCTGGGCGTGTGCGGCAAGCGGGGTTGCAACGACCAGCGCCGCAACGCCGACCGCTTTACCAATTGTCACGGAACCAGCGCATGGCGCGCTTGAAAGGTCGCGCGGCATAGGTATCGACCGGAATTTCGAAATCCCACCATTCGTCCTGCGGATGCGCAGCGAACAGGCTAAGCCCCACCGCTGACGAAAACCCCGGGCCTGTCGCCGATTGCGGCAGACCGTGAACGCGCAAGGGTCGACCCAAACGCACTCGCTGGCCCAGAATGCGGGTCGCGAGGCCATCCAACCCCATGATCTGACTGCCGCCGCCTGTCAAAACGATCTGCTGGCTGGGCATATGTTCGAACCCGGCTGCATCCAGACGCACGCGCACTTCTTCCAGAATCTCTTCGACACGCGGGCGCATGATACCGATCAACTCGGCCCGACTGACGGTGCGGCGGTCGTGTTCCCAATCACCGGTATCACCACCAATATCGATCAGGTCGCGATCATCCGCTCCGGTTGCGTGAACGCCACCGTTGAAGGTCTTGATCCGTTCTGCCACGGCGGCCGGTACGCCCAAGCCCATTGAAATATCGGCCGTCACATGATCGCCGCCCATACGCACGCAGTCCGCATAGATCATGTGTTTTTTCATGAAGATCGACACGCTGGTCGTACCGCCACCCATATCGATACAGGCGGCCCCCAATTCCTGCTCATCCTCGACTAGGGCCGAAACGCCAGACACGTAGGCCGAGTTCGCGATCCCTGCTAGTTCCAGATCGCAGCGTTTGATGCAGCGCACGATGTTCTGGATCGCGACGGCATCGACGGTCAGCATGTGCATGTCGACCGCAAGGCTTTGACCCATCTGCCCGCGCGGATCGATCAGCCCCGAGCGGTTATCCAAGGCAAAATTCACCGGCTGGGCATGCAACACTTCGCGCCCTGCCCCGTAATCGGGCACGTCGCAAGCGTTCAAAACACGGCCAACCTCGGCCTCGGACACAACCTGACCTTCCAGATCAACCTGAGCGTCCAGACCATAAGAACGCGGGTTTGCGCCCGAGAAACAGGCGATTACGTGATCCACCCGGATATCAGCCATCTTCTGCGCCGCCTGCAACGCGGTACGGATGGCGCGTTCGGTTTCCTGCATGGCAGTGACTTCACCAAACTGCACACCACGCGACCGCGTGGTCGCAGCGCCAATCACCCGAAATCCGGTCTGACCGGCCAGGGACCCGATGCTGTTATCTTCGCTCAAGCGGTTTGCGCCATCGAAGCGCAGCACAAGGCAGGCAATCTTGGAACTGCCGACATCCAGAATGGCGACAACACCGCGTTGCATCGCCTGCCTGCGCATCTGCCGCATGGCCCGTTGGGACTGATAAAGATCGGTCATCATGTTCGTTACTGCCCGTTACCCACTGTCACTTTTGTATTCCACCAGTCTTCGCTGGCAGCTTTGGTCATCCTTATTGTCGGGCGCTGCCCAAGCCGCATGTCCACCACGGCCACGTCACGCTCCAACAGGTCCTGCACCTCATTCACGGCAAGCACACGTTCCAGCGCACGCACGGGGCGTTCAGTTGGCAACATGATGCGTTGGCCGCGATCCAGAACTAGATCCCAACGTCGCTCGCCAATCCGCACCAGACCGCGAACCCGGCCACCCAAGCTGCGGGCAGTGGTCACCAGTTGCAACGCCTCGGCCACATGGGCATCCGCACCCTTGCCTGCGATCAGCGGCAGGTTGGTGTGTTCCTTACGCGAAGCGATGCGTTCCACATGCGCGCCGGTTTCATCCAACAGTTCGATCCCGCGGCGCGTGCGCCAGACGATGACGGGCTGACGCTCTTCAACATCCACTTGCAAAATACCACCGGGGCGTACCCGGACCGAGGCGGATTTGACCGGGTCCAGCCCGGTGATCGTGTCGCGGATTTGTTCGACATCCAGATCCCAGGAGCTTATCGGGAAATCCAACGGCACCACTTCGCGGATGTCTTCAGACAGATTGGTGCCCGCACCATCAATCGCCATCAGATTGACCATGAATTCAGGCCGCTGCTGGATCGAGGTCTTGATGTCGGCCACATAGGCCACCACAGTCTCGCGCCGCTCGGCCGAGCCGAAATAGATACCGGCCGCAGCGCAAAGCGCGAATATGGGTAAGCCAACCCGCAAACCCCGACGCACACCCGGCGTCAGCATCCAACGCTGCAATCGGTAATTCAGCCGCGACGGCGCCGGATCAAACCGTTGCGATTTGCGACCGAACAGCTTGACCCCACTCAGCCGCAGCTTTGGCTCCGCCTCGGACCGCGCGCCCGAGCCAAAATCCGCATCCGGTCCGGCCAGCGGCTTTGATCGGTGGATTACCGGCGCACGAGTGGCCCTTAGCGGTCGCATGAGGCGTCCTCCACCATCCACGCGCAAAGCTGGCCAAAGCTCATGCCGAAATGCTCGGCCTGTTCTGGCACAAGCGACGTTGGCGTCATGCCGGGCTGCGTGTTGGTTTCCAGCAGGAACAGCCCGTCAGCCCCCATGCCGTCATCCCAACGAAAGTCAGTGCGGCTTACCCCCTTGCACCCCAACGCATCATGGGCGCGCAATGCGTAATCCAGACAACGGTCAAAAATGTCCTGCGGGATTTCGGCTGGCAGCACATGCCAAGACCCGCCCGGCTTGTATTTGGCGTCATAGTCGTACCAACCGCCATCGGTCATGATCTCGGTCACGGTCAGGGCGCGGTCGCCCATCACGGTCACCGTCAATTCGCGACCCGCGATGTATTTCTCAACCATCACGAATTCCGGCATATCCTCAGACAGCTGCGGAGGGCCGTTCGATCCTTCATGCACGATATAAATGCCGACGCTGGAGCCTTCGTTATTTGGCTTGGCGACATAAGGAGGTTCCATCACATGAACCTCGATCACCTCGACCTTGGGCACGATCACGCTGGGTACTACGGGCAGACCTACGGCCTGATACACCTCTTTGCTGCGTTGCTTGTCCATCGCCAGCGCCGAAGCCAGCACGCCGGAATGCGTGTACGGAATCCGCATCCACTCCAGCAGACCCTGCACGCAACCATCCTCACCCCAGCGGCCATGCAGGGCGTTGAAAACCACATCTGGTTTGATGTCTAAAAGGCGCGCGTAAAGGTCGGGACCTGCGTCCAGCTCTACTACTTCAAAGCCTTCTCCCCGCAGGGCGGCTGCGCATTCGCGCCCAGAGCTGAGAGACACCTCGCGTTCCGCCGAGGGGCCACCCATCAATACCGCCACTTTGGGGCTTGTCCTGCTCGACTTACCCACTTAGCGCCTCAATGTCCCAGGACCTTATGTAGTGGTCCGTACTGCGTTATGCCTTTGATCCGTCGCCTGAATTTGCCTGTTATGGTCTGACGGTTGGGGCTTTATTCTTTCAGCGGATCACCGACCCGCATGATTTCCCACTCTAGCGTGATGCCGCTTGTTTCGTAAACCTTTTTTCGCACCTCTTCGCCCAGGCCTTCGAGGTCGGCAGCGGTAGCGGTGCCGGTATTGATCAGGAAGTTCGAGTGCTTGGGGCTCATTTGCGCCCCGCCCCGCGATGCCCCGCGCATACCGGCATCGTCGATGACTTTCCAGGCCTTGAGGTCATGCACGTCATCAGCGCGACCCGTGGACGAAAAGCCCGCCGGGTTGCGAAAGGTCGAACCGGCACTGCGGTCTTTGGTGGGTTGGGTCTCGTCGCGCTTTTGCAATTGTGCCGCCATGCGGGTGTGCAATTCCTCGGGATCACCAGCCGGACCTTCGAAGGTAGCGGAAACCAATACCGCCCCGTCGGGCAGATCGGACTGACGGTAACGAAAGTTCAGATCCTCTGGGCTCAGGTCCAGAACCTCACCCTGTCGCGTGACGATGGTGGCCTTGCGCAGCACATCCGCTGTGTAGCTGCCATAGCATCCCGCATTCATCCGCACAGCCCCCCCGATCGAGCCGGGAATGGTGCGCAGAAACGTCAGGTCCACACCCGCATCCGCCGCCTTGCGCGCCACATGCGCATCCAGCGCTGCCGCGCCAGCAGTGACGGTGTTGTCATCGACCGAAATACCGTTGAACCCGCGCCCAAGCCGGATCACCACCGCGCGCAACCCGCCATCCCGAACAATCAGGTTCGAACCGACACCCATTGGGAAGACGGGAACCTCAGCTGGCAAGTCGCGCAGGAAGTGCTGAAGGTCTTCGATATCTGCAGGCTGGAATAAATAGTCCGCAGGCCCACCGACCCGAAGCCAGGTTAAATCATTCAAAGGTCGGTTTTCAGTGAGTTTGCCGCGCGGCGCAGGAAGTGTTTGAACCATGGCGCTCTGGTAGTTCGATTCTGTTCGCTTGTCATCTATCTGGACTAAGTTTTGCATACGCTTTGACCGCTGTCGGCTACGCAAACCTGTACTGAATCCCAAAACCAACCCGGTTCCCAAAGGAAAGGCTGTGAACATAACGAAAAGATTATAGAAGTCTTCGGCCCGCCACCACATCGGCTCTAGCAATCCTACGTTGTCCGAAGCCAGAAACCCATAGGCACTGGACAAAACAAGAAACAACAAAAGATAGACGGGCCCACGAAAACGACCCCGTTTAACAAGATTGTGGGATACCAGCCCGGACAAAAATACCGGAAGCGCCATCGCCAACACGACAGCGGCTACTACTTCAATTATCTCCAATCCGTGTCCTCATCTGAAGGTTTGGTCAAAATGGTTCAGCTGTCCTCAACCAAGCGTTTCTTTGGAGCACAGCATTTTACCCTCTTGGGTTATTACACGGGCGCAATACTGGCATCAGACCTCAACTTCCTGAGCAAAATCCGGTGCAATCCACTAGTCAAAATTCCAAGGGTAAGACCTGGCACGAATTGGACGATCACGCTCGAGGTATAAGCGACTGTAAATAGCACAACGAACCCCTCGGCGCTCTGACTGGCGTACGCGCTAACTGGGGTCCAATACCACACGGCAAACGAAACAAACAAAAAAATAAGAAGATAGATCGGTCCTCTGAACTTCCCTTTAATAATAAGAATGTGTGAGGCTATCCAAATCAAAAACAGGGGCAGAAAGAATGCGAGAGTGTAAAAGACGTATTCGACCATGTCAGTGTCCAACAAGCCGTCGCACCCAACGCCCCAGATAAATCACCGGCCAGCGCAGCACCGACATGCCTGCTGCCATTACAATCAACCCGATCCACGGTCCGTTCTGAAGCGTCACGTATCCCAAAATCGGAATCCCCACCGCAATCAGGATATAGGCGCGGGTCCAGTGATTGTCTTTGCTGGGGATCATCGCCAGCACATTTGCGGCAATTCCCCAAAGCGCGGCAAGGGCGATGGACAAGTTCATTTCTGAACCTCCGCACCGGTCCAACGGCGCCAGTAAAACCGGATGGGATTGCGGAACATGGATACAAAGGCAGCGCTAGCCAACAGCCCAAATACCCAGCCATAGTCATGGCCCAGCCAGACAATCAGAGCAGGCGCCAAGACGAATAACACAACTCCAGGCGGGAATTGCAGACGCATCGGCAACATGGCCACAATTGTCGAGGCCACGACCCACAAGGCTGCAAACATTACCGAATATGCCATATGCCCCTCCGAGGACATCCCGTCTGCGATTGCGACGTCACACTTTATAGTTGCAATAGGCGAGAGTCCATTGCCTCAGACCGCCTGTTTTTGCTGCAATCGAGCGGGCAATCCGTTGGCCCAAGCACTGATCGTACCAGCCCCCAGGCAGACGACCATATCTCCCGGACGCGCCTGTTCGCGAACCAGACGTTCAAGATCGCCTTCGTCCAGCAATGCGCGGGCGTGTCGATGGCCGTGGCGGATCAGGCCCTGCACAAGATCATCGCGGGATGCACCCTTGATCGGGTCCTCTCCGGCGGCAAATATGTCAGCGATGGCAACGACATCAGCGTCGTTGAAACACGTGCAGAAATCATCAAACAGGTTGGACAGGCGGGAATACCGGTGCGGCTGATGCACGGCGATGACCCGTCCCTCGGTCGCCTGACGGGCAGCTTTCAGCACAGCAGCAATTTCCACAGGGTGATGGCCGTAATCGTCAATGATGGTGACCCCATCAACCTCACCCACCTTGGTAAAGCGGCGGTTCACGCCACCGAAATTGGCCAGCGCATCACGAATTTCCGAGGTCTTCATGCCCAGGTGCCGGGCCACTGCCGCCGCAGACAAGGCGTTTGAGACGTTGTGATCACCGGGCATCGGCAAGGTACAGCCTTCGATCACCGTATCTTCGAATTGCAGGTGGATGTCGAAATGCGCGATGCCGCCTTTGTAAGTCAGGTTTACTGCACGTACATCGGCCTGCGCATTGAAACCATAGGTCCGCACGCGCCGGTCAGTGATGCGGCCAACCAGCGTCTGCACCTCGGCATGATCGGTGCAGCACACGGCCAGACCGTAGAAAGGCAAGTTCGACACGAACTCGTAGAAACCGTCGCGCAATTTGTCGAAGTCGCCCCAGTGTTCCATATGCTCGGGGTCGATATTAGTAACAATGGCAATGGTCGCAGGTAGACGATTGAACGAGCCGTCGGATTCGTCGGCCTCGACCACCATCCATTCGCCCTGTCCCATCCGCGCGTTGGAGCCATAGGCGTGGATGATCCCACCATTGATCACCGTCGGGTCGAAATCACCGGCCACCATCAACTCGGCCATCATGGTGGTGGTGGTTGTTTTGCCGTGGGTTCCGGCAATCGCGATGTTGGACTTCAGGCGCATCAATTCGGCCAGCATGTCGGCCCGGCGTACAACCGGCAGTCCGCGCGCGCGGGCGCCATCCAATTCCGGGTTGCCCGGTTTGATCGCGGTCGACACCACTACTACGGCGGCGTTTTCCAGGTTCTCGGCGCGTTGGCCGACAAAAATCTCGCCCCCCAAGCTGGCCAGACGGTCAGTGATTTTCGAGGCCTTCAGGTCCGACCCCTGCACCCGGTAGCCAAGGTTCAGCAGCACCTCGGCAATGCCCGACATCCCGATCCCGCCGATCCCTACGAAATGGATCGGCCCTACATCTTGCGGCAGTTTGGTTGCAGGATTCATGCGGTCTCCTTCTACGCCAGTTGCTCGACAAGGGCCGTCAGACGCTCGGTTGCGTCCGGAGCTCCGGTCGAAAGGGCGGCATGGGCCATTTTTTGCGCGGCTTCAGGGTTAGTCAGAACTGCGGTGATTTGCTCGGTCAGCGAGGAAACGTCAAGGGCGATTTCAGGAATCATGATCGCCCCACCCGCCTGTACCAGCCCGCGTGCATTGGCGGTCTGGTGGTCGCCAGCGGCAGCCGCAAACGGGATCAGGATCGAGGGTCGCCCGATGACCGAAATATCGGCAACGCTTGACGCCCCCGAACGCGAGATAACCAATTGTGCATCAGACATGCGGCGGGGAACGTCGTGAAAAAACGGTTTGACCTCGGCACGGATGCCATGGTCGGCGTAGAACGCCGTGACCCGTTCGCCATCTTCGTCACGTGCCTGATGGGCAACGCGGATATGGCCGCGCAGCAATTCGGGCAAAGCTGCAATCGCGCCGGGCACCACATCGCTGAGGATGCGCGCGCCCTGCGATCCCCCCATCACCAGGATCGACATCGGGTAATCTCCGGGCGGAATGTAACCCGCCGCCGCGCGTTCAAGAACGGCGGCCCGAACCGGATTGCCAGTATGGATGCCCTTTGCCCCCTCGGGCAGGTCCGTGGGCCAAATACCGCAAGCTACCTGAGACACGCGGGTCGCAAACAGCTGGTTTACCCGTCCCAGAATACCGTTCTGTTCATGGATCATGCGCGGGATTTTCAACATCGTCGCCGCGCCCAGCGCCGGGATCGAAGGATAACCGCCAAATCCCACAACCACATCCGGCCGGTCGCGCATCATCTGCAATGACATGCTGGTCACGCCACCCGCAATCTTGGGTCCGACCAGCGCCTTTGCGGCCAAACCACCACGCGCGAAAGTGGCCGAGGACGCCTCGACAATTTCGGTGGAGTGCGGGAAGCCACTGGTATACCGTGCGCCGCGCGTATCGGTAGACAGGCGCACGCGCCAACCTTTTTGCAGCATCGCCTCGGCCAGCGCTTGTGCAGGGAACATGTGGCCCCCGGTGCCGCCAGCTGCAATCAGAAGGTAGGGTTTGTTCATTAACCTCGTCCGCGCAGAATATCGCCAAGCTCGCCCTGTGGGCGGGTGCGGGTGAAGGCTAACAACATGCCAACCGCGATGCCGCCCGCAATCAGGGATGAACCACCATAACTGACAAACGGCAGCGTCATGCCCTTGGCGGGCAACAGCCGCACCGCAACGCCCATATTGATCATCGCCTGCACGCCGAACATGCAGGCCAGACCGGTGCCTGCCAGACGGATGAACATGTCCCGCTCGCGCATCAACCGCAGCAGCGAGCGCACAACGATGATCGAATAGAGCGCGATGATGATCAGCACCAGGATCAGGCCGTATTCCTCAGCCGCGACAGCGATGATAAAATCGGTATGCGCATCGGGCAGCGACCATTTCACCTGCCCCTCGCCCACGCCAACACCGAACAATCCACCTTCGCGAATGGCGTTGGTGGCATAGCCCAGCTGCGTGGTCGGATCGACCTCTTGGTTCAGGAACCCGTCGATGCGGCGGGCAAAGTGTTCCGAGTTCGAATAGGCCAGCATACCGCCCAGCACGACCGCCCCGGCCATACCCAGCAAAAGCAGCATAGGTGCCCCTGCCACAAAATACATCACGCCCCAGCCAAACAGGATCAGACAGGCTTGACCGAAATCAGGTTGCAACACCAGCATGCCAACGATGGCCATGCACAGCGCAAAGGACCACAACCGCCCCGGAGGACCGTTGATTTCCTGCGACGCGGCCAGCAACCATGCGGCCACGACAATAAAGCCGGGCTTTAGAAACTCGGATGGCTGCATCGAGGCAAAGCCCAGCGAATACCAACGCACCGCCCCCTTGCCGAAATCGGTGCCAAAGACCGGCAGAAACGCCAGCGCCACAAACGACGCAAGAAAGCCCAGCACTGCCAGACGCCGCACCAGTGTCGGGGACATCATCGAGGTCAGCAGCATCGCAACCAGGGCCAGCCCGCCAAAGATCGCCTGCCGTTCGACATAGTGGAACGGGTCAAATCCGTTGCGCCCGGCCAACGGCGGCGACGAGGCCAGCCCCAGCAACAGCCCAATGACAAACAGGATCAGCACACAGGACATGGTCCAGCGATCAATCGTCCGCCACCACTTTGGTAGAATCGGTTCTCCGCGCTGGTCCTGGACCGCGCCATACACCATCTCAGTCATGAGATACCGCCACTTACTGCCTCGTTCATGTCCCTTTTTCGGGATCTGATTGAGAGTCTACAGACATTTTTGCGTTTGGGCTAGCGGAATGAGCGGATATGCGGAAAACGGCCCGTCAGTGGCGGTGACCTCAGCAATTGGACAAACGGCCCCAATCCCATCGCGGTGTCAAATGGGCTGAATAATGCCCGCGCAGGACAGCGCAGAATTTACTTCACTCTTTGATTGGATACCGATCCGGCTCTTCAAACACGTCGATCACACGGGTCCCGGCCTTGATCTGCCCGCCGTGTTCCACCCCGGCCGGAATCGAATAGCTGTCACCGGGACGATAGGTTTTGGTAACTCCTCCGATAGTCAGCTCGACCTCACCTTCGATGACCGTTCCCCATTGGGCCCCATGTGAATGCAATGGAAGCTCCATATCCTGAAGAAACGTAAAAAACGCTGCGAGGCCGGCGTCAGATCTTATGACCGCCGTCTGCACGACATCTTCGGGGAAAGGCACATCCAACTTTGGAAACGCAGTAATAAAGTCCGGAAATCGCATCCATTCATCCTTTTTCGAAAACGCGCGTCAAAAGGGCAGCATGTCAGCGCGTTGGGTAGCTGGCAATCTGTATTTCTACTGAACAAAGCGCTTCACGTGCAGTGACGCATGAAGGCTTTAGCAACGTGCCGAAACCGCGCTGGCTCTTGCCTTCCTTCCAATTCCACGCCATGCGCAGCCCATGACATATGACACGATCATCCTCGGTGCCGGTGCAGCCGGTATGATGTGCGCGATCCATTGCGGTGGGCGCGTTTTGGTGATCGATCATGCCAAAGCGGCCGGAGAGAAAATTCGCATCTCAGGTGGCGGGCGTTGCAATTTCACCAACATGTACGCCGGGCCGGGCAATTTCCTGTCGCAAAACCCGCATTTCTGCAAGTCGGCCTTGGCGCGATATACGCAGTGGGATTTCGTTGACCTGGTCGGGCGCCACGGCATCGCGTGGCATGAAAAAACCCTTGGCCAATTGTTCTGCGTCGGGCCCTCGAAACAGATCATTCAGATGCTGTTGACCGAGATGGAGCGCGCCGGGGCCCATCTGTGGGTGCGTACCGAGTTGAAAGATTTGCGCAAGACCGAGGCCGGTTTCGCGCTGGAGGTCGACCGCGAAGGGCAGCGCCTCAGCCTGACTTGCACCAATCTGGTTCTGGCAACGGGCGGTAAGTCGATCCCCAAGATGGGCGCAACCGGCTTGGCCCATGATATCGCCCGCCAGTTCGGTCTGCGGATCACCGACACACGCGCAGCATTGGTGCCGTTCACCTTCTCGGACGGGAAATTCAAGGACCTTTCCGGCGTGTCCCTGCCCGCACGCCTGTCAAACGAGCGCACCAGCTTTGACGAGGCGCTGCTGTTCACCCATCGCGGCCTCAGCGGGCCATCGGTGCTGCAATTGTCTTCTTATTGGCGCGAGGGTGAGGCGATCCGGGTCAACCTGATACCCGATCTTCCCCTTTTCGACCTGCTGCGCGATCAGCGGCAGAGCGGGGGCCGCAAGGCCCTGACCACCGAACTTGCCCGCCACTTGCCAACACGGCTGGTGGAGTACCTAAGCCAGCATATTCCGATGCAGGGCAACCTGGCCGACCAATCCGACGCGGCACTGACCGATTTGATTACGGCCCTGTCCAATTGGCCACTGACCCCTTCTGGCACCGAAGGTTATCGCACCGCCGAGGTCACCCTGGGCGGGATCGATACTGATGATCTGTCGTCAAAAACGATGGAGGCCAGGGATGTCCCCGGCCTCTATGCGATTGGCGAAGCGGTGGATGTCACCGGTTGGCTGGGCGGCTACAATTTCCAATGGGCGTGGTCCTCGGGCCACGCTGCTGGAGTTGCAATCGCAACCCGTTAGCCGACGACGTTATAGCCACGTCCGCGCATACAGTTGCGCACGATGACTTCTTTATTCTGGTTCTTGTTGATCACGTCCGCACCGGCACCGACCAGAGCGCCAGCGACCGCTGCACGACCCAGATTGTCGCTGCTGTCCTGAACGATCCCGGTAACCGCAGCCGCACCTGCCGCGCCGATTGCGGCGTTCCCGGCGGTGGAGCCATCAACGCTGGCTTGCGATGCAGCCAGCTGTTGGCATTGCTGCAGATCCACGTTGTAGTTCGGGCCAATCGGGCCATCGACAATCGGCTGATAATTGGCACCAACATTCGTGCAGGCACCAGCTACCAAAACGGCGGGTAGGATCAGAGAAAACTTACGGTATGGCATAGTCATTACCTCGTGTTGAATTTGCCCGGAGCCAAACGTAATTGTCACGGCGCGTCAAGCTGATAGCACTGTAGCTTGGCCCAACTGGCGGTCTATTGCAAATGACTATCCCGCCAACCGCTGCCGAACCTGTTCAGCGAAGTCCTCTCCCCGCTGTTCAAAATTGTCATACTGATCGAAACTTGCCGCTGCAGGGGCCAGCAGCACCGTCTCTCCCGGTTGCGCATCTGACATAGCCTGCGCCACGGCTTCCGCCATTGTGGTGCAGACCTGCGCCTCGGCTTCAAGTTGAAGCGCGAAATTGGCAGCTTCGCGCCCGATCACATAAGCCTTGAGCACCTGATCCGCAGCGCCGTTCAACGCTGAAAGACCACCCTCTTTTTCCAGCCCCCCACAAATCCACCGGATCTTTTTAAACGCGCTCAACGCCTTCAGCGCGCTGTCTACATTGGTGGCCTTGGAATCGTTCACATAGGTCACGCCGTCCACTTCGGCGATAATCTGGCTGCGATGCGGCAAGCCGGGATAGCTGTGCAGCGCATCCTCAATCACCCGTGGCGCCAGCCCTAACGCGCGGCAGGCAGCATAGGCGGCACAAGCGTTCTGATGGTTATGAACGCCGGGCAGGCCCTTGATCTGACGCAGGTCGATTGACCCAGCCTGCCGCCCCTTGCGGTACTCCGACAAGAACCCCTTGCGTGCAAAGACCTGCCACCCCGGCCCGGTCAGTTTGCGCGCCACCGAGACCCGGATGACCCGGTCGTCAGTCGGCCCTTCGGACAGCTGGCCCGCCAGAAACGCGCCTTCGTTTTCATCCACACCGATCACTGCGCGATCCGGTCCGCCCTCGGCAAATAACCGGCGTTTGGCTGCGAAATAGCCCCCCATCCCGCCATGCCGATCCAGATGATCAGGTGAGAGGTTGGTGAACACCGCCACATCCGGCGTCAACGCGCGGGCCAGATCGGTCTGATAGCTGGACAACTCCAACACAACCACCGACCCGTCTCCACCCGGATCAATGTCCAGTACTCCGCGGCCGATGTTTCCGGCCAGCTGTGCCTCACGCCCGGCTTCGGTCAGGACGTGATGAATCAATGCTGCAGTGGTTGATTTCCCGTTCGACCCAGTCACCGCAATAACGCGAGGCGGAGTGTCATAGTTGTTCCATTCCGACCCGGCAAAGGATCGGAAGAACAGCCCAATATCGTTGTCCACCGGCACTCCGGCGTCCAGCGCAGCAGCCACTATCGGGTTCGGTTCGGGATAGAGATGCGGAATTCCCGGCGACACGATCAGCGACGCGATGTCGTCAAACGCCCCGTGGCGGTGCAAATCGGCGCAAGTGAAACCTTCTGCCTCGGCTGTTTCGCGAGCGGCGGGATTGTCATCCCAACAGACAGGCTCAGCCTTACCTGCCCGCAATGCACGGGCCGTGGCCAGACCCGATCGGCCAAGCCCCAGAACCGCAACCTTTTGCCCTGAAAACCCTTTGACCGGGATCATGCCGCCCACCTTCTTCTGACGTCCAATTGGCCGTCACACTGCGCAGAAGAAAACTCTATTGGCAAGGGCAACAAAAGGCTCGCGCGTCAGCGCGAGCCGGGCTCAACAGGTGGCAGGTGGACCGCAGGTCCGCCGAACCTGGCGGGAGCGTTACCGGACTTTCAAAGTCGCCAGACCAATCATCGCCAGGATCAGCGAGATGATCCAGAACCGGATCACAATGGTCGGCTCGGCCCACCCCTTTTTCTCATAGTGGTGATGGATTGGTGCCATCAGAAACACGCGGCGACCGGTGCGTTTGAAGTACAGAACTTGAATAATCACACTCAGCGCTTCCACAACGAAAAGCCCACCGACAACGGCCAGTACCAGTTCGTGTTTGGTGGCCACCGCAATTGCACCTAGCGCGCCGCCCAAAGCCAGCGAACCGGTATCGCCCATGAACACAGCCGCGGGTGGCGCGTTGTACCACAGAAACCCAAGCCCCGCGCCAAACAGTGCCGAGGTAAAGATGAAAATCTCCCCCGTACCCGGCACATAATGCACGTCCAGATATTCGGTAAAGTCGACCCGACCGACCGCATAGGCAATGATGCCAAGTGTCGAGGCCGCAATCATCGCTGGCATAATCGCCAGCCCGTCCAGCCCATCGGTCAGGTTCACGGCGTTGGCCGCGCCCACGATCACAACAATTGCGAACGGAATATAGAAAATACCCAGATTGACCAGCGTGTCCTTGAAAACCGGCACCGCCAATTGGTTCTGCAGCGCCTCTGGGTGATGCAATGTCGCCCAAAGCGAAGCCAGAACCGCAATAATCACCCCCAGCGCCATCCTTGTCTTTCCGGACACACCCTTAGTGTTCTGCTTGGACACCTTGGCATAGTCATCTGCAAAACCGATTGCCGCATAAGCCAGCGTCACAAACAACACCATCCAGACATAAGGATTGTCCCACCGCGCCCAGACCAGCGTTGAGGTCACCAGCGCACCAACGATCAGCAACCCGCCCATGGTTGGCGTACCAGCCTTGGAAAAATGCCCCTCAGGACCGTCGTCTCGGATCGGCTGACCTTTACCCTGTTTCCTGCGCAATACGTTGATCAGCGGCTTGCCGAAGATAAAGCCAAAGATCAACGCGGTCAGAAAGGCTCCGCCCGCACGGAAGGTGATATAGCGGAAGAGGTTAAAGAAATCCCCCCCATCCGACAGGGCGGTCAACCAATAGAGCATGTCAAAACCTTTCTCATGCGGAGGTCATGGGTCAAGCGCGCTCCCTTGCCCCATTTTCCGCAAACCGTCAACAATCTGAGCCAGCGCCATGCTCAGCGACCCTTTGGCCAGAACCGTATCGCCTGCCCGGATCAAATCCGGCAGATGCGCGGCCATTTCGGTGCTTGTTTCACTCCACAACCCGCGCTTGCCCTCGGGCAGCGCTGCATGCAGAGCCTTCATCAGCGGACCGATACAGTGAACCTGATCGACCTGCGCCATTGCCGTGACATCCGCCATACCGGCATGCATGGCGATTTCCTGCGTGCCCAACTCTTTCATATCACCCAAAAAAGCGACCCGGCGTTTGCCCTCCGCCGCAGCCAGCACATCCAACGCGGCCTCCATCGAGGTCGGATTGGCGTTATAACTGTCATCCAACAGCTCAATCTGCCCGCCCGCCGCCAGCGGCAGCACCTCGCGCACGCCCCGCCCTTTGACCGGAGACCATTGGCGCAGACCTGCGATGGCTTCATCAAGATCAACACCCATTTCAACACAGGCCGCCAATGCACCCAGCGCATTCATGGCAAAATGCGTTCCTGCCGATTGCACGTCATAGGTGATGGTGGCATCCCCAACCACAGCTTCCGCACGCACCGAGTCGCCTCCTTGCGAGACATCAGTCAAAGCGTAATCTGCAGCCTTACGGCCAAAATCAACGATACCGGCCCTGTAGTCCTGCGCGATCTGACGCAAAATTTCTGCGTGTTCGATATCTGCATTCACGATGGCCGCTCCACCGGGCTCGAGCCCTTCAAAGATCGCGGCTTTTTCCTGAGCGATACCCGCAACCGAATCGAACGCCTCAAGATGGACCGCCGCAACTGTCGTCACCAACGCCACATGCGGGCGTGCCTGACGCGCCAACGGGGCAATCTCTCCGGGGTGGTTCATGCCGATCTCGATCACGGCGAATTTAATGTCGCGCGGCATCCGGGCCAGCGTCAGAGGAACGCCCCAATGGTTGTTATAGCTGGCCACGCTGGCGTGGGTTTTTCCCTGCTTTTCCAATATGGTCGCCAGCATTTCCTTGGTCGAGGTCTTTCCGACGCTTCCGGTAACACCCACCACGCGCGCGTCGGTTCGGGCGCGGCCTGCTTGCCCCAATGCCTCTAGCCCGGTCTGAACATCATCGACTATCAACAGCGGGGCGTCTTTCGAAACACCTTCGGGAATGCGCGACACCAATGCCGCGCCTGCGCCTTTTTCCAACGCCTGCGCCACAAAATCATGCCCGTCACGCTCGGCTTTAAGAGCAACGAACAAGTCGCCCGGCTCAATGGTCCTGGTGTCGATTGACACGCCATTTACCGCCCAATCGGTCGTGGCGCGCCCTCCGGTGGCCTCGGCCGCCTCGGTTGCTGTCCAAAGCGTCATGCCACCCTCCCGTCCAGCGCGGCCACACTGATACTGGCCTGTTCCACATCATCAAACGGCAACACCTGATCACCCACGATTTGCCCAGTCTCATGGCCTTTTCCGGCGATCAACAGCGCGTCACCGGGTTGCAGAGCGTCAATGCCGCGCAGGATGGCTTCGGCCCTATCGCCCACTTCGGTGGCCTCCGGCGCGCCCAGCAGAACAGCGGCGCGGATCGTGGCCGGGTCCTCGCTGCGTGGGTTGTCGTCGGTGACAAAGACAAGATCCGCATGATCGGCGGCTGCCTTACCCATCAGCGGGCGCTTGGTGGCATCCCGATCCCCACCCGCGCCGACAATGGCTATCAGGCGACCCATGACATGCGGCCGCATCGCCTTGAGCGCCGTTGCCACCGCGTCCGGCGTATGGGCGTAATCGACAAATACCGCCGCGCCGTTGTCACGGGTCGCAGCCAGCTGCATTCGGCCCCGAACGGTTGTCAGGTGCGGCAAGATTTCGAACACACGCTCGGGCTCTTCTCCGGCGGCGATGACCAGCCCGCAGGCAAGCAGGATATTCTCGGCCTGAAACCCTCCAATCAGGTTCAGACGGGTTTGCAACACCTTGCCCTGCCAGGAAAACCGCAAGTCTTGCCCGGTTGCGTCAAAACGCTGACCGATTAGGCACAAATCGGCATCGCCCAGCCCGACGGTCAATACACTTTGACCCCGCACTTCGGCTATTTTGCGAACCTCGACACCTTTGGGGTCGCTCATGTTGATTACCACGGTGCCGTCCTGTGGCAACACACGATCGAACAATCCCGCCTTGGCGGCGAAGTAGGCCTCGAAGGTTTCGTGATAGTCCAGGTGATCCTGCGTGAAATTCGAAAAGCCCGCAGCGGCCAGATGCACGCCATCCAGACGACGTTGTTCGAGCCCGTGCGAAGACGCCTCCATCGCAGCATGGGTCACGCCGTTTTCCGCAGCTTCGGCCAAACAGCGGTGCAAGGTAATCGGCTCGGGCGTGGTATGCGCCAGCGGTGCGGTCCACGCACCCTCAACCCCTGTTGTTCCAAGATTGACGGCGGCCAGTCCAAGCTCCATCCAAATCTGGCGCACAAAGGTGGCCACGGACGTTTTTCCGTTTGTCCCGGTGACAGCCACGATGTGCTGCGGCTGGGCCCCAAACCAAAGCGCGGCACATCCGGCCAGCGCTTGACGGGGGTCTTCAACCACGATCAAAGCAGCGTCCGATGCGGCCAGTTCCTCCGCCGCTATTTCAGCGCCTTCGGCATCCGTCAGGATCGCAGCGGCCCCCATACGCAGGGCGAATTGTATGAACTCTCCACCATGTACGCGGGTGCCGGGAAGCGCAGCGAACAGATAGCCATCCTTCACCTCACGGCTGTCAACGGCCAGTCCGGTAATGTCGGGATTCGCCCCGCCCCGCGCAGTCAGGGCCAATTGGCTAAGTGTTTTCGTCCTTGTGCCCATGACCCACCTCTGCTGGACAGCCTAATTTGAGGTCAGGGTTATAGCAGCGCGCGCCTCAGGCTCAAGCCGGGGACGCAACCCAAGTAGCGGGGCAATCCGTCCGATCAGCTCGGCAGCCACGGGAACTGCCGTCCAACCCGCCGTCCGCCGCTTTTCGCCGTAGGCCACGATGGACGGTTCATCCAGAGTGACGATCAACACATATTTCGGATCATAGGCCGGGAAGATCGTCGCGAACGTCGCGATTACCTTTTCATCATAATACCCACCACGCGGCTTGGGCTTATCCGCCGTGCCGGTCTTACCCGCCACGTCATAGCCTGCAACATCGCCAAAGCTGGCAGTGCCATCTGTCACCACACGGCGCAGCATGTTCTGCGCCTGTTTCGCGGCGCTTTCGGACATGACTCGCGGCCCGTATTGAGCACCATTTTTGCGCAGAATGGTCGGGCTGACATAATGCCCGCCATTGGCTATCGCTGCATATCCGGCTGCGAGATGCATAGGGCTGGTCGATAGGCCATGACCGTAAGAAATGGTCACCGTACTCAGCTCGCCCCATTTCTTGGGCTTGAGAGGTTCACCGCCTGCGGCCTCGACAATTTCAAAGGGGGTGGGTTCGAACATGCCCAGCGCCTCAAGGAAATCCTGCTGACGGCGCGACCCGATCTGCAAGGCCAATCGGCCCGTGCCACGGTTCGAGCTGTGGACGATCACATCCGCAACGCTGATCTTACCATAGTTCTTGCCGTTGAACTCACCAATCGGGAACCGCCCGATCCGCATCGGACCAGAGGTGTCGATGATTGTCTCAGAATTCACTAACCCCAACTGAACAGCCTGCGCGGCAGTAAAGATTTTGAATACCGAGCCCAGCTCATAAACGCCCTGCACATAGCGATTGAACAATGGGCTGTCCGACGGATCAAATCCCGAGGTTGGCGGGCGCGGACGGTCGTTCGGATCGAAGGACGGCAGCGACGCGGCCGAGATGACCTCGCCCGTGTGTGCGTTCATCAGCACCGCCGAGGCCCCTTTGGCGTTCATGATCTTCATGCCGCCATACAAAACCTGCTCAACCGCTGCTTGAATGGTCAGGTCCAGCGAAAGTTGCAGCGGCTTGTTGCCGTTGGCCGGGTCACGCAGATAATTGTCGAATTGCTTCTCGACCCCCGCCACGCCGATAACTTCGGCTGCGCTGACGCCTTCGCGGCCAAAGCCCGAACCACCCAGAATATGCGCGGCCAGACGCCCGTTCGGATATAACCGCATCTCGCGCGGGCCAAATAAGATGCCGGGATCGCCGATATCATGCACCGCCTGTTTCTGTTCCGGTGAGATACGTTTCTTGATCCACAGGAACTTGCGGTTACCGGTGAAATCCTTGACCAGACGCTCTTTTTCCAAATCAGGGAAGATCGCCACCAGCTGGTCCGCAGCGGCGACTGGGTCGATCATTGCAGGCGGCTGGGCATAGACAGAATAGGTGTCCAGATTGGTTGCCAGAATGCGCCCCTCGCGATCCACGATATTGGCGCGCTGCATCGCAATCGCAGCACCGGGGGCGCTTGCCAGCGGCTCTTGTGCCTCGGACGTCGCAAGCATGCCCATTCGGACCCCGACCACCGAGAAAGCGCAGAAGAAGAATAGGCCCAGCACCAGCAAACGCCCTTCGGCGCGGGCGCGGGCGCGATCTTTCATGTCTTCGTGACGCTGACGGATGTTTTCCCGCTCGATCGCCTTTGGGTTTTCCCCGCGGGCGCGAGCGTCAAGAACACGGGCCAGGGGGCGCAGAGGGGTACGGGTCATGGGATCTGCACCTCGCCCAGCGCCTGAGTACTGGTGATCGCCTGCAACTCGACCGGGTCGACGATAGGCAGGTCCGGGTCCTCGGCGTAAGAAATCTGATCAGCGCGTCCGAATTGTTCGGCGCGCAGCGGCAACAGGCCCAGACGTTCAAAGTTCAGGTCGGCCAATTCGCGCAGCCGGTCGGGACGGTTCAGGTAAGCCCATTCGGCGTTCAAAACGGCCAGCCGCACCTGCGCCATGCCAATCTCGCGCTGTAGCTTCTGTGTTTCCTTCACCACTTGCTGGGTGCGGTAATTCTCTTGATACGCCCAAAGCGCCAGTCCGAACACGGCCAGAGCAGTCAACACATACAAAACACTCTTCATTTTGCCCTTCCCCCCAGTTGCGGCATCCCAATGGCGCGGGCATCAATTTCCCCAGCCGGAGCCTCAGTCCGTACCGCCACACGCAGCTTGGCCGAGCGCGCACGCGGATTTTCCTGCAATTCCTGTTCATCCGGACCCACAGCTTTGCGGGTCTTGAGCGTGAACTGCGGCAGTTCTTGTTCCATTTCAGGTGCATAGCGATTGGCACGCCCGGTCTTGCCTGCGCGGGACTGAAAGAACTTTTTGACCATCCGATCCTCGATGGAATGGAAAGTCACAACAGCCAGTTGCCCGCCTGGCTTCAACGCGCGTTCGGCAGCCATAAGCCCCTGAAACAGCTCTTCATATTCCGCGTTCACCGCAATCCGCAGCCCCTGAAAGCTGCGCGTTGCCGGGTGCGACTGCCCCGGTTTGGGGCGCGGCAAGCAAGATTCGATGATCTGAACCAGACGCAGGGTCGTCGTAATCGGCTCATCCGCCCGCGCTTTCACAATCGCCTTGGCGATCCGTCGGCTGGCGCGTTCTTCACCATAGTGGAACAGAACATCGGCCAGTTGGGCCTCGGTCGCCGTGTTCACCAGATCGGCGGCGCTCTCTCCCTCCTGGCTCATTCGCATGTCCAGCGGGCCGTCCTTCATGAGGGAAAAGCCACGCTCGGCCTGATCCAACTGCATGGACGAGACGCCGAGGTCCAGCACCACGCCATCCAGATCTTGCGCGTATTCATCCATGCGGGAAAACACCCCGGGCTGCATAACCAACCGGTCGCCATAGCCACCCGCCCAGTCTGCCGCCATCTCAAAGGCCAACGGATCACGGTCCACGCCAATGACTTTGTCAGCCCCGGCCTCCAGTAGGCCACGTGTATAACCACCCGCCCCAAACGTCCCATCCAGCCAAGCACCGGACACCGGCGCCACAGCGGCCAGTAATGGGCGCAGCAGAACAGGGATATGAGGTTTGTCGGAAGGGGTGTCAGCGCCGGCCATGCCGTCACGCGTCCCCGACGCCATCTAGGAACTCCAGAGGATCGAAATCCTCGGGCTGTTCGTCCAGCCAATCTTCGGCGGCCGCCAGCTCTTCAGACTCATATGTCTCAGGCTTCCAGATCTGGAACGTATCACCCGCGGCAATAAAGAACGCCTCGTTTTCAAGCCCGATCTTGGTGCGCAACTTGGCCGGCAGCACAAGGCGACCCGTCTCATCCACAGTGGTCGGGAAAGACTGACCGTGGAACATGCGCTGCAGCATCTTCCGTTGCATCGAACCACGCGGAAGCGCGTCAATCTTGTGATCGACCTCGTCAATCGCCTGCATGGTATAGCATTCAAGGAATTTGCGGCGGTGATCTCCATAGACGATCACCAGTTCGGGGGTATCACCGGGCTGCCAGTTCGGGTCCGAAGCCTCAAGCACACGGCGAAACGAGGCCGGGATCGACACCCTGCCCTTCGTATCCACCTTGTGGTGGCTTTCACCTCTAAACCTGCGCGCCAAGACGACTGTCCCTTTCGCTTGCGCCCCACCCAAAATTCACGTTCCCCCCGGATGAAAAACGGCGGGTTGATCTGCTGCCACTGATCAACCCGCCGCATTGACCCGCTTTGCGGGATGTCCAGCTGCGCGCGCCACCTGGGGGGATGTCTGCTCGCCCGCGCGCCGGATCTCTTGATTGATGAAAGCGAGATGCCTGTATGAAACCTGTTTTTATTGGTTCGGGGTCGTTTGGCGCCCCATGTGCCTCGTCCTCATCGGATAAACAAGGGATGCCATGGGAATTCATGGAAATCAATAGGAAACTTCAAGGTACTCAAGCAAGAATCGCAATATAGACACATGGCAATCAATTGAAAACCACCCGCGCTACACCATAATTAGAATTCATATCGAGGTAAAATACCATATATAGCTAAAAATTTACACTGAACATCATGTCCCATGAATTCCCAAAAATTTTCCAGATTCTTGAAAATTCAATCACCCAGAGGTCAATCTCACAGCCTCCACCGTACGAATCACCTTCCATTTGCGGCCCCCTATGCAAATCGCGAAGGCATTCCCAGGCGTCGCCCATGATTTCCCATGCACACCGGAACACACTTTTAGTGAGGCAAGAGGCGCACCTTAATTAAAAGATGCTCAACTTAGAAACATCGCGCTTAAAGAAGCGCCAATTTTTACTAACCAGTAAAATTCGGAAGATTGCCACCGTGGGCAAGGCACTCATAAAACTCCTGTTTTTAAGGCCCAAATGACAACAGCTAACCAACACGTTGATATCTATGCACTTGCTGCATAGCAGCATTGACGAGTTCACCTATTGTGCATGTGCAGCATTTCCTTATCTTCATCCTCAAGCAAACGCCGAGACACAGCGGCAAAGAAAAAACATATCGGGTAACACAGATGGCTGTAGCAACACATCAGACCGCGCTCAAAGGCGCACCGGCAACCGGCCTGGCATCACTGATTGAGGCTGCAAAAACCAGGTTCGTTCGGTACCGGGTCTACCGCCGGACCGTGAATGAACTGTCCGAACTGTCGAACCGAGAGCTGGCCGATCTGGGCCTGCACCGTTCGATGATCCGCCGCGTGGCAATGCAGGCGGCCGAAGAATACGTCGCGCACTAAGCGCGCACTGACATAACCGAGATCAGGTCCTTCCTCCTCCCTTTAGGATCTGTATTTCAGCGGCGATATCTCTCCTCCTCCCTGATATCGCCGCACCTTATACCGGCCCTGAACGCCGGACACTGACACACCGGGTACTTCTCCTCCCTTTCCCGGTGTTGAAAGCGCGCGGCGACGTCTTCCTCCTCCCTGACGTCGCCGCGACTTACACATACCGGGATCAAACCCGGGTTCAGATACATCAGGGCTCTTCTCCTCCCTGCCTTGATGTTGAAAGCGCGCGGCGACACCTCTCCTCCTCCCTGGTGTCGCCGCGACTTACACATACCGGGATCAAACCCGGGTTCGGACACATCGGGGCTCTTCTCCTCCCTGCCCTGATGTTGAAATGAACGGCGGTTCCCCTCCTCCTCCCTGGGAACCGCCGTTTTTCTTTTTCACAAATGAAACAGGGCGCCGCAGCAATGGCCGGGCGCCCAAAAAAACCGAGCATGTGCCGTCAGGCACATTCCTTTTGATTAAAAGGGTATGTCGTCCTTAGCCGACAGGAACCGCGAGACCACCTTTTTGGTGCCCGCCTTTTCGAAATCCACCTCGACCTTGTCGCCTTCGATGCCGACCACCGCGCCATAGCCGAATTTCTGGTGAAACACGCGCTCGCCCAGGGTGAAGCTGGCGACCGCGGTTGCATCGATCACCGTGTTGCGGGTTTCGCGTGGCTGAGACATCCCATACTGCCCCTGCCGCGCTTGCATCCGCTTCCAACCGGGCGAGTTATAAACATTTGCCTCAGCCGCGCGGGTTTCAATTCCCACCGCAGGCTGACCGCCGCCATACAGGCCCGGAGGTGTCAGTACCTCGACATGATCTTCGGGCAATTCGTCGATAAACCGCGACGGCATCGAATTTTGCCACTGGCCGAACACGCGTCGATTGGCGGCGAAGGATATCGTACAAATTTCTTCCGCGCGGGTGATGCCCACATAGGCCAGCCGTCGTTCTTCCTCGAGACCCTTAAGGCCGGATTCGTCCATCGACCGTTGCGATGGGAACAGCCCATCTTCCCACCCCGGCAGGAACACGGCGGGAAACTCCAGCCCCTTGGCCGCGTGTAGGGTCATGATCGAAACCTTGGCCCCGTCCCCCTCCTGCTCGTTATCCATAACCAGGCTGACATGTTCCAAAAACCCTTGCAGGTTCTCGAAATTGTCCAACTGGTTCACCAATTCCTTGAGGTTTTCCAATCGTCCCGGCGCCTCGGGCGTTTTTTCGTTTTGCCAATGCGCGGTATAGCCGGATTCATCCAGAACGATCTGCGCCAGTTCGATATGTGAAACCTCTGGCTCGCCGAACCGCATGGGCGCAGTGCCGTCATCAATCACCGAATCGTCGTCGACCTCGATCCGCGGCCCGCGGGTCATCGCATTCCAGCGCGCCAAACCATCGATCAACTCGCGCAGCGCCTTACCGCCCTTGCCCTTGATCAACCCATTGTCGACTGCAATCCGCGCGCCATCGACCAGTGACACACCACGCTCGCGCGCTGTCATCTGAATCGTCTGCTGCGCCTTGTCGCCAAGGCCGCGTTTCGGAGTGTTCACAATCCGCTCAAACGCCAGATCATCGCCGGGGCTGACCACCAGCCGGAAATAAGCCATCGCATCGCGGATCTCCATCCGCTCATAGAAACGCGGGCCGCCAATAACCTTGTAGGGTAAACCGATGGTCAGGAACCGGTCTTCAAACGCGCGCATCTGATGCGAAGCACGGACCAGAATGGCAATCTCATCCAAATTGAAGGGCCGCGCACCCCGAGTTCCACCTTGCATCGCGTCGATCTCTTCGCCGATCCAACGGGCCTCCTCCTCGCCATCCCAGTGGCCGATCAGACGAACTTTTTCGCCCTCTTGCGCGTCGGTCCAAAGTTCCTTGCCCAGACGGTTTTCGTTTCCGCGGATGACATTCGACGCAGCGGCCAGAATATGCGGGGTCGAGCGATAGTTCTGTTCTAACCGTACCACGTAAGCGCCGGGAAAGTCTTTTTCGAACCGCAGGATGTTGCCTACTTCGGCCCCGCGCCAGCCATAGATCGACTGGTCATCATCGCCTACGCAGCAAATATTCTTATGCGCCCCGGCCAGCAGGCGCAGCCATAAATACTGGGCCACGTTGGTATCCTGATACTCGTCCACCAGAATATAGCGGAACCAACGCTGGTATTGCTCCAACACATCCTGATGGGTTTGAAAGATCGTGACCATATGCAACAGCAGGTCGCCGAAATCCACCGCGTTCAGCTCGCGCAGGCGGACTTGATACTGAGCGTAAAGCTCAATGCCCTTATTGTTATAGGCCCCGGCATCCGCTGCGGGCACCTTGTCTGGCGTCAGAGCGCGGTTTTTCCAATCGTCGATGATTCCGGCCAGCATTCGTGCGGGCCAGCGTTTGTCGTCGATATTGGCGGCCTGAATCAACTGCTTAAGCAAACGCAACTGATCGTCCGTATCCAGGATGGTGAAATTCGACTTCAACCCTGCAAGCTCAGCATGGCGCCGCAGTAGCTTGACGCAGATAGAATGAAAGGTGCCAAGCCAAGGCATCCCTTCGGCGGGCTGGCCCAGCAGGCGGCCCACCCGGTCTTTCATTTCGCGTGCAGCCTTGTTGGTGAACGTCACAGACAGAATCTCATTCGGTCGCGCCCGCGCCGTGCTAAGCAAGTGGGCAATACGCGCGGTCAGGGCCTTGGTTTTACCCGTCCCCGCCCCGGCCAGCATCAGAACCGGACCGTCCAACCGCTCAACCGCGTCACGTTGCGCCGGGTTCAACTCATCCAGATAAGGTGCGGGCCGCGCTGCCATGGCGCGTGCCGAAAGCGATGCGCCCTCAAAGGCGTCCATTTCGTCGAAACTGCTCATGCCTCCAAACTACGCTGGTTCCGCGACAAGGGAAAGGGTTTGTTCACGGCTTGTTCGCCTAAAAAGCAACAAATCCTTAGCTACAGCTCTGAGCAATTCGAGCTTTCTTGTCTGCTCCTTTGCCGGTCTCGTTAACTCTCTCTCAAACTCTGGCCTCAATGCTGATGTCAGATTGCGGGAGGACGGGATATGAAACTCACGGCTCGGGGACGGCTTGCCCATCGGGTAAAATGGGCGGGGATCACCGTTTTGTTGATAGCGCTGGCGGCGGTTGCAGGTTGGGGAGTCTATTCTCTTCCGGCACCGGTTGTGGACCGAATGCTGAAAACTGACATATTGAAACAGTCCGAACTGTGGAAACGCCGCGTTGTTCTGCATCTAAAAGATCCCGAAACGGCGCTGCAAACCGGCAAGATCGACCCGCATGATGCCGAATTTCTTTCTTCGATGCCCGAAGCGTCGGATGTGTATCGGTTCAAAATGTTCGACACGGCCGGGCGCGTTGTCTGGTCAACACGTCCCGAGGAAATCGGATCCTACGAAACGCGTGCCTTTTTCCGCAGTGATGTTGCACGCGGAATGACGCATTATATTCAGGAAGCGCTCCCACTGTCTGAGATCGACGGACTCGACCTGCATTCCGAAAGCACGCGTACCGCCCTGCAACATCAGGTGGCTGAGGTGTTCGTTCCGATCACAAAAAACGGACGCTTCATCGGCGCGATTGAGTTTTTCACCGATTTCACCGATCTGCGCACAACATTTATTACCCGACTGAGGGTTTCACTTTCGATCCTTTGCGGCATTGCTTTGGTTGCTTTGGCCAGCGTCTCATTGGTGACATATCGTACCAACCGTCTGCAGGTACGCGCGCTGCAACGGCAATCAGCCAAAGAACGCAACCTGATGGATGAACAACTTAGGTTGGCGCGTGAGGTACGCCTGTTGGGCGAATTGAATGAATGGCTACAGTCGAGCCGATCTCTGGATGAACTGTTCGACATGGTTTCACGGTTTATGACCCACATCCTGCCTGAGGCAGAGGGCAGCGTGTATGTCTACTCCAACTCGCGCGATGTTCTGGATGGCTGCGCAAGCTGGAACGGCGGCACTCACAAGGCGCATATCCACCCTGAAGGATGCTGGGGTCTGCGTCGCGGTCGCACATACCAATACGGCGCGTCTGAGATTGATTTTGTCTGCGAACATGCCGAACCCCATGATGGCCGCCCCTATTTCTGTTTTCCCATTCTGGCGCATGGCGAAACAGTTGGCCTGCTCCATCTGCGGGCGCATGAAGGCAGCCAAAAAGTGTTTCATTCCAATAGAAAACTGGCCCAACTGTGTGCAGAACAAATCAGCATGGCGATTGCAAATGTGCGGATGCGGGACCAATTGCATGACCAATCGGTCCGTGATCCGCTGACCGGCTTGTTCAATCGTCGGCATATGACCGACACGTTGCGCAAATCCATTAGCCGCAGCCAACAGACAGGCGCACCGCTTAGCTTGATCGCTGTGGATGTGGATCACTTCAAGAAATTCAACGACACCCATGGTCATGATGCGGGCGACATGGTGCTGCGCGCGGTGGGCTCGGCCTTGGAACAGGGCTGTGACCGGGACGAGGTTGCCTGCCGCATCGGAGGTGAGGAATTCATGCTGATCCTGCCCGACAACACCCCCGAAGACGCCATGACCCGGGCCGAACAATTGCGGCAGGCGGTCGAAGCTGTCTCGGTCCGCTATGGTGAGAAATCACTGCCGCGCATCACGATTTCCGTTGGCGTTGCCCATTATCCTGCGCACGGTTCTATGCCCCAGGATTTGATGCGTGCATCGGATGACGCCCTGTATGTGGCCAAAGACAAGGGTCGAAATCAGGTGCATGTCGCCAATGGCGCTGATCCGGCACAGGGTAATAAAAGCAAGCCCGAGCAACCGACCAAATCCACAACTCAAGCATCAGCGGCCTGAAAACCTTGCAGAATCACTGTGTAGGTCGGATCAATTCGTATGGACCTGCACAGCTCATTCCCCAGCATTGGCGATCTGAAACGCCACGCACGGCGCAAGGTTCCGCATTTCGTCTGGGAATATCTGGATAGCGGTACAGGGTCCGAGGTCACGCTGCACAAAAACAGGGCCGCACTGGATGATGTGGAGTTTTTACCCTCAATCCTGCATGGTCCTATCGAATGTGACACCAGAACACAGTTTTTGGGCCAAGACTTTCCCTTGCCCTTCGGTATTGCACCGATTGGAATGTCGGGACTGATCTGGCCGGATGCTGAGAAACTGCTGGCCCTCGCCGGTGCCAAGGCAGGGTTGCCGTATACTTTGTCGACCGTCGCCAGCCAAAGCCCCGAAGATCTGGCTCCTCATCTTGGTCAAAACGCCTGGTTTCAACTTTACCCTCCAAAGGACCCGGATATTCGCGCGGACATGTTAGGTCGCATCAAATCCGCCGGGTTTTCAACGCTTGTGCTGACAGTTGACGTCCCGGTTGCATCGCGGCGCGAACGGCAGGTGCGATCTGGCCTGACCCATCCACCCAGACTGACGCCACGCTTGCTGGCGCAGATCGCCCAACGCCCGACTTGGGCCTTGGGCATGGCGCGACATGGTATGCCGCGAATGAGGACGCTCGACAAATACATCGATGGCGATAGCGCGCTGTCCCCCACGGCACATATCGGATACCTGCTGCGCACATCGCCGGATATGGACTATGTCAAATGGTTGCGCGATGCATGGGATGGTCCGTTCGTTGTGAAAGGCGTGATGCGCGCCGAAGACGCGGCTCGCCTGAAACAAGCCGGTGTTGATGCGCTTTGGGTCTCGAATCACGGTGGGCGGCAGTTCGATGGCGCCCCGGCTAGCATTTGCGCGCTTCCCGCCATACGAGCGGCCACAGACTTGCCGCTGATCTTTGACAGTGGCGTTGAAGGCGGGCTTGATGTTCTGCGAGCTTTGGCGCTTGGGGCGGATTTCGTCATGCTGGGGCGGGGTTTTCTTTATGGGTTGGCTGCCCTTGGGTCACGCGGCCCGGCCCATGTCATCGACATTCTGCGACAGGACATGCTGGCGAATATGGGCCAGATGGGTTTGGCAAAGTTGGATCAACTTACGCTACGTCAATACAGCAATTGATGCTGCAGCGCAGAATTGCTAGTAAGTTTGCGCCACCAAGCGGCGTTTGCGAGCGTTAACATGCCGGTTCTACCCAGAACGACTGATATACGAGCGCGTATTGTCCGCCTATGAATACGGCCAAACCACCAAGACCGGGACCTGATATGACCAACTTCAACAAGATCCTGATCGCCAATCGCGGCGAGATAGCCATTCGCGTGATGCGCGCAGCAAACGAGATGGGCAAACGCACCGTCGCTGTCTTCGCCGAAGAAGATAAGCTGGGCCTGCACCGGTTTAAGGCGGATGAGGCCTATCGCATCGGCGAGGGGATGGGACCGGTTGCTGCCTATCTGAGCATCGACGAGATCATCCGCGTGGCCAAGGAATGCGGCGCGGACGCGATCCACCCAGGCTATGGTCTGCTGTCCGAGAACCCCGATTTCGTGGATGCCTGCGTTCAGAATGGCATCACCTTCATCGGTCCCAAAGCTGAAACCATGCGTGCGCTTGGTGACAAGGCCAGCGCACGACGTGTGGCTATCGCGGCGGGCGTACCCGTCATCCCGGCGACCGAGGTTCTGGGCGATGACATGGACGCGATCCGCAAGGAAGCTGCCGAGATCGGTTATCCGCTGATGCTCAAGGCCAGTTGGGGTGGCGGCGGACGCGGGATGCGCCCGATCGAATCCGAGGACGAGCTGGAAGAAAAGGTTCTGGAAGGCCGCCGTGAGGCCGAGGCTGCGTTCGGCAACGGCGAGGGGTATCTGGAAAAGATGATCACCCGCGCCCGCCATGTCGAGGTGCAAATTCTCGGCGACAAACATGGCGAGATCTATCACCTCTATGAACGCGACTGTTCGGTCCAGCGCCGGAACCAGAAGGTCGTGGAACGCGCCCCTGCCCCGTATCTGTCCGAAGAACAGCGCACGGAAATCTGCGAACTGGGCCGTAAAATCTGCGCCCATGTGAACTATGAATGCGCGGGCACTGTCGAATTCCTGATGGATATGGAAACCGGCAAGTTCTACTTCATCGAAGTGAACCCGCGCGTGCAGGTGGAACACACCGTCACCGAAGAAGTCACCGGAATCGACATCGTGCAGGCGCAGATCCTGATCGCCGAGGGCAAAACCCTGGCCGAGGCCACAGGTGCCGCCAGCCAGGCCGATGTGCATCTGAACGGTCACGCGCTGCAGACCCGGATCACCACCGAAGACCCGCAGAACAACTTCATCCCCGATTACGGCCGCATCACCGCCTATCGCTCGGCCACGGGTATGGGTATCCGTCTGGATGGCGGCACGGCTTATGCGGGTGGCGTGATTACGCGGTACTATGACTCGTTGCTGACAAAGGTGACCGCCAAGGCCCCAACGCCCGACGCGGCGATTGCCCGGATGGACCGGGCCCTGCGCGAGTTCCGTATTCGCGGCGTCAGCACCAATATCGACTTTGTCATCAACCTGCTGAAACACCCGACCTTCCTGTCGAATGAATACACCACCAAATTCATCGACACGACGCCGGACCTGTTCACCTTCAAGCGTCGTCGCGACCGCGGCACCAAGGTTCTGACCTATATCGCGGATATCACCGTGAACGGGCATCCCGAGACCGCAGATCGTCCCGCCCCGCGCGCTGATCTAAAAGAAGCCAAAGCCCCCGCGCCCAAGGCCGAGCCGCAAATGGGCACCCGCAATCTGCTGGAGCAAAAGGGCCCGCAGGCTGTAGCCGACTGGATGAAAGCGCAGCGTCAGCTGCTGATCACCGACACCACTATGCGTGATGGCCACCAGTCGCTGCTGGCCACCCGGATGCGCTCAATCGACATGATCAAGGTGGCACCGACCTATGCGGCCAACCTGCCACAACTGTTCAGCGTCGAATGCTGGGGCGGCGCAACTTTCGATGTGGCCTATCGCTTCTTGCAGGAATGCCCGTGGCAGCGCCTGCGTGACCTGCGCGAAGCGATGCCGAACCTGATGACCCAAATGCTGCTGCGCGGGGCGAACGGGGTTGGCTACACCAACTATCCCGACAATGTGGTACAGGAATTCGTACGTCAGGCGTCCAAGAATATCGACGTGTTCCGCGTGTTCGACTCGCTAAACTGGGTCGAGAACATGCGCGTTGCGATGGATGCAGTGGTCGAGAATGGCAAAATCTGCGAAGGCACCGTTTGCTATACCGGTGACATTCTGGACCCGGACCGCTCCAAGTACGACCTGAAATACTATGTCGGCATGGCGAAAGAGTTGCGCGATGCAGGGGCACACGTTCTGGGCCTGAAGGACATGGCGGGTTTGCTGAAACCGGCCTCGGCCAAGATTCTGATCCGGGCGCTGAAAGAAGAGGTCGGGCTACCGATCCACTTCCACACGCACGACACCGCCGGCATCGCCAGCGCCACCATTCTGGCCGCATCCGAGGCCGGCGTAGACGCGGTGGATTGCGCGATGGACAGCTTCAGCGGCAACACCTCGCAGGCGACGCTGGGCACTGTGGTCGAAGCGCTGCGCCATACCGAGCGCGACACCGGACTGGATATCAAGGCAATCCGGGAGATCAGCGATTACTTCGAGGCAGTGCGCGGCCAGTACGCGGCTTTTGAGTCCAGCCTTCAAGCCCCCGCGTCTGAGGTGTATCTGCACGAAATGCCAGGTGGTCAGTTCACCAATCTCAAGGCACAGGCGCGCAGCCTCGGCCTTGAAGAGCGTTGGCACGAAGTGGCGCAGATGTATGCGGACGTGAACCAGATGTTCGGTGATATCGTGAAAGTAACGCCGTCATCCAAGGTCGTCGGTGACATGGCGCTGATGATGGTCAGTCAGAACATGACACGTGACGATGTGGAAAGCCCGGATTCTGACGTGGCCTTCCCCGACTCGGTCGTCGACATGATGCGTGGCAATCTGGGTCAGCCTCCTGGAGGGTTCCCGGACACCATCATCAAGAAGGTGCTAAAAGACGAGGCACCGAACACCGACCGCCCGGGCAAGGACGTGCCGGCGGTTGATCTGGAAGCCACCCGCGCCGAGCTATCCAAGCAATTGGAAGGCAAAGAGGTCGATGACGAGGATCTGAACGGCTACCTGATGTATCCCAAGGTCTTCCTGGACTACATGGGCCGTCACCGCGTCTATGGTCCGGTCCGCACCCTACCCACGCGCACGTTCTTCTATGGCATGGAGCCAGGCGAAGAGATCACCGCCGAGATCGATCCGGGCAAGACATTGGAAATCCGCTGTCAGGCCATCGGCGATACGGATGAAAAGGGCGAGGTCAAAGTCTTCTTCGAACTGAACGGCCAGCCCCGCGTGATCCGGGTACCGAACCGCATGGTCACTTCGACCACGCAGGCGCGGCCCAAGGCCGAGGCGGGCAACCACGACCATGTCGGCGCACCGATGCCAGGTGTTGTGGCCACTGTCGCCGTCACAGCTGGTCAGCAGGTCAAGGAAGGCGACATGCTGCTGACCATCGAAGCGATGAAAATGGAAACCGGCATCCACGCCGAACGCGACGCGACGGTCAAGGCCGTTCACGTGCAGCCCGGAGGCCAGATTGACGCTAAGGACCTGCTGGTCGAACTGGAATAACCGGTTTAGCTTTCTAAATTAACAAGGGCCGCGCGGGGAACCGGGCGGCCTTTTTTACGCCGAGGAGGATCAAGATGCTGTCCGTCACCCCAATCTATGCCGCACTGCTGGCGATTTTGTACGTCGTGCTGAGTGCCAAGGTCATCAGCCAACGTCGCAGCGACAAGATTTCCTACGGCGACGGCGGGAATACGGCGATGCTCAAAGTGATGCGGACGCATTCCAACTTTGTCGAATACACACCCTTTGCCCTGCTGCTGATCGCGATGGTCGAACTGCAAGGCGCGGGTGGGCTGCTGCTGAACCTGCTGGGACTGGCGCTGCTGAGTGGGCGGGTGATGCATGCCTATGGCTTCGGTCGCAGTCCGCAGATCGTGATTCTGCGCCAGATCGGGATGCTGCTGACCTTCACGGCCATTCTGGTGGCCGCAATTGCAAATCTCGTGCTGGCGCTCTGATCCGGCTGGCGGGGGCTTATCCCGCCAATATCTGCGTCTCAATCAGTGGTGCTTTCATTAGGACCGGCTCAACCTCGACCAGTTTGTCCTCATCTTCCGCACAGAACACGGCCGTCAACACGATCAGTGCGGCCAGCAGTGCCATTTTCATATCTGCAACCCGTATCATTTCCTCTCCTCGAACCCTCTTGTTTTATAATGCTCTGTGGTTTGAACGTGCGGCGGCGGGGTTTCCGTCGAAAGATTTTTCCGCCTTTTTGTCTTTTTCTGCTTGCAGGCCCGCGTGGGAATTTATACATCCCTCCTCACTCAACGGCGCGGGCGTAGCTCAGGGGTAGAGCATAACCTTGCCAAGGTTAGGGTCGGGCGTTCGAATCGCCTCGCCCGCTCCATTGAGAGGTCTTCGGACCAACATATGTATCTGATGCGGGCGTAGCTCAGGGGTAGAGCATAACCTTGCCAAGGTTAGGGTCGGGCGTTCGAATCGCCTCGCCCGCTCCAGATACAAACCCTTTCAAACACACTGGTTTCTTCGTAAGCGTTGCGCCATTCTGGCCGTGATTTCAATCATGCACGGAATTCGCCCATGTCGGACTATGTCATTCGCCCCCTTACTGCCGCCGAAGTCGAACACGCCGTGGATTGGGCCGGTCGCGAAGGGTGGAATCCGGGCAAACATGATGCCGAGTGCTTTCGCACGACAGACCCGGATGGGTTTCTGGGTGGGTTTCTGAATGGCGAGATGATCGCGTCGGTATCAGCGGTAAATTACGACGAAACCTTCGCATTCCTGGGGTTCTATATCGTCAAACCCGAGTTTCGCCACCATGGCCACGGGCTTGAGATCGCTCAGCATGCGTTGGCCCATTGTACCGGGCGCAATATGGGGCTGGATGGCGTGGTCGAGCAACAGGACAATTACCGCAAGTCCGGCTTTACCTTTGCCTATAACAACTATCGTTTTGCCGGCACGAAAAGTCGGATGTTGGCTAAGCTGGGAACCAGACAGAACGATCAAATCACCGATCTGACCCAAGCATCCGACGCCTTGAAAGACTATGATCGCGAACTGTTTCCCGCGCCACGCGACTTGTTTCTGGGCAACTGGCTGAGTGCCTATAGCCACGTATCGAAAGTCTTTACCGAGAACGGCAGAATCAGAGGGTACGCAACACTTCGCCCCTGCCTCACTGGGTATAAGGTTGGCCCCCTGTTTGCGGATAACTCCGACATCGCAAGGGCTTTGCTGGCCGCAATTCTGACTGCAATCCCTGAGGATCACAATGAGCATGAGGTTTTCGTGGACATGCCTCAACCCAACCCATCAGCGTTCGCGCTGGCCGATGAACTTGGGTTGGACAAGGTGTTCGAAACAGCCCGGATGTATTCAGACTACGAACCAGACATCGATCTGAGCCGCATCTTTGGCGTCACGACCTTTGAGCTTGGTTAAAACGCCTTGAACGTCATCGTGGTCAGCGACCGTTCGATATTGGGAATCACCAGCAGGTTTTCATTGATGAAATGGCCTACATCTTCGGTCTCGGGGATGTAAAGCTTTAGCAGCAGGTCAAACTCACCGCTGGTCGAATACAGCTCAGAATGGATTTCGCGCAGGGCGATTTCCTCGGCCACCTTGTAGGTAGTGCCGGGTTTGCAGCGAATCTGGATGAAAACGCAAGTGGACATGGGCCGTGCCTTGTTGGTTCAGTTTCCCGCAGGCTGGCATGGGCCGCGACCGGGCGCAATCCCCTGAAACAGTTTGCGGTGAATGCCACGCTTGGTCTGGATAAGGCGGGCCATCCCCGTCTATAAGCGCGCCTGTAGCAAAAGGAATTCGCCCATGCGCAGCGCAAAGATCAGCCGTCAAACCGCCGAGACCGAAATATCGGTCGAGGTCAATCTGGACGGCACCGGCACCTATGACAACCAGACCGGCGTCGGTTTCTTCGATCATATGCTGGACCAGCTGGCGCGCCATTCGCTGATCGACATGACGATCTGTGCCAAGGGTGATTATCACATCGACGACCACCACACGGTCGAGGATACCGGCATCGCGCTGGGTCAGGCGTTGACCCAGGCCCTAGGCGACAAGAAAGGTATCCGCCGCTATGGCGAATGCCACCTGCCCATGGATGACGCCCAGGTGCGGTGTGCGCTGGATCTGTCGGGCCGTCCGTTCCTGATCTGGAACGTGGACCTGCCGACGCCCAAGATCGGCGCGTTCGACACCGAACTGGTACGCGAGTTCTTTCAGGCGCTCAGCACCCATGGCGGCATCACGTTGCACATCGACCAGTTGCACGGCTTCAACAGCCACCACATTGCCGAGGCCGCGTTCAAAGCCGTCGCCCGCGCCCTGCGTCTGGCGGTTGAGACTGACGCGCGCAAGGCCGATGCGATTCCGTCCACAAAGGGTGCGCTGTAAATGCTCACTGCCATTATCGACTACGAAAGCGGCAACCTGCACTCGGCCGAAAAGGCGTTTCAGCGCATGGCGCGCGAAATGGATGCCGGTCAGGTCGTTGTGACTTCGGACGCGGATGTTGTGGCGCGGGCCGACCGTCTGGTTCTGCCCGGTGACGGCGCCTTTCCAGCCTGCGCGTCCGAACTGCGCGGCCACAAAGGCATCTATGACGCGATGGTCGAGGCGGTGGAACAAAATGGCCGCCCGTTTCTTGGCATCTGCGTCGGGATGCAGCTGATGGCCTCAAAAGGTCATGAATACACCGAGACCGACGGCCTGGATTGGGTGGCAGGTGATGTGCTGCGGATCGAACCCTCGGACGATGCGCTGAAGGTGCCCCATATGGGTTGGAACGATCTGGTGCTGGAAAGCGATCATCCAGTGTTCAGTGGCGTCAAAACGGGTGATCATGTCTATTTCGTCCACTCCTACCATTTTCGGGTGACAGACCCGGCAGAGCGGTTGGCTTATGTGGACTATGGCCAAGAGGTCACGGCCGTGATTGGCCGCGACACAATGGTTGGCATGCAGTTCCACCCCGAGAAAAGCCAGGACGTGGGCCTACGCATGATCGGAAACTTCCTGACCTGGATGCCCTGAACGGTTACTGAACCCGCGTCCAGGTCTGCCCACGGCAGACTAGGCCACCAGCAACACAGCCTTTGACAGTCAGCTCATTCTGACTGTCCAGTGTCATTTTCGAGTTGTAGGTCTTGTCGCGGTCCGGTGCCCAGATTTTTCCGCTGTCGTACTGACCATCCCCCTCGGGCACCATATCCCAGATGATCTGTTTGCCCAGGTTTTCGTATTCCAACTGCTGGTTGCCATCACCGTCGAAGGCGCTGTCAATTGTGCCGCAAATCGCACTGCCACATTCCGCAATGGTTACATGCAGATAGCCGCCCGTATCCCCCGGCTGGGTCTTCCACAGCCCATCAACTGGGTCAGCCGCAAAAGCGGTGGTCGCCATGGTGGCAAAACCTGCTGCAAGTAGAAGTTTCTTCATAATGCTCTCCCTGTGTTGCGATCACTCTGGCCCGGCGATCGGCTTCGGGCAAGAATGACTTTGCGTCGCGTTGCATCCCCTGCCCTGACTGTGCGATATCCCGCGCGACTGACCAAGATATAGGGCCGCCCGACATGATCCTCTACCCCGCCATCGACCTCAAAGACGGCCAGGCCGTGCGCCTGCTGCGCGGTGAAATGGACAAGGCCACCGTGTTCAACGACGATCCGGCCGCGCAAGCCCGCGCCTTTGTCGAGGCCGGGTGCGAGTGGCTGCATCTTGTCGATCTGAACGGCGCTTTTGCGGGTGAGCCGGTCAATGCCGCGCCGGTCGAGGCCATTCTGAAAGCCTGCAACGTGCCCGCGCAGTTGGGTGGCGGCATTCGCGACATGGCCACAATCGAAACCTGGATCGAAAAAGGCCTCGCTCGCGTAATTCTGGGTACGGTTGCAGTGGAAAACCCCGATCTGGTGCGTGAAGCAGCAAAGGCATTCCCCGGCAAGGTCGCTGTGGGCATTGACGCGCGGAACGGTATGGTCGCCACCAAGGGCTGGGCCGAAGAGACCGACGTTCAGGTCACCGATCTGGCCCGCAGTTTCGAGGATGCAGGCGTCGCAGCCATCATCTACACAGACATCAACCGCGATGGCGCGATGCAGGGCCCGAATATTGAAGCAACCGCCGATCTGGCCCGCGCCGTCTCAATCCCGGTCATTGCCTCGGGAGGTGTCAGTTCGCTGGATGATCTCATCGCCCTGCGCGATTGTGGCGTCGAATTGAACGGGGCGATTTCTGGTCGGGCGCTCTATGACGGAGCCCTCGATCTGAAAGAGGCCTTAGCCACCCTGAGCAACTAGAGCGGGTCCGAATGCGCCAGCAAGAAGTGCAGCTGGCGCATTCCTGATGTTATTGAGCCGCGACCGAAGTCAGTTTGGCCAACGCACCGCGCATCTTTTCGATGACCGGAGATTTCTCGACGTCGTCAAGCTCATCCATGGTCTCTTTCGGGTCTTCATAAGCCAGCCAAACCTGACCGTTTTCATCCTCATAGGCTTGAACTTTCAGTGGCAGGAACAATCCCGCCCTCGGGTCGATCTGCATCGCGGGCGTTCCCAGCGCCGGGTTGCCGAAGATCAGCACCTGATTGGCTGGGATACTCAGCCCGACCTTTTCCGCACCAGCCGCGTGATCGACGCGCGCAAATACGGTCGCGCCTGCATTGCCAACGGCGGCTTCAAGTGCATCCATTACCTCGGGCACGGATTTAGCTGTGTTTACCTTGATGATATCGTCTGCCATCGCTGCGACGGTCCCCCCAAATACAAAAGCGGCTGTCAAAAAAAGTTTACGCATCTCTTTGATCTCCTGATGAATTTGGGCGCAGTGTTCACAGTTTTGAACCGGGTGGCAATCACATCTCCGGCATCGGCGAGGCTTTGCCGGTTACGAATTAAATGGGTTTCAATGGGCCCGCCGCGACCGATGACAAATCGTGAACAATTCCACGTTTCCGGTAAGAGTTTGCACATATCAGCCGCAAAATAGTCTTATTCCGTCGCTAGGGCTGAACCGCAATCTAATGCCGGAGTTTCATTGTGTCCGTTTCAAACGTATCTCAACCGACTGAAAATTGGCGCTATTATGCTCCGGTCATCAGTTTTTGCGCGACAATTTTTATCAGCGCCAGCCTTCTGTTTTTTGTTCAACCGCTTTTCGCAAAACTCGTCTTGCCCAAAATCGGCGGTGCACCGGCGGTTTGGACAACAGCTATGCTGTTTTTCCAACTTATGTTGATCATGGGATATCTGTACGCCCATATCCTGACTCGGTGGTTTAGCCTGCGTTGGCAACTTGTTACACATCTGGCCCTTTGGCTGATCGCCCTCAGCTTTTTACCCTTGGCCACGCAAGAAGGCTGGAGATTCGATTCTTCGCAATCTATTGCCCTTCAAACGCTGATTCTGTTTGCGGCAGGGGTAGGCGTTCCATTTGCAGTGCTGTCCGCAAATGCCCCGCTTCTTCAGGCATGGTATTCGCGCTCAGGCGGTCCATCGGCCAACGATCCATATTTTCTGTACGCAGCCAGCAATGTTGGATCGCTGCTGGCCCTGTTGGCGTTCCCACTGATGGCCGATCCTTTCTTTGGTGCGCAAGACATCAGCCTGTTCTGGTCCGTCGGATTTGTCGTGTTTGGTATTCTTATGGCCGTCAGTGGTGTGTTTGCCCTTCGTGGTGGAACCGAACCTGTCGCCGTACATGAACCGCAAACGACAGGCAGCGCCCTGAGCGTCAAGACAATTTCCACTTGGGTGTTCATTGCATTCATTCCGTCATCCCTGATGCTGGCCACAACAACCAAGCTCAGCATCGATCTTGGTGCCATCCCGCTAATCTGGGTTCTGCCACTGGCGACATATATCCTGACCTTCATTCTCGCTTTTACCAAATGGCGTCGCGTCACCCTGGATAGTCTGAAAGTTCCGGTTTTGATCGCGCTGGCAATCGCCGTGGTCCTGCTGTCCAAGGTTGCACCGACGCACAAGGCCTTGGCGTTGATGATGCTGTATGTTCCGATCCTCTTTCTGGTCGCCCTGTTTGCGCATAGGCTTCTGTATGAACTTCGGCCACCAGCCGAGCATCTGACCGTCTTCTATCTGGCGCTTTCGGTTGGAGGGGCTTGTGGAGGCCTGTTCAACTCGATCATTGCGCCGGTCTTCTTTGACCGCGAGATCGAATTCGCCCTGACACTCATTGCGACCGGTGGACTGTTTCTGCTGCACGCAGGTACTTTCAGTATCCGTCACGTTGCCATTGGAATCATTGCGTCGATTCCGCTGTTGTTCGTGACAGGCGCACTGCGCTTCAGCCTCGTGTTCGACTCTCGCACACTTGGTATCTTGGTGGCGTCCTCACTTGTTGCCGCAGTGCTACTGGCCTTTAGAAATGCCCCGACCCGATTGGCGACAGTTCTGCTGATCGTTTTGGCACCGAACCTGATCTCGAAGACTCAGGTCTATTTCCGCGATCGCAGCTTTTTCGGAACCCACGCCGTCTATGATTTTAAAGAGTTCCGGGTCTACAAGAACGGAACCACCGTACACGGCTGGCAAAGGCAAACACCGCCTAGTACGCGGCCGGTTGGGTCTTCGTATTATCATCCGAACGGGCCAATGGCCGAAATCCTGACATCGGAATACGGCCAGAACTCGGACAATGTCGCAATTGTCGGCCTTGGGACCGGTGCGTTGGCTTGCTATGGGCAACCGCATCAGACGTGGGATTTCTTTGAGATCGACCAAACCGTTGATCGCATTGCACGCGACCCTGAGCTGTTCACGTATATGTCCACATGTGCACCGGACACGACCACCCATCTGGGCGACGCCCGGATCGTTCTGGAATATCAAAAGTTCGACTTTGATATCATGGTGCTGGACGCCTACAGTTCCGACGCGATACCGCTCCACCTGATCACGCAGGAGGCAATCGAGGTCTATCTGAACCATCTGGATCAGGATGGCACGTTGGTCTTCCATATCTCGAACCAGTATTACGATCTTTCACCGCAACTGGCGCGAGCCGCAGCAACGCTGAACCTGCACGCGGCACTTCAAATGGACGATGCCACCGAGGAAGAAGAAAAAACCGGCGCGTCTGACACGCATGTCGTCATCCTGAGCCGAGACAAAAATCGCATCGAATCGTTCATCGATACCGGCAAGTGGGAGCCTTTGGTCACCGACGGTCAGGTTCCGTGGACGGATGACAAGGCGAACCTTCTGTCGGCCCTCAAGATACTGCACACAAACTGATTGCACATAACGCAACCTGTGCCCCGCCACAGTCAGGCTGTTCAGCACTGGCATCGGCGGGGCTTTGTAGGTAGAGGTGCGGCAACAAAGGATGCCGACATGCTGAAAACCCGCATCATTCCCTGTCTGGATGTCGCTGATGGCCGTGTGGTCAAGGGCGTGAATTTCGTTGGTCTGCGTGATGCCGGTGACCCGGTTGAATCGGCCAAGGCCTACGACGCCGCCGGCGCAGATGAGATCTGCTTTCTGGACATCCACGCCACCCATGAAAACCGCGGTACAATGTTTGACGTGGTACAACGCACCGCCGAGCAGTGCTTTGTGCCCCTCACCGTGGGTGGCGGTGTGCGTACTAAAGATGACGTGCGCGCCCTACTACTGGCTGGTGCGGACAAGGTCAGTTTCAACTCGGCCGCCGTGGCAAACCCGGATGTGATCGCGGAATCAGCCGATCAGTTCGGCAGCCAGTGCATTGTCTGTGCCATCGACGCCAAGACCGTCAGCCCCGGCAAGTGGGAGATTTTCACCCACGGCGGCCGCAAACCCACCGGCATTGACGCGGTGGAATTCGCCAAAACCGTCGTCGCCAAAGGTGCCGGGGAAATCCTGCTGACGTCAATGGACCGCGACGGCACCAAGGCCGGGTTCAACCTGCCCCTGACCCGCGCGATTTCCGACGCAGTGGATGTACCAGTGATCGCTTCGGGCGGGGTTGGCAACCTTGACCACCTGGTCGAAGGCGTCACTGAGGGCGGGGCAAGCGCCGTTCTTGCCGCCTCGATCTTTCATTTCGGCGAATACACCATCCGCGAAGCCAAGGAACACATGACCGCCGCAGGTATCCCGATGAGGCTGACATGAGTATTCTACACGATCTGGCCGCCACAATTGAGGCCCGCAAAAACGCTGATCCTGACTCCAGTTGGACCGCCAAGCTACTGGCAAAAGGGCCCGAGAAATGCGCCGAAAAATTCGGCGAAGAGGCCGTCGAAGCCATTATCGAGGCCGTCAAGGACAACAAGGCCGCGCTTACGGCAGAGGCGGCGGATGTGCTCTATCATCTGCTTGTCATGCTGGCTGCGCGGGATGTGGCACTGGATGATGTGCTGGCGGAATTGGAACGTCGTCAGGGCACCAGCGGCATCGCCGAAAAAGCCGCGCGCCCCGAGGGGTAATCGGCAGGGTTTCGTCATACCGCTCAACCCTTTATCATCGTGTTTCACGCTTTGCAGATCGAAGGGCATGCAGATGATCAAAGCTTTGGCCTTGGTGCTGGCCCTTGTGACGCTGGGCGCTTGTGCGTCCCCTCCCCCTTCGACCGGAGATGAAGTTCAACGGCTGGCCAGTGAAATACGCAGCCTCGGCCCCGATATCGACCCGGAAGAGGCTGACCGCGCCGCGCGTATTGCCTATTCCTATACGGCGCAATTGGTGCAGGAATACGAAATCACCGACCCTCCGTTGATCCACAACGCCAAGGTCAATAAGGGTCTGCGCCCGCGCGGGCTGTGCTGGCATTGGGCCGAAGATATCGAGCGCCGCCTGAAGCAGGAAAGCTTCCAGACGCTTGACCTGCACCGCGCCATCGCCAACGCCGACAACCCGTTCAGAATCGATCACAGCACGGCCATCATCAGCCGCAGAGGGGAAACGATGTATGACGGTGTGGTGTTGGATCCGTGGCGCTATGGCGGAGTGCTGTTTTGGTCGCCGCTGATCGAAGACACAAAATACGAATGGGTGCCACGCGACGTCGTTTTGGAGAAGCGCCGAGTGGAACAATACGGCGATCTCTTGCCCTATACCGGCGGCTAGATTTTGGACGAGATGACACCAGTGGCAAATCCGCCCATGCGCAACTCACCAAACAGGCGTTGATATTCGATCTTGGGGCAACGGTTCATCACCACATCCACCCCGCGCGCCTGTGCCTTGGCGGCAGCATCAGCGTTTTCGACACCGATCTGCATCCAAATGGTGCGCAGGTTCGGGAATGCGTCCAATGCCTCATCCACAATCGGCGGCACGGATTCGGAGCGGCGGAAGATATCGACCATATCTACGGGTTCAGAAATCTCGGACAACGACGCCCTGACGGTCTGACCAAACAGCTCTTTGCCTGCGTGGCCCGGGTTGACCGGAATGACCGTAAAACCCTTCAACGACAGATATCGCGCCACATAATAACTGGGGCGTACCGGGTTCATTGACACACCCACAACAGCGACAACTTTGGTGCGCTGCAGAATCTCTCTAAGGTGCTTATCGGAATAGTCGGCCATCTGCGCACCCTATGCCGTCCTTAACAAAGAAAAAAGCGCCCAGGTCGAACCTGAGCGCCAGTTGTTGGAACGAGGGACAGTGAAATGACCCGCGGCAGTTCCGTTCCGCGGTCACTGTGACATTTAGGCATAAATTGAGAGAAAAAAAGAGGGGATGCGCATTTTTGTGATGACAGATCACGAAAAGCGAAAACCCGCCTATTGCTCGTAAAGAATTACAGGCCAATGCGCTTCGGCCATACGGATATATTCCGTCCTGGCTTCACGCCACATCGCTTCGATTTCGGGTGAGTGGGTCAGATACAGCCGACCGTCCACGACCTGCCATGCCTTGGGATCGGTGCTAACAAGCGATCCATGCGCCATGGCATAGGCGCAATATCCACCGAATTGAGGGGCAAAGGCACGTGGATCACGTTCAAACGCGTCACGGTTCTCAGCGGTTGCAAAGTGCCATTGGGCCCCTTTCCAGACGACGGCGTATTTCGGCTGACCATGAACCGGAGCATCGCCATTGAAATACGACACCACGTCATACCCGGACATCGCGGTGCCATCGGTCACGTAGAAGACAGGTATCTCCTGCGCTGTTGCGGCAGGAGTGATCAAAGCGGCGGCAATCGCGCCCAGAAGAAAACGTCGGGTCAACATCACAGAAATCGGAACAAGGTCATCAGGGTCTCAAGATGCAAGTTTTATGACCAAGTGACACCCCACTTAACGGGCTTGTGATCACCTGTGTCGCCCAGGCGCCACATCAATCAAAGATGTCTTCGATGACATCCCATGCCTCATCCAACACGTGTGAGAAGACACTCTTTTTCTTTTTCTGCTTCTTTTTCTTGTGGCTTGCAGTCAGCTTTGCCGCACCACGCTTTGATTGGCTTTCGGACAATTTACGCTTGGGCATCATCTTGAGGTTATGCAATGGCGCCCCGCAGCTGGAACAGCTCAGCTCATGACGGTCCTGACCTTTCAGAACCAGCGCAGCGCGGGTCCCGCAATAACAACAGGTGGCGATTTTGGACGGGCTGGGAATGGCACTCTCCTGTCTATCTGTGCCTTGAGGCATATAGGGCAATTGCGGCAGCATTTGAGACGTTAAGTGACCCAAACCCGCCCGCTGCGTCGATTTTCACCAGTTGATCAACTGTTTCTTTGGTTTTTTGCCGCAAGCCCGGCCCCTCGGCCCCCAATACCAAGGCAACCGGCTGATCAAGTTTGCCACCCAACGCTGTCTCGATGGTTTCTTCGGCCTCACCATCCAGACCAAGAACCAGAAATCCCATGTTCTGAAGCTCGACGATGGCGTCGGCCAGATTGCGAACCCGCAAATACGGCTGACGTTCCAACGCGCCGCTAGCGGTTTTGGCCAGCGCCCCGGTTTCCGGCGCCGAATGGTGCCGCGTGCCGATAACCGCACTGGCCCCCAAAACCTCGGCTGAGCGCAGAATCGCCCCGACGTTATGCGGGTCGGTCACCCGGTCCAGCAGAATCACGCGAGGATGTTCGCGCCCGATGCAATTCTCGGCCAGCCCACCCCAATCCAGCGATTTAACCTCAAGCGCTGCGCCTTGATGGACAGACCCCGGATCAATCGGCGCGGTGAATTTGCGCGGATCGACCATTTCGACCTCAATCCCTGCAAAATCAATGGCCTCTGTCAGCTTGTCCCGCGCATTTCGCGTCACGATCAAACGCAGTTTTTGCCGCTTCGGATTCATCAACGCATCGCGTACAGCGTGAAGGCCAAACAGCCAGACAGTTTCGGACGCAGCCGCTTTGCGGGCTTGTTCTTTCTCAACGACCCACTTGGGTTTCTTCATTTCTTGGGCCTCCGGGCCGGGAAATCGGTTTCCTGCGTCAAAGCGGTATTTTCCTGTTGACGCTCCTTTAAGGCGCTAGTAATCACGCCTCCACGTCAGGTGCAACGCCTGACAGTGGGCGACAGGCCGCAAGGTGTGGCAGGGGACTGTAACTCCCTCGCGGAGACGCACGCCTGGTTCGATTCCAGGGTCGCCCACCATCTTCTTCTGATGGTGACAAAGTGCAAGGGGCCGTTAATTCGGCAGGCATTCCCATTCGTCTACCACCTGACCACCCCTAACCGCCAATACGATCCCGAACTGATTCAGCACAGCTTCGCTCTGGCTTGGGTGTAGCAGGGCGATGTCGCCAGGTTTGACAGGCGCATCAGGTGGGCCTGTCCAGACCTCCTGATTGGTTGAACGTCCGAAAATGGAGGAATAGCCAAAGCCGTTGGGAAATACCGGTTTAGCGCGGAAATACCCCCCGACAATCGCAAGATCGGTTTTGCGCCGGGCCAGAAAATCCAATCCCGGCAGCGAATTACCGGGCATGGTTTTCAAAACCGGAGTCGCGATGAACGCTGCGGGTTGAAATCCCTGTGTCGTTTTGTGGTCGAAATCTGTGGGTTTCACGAGGACCGACCCAAAAGCGATCTCGGTGGTCTTACCTGTTGTGCGGTAGGACTGAAAAGTCAGACTGCCACCCGTGTTGAGGCACAGCCCTTTGGCCTCATTCGGCAGGTTGGAAACGGCGAGATCGAACGCATCCGCGCTGGCCCGAAAGGCACGTTTGCCCAAAAAATGCGGCAGTTTGGCCAGATGCGCCTCGTACCCCATAACACCGGACAACCGCGCATTAGGGTTTGTCTCAATTTCTTGCGCAATGCACGCAACTTGATCTGGTTGAAAGCCACCGCGATGCAGGCCGATATCAACCTCAAGCGACAGGCGCAGGGCTAACTGACGATCCGCTGCAAGGGCCAGATAGGATTGCAACCGTTCCGACGAGTCGATCAGCCATTGAACCCGCGCAGCAGCGTCTGGACATTCGCTCAGAACCCGCGCAGCTGACCGGACCGGCAACGGTTTGCCGATCAAATGGTCGGCTTTCGGCTCGGCCTTCAAAAGCGCCAGCAGCATAGGCTCGGAAAACGTCATCAAACCTGAAGTTTGGATCAGGCCCCGAATATGATCCAGCAGCGGCAAACAAGGCAGGGATTTGGCGACCAATCGACGGCCCAACCCATCATCCGACCTGTCCACCGCCAAGGCACAATTTGCATCGATCCTGTCCAGGTCAACCACCGCGACCGGCTTGTCCACGCCATACGCACGCAGCGTTTCAGAGAGGGATTGCAGATAGTTCGTCATGGTCGAAACAGCCTGGCAAGCGCGGGCATTAGGAACTTGCCCGACGGGTCCAATTGTTCCCGCAGCGCGCAGAAACGGTCGAAGTCAGGATACATGGTGGATAGTTCTGCGTAGGCGAGGCTGTGCATTTTGCCCCAATGCGGTCGTCCGCCCGCTTCGACAAATAATGGCTCAATCGCGTCAAAGTATCGCCGGTGATCCTCGTCCGCATCTGTGTGGATTGCTATTGAAATGCGCGGCTTGCCCTGAAATGGGGATAGGCAGGCCGAGTCGCCCGCAGTTTGGCGGACTTCAATTGGGAAATAGATATCCTTGTGGTCGCGATGCAGCCGGGTAATGACCTCTTGCAGAACATCTTGGGCGACGTCGGGCGGCAGGTGGTATTCCATTTCTTTGAACCGAATATGCCTGTCACTGCACAGCACCCGCCAGCTTTCGCCCACATAGTCTTCGTCCGATTGCGCTATGGTCAGTAGTCGCAACAGCAAATCGCGTAGCCCACTGCTGAGCCGACCAACATTGCGCGCCAGCTTCAGCACTTTGACGGCAATCATGTCCAGATCACGTGGTGCCCTGCTTTCGGCTGCGTCTGAAATTTCATGGCGCAGCTCGACGGCCTTACCGGTGAAAGGGATATAGAAGAACTCGAAATTTCGGTTCTGTGCCCAGTTCTGGTGCATGTTGGCGATGCAGTCCTGCAGATCAGCCAATCGTACCCTTCGGCGCAGGTTGTATTTCGGCACGACCGAGATTTGGGCCTCGGTCAAAATGCCCAACATGCCCAAAGTGACTTGCGCCATCTCAAGCGGAAGGTCGTCGGTTGTCAGAATATCCCCACCCGCGCTGACCAGTTTTGCGGCGGTAATTTCCGCTGCCAGACAGGGCAGCGAGCGTCCGGTGCCGTGTGTGGCGGTTGATACTGCACCGGCCAAAGACTGTGTGTTGATGTCACCGAGATTGCGAAAGGCCATCCCCTGCCCCGCCAAGGCCGGAGACAAGTCGCGCAGCCGGGCATTTGCGTTCACCCAAACCTTGTCTTCCACGACTTCTCTCACCACTGGCAAGTCGATATCCGACAAGTCCAGTATCCGATCCCCACCGGCAACAATGGGTGTGAACGAATGACCCGCGCCTACAACCCGCAGCGTACCTGACTGCGCTACCGCCTGCTGTAACTCGGAAACCGAGGTCGGGCGTGTGATCGGCGTCTGCGCGCGCTGGTTTCCGGCCCAGTTGGTCCACATGTGCAATCTCCCCTTGGATCGAAGATTGCAGCACAGGTGGAACGAAACAAGTCAGGATTACAGAGGTTTACCCAACGAGAGGTTAACTCAGGCCGCAGCCGCGCGTTGCGCGTTGACCCGGTCGAACCAAGCAGAGATGGCTTCGAGGTTCGGCTCCAGCTGCTCGGCCGCGCCGCCGGTGAACTCTTGAAACTTTTCCTTGTTCAAACCGTTCACGCCGACCAGCACGGGGATATCCAGTGTCAACGCTTCGGCGATCACCGGGCGAAAACCGCGCCCGTCAGCCTCATGCTTGCCGAACTTGTTGATGATCAGCAACTGCGGCGCATCCTCAAGCGAGTTGGTGACATACCCCACAGCCCGCTCCAACGCAGCCGGGTCCAGCCGACAACCGCGCGAATGCTCGCCCAGAGATTGCGAGATGCGGATGGTCTCGCCGTCTGGCAGTACACGGACATCCATGTCGCATTTGCTGCTGTCGGCGCATTCGGTGTTAGTTTGAACCACGCCGACCAGACGGGCATCGTTGGCCAGAAGATGTTCGGCAACGGCGCTCAGCAGGCGGTCGGTCGCGCCGCGATCGGAGGTGGTAACATAGGCCAGATACATTGAAAGACCCTCATAGTCCTAAAGTGTGACTTTCCAGATAGCACGCATGACCCGGTCCGGCCACTCCTTGCGTTATGGCAGGGGCGAAAGGCCGATCACAGGCGCGTGCAGGTGAAGCAGAACCACAAATGCAGCCAAGGAAATCAGCGCGATCCCCAAGCCCGGCCAAGGTCGCGGCGCGCGCAGGGAAAACCGCGCCGTATTGCGGGATAGGCGTACCCATTCGATCCCCATATCGCGCGCCTTGCGCTGATCGATCAGCGCCATGCCCCACGCCGCAAAACCTGCAAAAAGACCGAATAAGATGACATGCGACAGGCTGCCATTCGCCAGAAGATGTGCCAAGGCCCACAGCATCATGGCAGCAAGAAGCGGGTGACGCGTGGTGCGCAGGATACCGGGGTTTTCGGGGTCGAACCGACGGTGACCCAGGCCGCCAAAAGAAAACGGATTTTGGATTGTCAAACCTGCCACCGCCAACCAGCACACCACAGGCATGGTCAACAGCGGCACCCAACGCAGGATGGGAAGCGGTGGAATTACTTCAACATAGGGCGCTTGCGCTGCGGCGACAATCAGCCAGCCCAAAACTAGCAGGGACAACGCGGAATAGGCTGTAAAATACCCCCTGCGTCCCATCACGTCGATCAACCGCCCGCGCACGACGGGTCGGGCGGGGATGGCGTGGGTCAGCAGAAAGGTGATCAGTGCGGCAAGGAAAAGAGCCCAACCCAGCATGGTATTCTCCGTCAATGTTGGCCCCTATTTAGGTCCGTGACGCGGCATGATCCTTGTCCGAAATCAAGTCGGGTGCGGCGCATGGGCTTTCCGCGCATGTTCTGGGCATATTGTTTCAACGCTTGCAACCCGACAATGAACAGGCAACCCTGCCTGCGGAGGACACCGATGCACCATTTCGATGAGATCTACACCATGGCTGCCAATCGCCACGGTGGGCCCGACGCTTTGCGGGCCAAGCTGAGCAAACCTAAAAGCGTGGCTGAGTTGACCGCCCTGCCCGATGATCGCTGGCTGTCGATCATCACGAAATGCGTCTTTCAGGCCGGGTTCAACTGGAAGGTTATCGAAAACAAATGGGTAGGGTTTGAAGCTGCCTTTGATGGTTTTGACGTCGGTCGCTGTGCCTTTATGGATGATGAGAAGTTCGACGCCCTGCTGCAAGACACCCGCATTGTCCGCAACGGCACCAAGATCGCCACGGTCCGCGACAACGCCGCGTTTCTGTTGGAACTGCGTCAGGAAGGTGGCGTGGGAAAGGTGCTGGGCGGCTGGCCCTCGGCTGATTACGTCGGCTTGCTGGCGATGCTAGGCAAGCGCGGGTCGCGTCTGGGTGGGGCCTCGGCGCAATACGCCATGCGATTTGCCGGGCGCGACAGTTTCATCCTGTCGCAGGACGTCACCGCCCGATTGATTGCTGAAGGCGTGATCGACAAAGCGCCAAGCTCCAAGAAGGCGATGGCTGCCGTTCAAGACGCATTCAACACCTGGATGGACCAATCCGGGCGGTCGTTGACGGAAATCAGCCGGGTTTTGGCGATGAGCCTGTAAAACCGGTTGCAGTGTGGGTGCTTCACACTAGGCTCACTTCATGACCTGCCGCATTTTGATGATGGTTCTCCTTCTGCTTGCATCCTGCGGTCGCCCGCTGACCGAGCAGGAACGTGCTTTTGCCACCGCTGTTCAGGGCGAGTCGCTGAATCTGGATCGGGTGCGCCTGGTCGAGGGGGCTCCGGTCGCGCCAATCACGTTTTACCGCAAGGAACGGCCCCGTCTGGCCTGCCGTGAACGCATATTGCCAGCCCCGACCGAAGGGGTCGTCACAGCAAAACCCGCCGCCGTAGCCCTGTTCAACAAGGTCTATTTCACGCGTGAGTGGTATCTTGAGGACTATATGTCCGACTTCCCCGAGCAGATGAACCTAATCGCCGGAATGCTGCTGGCGCATGAGCTGACACATGTGTGGCAATGGCAAAACCGGAAAACCACAGGCTATCACCCTTTGCGTGCAGCGGCCGAGCATGGTGGCAACAAGGACCCCTATCTGTTTGATATCGAAACCTCGTCCGACTTCCTATCCTACGGGTTTGAACAACAAGGCGCGATTGTCGAGGAATATGTCTGCTGTCGGGCGCTGGACCCTCAAGCCCCCCGCACCCAACGCTTGCACGACATGCTGGGCGCGCATTTCGACATTTCACCCCTGCCGACCCAACCGCGTGAGCGTGACATCGTGATACCGTGGAGCGAGGCAAAGATCGAAGGTATTTGCCGTTAGACGTTACCCGCCCTGCAATGTTTCAAGATAGGCGATCAAATCCACGATCGGCTGGCTGGTCAGAATCGGCTGCCCCTCGGGTGTTTTCATCGAGGTATCCTGACCGTCGAAATATGGCCCATAAACTGGCATCGGGCTACCGTGGCTGACCAGCGGATCGCGCCCGTCAATCCGCGCAACAACGCGCGCAGTTGGGAAAACACCGTCTTCTCCGGCCAGCTTGGTCAGATCAACCGGCTGAATGACCAATATCCCTGCCATCGGCCCATGCCCGGTCGCATCGATTCCGTGGCACGTTGCACAATAGTGCTGATACAGCTCGGCCCCGGTATCCACATCCTGCGCCGCGACCTGCGCAGCGGTCACAAGCACTCCGAACGAAACGGCAGTCATTAGGGGTCTGGGCATCGCATCCTCCTGTCAAGATTGACATATACAGGCTTGCCCGAGGGCCGGCTTGGCGCAATGATCCAGATCAACGAAGCAGATGGGTACGGGCAATGACACAATATGCAGTTATCATGCTGGCCGCCGGGATTGGCGTTCCAATCCTTGCCGCTCTGAACGCGGCGCTTGGAAAGCTGATCGGATCACCGACCACCGCCGCCGTCATCCTGTTCGCCATCGCGTTCGGAGCATCCACGCTGGTGATGGTTCTTTTTACCGGCACGGGCGCGCTGCCCAAAGTCACGCAGGCCCCGAAACACCTGCTATTGGCCGGTGTCCTGATCGCCTTTTACGTCCTATCCATCACCCATGTCGCACCGCATTTCGGTGTCGGTAATGCGGTGTTCTTCGTTTTACTCGGGCAACTGATCAGCACGGCAGCCATCGACCACTTCGGACTTTTCGGCGCGCAAGTCACGCCACTGACATGGATACGCGCAGGTGGGATCGCCGTGATGGCCGCGGGCGTTGCGATCACTCAACTGGCCTGAGTAAACCGCCCTCCAACCGCAGCTTGCGGTCCATCCGCGCGGCAAGTTCCATGTTATGCGTGGCGATGAGTGCCGACAGCCCCTCGTCCCGCACCAGCGTCATTAATGCATCGAACACCTGATCCGAGGTTTCGGGATCCAGATTGCCTGTCGGCTCATCCGCCAGCAACACACGCGGCTTGTTGGCCAGCGCCCGGCAAAACGCGACCCGCTGTTGTTCACCGCCTGACAGCGCCGCCGGACGGTGATCAGCGCGAGGCGCAACACCGACGCGGTCCAGCAAAGACTTCGCCCGCGCTTGTGCCGCCGCCTCGGACACCCCGTTGGCCAATTGCGGCAAGGTGATATTCTCCAGCGCCGTGAATTCGGGCAGCAGATGGTGGAACTGATAGACGAACCCCACGTCCTGACGCCGCAATGCGGTGCGTGTCCGGTCGCCCTTACCCTTGACATTCTGACCCGCAATCTCGACCGAGCCGTCATCCGGCTGGTCCAGCAAACCGGCAATGTGCAAAAGGGTCGACTTGCCCGCACCGGATGGTGCAACCAGCGCCACCGCTTCGCCCGCGTGCAGTTCCAGATCGGCCCCACGCAGCACCTGAACCTCGCCCGGTGTGCCCTTCAGATAGGTCTTGGTCAGACCGCTCAATCGCAATGTCACATCATTCATAGCGCAGCGCCTCAACCGGATTCAGCCGCGCCGCGCGGCGGGCGGGGAAATAGGTGACGAAAAAGGACAGGCCCAGCGACAAGCCGATTGCCTTCAACACGTCCGACAGGTGCAGCTCGGCGGGCAGGGCATAGATGCCGCGAATGGAAGGGTCCCAGACACCGCCACCCATGACGTAGTTCACGAACGAAAAAATCGGGTCGATATAAATCGCGAACAAGCAACCCAGAACAACACCCATCACGGTGCCTATGATGCCGGTGAATGCACCGCAGATGAAGAACACCCTCAGTACGGATCCCTCGCTCAGACCGATGGTGCGCAGGATGCCGATATCGCGCCCCTTGTTCTTCACCAGCATGATTAACCCCGAGACGATATTCATCGCCGCAATCAACACGAGGATCGACAGGATGATAAACATCACGTTGTCCTCGACCTCTAACGCGCGCAGGAACCCGCCCGAGGCGTCCTGCCAGGTCCAGATCTGACTTCGTTCGCCGGCGGCCTCAAGAATAGGGATCAGGATCGGTGTCAGTTCTTCGGGGCGGTCAACCATCACCTCGATCTCATCCGCAACGCCCTCGCGGTTGAAAAAGCCCTGCGCCTGTTCGAACGGCATATAAACGCGGGTGCGGTCGATATCATAGCGCCCGGCCGAGAAGACATAGACCACCCGATAGGCATTCACACGAGGTGAGGTACCAAAGGCCGTCTTCACCCCGTTAGGGGACGTCAGTTTGACCGTATCCCCCACAGTTGCCCCAATACTGCGCGCCACGCCCGAACCGATGGCGATAACGTCCTCTCCATTCTGGAATTCGGAAAGATCCCCCACCGCCTGTTCGCTTTCGGCGACGCCAGGCAGGTCCAACAGGTCGTCAGGCTGAATGCCAAAGACCTCAACCCCGCTGCTGCGCTCGCGATTGGTAATCAGCACCTGCCCTTTGACCAAGGGCGCGGCGCGTTCAACGCCGGGCACCTGCGCAACGCGCTCAGCCACTCCGTCATAATCCGCGATGGTGCGGTCCAGGTTACCCTGCGCATCGAAATTACCCGCCGAGTAGACAGTGACATGCGCATTGGCCCCCAGAATGGTACCCACGAACTCGGATCGGAAGCCGGACCGAACGGCCAGCGTCGCGATCAGGGCAAACACCGCCAGTGTAATTCCGATCAGTGAAATCCAGGTCATCACGCTGACACCGCCCTCGGCACGGCGTGCGCGCAGGTATCGCCAGGCGATCTTCCATTCGAATGGGGCAAAGGGCGGGGGCGTCTTGGCCATGTCTGCTCCGGGGCTTTTTGGTTTGCGCGACCCTTTCGGCATTTGCCGGGATGGTCAAGGTGGTTATGCGCGTCCCGCCCGGCGATAGGCAATCCTGCGACTTTTATTGGCATGGCCCAATACGAATCACCCTAGGTGTCGGGAAGTTCGCTCTGGCGAAAGGAGAGAGAAAAGATCCAGATTACACCCTTGGTTGTGACCCCCTTCACAGACAACCCCCAATTGTTTCAGCTATGAAGTCAATAGGACCGTTGCGTGAGTTACTGAACTCAAAATGCAACATTGATTAAGCAATATTCTTTCGCCTTTTGCTTATTTTTTAAAACTTTGTCACCCTAGATGTAAGGGGGATATCATTTTAAGAGCGGGGGTCGCTCATGTTTGTAAAGAGTAATAAGGAATTGTTGGACCCGATTTTGGTCCGAAACGCATCTTCAGAACTGGATTGTGAAACAGCCGCATTGTTGCGCGCAGTCATTCGCCCTGTTTTCGACACAGCGGCAAGCTGGGCAAGTTTGACCGATATCCTGAAAGACAAAGGATACCGATTGGCATTCCGTCAGGGGCGGCTGTGCATTACGGATCGCACAACCGATCAACGGGTTTGTGGGATACGCTTTCTAGGGTTCGAATACAAAGATCTGGTCAGACGTCTGGGCCGTCCGATTGTCGTAGCACGCGGCAACAGTGCGGATGGTGAAATTCTGACGGAACGACCGGAACCGCAGTGAACCTAGAAAGACCGCCAGAACTGAGCCTTGCGGCGTAACGTCTTTGTCAGGCTGTAAAGCGCGGCACGCGCGATAGCGGGCTGCGATAGCGAATTCAGCAAAATGGCGCCTGAAACCCGAACCGGCAAATGGCCTTGCTTGTACCACCCAAAGCGCTGCGCGTCCGAGTACCCGGACAGATCGCAGAACTGACTGTAGTTTTTCAGCCAACATGCGGCCATTTCGGCCCCGGCAGCGTCTGTGTCTGCTGATACTCCACCGATCCGAAACAGTGATATTGGGGCCTGCAACCGCTGGCCGTAATGGCCAGACAGGATCATTCGCAAAACCATGTCATAGTCCGCGGCGATACGGAATTGCAGGTCGTGACCGCCCAATTCCTGAAACAACGCACGTTTCAGGACCATCGCATTGTGACCGAATGGTAAGCGCTGCAAGATGGATTTCGGGGTTAGCCGACGGGCATGACGGCGGTTGCCCTCATCATCGAAAAAGACGGTTTCACCATACACAAAATCGGGCTTATCGGGCTCGATAGCTTTTTGCACCCTCAACAGGCTGTCAGGGTCTGCAATCAGATCGTCCGAGTTGAGAAACAAGACATACTCGCCGCGACACCGATCAACCGCCTGGTTCATCGCGTCATACAGGCTTTTGTCTGCCTCACAGAAATACCGCACAGGAATGGGGTCGCCCGACTCCGAGAATTTCTGAATCGTGTCTTTCAGCAGGTCCTGCGTTCCGTCATCGGATTGGCCGTCCCAGATCACATGCTCGATGTCACGGAGCTTTTGCGACTGCACGCTGTCCAGGGCGGCGAGGACTTGCACCTCGCGCCCTGCTTCGATCAGGTTCCGCGTAACGGTGACGACCGAGATCAGCGGCCGATGATCCTGTTCAGGCGATTTGCTCATAGATTTCGGCAACTTTCGTGACGGCAGCTTCGGGGCTCAACTCCTCGCTTTCACCGGTACGGCGGCAGGTCAGCTCAACGACGCCGTTTTTCAGACCCCGCGGCCCGACGGTGATACGCCACGGCAAGCCGATCAGGTCCATGGTGGCAAACTTGCCCCCTGCCCGTTCGTTGCGGTCATCATACAGCGGCTCAAGACCCAGAGCGGTCAGCGCGCCATAGAGTTTGTCGCAGGCGGCGTCAGCCTCATCATCACCCTGCTTGAGGTTTACGATACCGCAATGGAACGGTGTTACGCCCTCGGGCCAGATGATGCCCTTATCGTCATGGCTGGCTTCGATGATCGCACCGATCAGACGACTGACACCGATGCCATGGCTGCCCATATGGACCGGCGTTGGTTTGCCATCGGGGCCCTGAACGGTAGCGCCCATCGCCTCGGAATACTTGGTACCGAAATAGAAAATCTGCCCCACTTCGATCCCGCGCGCCACACGGCGGCGATCTTCGGGCACCTGATTGAACAGCGCCTCGTCATGGGTTTCATCGGTACGGGCGTATTTCGAGGTGAACTCTTCCAGAATGGCCTGACACTGCTCTCGGCTGTCATAGTCGATCTGACGATCACCAAACGTCAGGTCGGTGACGGCGCTGTCATAGAACACTTCGGATTCACCCGTATCGGCCAGTACGAGGAATTCATGGGTGTTGTCGCCGCCGATCGGGCCGCTATCAGCACGCATCGGAATAGCCTGCAGGCCCATGCGCTCATAGGTGCGCAGGTAGGTAACCAGATGACGGTTATAGGCGTGCAGCGCGTCCTCTTTGGTCAGGTCGAAATTATACCCGTCCTTCATGTAGAACTCGCGCCCCCGCATCACGCCAAAGCGCGGGCGGATCTCGTCACGGAACTTCCACTGGATTTGGTACAACGTCAGCGGCAGGTCCTTGTAGCTGCTGACGTGGCCGCGGAAGATATCGGTGACCAGCTCTTCGGCCGTGGGCGTGAACAGCATATCCCGGTCATGCCGGTCCTTCATACGCAGCATTTCCTGACCGTAGTCATCATAGCGCCCGGATTCACGCCATAGGTCTGCCGATTGGATAATCGGCATCTGGATCGCGATATGACCTGCGCGCGCCTGCTCTTCATGGATGATATTTTCCAACTTACGCAGAACTTTGAAACCCAGCGGCAGCCAGGAATAAATCCCGGCCGATGCTTGCTTGATCATCCCGGCGCGCAGCATCAGCCGGTGGCTGACGATCTGGGCCTCGGACGGGTTTTCCTTGAGAACGGGCAGAAAGTAACGGCTGAGGCGCATTGTATGACCTTCACGGGTGAGAATTCGACTTCAAAGGTCCTTATTCCAAAGCCCCGCCGGGGGCAATCGGCCATTGGTTATTTTGCGACCTCGGGACGGTCGGAATTTTGATTGACCCGCCAGCCAAGGTTTTCAATGGTGGCTAAAATGCAAACCCATGAGGCGCCGATGCAAACCATTCAGGAACCCGCCCGTCAAATTCCCGTCGTTCACAAAACCGACGTTCTAGTTGTGGGCTCCGGCCCCGCGGGGCTGGCCGCTGCCTTGGCGGCAGCGCGCGCAGGGGCCGAAGTGTCTCTGGTCGACCGCTTTGGCTGCATGGGTGGCAATATCACCGCCGTGGGTGTCGAAGGATTTGCTTGGTACCGCCATGAGAAAACCGTCGAAGCAGGCGGCATTGGTCTGGAATTTGAAACCCGCGCCCGGGACATGGGGGCAGCGGTGCCAGAAAGCCAGTCGCTCAGCTATGAGTTGGACAGCGAAGGGTTCAAACTGGTTGCTGACAAGCTGGTCGAAGAGGCCGGGGTGCATCCAATGTTGCACCGTCAATTCGTTGCTCCAATCATGGATGGTGACCGGATCACCGGCGTCATCACCGAATCCAAAGCTGGGCGTGAGGCGATTTTGGCCAAGGTAGTGATCGACGCCACCGGGGACGCGGATGTAGCCCATCGCGCAGGCGCGCCCACCTACAAGACCGCGCGCGAGGATATGATGGCCGCTTCGGTCATGTTCCATCTGGCAGGCGTCGACAAGCGCGCCTTTATGGAGGGCGTCAAGGCCGACCCGCAGACCTATAAGGACTGGGGCGGCGGTGGCGAGTGGAACATTGAAACCAGTGGCAAAGAGGACGACATGTTCTCACCCTTCGTCAAGAAACCGTTCCAGCAAGCCATCGAACAGGGTCTGATCCCACCGCATCTGAACACCATCGCCGGCACTTGGGGCGCGGTCCACGATACGGGTGAGCTGACTTATATGAACCTGATCCATATGGACGGGATAGACGGCACCGATCCCGATAGCCTGACCCGTGGCGAGATCGAGGGCCGTCGACAGTCAATGCTAGCCATCGAGGCGCTGCGCCGTTTCATGCCCGGCTGCGAAAACGCGCGTCTGCGGAATTTCGGCATGACCATCGGCATTCGCGACACCCGCAAGATCGATGCGATCTACAATATGACCGAGGACGACGCCCGGCATCAGGGTCGGTTCGAGGATACGATCGGCATCTATCCTGAATTCATCGACGGCTATGGCATCCTGATCCTGCCGACCACGGGCCGGTATATGCATGTGCCCTACCGTTCGATGCTGCCGAAAGGCGTTAAGGGTCTGCTGGTTGCAGGCCGGTCGCACGGGGCGGACAAGGTGGCCCATGCCGCCACCCGCAATATGTCCTGCTGTGCGGTCATGGGTCAGGGTGCCGGGATTGCAGCCGCCCTGTCTCTGAAGAGCAATCAGGACTTGCATGGGCTGAACCTAGCCCCGGTTCATGCTGAACTTGACCGCCAAGGCGTCAGGGTTCACTGATGGGTGGCATTCCCACTATAGACATCGCCCCGCTGTTTAATGCGTCCCATGCGGATTATGAGCAGACCGTTCAGCAGGTCATCAGCGCCTGCACTGACATCGGTTTTTTGTCGATCACCGGAACCGACATACCCACTGACACGGTTCAAAACATGCGCGCCTGTGTGCAGGCCATCTTTGACGTTGAAGAAGGTGCCAAGTGGGATCAGGCCATCACCCGCGACAATTATCGCGGGTTCATCCCGCTGGGGTTCTTCACCCCAAATGACGGGTCTGGCAAGGCGGACAAATACGAAGGCTACAAGTTGCACCATGAGGTCGCCAGCGATGCGCCGATCCGCAACGATTGTGCCTTGTACGGCCCGAATGTCTGGCCGTCGCAGGTGCCAGACGCTCGCGGAATTATCCTTGACTACTGGTCCCAACTCGACCGCGTTGCAGATGCCTTGCTGAGTGCGTTGGAAACAGGATTGGGCCTGCCCGCGCGCCAATTGCGGGACGCCTTCCGCGATCCCATGACCAACATGACTCTGCTGCATTATCCGCCTCAAGCCCCCGATGAGGGCGGCTATGGCATTCATCCCCACAAGGACACCGATGCCCTGACCATCATCGCCCCTGATCCCGTCGGCGGCCTTGAAGTGCAAACCCGCAATGGCGGCTGGATCAGCCCTGACTGCCCGCCGGGCGGGTTTGTCGTCAATATCGGGGATATGCTGGAGCTGTGGTCCGGCGGGCGGCTGAAATCTACGCCGCATCGGGTGGTGAATCGCTCGGGACAGGAACGCTACTCGTTTCCTTATTTTGCCGTGCCCCGCCATGACGTGGTGGTTACACCTCTGGTCGACCCCCTGCCCGGCTTTGATCGGCCCGCGGTACATTGCGGCCATTGGTCTGCGGAAATCTGGCGTACCAACTGGCCGGACGAGGCCGCCCATGACGCCACGCCTGAACTGGGCACGCTCAGCGATTAGCGCCCGGGAAATGTACGGGCGATGAAGCGCTTGCATCATGGGGCTGCATGCGCCAAGAACACTAGCAAGAGCCGAAAACAAGGGGACAGCCATGGCTTTGCCGGTGAAGGATCAGCTCAGGTACTGGGGCATAGCCGCTGTAGTTTTTGTGCTTCTATTGTGGGCACTTGGCGACGTTCTTTTGCCCTTTGTGATTGGCGGAGCAATCGCTTACTTCCTTGATCCAATTGCAGACCGGTTGGAAAACTTGGGGTTGTCGCGAATGGCCGCGACAGGGATTATCACCATTGTCGGCGTTCTGGGATTTGTGCTGATGGTGCTGATGGTGGTGCCCGCGCTGATCACCCAGTTGATCGATCTGGTCGAAGTTATGCCCAGTCTGCTTAAAGAACTGCGCGGCTTCATCGAAAAACAATTCCCATCCCTGCTGGATACCGAATCCAGCTCTCACCAATTCCTTGTGTCGCTGGGCGAGACGTTGCAATCCAAAACTGGAGACGTTCTGCAATCCGTCGCCGCTTCGCTGGGATCAGCCATCAACGTGGTGGTTCTGCTTGTCATCGTGCCGGTGGTCGCCGTGTATCTGTTGTTAGATTGGGATCGTATGATAGCCCGCATAGGAGAACTGCTACCTCGTGACCACGCCCCAACGATCAAGCGGCTGGCGGGTGAGATTGACGATGTTCTTGCCTCATTCGTCCGCGGTATGGGAACCGTCTGTCTGATCCTGGGCACCTATTACGCCGTTGCGCTGATGATCGTTGGTCTGCAATTCGGCCTGATCGTGGGCTTCATCGCAGGGCTCGTGACATTCATCCCCTATCTGGGTGCCCTGATTGGCGGCACGTTGGCTATCGGCCTTGCGCTGTTTCAGTTCTGGGGCGATTGGCTTCATATCGGCCTGGTGGCAGGCATCTTCGCGCTGGGACAGGTGACCGAGGGCAATTTCCTGACGCCCAAGCTGGTTGGCAGCTCGGTCGGGTTGCACCCTGTCTGGCTGCTGCTGGCCCTGTCCGTCTTTGGCGCGCTGTTCGGCTTTGTGGGTATGCTGGTTGCTGTTCCGGTTGCCGCAGCGCTGGGCGTGGTCGCCCGGTTCCTGACCTCAATCTATCTGGACAGCCGCCTGTATACCGGCCTCGACGGGTTGAAGCAGGAAGACGAATAAATGGCCCAACAACTCAGCTTTGATCTACCGGCCAAAACCGCATTAGGCCGCGAGGATTTTTTTGTCTCGCCCGCCAATGCGCTGGCCGTTGCGATGATCTCGGCGACGTCGTGGCCCGGTAACAAGCTGGTCCTCAGCGGCCCTGCCGGGTCTGGCAAAACGCATCTGGCCCATGTCTGGGCTGCCGAAACCGGCGGGCGGATCATTCAGGCCCGCGATGTGCGGTACGAAGACGTGCCCGCCTTGGCCAGCACTCCGATAGCGGTCGAAGATATTCCGATGGTCGCAGGCGACCTCGATCAGCAGAAAACCCTGTTTCACCTGCACAACTTGGTGCTGGCAGAAGGCCATGCGTTGTTGATGACCGGGCGGTTAGCGCCAAAGCTGTGGGAACTGCCACTGCCCGATCTGCAAAGCCGGATCGAAGGGGCGCATCACGTGGCGCTGGACCCACCGGACGATGCCCTTTTGGGGGCCGTTCTGGCCAAGCTGTTTGTCGACCGCCAACTGAATCCCGGACCAGACGTGATTGCCTATCTCGTCAAGCACATGGATCGGCGGTTCGAGACCGCAGCCGAGGTCGTAGCCCGGTTGGATCGTCTGGCCTTGTCGGAAAAGCGGGAAATCACCCGTGCTCTTGCGATCCGGGTGCTAAACGCGGACATGACAGATGTCGCATCCGACAATTGACCCGCACACTGCGATTTCGCATTCTGCCACCCGAATATCTGGAAAAGACATGGATCAGATCGCAGAAGCCAAAATCCCGGACTGGGGATCGTTCGGCAAACCCTTGTTCGACAACCCCGAGGCCCGCGCCCTGTCGCGGGTGGGCGTGGTCGATGTTGGATCGAACTCGGTCCGGATGGTAATCTTTGACGGGGCCGCGCGATCCCCGGCTTATTTCTACAATGAAAAGATAATGTGCGAGCTGGGTGCGGGCCTGTCGGAATCCGGGTTTCTTAACCCGCGCGGACGCAAGCGTGCGCTGTCCGCTTTGCGCCGGTTTCAGCAATTGGCCAATGATCTGGACCTACCGGGCCTGCATGTTGTCGCCACTGCGGCGGTGCGCGAAGCCAAGGATGGACCGGATTTTTGCAATCAGGTTCATTCGGAAACCGGTCTGACCGTTCAGGTCATAGACGGCGGTGAAGAGGCGCGCTTGTCCGCGCAGGGTGTGTTGCTGGGCTGGCCCGGGGCTTATGGCCTGATCTGCGACATTGGCGGTTCATCCATGGAACTGGCCGAGATTGGCGACGGTCAGGTCGGGCGCCGTCTGACCTCGGCCCTGGGGCCATTGAAACTACGCGATATCAAGGGCGGGCGGCGCGCGCGCAAGGCCCATATCAAGGCCACCATGGAAGAACTGCGGGATCAGCTGGGACCGCAGCGGGATCGCCTGTTTCTGGTGGGCGGCAGCTGGCGTGCTTTTGCACGTCTGGACATGCTGCGCCGTGGCTATCCCCTGAACGTGCTGCATGAATACCGGATGACCACAAAACAAGTCCGTGAGACCATAAAGTTCATCGAAAAAGGTGATCCGGATCAGCTGCGCAGTCAGGCGGGCGTGTCTAGTTCCCGCATGGCGCTAATCCCCTATGCGATGGACGTTCTGGCGCGGCTGATCCGCACCTTCAAACCCAAGGACATCGCGATCTCAAGCTATGGCATCCGCGAGGGGCTGCTGTACGAGCAAATGCCGCAGATCCTGCGCGACCGTGACCCGTTGATCGAAGCCAGCTACTTCTCCGAAGCCAAAGATGCCCGTCTGCCCGGATTTGGCAAACACCTGTTTGATTTTGTCATGCCGTTGTTCAAATCCGCTCCAGAGGCACGCGTACGCCTGATCAAGGCTGCCTGCCTGCTGCACGACGTCAGCTGGCGCGCCCATCCCGATTACCGGGCCGAGATTTGTTTCGACAATGTTACCCGCGCCAATCTGGGCGGTTTGAAACATTCTGAACGGGTTTTTATCGGCCTCGCCCTGCAACACCGTTATCGCAACAAACGCGAGGGCAACCGGTTCGAGCCGCTTTACAAACTGCTGGACGAGAAAGATCAGAAACAGGCTGAAATTCTGGGCAAGGCCATGCGCTTTGGCGCCATGCTGTGGATGCACCACGATGTCAAAATGGGCACGCTGCGTTTCTATCCCAAAAAGCGTCAGCTTGAACTGCGGCTGCCCAAAGCCGGAGAACCATTGTTCAGTGAGGTGGCCGAAGCGCGCCTGAATTCCTTGGCGAATGCCCTAAAGTCAGAGGTTCACGTCACTATCCGAGGTTAGATTTCCGTCGCTCCGTCGGCTTCTTCTTCGATTTGCTCGGGCTCTTCTGGTTGATCCTCAGGCTTTTTGCGGATGATGATATCCCCATTGGGCAATATCTCAGGCGCTTCATAGGCGCTCCAGTCCTCGATCTCACCCGCCAGTTCGGCCAGGGCTGGGCCCATCTCTTCAAAGAATGACTGCATTGCCGGGCCAAATTGGCTGACCAGCCCCTGCAAGTCTTCCAGCGCGGGTTCCATTTCCTTGCGCAAACCTTCAAAGAACAGCTCGGCCCCCTGCTCCATCAAGGATTTGCCGGTATCTTCCTCGGCATGTGCGGGCAAGGCCAGCGCGACCGATAACGCGCAGATCGCAATGAGATGTTTCATGTCAAAGAATATAAGCAGAGCCTTCCGTCGATAAAAGGTCACAACGCGATATCCAGAGTAACGGGGAAGTGGTCGGACGCGGTCAACAAGGCCTGATGCAAGTCCTCTGACGCACGAAGGCCTGCGTCTTTGAAAGGGTGCCAGATACGCCACGCCGGACGTTTGGCGCGCAGGTTTTCACTGACCATGATGTAGTCCAGCAGCGCCTCAAGATACTGCCCACCCTCGCGGGCAAACCGGGCGGTTGACGGCTCTGCGTCCGTCCCCGCAGCATGCGGGTCAAACAATCCGGCCTGCAGCAGAATTTCGACCGAGGATCGGCCAAACAGGTGTTCAAACTCATCCAGCCCCGGCCCATCGTTCAAATCGCCCAGCAGGATGACCTGTTCCTCGGCCTCGACATGCGCTTTGACACGCCGAGACAGCCACACGGCCTGCGCCAGTTGCTTGCGGCGATTCGCGATCGAGATGCGGATCGCCTCATCCCGCGATCCCGCCCCGTGCGGGGCCTTGGATTTCAGATGCGCCCCGATCAGGCGAAGCTGCGCGCCGGATCGGATCTGCACCGCCAGTTCCATCGGGGGTTTGGAAAAACGCACAAGATCCTCGGTCGCATCGATATCGAGGTCGATATGGAACACGTCGTCGAACCTGGGGGCCGCATCGTTGCCCGCAACCGGGTCGTGCCGCGCTTGCAGCACATTCGGATCGTAAAGCAGCGCCAGCTCTTGATGGGTATCGTTGGGAAACCCCATCACCGCGTGTGAGGTGCGCAGATCAAACGCCTCGGCAAAATTCTGCAAAGCACGGATGGTGTCCTGCGATTTCCCGGAATTGGGGGCTTCGACAATCAAAACTGCATCCGCGTCAATTGCCGTCAGAACCTTGGCGATGGCCTCGACCTGCTGCGCTTTGGTGACGTTGTGACGACCGGACCAGCGATCATTGACGACCAAATTATCATTGCGGTCAAACAGGTTGGCGAACCATTCTATATTGTAGGTCGCCAACCGCATTCGCCTACGCCTGTGCGCCGTTGATCTCGTCCCAGGCGCGGTTGATGTCGATCATCTTTTTCTCGGCCAGACGGATGGCTTCCTCGGGCACGCCGCGGGCCATCATCGCGTCGGGATGGGTATCACGAACAAGTTGCCGCCAAATCTTGCGGATTTCAGGCAGCGGCATGTCGTGCGGCACTCCCAACACGGTATAAGGGTCATTGGGTGCGTCAGGCACAAAGCGGGCACGCAAGGCCAGGAACTGCGCGTCGGTCTGACCAAAAATGCGGCTGACCTGTTCCAGAAATTCGTTCTCGTTTGGGTGATAGAACCCGTCGGCCATGGCGATGTGAAACAGCCCCTCCATCAGGTCGCACAGTGTGGTGCCGTCATCGGCAAACATGCGGGCAATCTTGCGGGCATAGTCCTGATAACCGGCAACGTCCGTCCGGGCCATGTCGAAAACACGTGCGGCACCGGCCTCATCATCGCGGGCAATCTGGAAGACATCGCGAAAGGCGGTGACCTCATCCCGCGTCACCTGCCCGTCAGCCTTTGCCATCTTCGCACCCAGCGCGATCACGGCAATTGCAAACGCAACCGAGCGTTCCGGCGGCGTGCGCAGTTTTTCAAATACGTCCGTAAGGCTTTCACCCTGGGCAAGCGCACTTAGCGCATCGGATATGCGGGTCCAGATCGACATGGGCGCACCCTAGCGTCCGAAATCGCGACTGTCAGGTACGACAGGTGGGTCAGAGGAAATAATTTTCTGCATCAGCACAAGATCCAACCGTTTGCCCCATTTGAATCCAACCTCTGGCATGTGCCCGACTTGCTTAAACCCCAGCGCCGCGTGGAATGCGACCGCCCCAGGATTCGCCGAGGAGATCCCGGCCACCAGCACATGCACACCTTCCACCCGGGCGGCGGTCTCAAGCGCCGCCATCAATGCCCTCCCACCCCCCTGCCCCCGAACATCAGGTGCCAATTGGATCGTAAGCTCGCGGCACTGCGCGTAACCTGGCCCGGAGCGGTATGGGCCGTAGGTGGCAAAACCCACAACTTGCTTGCCTTTTCCCGCAACCCAATAGCCGTCCCCACGAGAAACAATATCCTTAGCGATGCTTTCGACGCTGCGCTCATCCGTGGTGAAGGTCACAAGCGTATCGCGGATGATCGTGTTGGTAATTTCCGCGATTGAGGCGGCGTCCGCGACCTTTGCGCGCCGTATTTTCATTCCAGCACGCGGGGGCCATACGGGGTTTCGAACTCGGCCCGCAAGGCGGCCGGACCGGTATCGAATACCACGGTTTCCAGATTACCCAGCAACCGCGCCAGATCCAAAGCGTCAGGATGAAAGACCACTAAACGTCTCAGGCGGCATCCACTGTCTTGCAACATACGCGCCGGGTGTAAATCGCCGTGCCATTGAATGAGCGCAGGAAACAGATTGTCGAATGGCAGCCGCCCGTTGGGCGGGACCGCCATTTGCCACCTCAGCGCGCCTCGGGTCAGGTCAATTGGTTGGCCTACGCCATCTGGGAATATGGACAGTGCGGCCTGGATATCTGAGACCCGGCATATCCAGTTTGTTAGGCGCGGCTGGCCAGAAAGTCGATCCAGATCGAACCACCGTGTGCGCTTTAGTTTTGGTGCCTGCGGGTCAATTGCGATGGCCTCGAGATAGAGCTCTTCCCGCAAACCCAGTAACCGGTTGTGCGTGCCGAAAGCATCATGTTTACCGCCCGCCTGCAGTGGCACTCCCAATGCCTGTTCGATATGGGCCGAGGCTTCTTCCAATGTCTCGCCCGCAACGGCCAAATGATCCAGTAACACGTACGCTGCCTCCAACAAAAAAAGACCAGATCCCGATGGATCTGGTCGCATGTTTTCGCCAACGGCGTTGAATCACAAGATTTTTCGGCGAAAAATCTTGGCGGGCCTCAGCTTTTTGCTTCTCGGATCAGACGCAGGATATCCTGCGCGGCCTCGGGGATATTGGTTCCCGGACCAAAGATCGCCTTCACGCCATGGTCATAAAGGAACTGATAATCCTGCTGCGGGATCACGCCGCCGCAGATCACAATGATGTCCTCTGCCCCGGCTTTCTTGAGTTCCTCAACGAGTTGCGGCGCCAGTGTCTTGTGCCCCGCGGCTTGCGAGGAAATGCCAACCACATGCACATCGTTATCAACTGCGTCTTGCGCAGCTTCTGCAGGTGTTTGGAACAACGGGCCAACGTCCACGTCAAACCCGATATCGGCAAAGGCTGTGGCGATGACTTTGGCACCCCTGTCATGCCCGTCCTGCCCCATCTTGACCACCAGCAAACGGGGGCGACGGCCTTCGGCTTCGGCGAACTCCTCAATGGATTTCTGGATCGCAGCAAAGCCCTCATCACCTTCGTAAGCCGCGCCATAGACACCGGCCAAAGTCTTCACCTCGGCGCGGTGGCGGCCGAATTCTTTCTCCATTGCCATGCTGATCTCTCCTACGGATGCGCGGGCGCGAGCGGCCTCGACCGCAGCAGCCAGCAGGTTGCCGCCCTCGCGGGCGGTCTTGGTCAGTGCGTCCAGCGCTTGTTGGCACGCAGCTTCGTCGCGAGTGGCGCGAATGCGTTCCAGACGTGCCACCTGAGCCTCACGCACGGCGACATTGTCGACGTCCAGGATGTCGATCGGGTCTTCCTGTTCCTTGCGGTATTTGTTGACCCCGACGATAACCTCGTCACCCCGGTCGATCATCGCCTGACGACGGGCGGCGCTTTCTTCGATCCGCAGTTTCGGCATGCCCGAGGCCACGGCCTTGGTCATACCGCCCATTTCCTCGACTTCTTCCATCAATGCCCAGGCCTTTTCGACCAGTTCATTGGTCAGGCTTTCGATGTAGTAGGACCCGGCAAGCGGATCGACCACATCGGTCACGCCGGTTTCTTCCTGCAGTACCAACTGAGTATTCCGCGCGATACGTGCCGAGAAATCGGTGGGCAGCGCAATCGCCTCGTCCAGCGCGTTGGTATGCAGCGATTGGGTACCGCCCAGAACCGCACTCATCGCCTCATAGGCGGTGCGGATCACGTTGTTGTAAGGGTCCTGCTCTTGAAGCGACACACCAGAAGTCTGGCAGTGGGTGCGCAGCATCTTCGACCGCTCGGATTTTGCTCCGAACTCGGTCATAACCCGGTGCCACAAGGTGCGTGCGGCACGCAGTTTGGCAATCTCCATGAAGAAGTTCATGCCTATGGCAAAGAAAAATGACAGGCGTCCTGCGAATTTGTCCACGTCCATCCCGGCCTGCGTTGCGGCGCGTACGTATTCACGCCCGTCCGCCAAAGTATAGGCCAGCTCCTGCACCAAGTTCGCTCCGGCTTCCTGCATGTGATAGCCGGAGATCGAAATCGAATTGAATTTGGGCATCTCATTCGACGTGAATTCAATAATATCCGAGATGATCTTCATCGAAGGATCGGGCGGATAAATATATGTGTTGCGCACCATGAACTCTTTCAGAATGTCGTTCTGAATGGTGCCCGACAGGACGGATTTGTCGTGCCCCTGCTCTTCGCCCGCCACGATAAAACTGGCAAGGATGGGGATCACCGCACCGTTCATCGTCATCGATACCGAGACCTTGTCCAACGGGATGCCATCGAACAGGATTTTCATATCTTCAACGCTGTCGATGGCCACACCAGCCTTGCCGACATCGCCAACCACGCGCGGGTGGTCACTGTCATAGCCCCGGTGCGTCGCCAGATCGAAAGCAACCGAGACGCCTTGTTGGCCCGCAGCCAGATTGCGGCGGTAAAAAGCGTTCGATTCCTCGGCCGTCGAGAACCCGGCGTACTGGCGAATTGTCCACGGCCGCCCCGCATACATCGTCGCCTTCACCCCGCGCGTAAACGGACCGAAACCGGGCAACGATCCCATATGCGGAAGATTGGCAGTGTCCTCCTGCGTATAGAGCGGTTTGACGTCGATGCCTTCCAACGTCTCTTTCGTCAGATCCTCCAACGGACGCCCGCGCAGCTCTTTTTCGGCTAGCGCGTGCCAGTCTTTCGTATCGGTCATAGCGATATCCTTTTTTTAATTCGGGTCGCGCTGGGGCCTGGCCTGCGCGTTGTGGTGTTCGGACGGGTTGGTTCAGACAGCGCTTTACGCAAAATTTTGAACCTTTGATGCAATTCGCCGGTCGCATTCACCGACGCAGGGGCTATATTCAATTCAACAGGAGGCCCCATGATACGAACGCTTGCCCTTGTTTTCTCGGCACTATTCCCGCTGGCCGCCTTGGCTGCCGACGGGTCCGCACCGGTGGAAGACGAATTTGTTCGCCCTACTGGTGACAGTGATCTCAGTGAGTTTCTTTGGGTCAAACGGCCCATCGTCGTTTTTGCCGACACGCCAGCCGACCCGCGGTTCCAGCAACAGATCGATATGCTGATCGAAGGCGAGGCAGCGATGCGCGACCGTGATGTGGTCGTGCTGACCGACACCGACCCTTCGGCGCGGTCTCCGATCCGGTCGCAGTTGCGGCCTCGCGGGTTCCAAATGGTATTCGTCGACAAGGACGGCGTGGTCAAACTGCGCAAACCGTCCCCATGGAGCGTGCGTGAAATCGGCCGGTCCATCGACAAAACCCCCTTGCGCGAACGCGAGATTCGCGAGCGGCGCCAGGGCGGCTGAACGCATTCGCCACGCCCAAAGCACCCGGCGCAAAACGCCGGGACCATTTGGATATATGACGAACGCGCGGACATGATCACTCGAACTCGATGATCACGTCGTCCACGGCCAGACTGTCGCCGGGGCCTGCGTTGATCTTGGCTACCACGCCTTTCTTCTCGGCGCGCAGGATGTTTTCCATCTTCATCGCCTCGACCGTACAAAGCGCCTGACCTTCCTGAACCTCCTGACCTATTTCGACGTCGATCTTCACGATCAGGCCGGGCATCGGGCACAGCAACATTTTCGAGGTATCAGGTGGCAACTTCTCGGGCATCAGCTTGGCCAGTTCTGCCTGACGCGGTGTACGGACATGAACTTTCAGGTCAGCCCCTCGATTGCGAATACGGAAGCCGCCAGAGATTTTGCCGACCTTCAGAACAAGCGGAGCGCCGTCTACATCTAGCAACGCAAGCTGTTCGCCCGGTGTCCAATCTGATGCAACACGCATCACTGCACCGTCAGTGAACGTAACCGTTGACCCGTCATGATCCGCCTCGATGGCAAGTTCGAAATCCTGACCTTGCAGGGTGACGGTCCAATCGGTTCCGACCTTACGCTCGTGATTATCCATGCGGCCCGAAACACGGGTGCGGCGAATCTCAGCAACACGATGCATCGCCGCGCATGAGGCCGCGATGCGACGCAAGTCGGCCTCGGGCAAGATTACACCTTCAAACCCGTCGGGATATTCTTCGGCGATGAAGGCCGTTGTCATATCGCCGCTGACGAATTTCGGGTGATCCATCACTGCGGACAGGAACGGCAGGTTGTGACCGATGCCTTCGACCTCGAAACTGTCCAGCGCTACACGCATCGCCTCAATCGCGGCTTCACGGGTCGGGGCCCAGGTACACAGCTTGGCGATCATGGGGTCGTAATACATGCTGATCTCGCCGCCCTCATAGACACCGGTATCATTGCGCACGGCGGCCTCACCATTGGGCGCATCACCCTGCCACTTGCCGTTGTCCAGCATCGGGCCAGCTGCGGTTTCCTGCGGCGGGCGATAGCGGGTCAAACGGCCAATCGACGGCAGGAAGTTGCGATACGGGTCTTCAGCATACAGACGGTTTTCGATGGCCCAGCCGGTCAGGGTCACGTCGTCCTGCGTGATGGACAGAGGCTCACCCGCAGCAACGCGGATCATCTGTTCGACCAGGTCGACGCCGGTGATCAACTCGGTCACTGGGTGTTCCACCTGCAGGCGTGTGTTCATTTCAAGGAAGTAGAAGTTCTTGTCGCCATCCACGATGAATTCCACCGTACCCGCGCTGGCGTAGTTCACAGCCTTGGCCAGAGCGACAGCTTGTTCGCCCATCGCCTTGCGGGTTTCGGGGTCAAGGAAGGGCGACGGGGCTTCTTCCACGACTTTCTGGTTGCGGCGCTGGATCGAGCATTCGCGTTCTCCCAGATAAATCCCGTTGCCGTGGCTGTCGCACAGTACCTGAATCTCGATATGGCGCGGCTGGGTCACGAATTTCTCGATGAAAATCCGGTCATCGCCAAACGAATTCGCGGCCTCGTTCTTGGAGGACTGGAACCCTTCGCGCGCTTCTTCGTCGCTCCACGCGATCCGCATGCCTTTACCGCCGCCACCGGCGCTGGCCTTGATCATGACCGGATAACCGATTTCGTTCGAAATCTTCACCGCCTCATCGGCGTCTTCGATCAGGCCCATATAACCGGGAACAGTCGAAACACCCGCATCCTGCGCGATTTTCTTCGAGGTGATCTTGTCACCCATGCTTTCAATCGCACCAACCGGGGGACCCACAAAAGCCACGCCTTCGGCATCCAATGCCTCGGCGAATTTGGCGTTTTCAGACAGAAAACCGTAACCCGGATGCACCGCCTGCGCCCCGCTCTGGCGGATGGCATCCATCACCTTGTCGATCACAATATAGGACTGGTTCGCGGGCGGCGGGCCGATGTGTACGGCCTCATCCGCCATCGATACATGCAACGCTTGTCTGTCCGCGTCCGAGTATATGGCAACTGTGCCGATACCCATCTTGCGTGCAGTCTTGATGACCCGGCAGGCGATCTCACCCCGGTTGGCGATCAGGATCTTGTTGAACATGGAACGTCCTTTGTCTTGATGTTCTGGAAACGCAAAACGCCGCCGCAGGGCGTAAACCCTGCGACGGCGTGATGCGCAATGGCAACCGGAGCGGCGGGCGCCCCGAATTCTTGGTTAGTAACAGTTCTTCTGTGTTTTGCAGTACAGCAAGTTGCCCGCAGCCCCGACTGCTGCGCCGACAAACGGATCCGCTCCGATGACCGCCGAACCCAGTGCCCCTGCGCCGCCGCCAAGCAACGCCTGTTCACCGAATGAGTCGCCGCAGGCAGCAAGGCCCGCGCAGGTCGCAACGGCCAGGAAGAATTTTGAGATTCGCATGTGTTCTGCCCCTTTAGATTTCTTGATGCATTGGGGCGCAGATGCCGGAACCAAGCGCTGTTATTCAATAACAAGCGCTGGAAATGGATGTTTTGCGCAGATTTATGCCGCATTACGCCTGCATTGTGCGCAAAGAAAAACGCGGGCAGGATTTTGTGGGTTTCACAAACCTGCCCGCGGAAGGAAGGGGTACGGAATAGTAGGTGCTTGTGCGGCGCAGGCAAAGTAGAGCCGCACGGCCCGATCACATTGCACGGCACAAATGAGGCCGCAAACAAAGTATTGTTTCCACCCAAATTTCCGGCCAGAATTCGCCCATAAGGCGAATTCCCGCGCAAAATCGTGCCGACACCGGGTCGTCCCGACTGGAAAACGCCATCCTCTGAATCAGTCACACTTCCGTTACAATTCGCGCTTCCGAGGCAGTTTTCTGCATGTGCAACATCACGTCTCAGTTCGCTGAACCCATTTGAAAAAGTCTTTGCGAACGTATGGTTGACAGATCTGTTCACTTTGCTGTGAAAAATATCGACTCTTTGCACAATTTTGCTTGAGGAAAACGGCGCTTTCTTTGCCGTTCTCGTGATTTCCCCCACTGACGTTTGCGTGAAACTTTGCGTGGGCACACTCGCACACAAGGAATCAACTGCATGATTACAAATAGAAAAAAGGCACTCTTGCTTGCTGCCTCTGCGCTTAGCGTCACGGGCACACTCGCGCTCGCTCAAGATGCCGGAACCCAGGCTGAACTGGATGCGCTGCGCGCCCGCGTCGAGGCGCTGGAGACCGCAAATACGGGCTCTGGGGGCGGAGACGGAGACCTGAAGATCGGAAACACCACCTTGGATCTCTATGGCTACGTCAAGGCCGACTTTTTCTACGATACGGATTTTGAACTTGGCGACTTGGCCGATACGTCGCGGATTGGTGAGCCCCAATTTGCCACGGATGGAACCTTTGGCGCCACGGTTCGCCAATCTCGGGTCGGATTGCGCACGACGACGCCAAGTGCGTTGGGCGATATCGGTGGTCAACTGGAACTGGATCTTTTCTCCGGCGGTACGGACGGTCCGGCCGAATTGCGTCTGAGACACGCCAACATCACAATCGGTGACCACTGGTTGATCGGTCAGTACTGGACCAACTTCCAGCCGCTGGATACCTATCCGACCTCTGTGGAATTCAACGGCCCCGTTGGTATCCCCTTCGCGCGTGTCCCTCAGGTGCGCTTTACGAATAAGATTGGCGGCAACGCAACCTTTGCCCTTTCGGTTGAAGAAAATGTCGGCGCTTCGAATTCCGATGATCCGGTTCTGACAGCGTCGGCGGAATATAATGACGGGAAATACATCGCCCGAGCCTCGGCCTTGTACGGCAGGGCACAATCCGGTGATGTCGAAGTTGATCAAACCGGCTTTACTCTGTCGGCTGGTATCCGTCCCTGGGAAGGTGGCCTGTTTCAGGTCAACTACGTCGACGGCGAAGCGCTTGGCCCATATCTGATCGGCTTCGGAGACGCCATCGTCGGTGGCGAGGCCAACGACGTTGACGGCTTTACCGTCGAACTCCGGCAGCAAATTAGCGAAAAGTGGAATGTCGGCATTGCCTATGGCGAAGAAGATTACGACCTGCCCACCTCGACCGGAACTCTGGCTTTTACCGAGCTTGAGACAATCCACGTCAATGCCTTCTACAAGGCAACCGACGACCTGACGTTCAGCGCCGAATATTTCTTTGGCGAACGCAACGACGCGTCTACAGGCCGGACATTTGACTCGGACCGTGTACAATTCGCGGCCCAGCTGAATTTCTAGGCACACAAATCCACCCTGCCCGATCCTGGGCAGGGTTTTTTCCGAAGTTTCCCCCGAATGGATATGCGCGACAGCGGGTTGCACGGATCAGCGTATCCCGTCGAAGATATCGGGGAACGACATGCGCGCCGCGTCCACATCAATCACCAGTAGCGCATCATAGCTGGCCGGATCGAACGGATCTTCGGCCGCGATCACCTCACGCTCGAACAACCAGCTTAGGCGACCGGCGTCCAGGTTGCCACGCTCGAACGGCTGGTCTCCGAAATTCTGCCACAGCGCTTCCATAAACGCCGCATCCGCGCGGCGATCGGCGGGTTTGCGGTCACGGAACCGCTCGCGCCGGGCAATCGGGGTTACGCCCTTGGGATTGGCGCGGCGAATGGTGAACTGAAAATCAGTTCCGGCCAGACGTCCGGGGAATCCGCGGTGCTTCAGCATGCCAGCACCTCGTTGTTCGATGTATTCCGGGAAACAAACTTGCACCCGAGTGCAGACGGGATCATTTCGCGCACCTCCAAAGTCGCTTTGGTGTCTAGGAACGCTCGGACGTGGTGAAAACGGGGTTTCATGGTCAGAGCCCCTCCCAGATACATTGGGATTGCTCCAGCCGGTAGGCTTCAAAGTACTGAGTTGCGTCGGGTGACGATCGCCCGAATTCAAGGGGTCGATCAGACAAGGAGATTACGACCCGCGCCGGATCAAGCTCGTATTTCGCGACATAGGCCACCGCAAGGGTTTGGCACAGATGTTCCATGTCCACCGAGGCCACATCATACCCGATCCGTCCAACGTCCGATCCGATCTTGGGCGCGATAAAACGGAACCTGACCCACAGCTCGCCCGGGTTGTTGTCCAGCAGCACATCACTCAGATGCACGGGCTGACCAGAGGGGACAGGCAACAGGTTTTCGGATTGAGCGATTGCAGGGGAGGTCCATGCCAGAAACGCCAGTACAAAAGCGCGATCCCAGACCCACAAGTGGGCTCCTCTCTCCGGGATCGCGCGCGCATGGCTTTCGGCCCGCGCGTGTTTGTATCTGGTAAGACGTCTCATCTAGCAGCTTTGGCCTCAAAGTCAAACGTACCGACAGTTACCCTTGCCATGACCCGCCCAAGGAGCATTCTGCAAAGGGCAGGTCATTCAGCGCAGTCCGTTACAGCGGAATGTTGTCGTGCTTTTTCCACGGGTTTTTCAGCTGCTTGTTGCGCAGGCTGGCAAATGCGCGCGACACTCGGCGGCGGGTGGATTGCGGCATGATCACCTCGTCGATGAAACCGCGCTCAGCCGCAACAAAGGGGTTGGCAAAGCGATCTTCGTAGTCCTGCGTGTGCTGCGCGATCTTCTCGGCATCGCCCAGATCGGCACGGTGGATGATCTCAGTCGCGCCCTTTGCACCCATCACCGCGATTTCAGCTGTGGGCCAAGCATAGTTGAAATCGCCGCGCAGGTGCTTGGAGGCCATAACGTCATAGGCGCCACCATAGGCTTTGCGAGTTATCACGGTGACCTTTGGAACCGTCGCCTCACCATAGGCAAACAACAGCTTGGCGCCGTGCTTGATCACCCCGCCATATTCCTGCGACGTCCCCGGCAGAAATCCGGGCACGTCCACCAGCGTCAGGATCGGGATTTCAAAACAGTCGCAGAACCGCACGAACCGCGCCGCCTTGCGCGAGCTGTCAATGTCCAGACACCCGGCCAGAACCATCGGCTGGTTCGCCACGACACCCACAGTCTGTCCTTCCAACCGGATGAAACCAGTGATGATGTTCTTGGCGTAATCTTCCTGAATTTCGTAGAAATCGCCCTCATCCGCCACCTTGGTAATCAGCTCTTTCATGTCGTAGGGCGTGTTGGGATTGTCCGGGATCAAAGTATCCAGCGAGGTTTCAATCCGTTCGGGGCTGTCAAAGAACGGACGAACGGGCGGTTTCTCTTGGTTGTTCAGCGGCAGGAAATCGACCAGACGGCGCACCTCGGCCAGTGCTTCGACGTCGTTTTCAAACGCGCCATCAGCGACCGAGGACTTCTTGGTGTGGGTCGACGCACCACCCAGTTCCTCTGCCGTGACAACTTCGTTTGTCACGGTTTTCACCACATCGGGGCCGGTCACAAACATGTACGACGTGTCTTTGACCATAAAGATAAAGTCGGTCATCGCCGGGCTGTAAACCGCACCGCCCGCACATGGCCCCATGATCACGCTGATCTGAGGAACGACGCCCGAAGCCATGATGTTGCGCTGAAACACTTCGGCATAACCGGCCAGCGAAGCCACGCCTTCTTGGATTCGCGCACCCCCCGAGTCGTTGATTCCAATTACAGGCGCGCCGTTTTGGATCGCCATATCCATGATCTTGCAAATCTTCTGCGCATGGGTTTCCGACAGCGAACCACCAAACACGGTGAAGTCCTGACTAAACACATAGACCATGCGGCCATTGACTGTGCCCCAGCCTGTGACCACACCATCACCCGCAGGCTTTTGATTTTCCATCCCAAAGTCAGTGCAACGATGGTTGACGAACATATCAAACTCTTCGAAACTGCCCTCATCCAACAACAGTTCGATCCGCTCGCGTGCTGTCAACTTACCGCGGCCGTGCTGCGCGTCGATACGCTTTTGCCCACCCCCAAGACGGGCGTCGTTGCGGCGGTCTTCAAGCTCAGTCAGGATGTCTTTCATGGCGCTAATTCCCTGTGAAATTTAGGCGGACACTATACGCACGGATGCCGTTGCCAAAGTACATTTCGGCAAATTTGCAAACCTTTGGCAACAAAGTTATGGAAAACTGTAAAATTGCTAAGTTTCATACTGAAACACCGTCTTGGATAGCATTCCCTGAAACGGTCATTATACCTGTGAACCATGCAGTTTAGTTCGCCTATGGCGCGTCGGTCGCCACCCACCATTTTCACGCTGGTTTTGCTGTCGGGGCTGTCCGCCCTTAGCCTGAACCTGTTCTTGCCCAGCCTCCCAAATATGGCGCTGCATTTTCAGACCGACTACAAGGTCATGCAACTTTCCATCGCGCTGTACCTGCTGGTCAATGCGGTGCTGCAGGTACTGATCGGCCCGATTGCGGATAAAGCGGGGCGTCGCCCGGTTTTACTGTGGGGATTGGCGCTGTTTCTGATCGCCACGCTGGGCTGTATCTATGCGCCGACGGCCGAGGTTTTTCTAGCCTTTCGAATGTGCCAGGCCATCGTGGTGGTCGGCATGGTGCTGAGCCGAGCAGCCGTCCGGGATCTTTATGATCAGGATCAGGCGGCCTCGATGATCGGCTATGTGACGATGGGCATGGCCATCGTACCGATGATCGGCCCTGCCATCGGCGGCCTGCTTGAGGAAAGCTTTGGGTGGAAAGCTAATTTCTGGCTGCCTTTCGGCCTGGGCGCTTTGACGCTGGCCTTGACCTTTGTCGACTTTGGGGAAACCTCCGCCAAAAGCGGTAAAACGCTGGTGCAGCAATTCCGAGAATATCCAGAGCTGCTGCGCTCACCTCGGTTCTGGGGCTATTCCTTGTCCTCTGCCCTGTCTTCGGGCGCGTTTTTTGCCTATCTGGGCGGCGCGCCCTTCATCGGTACGGAATTGTTCGGCCTCAGTGCCGCGCAGGTCGGCATCTATTTCGGCGCTCCTGCTGTCGGGTATTTTGTCGGCAATTTTCTCAGCGGTCGATACTCGGTCAGATTTGGCGTGAACCGGATGGTATACTGGGGATGTTGGCTGAACGCGATGGGTGTTGCCTTGTCGGCCATCCTGTTTCTGGCAGGTTTTGGCACCGCGCTCAGCTTCTTTGGCCTCATGACCTTTGTGGGCCTTGGCAACGGCATGACGATCCCCAACGCCACCTCGGGCGCCCTGTCGGTTCGTCCGCATCTGGCCGCCACCGCCTCGGGCCTCAGCGGCGCGATCATGCTGGGCGGTGGTGCGGGCCTCAGCGCCCTGGCCGGGACGTTGCTGACCCATGAAACCGGCGCCATGCCCCTGCTTTGGCTGATGCTGGCAACATCGGCGCTGGCGATCTGCGCGATTGCGTCCGTTATCCGACGCGAGAGGCAACTGGGCTTGTAACACAGCTTGCACCGCATGGTTTGCAAAGTTAGCTTGCCACAACGGAAAAGTTGCAAAGAAACGCCATGGCCACTCAAAAGCTATATGCCGGTGCGAAACTGCGCGAAATGCGCACACGCCTGACCCTGACGCAAAAGGAATTCGCCACCAAATTGGGCGTCTCATTGCCCTACTTAAACCAGATGGAGAACAATAACCGGCCGATCTCGACCACAGTTGTTCTGGCTCTGGCACAGGAATTCGGTATGGATGTGACCGAGCTGAGCACCGGCGACAGCGAGCGTCTGGTCTCGGACATGCGCGAGGCTTTGGCCGACCCGGTTTTCGATGACGCCACACCACCACTGGCCGATCTGCGCCTGACGGCCTCGAACGCCCCTGCGCTGGCGCGCGCGTTCATCGCACTGCACCGCACCTATCGCCAAACCCATGAACGGCTCGCTTCGCTGGACGAAGCCTTGGGTCGCGAGGACGCGCAGATTCAGGCCAGCCCCTGGGAAGAGGTGCGTGACTTTTTCCATTATTGCGACAACTACATCGACGCGGTCGACCGCGCGGCCGAACATTTTTCGACCCGCGCTGGTAAAGCCGATGGCATAAGGGCGGAAGCGATCAACAGTCTTAATGAGCGCGACATTCGGGTGCAATTTGTCGATATACCCGAAACACGGAAATACGACGCTGACAGCAAGACACTGCAACTCTCGTCCCGTATCGCGCCGCAAACACAAGTGTTTCAACTGCTGCTGCAGTTGGCGCTTATCAGCCAGGACAAACTGCTCGAAGCCACCCTGGACTTCGCCAAGTTCCAAAGCGAAGAAGCCCGCGCCATCGCCAAGATCGGTTTGGCCAACTATTTCGCCGGGGCGTCGTTGATGCCTTACGACGCCTTTCTGACCGCAGCGCAGGATTATCGCCACGATCTGGAACTGCTCAGCAACCGGTTCGGCGCGTCAATCGAACAAGTGGCACACCGGCTTTCCACACTGCAACGCCCCGGTGCCAAAGGCATCCCGTTCTTCTTTGTCCGCGTTGATCAGGCTGGTACGATTACCAAACGCCATTCGGCCACTCGACTGCAATTTGCACGTTTCGGCGGTGCCTGCCCCCTGTGGAATGTCCACCGTGCCTTTGAAACGCCCGGCCATTTCCTGCGGCAACTGGCGGAAACACCCGACGGCGTGCGCTATATCTCTCTGGCTCGGGATGTTTCGAAATCGGGCGGTTCCTATGGCGCGCCGGTGCGTCGCTATGCCATCGCGCTTGGTTGCGAAATCCGCCACGCCGAAGCGCTGGTCTATGCCGACAATCTCGACATCAATAACGCCAGCGCCTATGAGCCCATCGGCATCTCGTGCCGTATTTGCGAACGGCAAACCTGCCACCAACGCTCGGTCCCGCCGCTGGAACGCCGCCTGTCGATCGACGCCCACACCCGTGGAACCCTGCCATATAAGGTCACCTGATCTTCACCTGGCCTGAAAATACTTCGGGGGAGTCGCGGCCTGCGGCGACGGGGGCGTCGCCCCCGCCTTAAGGTTTAGGCTTTCGACAAGATCGCCCAGATCTCATCCTTGAGCGCCGCGCGCTTCTTACGCATTTCACTCTCGGTCAGATCTTCGACTGGTTCGATGTTGGTCTCGGCCCGATGCACGATGCGGTTGATCTCGTGATACTCATCCGCCAGCCGGGCAAAATGTGCATCCGATTGCTTGAGCTGGCTCATCAGCTCGACCTTGTCCGGAAACTCTTCGGCCAGTTCATGCGGGGTGTGGGACATTCCTGTTCGCTCCTCAAAATATGTCGTTGCGATTCAGGTCTATACGTCTTTTCCACACCCTGCTTTGACGCGGATCAAATCACCGCTGCGCTGTTGCCCATGCCGGATGAATCCACGGACGGTCATTGGCTTTCGGCAGAGCTTCTTTACCCAACAGATGATCCGACATTTTCTCACCCACCATAATCGACGGCGCGTTGAGGTTGCCGTTGGTGATCTGCGGAAAGATCGAGCTGTCGGCGACGCGCAGGCCGTCCACACCAATCACACGACCCTCAGGATCGACCACCGCATTCTTGTCATCGGCCCGACCCATGCGACAGGTGCCGCAGGGGTGATAGGCGCTTTCGGCATGTTCGGCGATGAAGCCATTCAGCTCTTCGTCTGTCTGCACGTCGGCACCCGGCTGGATTTCCTTGCCCGCATAGGGTTTGAACGCATCTTGCCCGAAAATCTCGCGGGTCAGGCGGATACATTTGCGGAAGTCCTCCCAATCCGTTTCGTGGCTCATGTAGTTGAACCGGATCACCGGCGCGTCCTCGGGCTTGTTCGAACGCAGCGTGACAGCCCCACGCGAAGGCGAACGCATCGGCCCTACATGCGCCTGAAAGCCATGCCCCTCGGCCGCCGCCTGCCCGTCATACCGGACAGCAATCGGCAGGAAGTGATACTGGATGTCCGGGTATTCGACACCGGGGTTCGACCGGATGAAGGCCGCGCTTTCGAACTGGTTCGATGCGCCAAGGCCGGTTTTGGTAAACAGCCACTGCGCCCCGATCAAGCCCTTGCTGATCAGGTTCCAGTGCTTATACAGCGTGATCGGCTGCAGCGAAGCCTGTTGGATATAAAGCTCCAGATGGTCCTGCAAATTCGCCCCCACACCGGGGCGATCAGCGACAACTTCGATCCCATGTTCGGCCAGATGTGCCGCCGGACCAATGCCCGACAACATCAACAGCTTGGGCGAGTTGATCGAGGATGCGGCCAACACCACCTCGCGCCGCGCACGGATAATTTCCTTTTTACCGTCACGCACCAGCTCAACACCCGTCGCACGGCCGTTCTCCATCACCACGCGCGCGGCCAGCCCGCGCACGATATCGCAGTTTTCACGATTGAGCGAAGGCTTCAGGTAAGCATTCGCAGCCGACCAGCGCCGCCCTTTCCAGACGGTCTGCTCCATCGGGCCAAAGCCTTCCTGTTTTTCGCCGTTATAATCTCCAGTAACTTCATAGCCAGCTTGCTGACCAGCATCGACAAAAGCCTGAAACAGCGGATTTTCACGGGGACCGCGCGAAACATGCAGCGGCCCATCAGTGCCGCGCCATTCAGGATCACCACCATGGCCACCATCATGCCAGGTCTCCATACGCTTGTAGTAGGGCAGCACATCCGAATAGGACCAGCCATCAGCCCCCATCTCGGCCCAGGTGTCAAAGTCACGCGCATGACCTCGCACATAAACCATGCCGTTGATCGAGGATGACCCACCGATCACCTTGCCACGCGGACAGGCCAGACGGCGGTTATTCAGGTGCGGCTCGGGTTCGGAATGATAGCCCCAGTCATAGCGCGACATATTCATCGGATAGCTCAGCGCCGCGGGCATCTGGATGAACGGACCGGCATCGGTACCGCCATGTTCGATCACCAGAACCGAGGCCCCAGCCTCGCTCAGGCGATAAGCCATCGCGCATCCTGCGGATCCTGCGCCAACGATGACGAAATCTGCTTCCATTATTTGGTCTCCATGCCCCGCCGAACCAAGTTGCGAATTTTCGGCGAGGTATCTTCGATTAGGTTGATAAGTCTATTCGCCACGCGGAAAACGCGCGTTTTCCTCAACGACGTTCAGATCCATGTGATTGCGCATGTAGCGTTCCGATGCCCTCTGCAGAGGCTGGTAGTCCCAAGGGTAATAGCCACCCTGCCGCAGCGCCTCGTACACCACCCAGCGGCGGGCCTGGCTGGCGCGGACATCCGCGTCGAACTGATCCAGATCCCAACGGGCGTCGGACTTGGCGCGCAGCGTTTCCAGCGTTCCAGCATGCGACGGGTCTTCGGCCAGATTGACCTGCTCTTGCGGGTCGGTCTCAAGATCGAACAACTGATCCGGGTCCAGCGCGCAGCGGTTGTATTTCCACTTGCCATAGCGCAGCGAAACCAGCGGGGCATAAGATGCCTCGGCCGCGTATTCCATTGCTACGGGCGCGGTGCGCTCAACGCCCTTGGCCAGCGGCACGAGGTCTTCCCCATCGGTCCAAGGTTCGATCTCGGCCATATCGACACCTGCCAACGCACCCAATGTCGGCGCCACGTCGATTGTCGAAACTGGCGTGTCGATCCGGCCGGCAGGCAAGTCAGGGGCCGAAATCATCAGCGGAACACGGGACGAGCCCTCGAAGAAGGTCATCTTGAACCACAATCCACGCTCACCCAGCATATCGCCGTGATCCGAGACAAAGAGGATGATCGCCTCTTGCCGTGTACTTTCCAGCACTTCAAGAATCTCGCCTATCTTGTCGTCCAGATACGAAATATTGGCAAAATAGGCGCGGCGGGATTTGCGGATATCTTCTTCGGTGATGTCGAAGCTGCGCCAGTCATTGGCGTCAAAAATCCGTTTGGAGTGCGGGTCTTGGTTGTCATAGCCAAGGTCCGCGACCTCGGGCAGCAGATGTTCGCAATCCTCGTACAGGTCCCAATACTTGCGGCGCGCCACATAGGGATCATGCGGATGGGTAAAGCTGACGGTTACGCACCAGGGGCGGTCATCCTTACCGCGCGCCAGATCATACAGCTTGGTTTTGGCGTTATAGGCGACCTCGTCGTCGTATTCCATCTGGTTGGAAATTTCGGCCACGCCTGCGCCCGTCACCGAGCCCATGTTGTGATACCACCAATCAATCCGTTCACCCGGTTTGCGGTAGTCGGGCGTCCAGCCGAAATCGGCCGGATAGATATCGGTGGTCAGGCGATCCTCGAACCCGTGCAACTGATCGGGGCCGACGAAATGCATCTTGCCGGACAGGCAAGTGTAATACCCCGCACGGCGCAGATGGTGCGCATAGGTGGGGATGTCGCTGCGGAACTCAGCGGCGTTGTCGTAGACGCCGGTCCGCGACGGCAACTGGCCGGACATAAAGCTGGCCCGCCCCGGCGCGCATAGCGGTGAGGCCGTATATGCATTGGCAAACCGTGTCGACCTTTCCGCCAATTTCTTCAGATTGGGTGCATGCAGCCAGTCTGCGGGACCATCTGGAAAGAGTGTCCCGTTGAGCTGATCCACCATCAGGATCAGAATGTTCGGTTTTGTCATTTTTCAGCCTCGAGCAGAGTGTTGAGGACACGCAATGCGTGATTAACCGCCAGTTGCGGCTTTTTCGGCGCGCTCAGCGCGGCGCGGATATACAGCCCGTCAATCAGAGCAATCATATTCTCGGCCGCTTCGACCGGGTCGCTCATCAACGGGCGCAGAGCATCAATCAGATTGGAACGGATACGCGCCTGATAGATCTGCCACAGGCGCAGTGCGTCATCGTTGGTTTGGGCCAGAACGTAAAACGTCATCCATGCGGCAATGACATCGGGCGTAAAGCACGAGGGCGCAAAACAGGCCCGGATGATGGCCTGCGCCCGCTCCTGCGGTGCGGCTGCCTTAAGCTCGCTGCGAGCCTCGGCACCGAAATCGGACAGGATGCGTTGCATCGCCGCCAGAAAAATCTGGTCTTTGCCACCGAAATAGTGATGCGCAAGGGCGCTAGACATGCCGGCCCGCTTGGCGATTTGGCTGACGGTCACATCTAGGGATTTCTTCGACCCAAGCTCGGCAATCGTCGCCCGGACGATTGCGTCACGGCGGATCGGCTCCATTCCGAGTTTCGGCATAGCTGTCCCCTCCCTATGACTGGTAGGAAAACGCTACGGTGTTTTTATTGACTCGTCAATCAATAACCATTTCCGCACGCTGAAACCTGCTAGAGTTTTGGAGCTATACTGGGCGTGGTCAGGTTGCTGCGGTTCAGAACCGCTTCGCGCCAGGCGATGAAGCTGACGGCAGACAGGATCAGCGTACCCCCGGCAACAACCCAGATGTCAACACTTTCGTGAAAAACCAAAGCGCCCAGCAGTGTGGCCCAGATCAATTGCAGGAAGGTCACCGGCTGCGTGACCGCCACCGGAGCCGCCTGCAAGGCCAGCGTCATGAAATAGTGCCCCGCGGTGGCAAAGCAGGCGACCAGAAACAAAACCCAGATGTCACGCAAGCTGGGCGACTGCCAAACGGCGATGGCAAAGGGGATCAACGCCAGTGTCACCCAAATCGACAAATGCGCCACGACCACCGATGGTGGAATATCGCGCACCAGCAGTTTGGCCAGCAGGTAGGACCCTCCAAGCAGCAGAGCAGTTCCTAACATGGCCAGGTGACCGGTCGAAACCTCTCTGAACCCCGGGCGCAGGATGATCACCACACCGACCAACGCCACCATTATCGCCGCAATCCGGCGAAAGGCCAGCGGCTCACCCAAGAACAGCGCCGCACCCAACGTGACATAGACCGGCGTCATATAGTTCATCGCCGTGACCTCGGCCAAGGGGATCTGGGTCATTGCATAGAACCACAGCATCACAGCAAAGGCGTGAATGATCCCACGCAGCCCGAACAGGGTCAGATGACGCTTTGTGAGATGAGTCGACAGGATCAAACGCAGGGCCGGCAACAGAAATACCAACCCCAGAGCATAGCGTATGAATGCCGCCTGGATCGGACTCATTGTTGTGCCCAGCGATTTGACCAAGGCCGTCATCACCACAAAGGACAGCCCGGCGGCAAACATCCAGAACATGCCCGCAAGGGGCCGGTATGAGGTTGCAGACGTTTTCATGCCGAAACCTGAACACTGAAAACTGCGCAGGTACAACCCTTCACATGGCAACAAGTTTCAGTGCGATCCCCAGCATGACAATACCGATGACCACATCCAGAATCTGCCAGGCACGCGGTCTTACAAAGACCGGGGACAGCACCCTGGCCCCATAACCGAGGGAAAAGAAGAACACGAAGCTGGACAGCATCGCACCGCTCGCAAAGGCCAGACGGTCATCATACTGGGCCGAGATCGATCCGATCAACACTACCGTATCCAGATAGACATGCGGGTTGAGCCAGGTAAAAGCTAGCACCGTCAGCAGCACTGACCGCAGGCTGGCGCGTTGGCCTTTGGTCACGTCCATCGCCGCCCCGCCCTGCCACGCAGATTGCAGGCTGCGCAGCCCGTACCACGTCAGAAAGATCGCCCCTCCGTATCGCATGACTGTCTCAAACCAAGGTGCCGCTTCGGCCAGCGCACCAAACCCCGCGACACCTGCGGCTATCAGGATGGCATCCGACACTGCGCAGGTCAGACACAGGGGAAAAACGTGTTCGCGCCGCAATCCCTGACGCAACACAAAGGCGTTTTGTGCTCCGATGGCTAGGATGAGACTGAAGCCCAGTAAAAAACCGGCGAAAAGGGATGCGGACATGATGCCTCCTGTGCGTTCAGGGGCATTGACTATGTGCATTTTTGCATCCTATCAAATTAAAGATGTTGATCCTAATTAAGTTTAGCTAATGATGCTCGACCCCAACCACTTGTCGGCTTTGTCGTCGATTTTGCGGCACGGCAGTTTTGAGGCCGCTGCGACGGAACTTACGGTGACGCCTTCAGCCATATCCCAGCGGATCAAGGCACTGGAAGATCGCGTGGGGGCAGCATTGATCAATCGCGGACCGCCTTGCACCGGAACACCGGCGGGGCTGCGTATTGCCCAGCATGCTGAGGATATCGGTTTGCTCGAAGCGAAGTTGGCCCGCGAACTGACATTGGATCAAGGCACCGGCCCGGCCCGTGTCCGCGTGGCAGTGCCTGCCGACGTTCTGGCCACGTGGTTCATTGATGCCATGGCACAGGTAGATGGGTTGTTGTTTGATCTGGTGGTGGATGATCAGGATCACTCGGCCGAGTGGTTGCGGCGCGGCGAGGTCAGCGCCGCCATCACAGTAGGCGGTCAGCCGGTTTCGGGGTGCGACTCCTATGCCTTGGGCGCGCTGCGCTACATCGCGACCGCCAGCCCGGCCTATATGCAACAATGGTTTGCCGAGGGTGTAAACGAACGCTCGCTGGCCCTTGCCCCTTGCTTGACCTTCAACCGCAAGGACAACCTTCAACGAACGTGGATCATCGAACAGATGGGGTGCCGGATTTCCCCACCCTCGCATTTTCTACCGTCACCGCAAGGGTTTGTGGATGCGGCCATCGCTGGGTTGGGTTGGGGCATGAACCCTGTCGGGCTGGCGAAGAGCGCGCTAAATGATGGGCGACTACGTCCGCTGCTGCCTGAGGCCCCTCTTGACGTGGGTCTGACTTGGCAGGTGGGGCGCGTTCTGTCCTCTGCGCTGGTTCCGCTGACCCGCGCGGTCAGACAAACCGCGGCAAAGGAGCTTCTTCCGTCGCAATCATGACTGTCCCGGTTGCGCGCCCTTGGCCTGTTCCGTGTTGGGAAGAACCACGCGGTAACAGGTGAGGGCAGCAAACAGACTGACCATAGTGATGAACACAATGGCCCACGCAACCTCATGCATATGGGCGACCCCGGCCAAGGCCGCCGACAGGATCACCGCCGTGATCCGGCAAATACTTTTGATCGCCGCCGCGCCTTTGACACGTTGATCCTTTGGGGCCACGTCCAAATAATACAACTGCCGCGCACCGCTTATGCCAGTTACGGCCACGGTCACAACGAACAGCGCGATAGCATGCAGATGAACTGCGTGATCAATACCCAGAAAGTGGACAGTGACCAACGTGGCACCTGTCGCAGCAACCATCAGGTTTCCGGCCACCATGACGGCGCGGTGGGATTTCATGTTCACCAGCTGCCACAGCGGTGCCGAGACCAAATATCCGGACGCGGATGAGATGATCATGGCCGTCAGTCCCTTGGCTGAGGCATGATGTGCCTCGGCCGCGATCAGGGCAAAAAATGGCACCGACAGGGAGACCACGACCAAGGGCAGCCGCATGACCAGATACCGACGGAACCAAGCCTGGTCGAACATGGCGGCAATATCGGTAAAGTTCTCTGAAAATTTCCGTTTCCGCACCCTTTGCGGTGTGTCCTTGACCTCATCCCCTCGTGCGATTTCCGAGATCGCAAGAATGGACAGGCCAGACAGAACGAAAAAGGCCACCGAAACCGCAATCACGGTGGAATGGCGGGAAAACGGTGGGCTTTCCTTGGTGATCTCATGCACCAGCAGCGCCAATCCGATGGCTCCCAACCCGCCTATACCTAATTGAAGATAGTGCATGATCATCCGCGATTTGGATTGCACTTGATCCCCTATCAGATCCGTTAACATCAACGATTGAATTTCTTCGATCAGGCCGATCACGAAGAACGCTGCGACAAAGGCCAGTGCAATTGCAGGAACAAACCCGGTCGCGGCCACCAAAACAGCCATGACAAGACAGGCGCCTATACAAACCTCGGTAAGGGCAATCCCGCGTTTCTTCTGCTGTCGCGCCGAAATCGGCTGTGCCAGAAAGATATCCGAAATCATGCTGCCGACCATCCGAATGGACACCAATGCGCCTGCGATGAACATGGGCAATTCAAAAGAAACGGCCAAAAACGGCAGCACGATAGAAGGGCTGCCAAGCGTCCACGCGACCTGAGACAGGATGCTCTGACCGGTCAGAACAGGAATGTTGCGTTTGGGTTGGCTGGCTGGGCTGTCCGTCATTCGCTCAATCAGATTATGTGCCGTTTGGGCACAGATATTCTGGTCAAGCCTATCGGGTTCTGTCCAACCGGCCAAGAACCCGCAATGCAAAAAACCCGACCAGAGGCCGGGTTTTCCAACAGAAATTCAAAACGCTTAAAGCTGCGCCATGACCTCGTCCGTTGCCTCGAAGTTCGTGGTCACGCGCTGTACGTCATCGTCATCTTCCAGCGCATCGACCAGCTTCATCAGCTTTTGCATGTCTTCCAGCCCCAGCTCGGTTGTGGTGGTGGGTTTCCAGATCAGCTTGGTAGATTCGGATTCGCCCAGCGCGCCCTCCAGTGCGTTCGACACATCATTCAGGTCGGTGTCAGCACACCAGATGATGTGACCGTCTTCCGAGCTTTCGACGTCTTCGGCGCCGGCATCGATGGCGGCCTCAAAAACGGTGTCCGCATCGCCTGCAGTGGCCGGATACACCACCTCGCCCTTGCGGTCGAACATGAACCCTACCGAGCCGGTTTCACCCAGATTGCCGCCATTCTTGGAAAAGGTTGAACGCACGGTCGAGGCGGTGCGATTGCGGTTGTCAGTCATCGTCTCGACGATCACAGCCACACCGTTCGGGCCGTAACCCTCATACCGGATTTCTTCGTAATCGTCGCCTTCACCCGCAACCGACTTTTTGATCGCCCGGTCGATCACGTCCTTGGGGACTGAGTTCGACTTGGCCTCTTTAACTGCCAAACGCAGGCGTGGGTTCTTTTCGGGATCGGGGTCGCCCATCTTGGCGGCGACGGTGATTTCTTTCGACAGTTTGGAAAACAGCTTGGACCGCGCGGCGTCCTGACGTCCCTTGCGGTGCTGGATGTTGGCCCATTTGGAGTGGCCTGCCATGGTGCGTCCTCGTGATAGTGATTGCGTATTCGGCGCTCATATAGACGTTTGCAGGGCATGGGATCAAGAGAGCGGCTTGCGAGACGCCCCCTTGCGGGTATGGTGACGGGATGACGACAGATCAGATTATTCTTTTCACCCTTTTTGCCACTGTATTCGGAATGCTTCTGTGGGGGCGGTTTCGCTATGATCTTGTGGCGTTTTCTGCGCTGTTAATCGGGGTCGTTCTTGGCGTCGTGCCGGCGGACAACGCCTTCGCCGGGTTTGGACATCCGGCAACCATTATTGTGGCGTTAGTTCTGGTTGTCTCAGCAGGGCTGGTTCGGTCGGGGGCGGTGTTTCTGATCACGCGCACGCTGGTTGATGCCTCGCGCGGGCTTGGCGCGCATATCGCACTGATGGGCGGGATCGGAGCTGTTCTGTCGGCTTTCATGAACAACGTGGCCGCACTGGCCTTGTTGATGCCGGTCGACATTCAAACCGCGCGCAAGGCGGGGCGGTCGGTAGGCCTGACCCTGATGCCGCTGAGCTTTGCCACCATTCTGGGCGGAATGGCCACCCTGATCGGGACGCCGCCAAATATCATAATCGCCTCGATCCGTGCCGAAACATTGGGCGAGCCGTTCCGGATGTTCGATTTCGCCCCTGTCGGCGGGTTAGCGGCCATTGCCGGGCTGGCCTTTGTGTCTTTGATCGGATGGCGCCTAATCCCGAACCGCGGCCCGCAAGAGGAAACGTCCGAGGCGCTGGCGGAATACATCGCCGAACTGACCATCCCTCCGGAATCAGCGCATATCGGCAAGCGGGTCAGCGAATTGTATGAGGCTGCCGAGAAATCCGACGTCGCCATCATCGGTTTGATCCGCGATGGCAAGCGGCGCTATGGACGATCGGCCCATGCTACCTTGAAACCGGGCGACGCGCTGGTGCTTGAGGCGCGGCCCGAGGCACTGGATGAATTTCGTGCAGCGCTGAACCTCGATTTTTCGGACACGCGGAGGCAGGAGTTGCTGACGGCCGAGGGCGACGGGCTGGAAGTGATCGAGGTTGTTGCCACCGAAAGCGCCCGCATTACCGGACGCACCGCGCAAGGGTTAGGGCTTGCCTGGCGGCAAAGCACTGTGCTGATGGGCATCTCGCGCCAGGGTCGCCGTATCACTGAACAGGTCCGCAAGACCGAAGTCGAGGCAGGCGATATTCTGCTGCTGCTCTGCCCTCGTGACCGCAGTGCCGACGTGACCGAATGGCTGGGCTGCCTGCCGCTGGCCACGCGTGGCCTGAACGTCACCGCCAATGACAAGGCCTGGCTGGCCATCGGGCTGTTTGTCGCTGCGGTATTGGCCGCAAGTGTCGGGCTGATCTACCTACCGATTGCTCTGGGGTTTGTCGTAGTCGCCTATGTGCTGACCAAAATCTTGCCGATTGCCGATCTCTATAACCATATCGAATGGCCGGTCGTTGTGCTGCTGGGATCGATGATCCCGCTGGGCAGTGCTCTGGAGACATCAGGCGGCACCGAATTGATCGCCAATGCGCTAGTGCAACTGACGGATGGCCTGCCCGCATGGGCGATCCTGACAGTATTGATGGTTGTTACAATGACCCTGTCGGATGTGCTGAACAACACCGCCACGGCCATCGTTGCGGCCCCCGTTGGCATCCAAATGGCGCGCACGCTTGAAGTCTCTCCCGATCCGTTTCTGATGACGGTTGCCGTGGCAGCCTCGGCCGCGTTCCTTACCCCGATCGGGCACAAGAACAACACGCTGGTGCTGGGGCCTGGCGGATATCGGTTCGGGGACTACTGGCGCATGGGGCTGCCGCTGGAAATCCTCATCGTTGCAGTTTCCGTTCCTGCCATCCTTGTCTTCTGGCCGCTTTGACGGGTAAGGGCACTGCATGAAACAATTTCTGATCCTGCAACTGCGTCCCGAGACCGAAGCTTCGGACGCCGAATTCGCCTCGATACTGGACAAGACTGGCCTGTCGCCGGACCAGACCCATCGTATCCGTCTGGATTGTCAGGGCCTGCCCGCGGGTCTGGATGTGACAGATTATGCCGGCGTTATCGTAGGTGGAGGCCCCGGCTGCGTCAGTGATGATCCGGCGACGAAATCCGAGATGGATGCAAGTATCGAAGCGGCCATCATGGGTTTGATGCCGCAGATCACCGCGAATGATCACCCTTTCATGGGCTGCTGTTACGGATTGGGCATTCTCGCGGCGCATCTGGGCGGCGATGTCAGCAAGAAACAGTTCGGAGAACCCGTCGGCCCCTCGACCTGCCAACTGACAGATGAAGGCGCGCTTGACCCGCTGACCGCCGGGCTGGGCGACAGTTTTGAGGCTTTCGTCGGCCACAAAGAGGCTGTGCAATCCCTGCCCGACGGATGTGTCCACTTGCTGGCCTCGGACCCCTGTCCGTTTCAGATGATCCGCTGGGGTCAAAATGTGTATGCCACGCAGTTCCACCCCGAGGCCAACGCGCAAGATTTCGAACAGCGCATCAATATCTATAAGGATTTCGGCTATTTCCCGCCCGAAGACGCCCAGCGCCTGATCGATATCTGTCACGCCGCCGAGGTCACCAAGCCCGGCGAAATCCTGCGTCGCTTCGCCCAACGCTACATGTGACCCAACGGCGCGGTTGCTTGCGCGTTGAACCCTCGCTTAGGCTGATCCGAACGACTGAGGGAGGAGTTGTTCTTGGATTTGCTAATAAATGTCGGGCTGCCGTTGTCGCTGGCCATTATCATGCTGTCCCTTGGTGTTGGGCTTCAGGTATCTGACTTCCAACGGGTGCTGCGCCGGGGTTATCCTTTTGCCATAGGCGCGCTAAGCCAAGTTGTTTTGCTGCCCGTCGCAGCCTTCATCATAGTCAAACTCTTCGCTTTGCCGCCCGAGATCGCGGTGGGGTTCATGCTGCTTAGCTTTTGCCCCGGAGGGGTCACCAGCAACATCCTGTCCAAACTGGCCAAGGCCGATGTCGCGCTGTCGGTTAGCCTGACTGCCGTGATCAGCCTGTTGTCCATGATTACCGTTCCCGTTTTGGCGGCTTGGACCATCGCTCACTTCATGGGCGAAGACGCGCCCGAAGTGTCGATCACCGGGCTGGCCATTGCAATGTTCCTGATAACCACACTGCCCGTCGCCATCGGCGTCAGCCTGCGCCATTTCGCAGCCGGATTTGCCGAACAGATCGACGCGCCGCTGTCCAAGACGGCTACCGTTCTTTTCGTTCTGATCGTGATCGCCGCGCTTGCCGGGAACTGGCAGTTGTTCGTCGACAACCTTGGGATCATGGGCGCGAGTCTGATCACGCTGAACGTTGCGCTGTTGGCGATTGGATTGGGAATTGCCCGTGCCGCGAAGCTGTCGTGGACGGAAAGCAAAACGGTCTCAATCGAAACCGGCATTCAGAATTCGACGCTGGGGATCACGTTGGCGGCGCTGATCACCGGGACAGACAGCGGGTTCAGCCCGCTGGCTCTGCCCTCGGCCGTCTACGGGATCATGATGTATGTCGTGGCCCTGCCCTACATCGCCTGGCTCCGCGGCCGCTGAAAGGACAAGACATGACCAACACTACTGCTGACGCCATTGTCGTGGGCGCCGGACTGGCCGGGCTGGCCGCTGCGGCTGAGTTGGGGGATCGTGGCAAGAAGGTGATCGTGCTGGATCAGGAACCTGAGCATTTTCTGGGCGGGCAAGCGCATTGGAGTTTGGGCGGTCTTTTCATGGTCGACACGCCAGAACAGCGCCGGATGGGCATCAAAGACAGTCAGGACCTTGCGCTGCGCGACTGGATGGGCAGCGCGCAGTTTGACCGCGAAGAAGACGCATGGCCCCGCAAATGGGCCGAGGCCTATGTGGAATTCGCCGCAGGTGAAATGCGTCCGTGGCTGTATGAGATGGGCCTGCGCTGGTTTCCTATCGTTGGCTGGGCTGAACGCGGTGGGTCCTATGCGGATGGTCATGGAAATTCAGTGCCGCGGTTTCACATCACATGGGGCACCGGACCGGGCGTTCTGAAAAACTTTGTCCGACGCGTGCGCGAACATGTCAGCGCCGGTCTGATCGAATTGAAATTCCGCCATCAGGTCAGCCACATCATTATGCAGAACGGTTGCGCCAAAGGGGTCTCGGGCGAGGTTCTAGCCGATGACACGGTACCCCACGGTGCCAAAACCAACCGCGATGAAGTGGGTGAGTTCGAGGTCTATGCGCCCTCGGTCATCGTTACCTCTGGTGGGATCGGCGGCAATTTTGAGATGGTGCGCAAAAGCTGGCCCCGCGATCGGCTGGGTGAGCCGCCCAAAGATATGGTGGCGGGCGTGCCGTTTCACGTCGATGGTCGTATGATTCCCATAAGCGAAAAGGCCGGCGGGCATGTCATCAACGGCGATCGGATGTGGCACTATACTGAGGGTGTGCGGAACTGGAATCCGATCTGGCCCGCGCATGGCATCCGTATCCTGCCCGGCCCCAGCTCAATGTGGTTTGACGCGCGTGGCAATCGGTTGAAACCGCCTTTCATGCCGGGGTTCGATACGCTGGGCACGCTGCAGGAAATCCTGAAAACCGGGTATGAATACAGCTGGTTTGTGCTGACTCAAAAGGTGATCAAAAAGGAATTCGCCCTGTCGGGTTCGGAACAGAACCCAGACATGACCGACGGCGGCTGGCGCGAGGTGCTGTTCCAGCGCGTCCTGACCGGCTCAAAGGCCACTGCGCCTGTCGAGGCCTTTAAGGAACATGGTGAGGATTTCATTGTCGCCAACACCCTGACCGAGCTTGTCAGCGGTATGAACCAGATGGGTGGTGGTCTGATCGACGAGACCCATTTGCGGGCGCAGATCGAGGCGCGGGATTCACAGGTCGACAACCCCTTTACCAAAGACGCGCAGATGGCCGCCATTCTGGCTGCTCGCAACTATCGTGGCGACAAGCTGATCCGCACCGCCAAGCCGCACAAGTTTCTTGATCCCGCGAACGGCCCGCTGATCGCCGTGAAACTGCACGTACTGACACGCAAAACGCTGGGTGGATTGCAGACCAATCTCGACAGCCAGATGATCGGCGCGGATGGTCAGGTTGTGCCCGGCCTGTTTGCCGCAGGCGAAGTCGCCGGGTTTGGCGGCGGCGGTTATCACGGCTACAACGCGCTGGAAGGCTCGTTTCTGGGCGGCTGCATATTTTCGGGCCGCAATGCCGGGCGATCAAGGGCCGTCGCCTGACGGCCCCGCCTACCGGGTGCGCACGAATTTGATAACCGGTTCGCCTGCGGCATCCAGAAAGGCCAGCGCATCGCCTTCAACCGCGTAAGTGGTGACGCTTTGCAAGGCTTGAAAGAATTGCCGCTCAACCTCTTCCAAGGCCGGAGGACACGCCATCAGCGTGGCAGCCATATTGTCAGGGAATGTGATAGTCGCACCGGAAATGTCGGCCTGCCCGTTGAATCGGTTGCAGCCACCGCTGCCTGAAAAGGCACCATCTTGGGCAAAGTTAATCTCTGGGCGGCGCTCTGCTTCAATCGGTGCACCGTTCAGGGCGGCGGCCGTCCACTGCGTGTTGTCCAGCATGTTTCCCCCCTGCACTTGCACCAGCATAAGGTCTGCGGAATTTCCTGCCCCATCGGTCAGAACCGGATAGGCCGTATCGGTGGTGAACAGCAGGTCTTGCCCCTGGCTGATCGAGGCCCGCACCACATAGCGGTGCCCGTCCTTGATCAGTGCGTCATCGAATGTCAGCTCGAACTGCGCGGGAACGCTGTCCATTGCATAGCGTTTTGCAGCAAGGGACACTGCCGGTGCATCGGCCAGAGAGACATCCTGAAGCTCGACATATAGCGTCGCATCGGGCGGCACGGCAATCCGCTCTCGATAGGCAGCGGTTCCCGTTACGGTTCCAGCATGGCTTTGGCTGCCCAAAATAGTCAGGACAAGAGCGCAGACAACGATGGCCTGGCCGAGCTTTGGAAATGGCATGACACAATCCTTTCACTTCCACTTTGGTGAAAAGATCGTGGCCAGATCAGTATTTACAAGACCTAGTGATCCAAATCGGCGATTCCACGCCTGATTTACAGGGGCCAGATCAGCGGGATCAACAACGACGCCAGCAGCCCAACAGTCAGGTTCAGCGGAATGCCGACCTTCATGAAATCGACAAACCTGTACCCGCCCGGACCATAAACCATCATGTTGGTCTGATACCCGATCGGCGTCGCGAACGAGGCTGAGGCCGCCACCATCACCGCCACCACCAGCGGGCGCGGGTCAATCCCGACCGCCTGAGCCAACCCGATGGCAATCGGTGTCACCACCACGGCCACCGCGTTGTTTGATACCAGTTCAGTCAGCACCGAGGTCAGCAGGTATACGGCCCAGATGATCAGGAAGGGCGGCAATGAGCTGAGGCCCGGAGCAATCGCCTCGACAATCAGCGATACAGCACCGGATTTATCCAGCGCGGCCCCTATGGCCAGCATCGAGAAGATCAACGCCAGCAAGCGGCCCTCGACAAAAGAAAATGCTTCATCCGCGTCGATGCAGCGCGTGATCAGGACCACCGCAACTGCCAGAACCGACAGCAACAGGATCGGTGCGACACCCAACGCGGCCAAGGCGACGATACCGACCAGCGCGCCAATCGCAATGGGGGCATGGCTTCGCCGGAACGCACGTGCCGACGGTTGCGAAACGTCGACCATGTCCATGTCGGCGGCCAGTTTCTGAATGTCAGCGGGCGATCCTTCCAGCAGCAGCGTGTCGCCGACCCGCACCACAAGATCATCCAGTTGACGCCCGATATTCTGGTTCCGTCGGTGTACAGCCAGCACATAGACACCATACCGACGCCGCAAACGCAGCGTACCCAGCGTCCGACCCACCATGCGGCAACCTGGGGTGATCAGAACCTCGACCGTCTTGGTCTCAACGGCCGAGACCTGATCGACGCGCTTTAGTTCCTTGTTGCTTTGCAAGCTCAGCAATTCGGTCATTTCAGTTCGCAGAACGACACGGTCGCCAAGTTTCAGCTCAACACCTTTCAGATTACGCCGCAGCGACTCATCCCCGCGGATTACGTCGATCAGCCGCACACCGGGGCGCTTGAACAGCTGAACCCCTGTGACCTCTCGACCGATAAGGTTGCTTTCAGGCGGAATGACGGCTTCGGTAAAGAACTTCATCTTGGACCGGTCGGACAGCAAGGTTGCCATGCTGTCCCGATCCGGCAGCAGGCGCGGCGCGATAAAGCGCAGGTAGACCATACCGTAGATCACCAGAGCGATGCCCAACGGGGTCACCTCGAAAATGGTGAAGGCGGGCATCCCCTGCGCACGGGCCACACCATCCACCAACAGGTTGGTCGAGGTTCCGATCAACGTCAGCGTGCCGCCTAAAATCGCTGCATAACTCAACGGGATCAGCAATTTCGAGGCCGGAACATTCAGCGTGCGCGCGATCTGCACAAATACCGGGATCATCACGACAACCACCGGCGTATTCGACACCACGGCCGACGCCAGCACAACAAACGCCATCAGCAACCCGATGGCGAAACGCGGGTTTACCTGTGCCTGCTTTTGCGCGGTCGAGGTAAATGCGTCCAGCGCGCCAGTGCGCACCAGAGCCCCCATGATGATGAACATCGCCGCAATCGTCCACGGCGCCGGGTTGGATAGAACCGCCAGCGCGCTTTGATACGGCAAGATACCCGTCACCAGCATGATGGCGACACCGCCGATGGCAACGACCTCGGTCGGGTAGACCTCACGCAGGAACATGACGAACATGCCCGCGACGACCAAAAGCGCCAGTATTGCGCTGCCTGTTTCTGTCAGTTGAAGGAATTGCATTCTTGGTATTCTGTCCGAACCCTAGCCTGGCTTGCGCGCCCGGCAGCCAGTTTCACGCATTGCGCGCGGCAGGGCAAGCCTGACATCGCCTTATTGCGGCCCGGCCTGCTGCAAACGCCCACCGACGCGCACCATTTGCACAGATTTTGCCCGTCCGTCGCGGTCATCGGTTTCAACGAACACACCGCTTAGCGTTGCTTCGCCATTGGCCGGGGTGAACCGCGCCTTGGGCATGCCGGTGATAAAGCGGCGCATCGGCTCGACCTTGTCCATCCCGATCACTGAGTCATAGTCGCCACACATCCCCGCATCGGTCAGATACGCCGTGCCACCCGGCAGGATCTGTGCATCCGCAGTTGGAACATGCGTATGAGTGCCGACCACAAGGCCTGCACGTTTGTCACAATAATGGCCCATCGCCATCTTCTCAGACGTGGCCTCGCAATGCATATCGACGATGATCGCCTGGGCCTGCCCGCCACGCGGGTGGGACTTCAGAATGGGCTCAACCGCCGAGAACGGATCGTCAAAGGGTCGTTTCATAAAGACCTGCCCCAGAACCTGCACCACCAGAACCTTGCGCCCGCCCGGCGCGGTGTACAGCCGATGCCCCCGCCCCGGCGCACCCTTCGCAAAATTCACCGGGCGCACGATACGCGGTTCGCTCTCGATGAATTGCAGCATATCTTTCTGATCGAACGCGTGATCGCCCAGCGTTAGACAGTCCGCGCCCGCGTCCAGTAGCAGCTTGGCATGATCGCCGGTCAGACCCATCCCGTTCGAGGCATTCTCGCCATTGACCACAACGAAATCCAGCCGCCATTCGTCGCGCAAACGCGGCAAATGTTGCTGAATGGCCGTGCGTCCCGCACGGCCCATGACGTCACCCAGAAAAAGTATCCTCATCCAACCTGTCCTAAGTGTGGTAATGACCAAGCACAAGTGATTAAGCTGCCTGCATAATCTGCCAAAGCCTTTAAAGCAGGAGAATCTTGATGACTCGCATCCTTTCGGCCGTTGCTGGCCTATTCGCACTTGCCGCCTGCGACGAAACCCCAGCAACCGATTCCACCACGCAACTGGCGAACCCCGCGGCGACCTATTGCATCGACAGCGGCGCACAGTACGAGATACGCGACGATGACAACGGCCAAACCGGCGTTTGCATTCTGCCGGATGGGCGCGAGGTGGATGCTTGGGAGTTCTTCCGTGAGAACCACCCGAGCTAAGGCGATCAGCCCTAGAACGTCAGAACCCGGCTCTCGGTAATCACCATATCCAGCGGCTGATCCGTGGGCTCCAACGGCAGCTCTTTGGCCTCTTGCGCGTCAAAGGCAAAGCCAATGGCCAGTGTCGGGCGCTTGGCGCGCAAACCCTGCAACGTGCGGTCGTAAAAACCGCCGCCATAGCCCAGCCGCCCGCCCAGCGCATCGAAAGCAACCAATGGGACGATCAGAATTTCGGGGTCGAAGTAATCGTCGACCTCGGGCACCTTGGCCCCAAATGGGCCCTCCTTCAGCGTGCCTTCAGGCGTCCAGCGCGAAAACTTTAGTGGCTGACCGGCAGCCTGAATGACCGGCACACCAACCGGACCATAGGCCGATGCTTCTGCCATCGCCGCCACTGGATCAATCTCGGTACGGATCGGCATATAACCGGACAGAGGTACGCCACGATGTCCGGCCAGAACCTCGGACAAGCGTCCCGCAGCACCGGGCAGGCGGGTGTCAAAAGCAACCTTGCGGCGTACAAAAGCCGCCTTGCGCGCAACGGCTTTGATTTCGGTCAGATCGGTCACAGTAGCACCACGCTGGCAAGCCCCAGGAACAGGAAGAACCCCATGACATCCGTTGTGGTCGTCACGAAGGTGCCGGAGGCAAGCGCCGGGTCAGCGCCCAATCGGTCCAGCACCACAGGTACTACCGTACCGACGAACCCAGCGATGATCATGTTCACGACCAAGGCAGCGCCGATCACGACACCCAGCATTGCAGAATCGAACCACATCATCCCCACGGTTCCCAAAACGATGGCGAAACACAGGCCGTTCAGCATCCCCACCAGCAGTTCCCGCCGGATCACGCGCAATACGTTCGAACCCGTAAGGTCGCGCGTCGCCAAAGCCCGCACTGCAACTGTCAGCGATTGAGTGCCCGCATTGCCGCCCATCGACGCCACGATCGGCATCAGAATGGCCAGCGCCACCAACTGATCAATCGCCGCCTCGAACTGGGAAATCACCAGCGAGGCGCAAATCGCCGTACACAGGTTCACCGCCAGCCAAGGCAGACGCCGCTTACTGGTCGCTGCAACGCTGTCGGACAGCGAACTTTCGTTGCTGACACCCGCAAGGTGCAGCATGTCCTCTTCGTATTCCTCATCCAGAACAACCATCGCGTCGTCGATGGTGATCACACCGACCAGCCGCCCGTCTGCATCGACCACGGGCGACGAGATCAGGTGATACTGGTTGAACGCATATGCCACGTCCTCTTCGTCCTGATCGACAGGAATAGTGTGGAACTCTTCTTCGGCGATGTCGTGCAGCGGCACCTCACGCCGAGCGGCCATCAGCTTGCCCAGCATGACCTGCGCTACCGGCTTCAACCGGGGATCGACCAAAACAACGTGATAGAACTGTTCCGGCAGGTCGTCATTGGCCCGCATGAAGTCGATGGCCTGCCCAACGGTCCAATGTTCGGGGGCCATGACAACCTCGCGCTGCATAAGGCGGCCGGCCGAGTTTTCGGGGTAGGACAGCGCCTGCTCGGCCGCGATCCGTTCGGAATCCTCCAGCGCGTCAAGGATGGCCTCTTGCTGCGGTTCTTCGAGGTCTTCCAGAAGGTCGACAACATCGTCGCTTTCCATGTCCCGTACAGCGTCGGCCAGAACGTCCGGGCGCAGAACCTCGATAACCTCTTCACGAACGGCCTCATCCAGTTCCGACAGGATATCCCCGTCGAATTCTTTGTCGTACAGACGGATCAGTTGGGCGCGTTCCTGAGGGCTGATCTGTTCCAGAAGGTCGGCGATGTCCGCAGCGTGCAGCGGATCCATCAGCTCGATCAGTTTGTCGCGATCATCCACTTCTACCGCGTACAGGATATCCGCCACAGTCTTGCGATCCAGCGCATAGACGTCTTCGTCACTTGTGGACTCGGTTACGGGTTCATCAAAGCCTGTTGTCATGTCTGCCCCCGTTTCGCGCGCTCATTGCCCCCTAATTAGAAGAAGCAGCTACCGGAAAACAATGACAATGCGCCGATTTACCGGCAAGTTTCGCCCGCCTATGCTGTTTCACAGTCCTATTCAGGCGGAGATGGATGAAAATGGCGCAAAAAACGCTGCTGAAAGGTCGTGTTCTGAGCTTTACGGGTTCCCCTTTTGAAGGAGAACCGACCGAGGCCGTGATAATCAGCGGGGCCGTTCTGGTTGAAGACGACCGAATATCCGCTGTTGGGGATGCCGAAAACCTGCGCACCAACAACCCCGAGGCCAACGTGGTGGATCACGGCCAGAACGTGATCATGGCAGGTTTCGTCGATGCGCATGTCCACTATCCCCAAACAGCGATGATCGCCAGTTGGGGCAAACGTCTGATCGACTGGTTGAACACCTATACCTTCCCCGAAGAGATGAAGTTCGGTGATCCGGCCTATGCCGGTGAAATAGCCAATCGCTATCTTGACCTGACAGCTGCGCACGGCACCACGACCATGTGCAGTTTCTGCACCATTCACCCCGAAAGCGTTGATGCATTTTTTACCGCCGCGCAAAAGCGCAACCAACGGGTTGTGGCAGGCAAAACCTGCATGGATCGCAATGCGCCCGAAGGTCTGAGGGATACAGCACAAACGGGTTATGATCAGTCTCAGGCGCTGCTTGAGAATTGGCACGGGGTCGACCGCCTGTCTTATGCCATCACCCCGCGTTTTTCGCCCACGTCCACGCCGGAACAACTGGAAGCCATGGGCGCGCTCTGGGCCGATTACCCGCATTGCCTGATGCAAACCCACCTGAGCGAACAAACCGATGAGATCGCCTGGGTCCGCGAGCTATTCCCCGAGGCACGCGATTATTTGGATACCTATGAAAAATTTGGCCTATTAGGGTCGAACGGCCTGTATGGCCACGTTATCCATCTTGAGGCACGCGAACGCGATCGCCTGCGCGACGTCGACGCGGCGCTAATCCACTGCCCGACCTCGAACACATTCATCGGCTCTGGCTTGTTCGATATGGCGGGGTTGATGCGTGACGGCCATCGCGTCGGTTTGGCGACGGATACCGGCGGCGGGTCCAGTTTTTCGATGCTGCGAACGATGGCAGCAGCTTATGAAATCGGACAACTGCGCGGGGCGCCGCTGCACGCCGCGCAACTTTTGTGGCTAAGCACGGTTGGCTCAGCACGTACGCTAAGGATGGACGATTGCATCGGCAACGTTGCACCGGGGATGGAAGCTGATCTGATCGTGCTCGACCTCGCCTCGACCCCCGCCATTGCCCAGCGCGAAGCCTGCGCCGAGAACCTGTGGGAGGCCATCTTTCCCACCATCATGATGGGCGACGACCGGGCGATCACAGAGGTCTGGATCGCCGGTCAACGCGTTTCCAACTAGACTTGCAGGGCGCGGGCCAGCTGGTTCTGCCGCTCGATCACGCGGGGCATGTCCAAACTGGTGACATGCCCGTCACGCACGATCTGGCGGCCCTCAACGAACAGGTGCTTGACCTTCACTGGCCCGGCCAACAGCAGAGCCGCCGGGTCCCAACTGCCGGCGCTTTCGATACAGCTTGTGTCCCAAATCGCGATGTCAGCGCGTTTTCCGGGCTCCAGACGTCCGCAATCAGGACGGTTCAGCACATCTGCACCACCGCGTGTCGCAATCTCTAGCACTTCGCGCGACGACATGGCATCCGCGCCGTTGGCTACCCGTTGCAACAGCATGGCCTGACGCGCCTCGAGGATCAGGTTGCCGCTGTCATTGCTGGCTGAACCATCCACACCCAGACCAACAGGCACGCCGTGATCCCGCATCTCGCGCACCGGCGCGATTCCCGAACCCAGCCGGCAATTGGAACAGGGGCAATGCGCGACGCCGGTTTGTGTTTTGGCGAACAGGTCTATTTCCACCCCATCCAGTTTGACGCAATGGGCGTGCCAGACGTCCGTGCCGGTCCAGCCCAAATCCTCGGCATATTGGCCCGGACGGCAGCCAAATTGGGCCTGCGAATAGGCGATGTCCTCGTCATTTTCCGCCAGATGAGTATGCAGCATAACGCCCTTGTCCCGCGCCAGAATCGCCGCATTGCGCATCAGGTCGCGGCTGACAGAAAATGGCGAACACGGCGCAAGCCCGACCCGGCACATTGCGCCTTCGGACGGGTCATGAAACGCGTCGACCACACGGATCATGTCGCCCAGAATCGCTTGCTCTTTTTCGACCAAGGCGTCGGGCGGCAGACCTCCGTCGCTTTCCCCGATACTCATTGCACCGCGCGTCGGATGGAATCGCATTCCGATCTCGGCGGCGGCAGCAATCGTGTCATCCAGCCGGGCACCGTTGGGGTACAGGTAAAGGTGGTCGGAACTGAGTGTACACCCTGACAGCGCCAGCTCGGCCAACCCGATCTGGGCCGAGATAAACATTTCTTCGGGCCCAAAGCGGGACCAGATGGGATACAGCGTCTTAAGCCAACCAAACAACAGCGCATCCTGCCCACCGGGCACCGCACGGGTAAGGCTTTGGTAGAGGTGGTGATGGGTATTCACCAGACCCGGCGTGACGACACATCCTGTGGCGTCATGCACCTCTCCGGTTGTTTGCAGTCCGTGGCCGATCTGGTCGATTTGTCCACCGCGGATCAGGATATCCGCGCCGGAAAGCTCGCGGCGTGTGTCATCCATCGTCAGGATGGTGTCTGCGTTCTTGATCAGGATTTCGGTCATGTCGCCCTCCTTGCATCCGCCCGTTTCGTGCAAGAAGGTAAGGGCTGGCGGAAAACGGGCATAAGAACCAGCCGGGCAGAGATTACCTGACCAGCCTTAAACCGACAACCTGTTTCAGTAGTTGCGCAGAAGCTTTAGCGCCGCCGCATGTAATTCCGCATTTGCCGCAGCCAATACCCGTCCGCCCTCATGGGCTGGACCACCTTGCCAATCTGTCACGATACCACCTGCGGCCTCGATCACCGCAATGGGGGCTTGAACATCATAAGCATTCAGGCCCGCTTCGATCACCAGATCGACCTGCCCCGCCGCCAGCAAAGCGTAAGCGTAGCAATCCATGCCATACCGGGTCAGTTGCACCTGTTGGGCCACAGCCTTGAACCCGGCGCGTTCTTCAGGGGTGCCGACCTCGGGGAAGGTCGTGAACAGAATGGCCTGATCCAGGCTGGAGGTTTTGCGAGTTTTCAGCGGCATAGTTCCGGTCGGCCCAGTCGCCTGTGCAACATCCGCTGATCCAAGGAAACGTTCGCCGATATAGGGCTGATCAATGACGCCCAAGAACGGACCGTTCTGGTTGCTCAGCGCGATCAGCACGCCCCATGTCGGTGTGCCGCTGATAAAACCGCGGGTGCCATCGATCGGGTCCAACACCCACGTCCGGCCGGAACTGCCCTGCGTCTGGCCGAACTCCTCGCCGAAAATGCTGTCATCGGGGCGGTGCTTGGCCAGAACCTCGCGCATGGCCTTTTCCGCGTTCCGATCCGCGACCGTGACCGGATCAAAACCGTCGACCAGCTTGTTCGAAGTCTCAATATTTGATTGCCTAAAAAACGGAAGAATGGCCGAACGCGCCGCGTCGGCCATTTCTTCAGCTACATCCAGATCACTTAAAGTTGTCTCTTGCATGCGCTACCCGTGCGGATCACACGTGCCAGAGTCAACCCCGGTTCTCTCAGGCGACGTCGCTCAGGACGCGGGCAAGTTCGAACAAGCGGCGGCGCTGGTTTTCCGGAATCGCATAGTAAGAGCGCACCAGATCCAGAGCTTCCTTGTCCCCCATCAGATCGGCCGGAACCGATTTTTTGCCGGCTGTTTCCTTTTCAGATTCTTCCAAACCTTCAAAGAAAAAGCTGACGGGAACATCCAATGCCTCGGCAATGTCCCAAAGGCGCGACGCGCTGATCCGGTTGGCCCCGGTCTCGTATTTCTGAATCTGTTGAAACTTAATACCAACCTGCTGCGCCAACTGCTGTTGGGTCATGCCAATCAGCCAGCGGCGATGCCTGACGCGTTTGCCCACATGGACATCGACGTGATGGGTCATTGGTATTCTCCTCTTAACTACACACACAACTAATTCGGGTGTGCGACATGCATGTACTACCGCAACACTAGCGAGCCGCCCTTAACCACTCCCTAATCAGGAACATGCCCCCCAAATCAGCACCTGGGTCAATATTGCTCTTTTTGGGCTTTTTTTCAAGAAGGTTGAATCTGTTTCGCCATGCACAGGACTAAGGTTGTGCCCTTTCGATCCCGCACACGCAGTTACCGTAGGCAAGCCTGAGACGTCATCCACACAGTCCTTTCCGCCCCGCCGGGTAAGCGATTGACATTCCCCGGTCAGCACGAACCTATGCGCCAAACCACAGGAGCCCGACCATGCTGGCCTACAGAATTTCATCCACGGACGCCGCCGCCCAGCTTTGCGACATTGACGTGCCGCCCCCACAAGAAGGCCAGGTCCGTGTCGCGATCAAGGCATGCGGTCTGAACTTTGCCGATCTGCTGATGCAGAAGGGAACGTACCAGGACACGCCGCCCGCGCCGTTCACTCAAGGAATGGAAATCGCCGGCGTGGTCGAAACAACAGGTCCCGGCGTTTCGCATCTGAGCGCCGGTGATCGCATTGCGATCTATTCAGGTCAGGGCGGTCTGGCGGAATTCGGGGTGTTTGACGCTGAACGCGCAATTCCCCTGCCCGATTCGGTCAGCTTTGAGGACGCCGCCGCGATTCAGATCGCTTATGGCACCAGTCACATCGCCCTGGATCACCGCGCCCAATTACAACCCGGAGAAACCCTGCTGGTCACTGGCGCGGCTGGCGGCGTTGGGCTGACCGCCGTCGAGATCGGCAAGCTGATGGGGGCAACCGTAATTGCGCAGGCGCGCGGCGCAGACAAACTGGCGGTCGCTCAGGCAGCGGGGGCGGATCACCTGATTGATGCGTCCGAGGATTTACGCGCGCGTGTCAAGGAACTGGGCGGAGCGGACGTGGTGTATGACGCCGTTGGCGGCGACGTGTTCAAAGCCGCCTTTCGCGCCACCAACCCCGAAGGCCGCCTGCTGCCTATCGGTTTTGCAGGCGGAGATGTGCCGCAGATTCCCGCCAATCATCTGCTGGTCAAGAACCTGACGGTGATCGGCTTTTACATCGGTGGTTATCTTACCTTTCGGCCGCAGATCGTTCAGGACAGTTTTGACACGTTGTTTCGGTGGTGTGCCGAAGGGCGGATCAAGCCGCATATCAGCCACGTGCTACCCCTGTCGGACACCGAGAAAGGCCTGCAATTGTTGCGCGACCGCGCGGCAACCGGCAAGGTCGTGATTACGCCCTAACCGACCACAGCCTTCAGGGGCGCACTGCCGAGCATGCGGAAATTCTGTCGAACCAAAGCTGCAAGTGCCTCAACCAACGGCCCGCGTCCGGTATCGCCTCCGTACAGGTTGATCATATGTTCGGGCAGCTCAGGCAATACACCGCCATCATCGATTTGAACCAAATGCGCAGCCTCGGTTCCGTCGAGCATGGCGTGGACGGCCAAGTCAGCGGCGACGGTCGCCTCGATGGTGCGATCATTTTCGGTTTCAACCGATAGCTCCCACGGGATGCCAGCCTCATCCAATGCCGCGATGACCTGTGGCCGGAACATGCAGCGACGGCCAAGCGCTATTGGGATCGGCCGCTTGCGCCACGCCGACCCACCCGGCGCCCCGATCCAGCGCAACGGCAATTCGGCGATGATTTCGCCCCCCTCGCCCGCACTTGCCTCAGTTGTGAGGATCAAATCGCATTCGCCGCGTTTGAACATTTCCTTCAACTGCATCGTGTACGAAGAAATCAACTGCACCCGCACCCGCGGGAAATCCACGTTGAACCGCTGCAGGACACGCGGAATAGCCGGGTAAACGATGTCATGCGGCACACCCAGAACGACCTCACCCTCAAAGGCTTGGTCAGTGAGTTTCGAGATCACCTCATCGTTCAACGCAATCATCCGGCGGGCATAAGCCAACAGTTGTTCTCCGGACGCTGTCAGCGCGATGGTTCGGCCACTGCGATCCAGTAGTTCCAGTCCCAGCAGCTCTTCCAGACGCTTCAACTGCATTGAAACGGCTGATTGCGTCAGGTGCAGGAACCCGGCGGCACGTGTCACTCCACCCTGATCCGCCACCGCCACAAACGATCGCAATGTCGTAATGTCCAAATTCCGCATGTTCACGAATCCTTATGCATCACTTCAAAAACATTCATTTTTAAAATGTCTCATAATGCGCCATATAAATCAAGGAACTTGATGAGAAACCAAAAACTCATCGAGGATCAATGAAAGGACATATATTATGACCCAAATTGCAATTCACAGACCTTGCCCGCCCCGTCGTCGTTTTGGCCTGACCATGTTGTTGGATGCGTTCTCGCTGCGTCGCCAGCGTTGCACGCTTGCCAGATTGGATGCACGAGCACTAGAAGATATCGGAATCACCCGCGAACAGGCCGATGCCGAAGCCGCTCGCCCCTTCTGGGATGCACCGGAATTCTGGCAAAAATGACCCTGACACTCATGTTTTCCTACTGAATGGCGGCCCGCTGACGCAGGTCGCCATTTTGTTGCATGTTTTAACCGGTTTCCCACTCTAAACTCTTGAAACACGGCCCGCAGTTGCCGATATTTGCTGGGAACGGGGTCCGGGTTTCGGACCGCGAAAAGAATTATGTGAAGGGAGACCCTTTAATGGCACAATTTGACACGATCCGGACGGCTGCCGGTACGCGCGCTGCCCAGATTGACGAAGGCCTGCGCGCCCATATGAACAAAGTCTATGGCACGATGTCCGTGGGCATGCTGATCACGGCGCTCGCCGCATGGGCGATTGCCGGTCTTGCTGTGACGTCTGATCCGACCAACGCAGTGGCCCAGATCGGCGCTGACCGTTACCTGACCAGCCTGGGTGGGGCACTATTCATGTCACCGCTGAAATGGGTTGTAATCTTTTCACCGCTGGCCTTCCTGATCTTTGGCTGGGGTGCGCTTATGCGGCGCGGGTCGGCTGCAGCCGTACAGCTGGGCTTCTTCGTCTTCGCCGCCGTAATGGGCGTGTCGATGAGCTCGGTGTTCATGATCTACACCCCCTACTCGATCGCACAGACGTTCATCGTGACCTCGATTGCCTTTGCTGGCCTGAGCCTCTTTGGCTACACCACCAAGCGCAACTTGAGCGGCATGGGCACGTTCTTGATGATGGGCTTGATCGGCCTGCTGGTGGCGATGGTCATCAACATCTTCCTGCAATCGCCTGCAATGATGTTCGCAATCTCGGCCATTGGTGTATTGATCTTTGCTGGTCTGACCGCGTTCTACACCCAAGACATCAAGAACACCTACATTGCGCACGCAACCCATGGTGATCAGGAGTGGCTGAACAAAGCCGCGATTGACGGCGCGCTGAGCCTGTACATCTCGTTCCTGAACATGTTCCAGTTCCTGCTGATGTTCATGGGGCAGCAAGAATAACGCGCTTCAACACTGCACCAATTAAACAGGGCGGGTCCAAAACGACCCGCCCTTTTCTTTTGCCTATTTAGCCGTTTCACAGCCCGGTTGACACCTCGACCGGTGCCCCAAAAAGACAAAGGCCCCGCTCAAATGGCGAGGCCTAGGAAGATAGAATGAACGGGGTCTTAGCTGCAGTTCAGCGGCACCGCAAAACCCGAGCTGCTGTCGGAAGAGCCCTTGCGGTAAACGTCACCCGCAGGCAGACAGCCGGTAAACTGTTCCGCGTTGCGACCAAAGTTGGCACCGATCTGATTATCGACGCGCGTGCTGTTGTTCGGGGTGCGCAGAACACCATAGAGGGTGCCGTTCACATTGACGGTGCTGAGGAACAGATTGGTGTCCTGCCCGGTCAGAACCACCGAGTCCGTATCGCTGCGCCCACCATTTTCAATTGCAACTCGGGCAACTTTCTCTGCCTCAGTCTCATCCGTCGTGACGGCCACGGCAGGCAGAACAGCCAGTTCAGCCGGCACATTCGTTGCAGGCGGAAGGATGCCCACTGCACCGGGTACATCCGAAAGCGAGCGCGGTTCACCATCGATACCCGTGAATCCGATGCCTTCGCGGTTATAGGGATCTTCACAGGCCGCTAGGGCCAGAATGATCGTAGAGGAAAACAAGATTTTTTTCATGACGGCCAACATTTTGGAACGAGTTGTTGAAGCGTATGAGTAAGACGTCAAAAAAAGCAACCCGTCGACGATCCGATTGCCCCAATCGCTGATGCTTCGTTGCAACGGCGCGAAGTGCCACAAGCCCGACCCCAGTGGGTCATGCGCAAAGAAAAAGGGTCCTGCCGCGGCAGAACCCTTTAAAAACTGTCCAAGCTGGACGGCAGATTACTTAATCTTGCCTTCCTTATACTCGACATGCTTCCGAACGACCGGATCGTATTTACGAATGGTCATTTTCTCGGTCATGGTGCGCGCGTTTTTCTTGGTCACGTAGAAGTGGCCCGTGCCCGCGGTCGAGTTCAGACGGATCTTGATTGTCGTCGGCTTCGCCATGGTTATCTCCTGCGTCCGGAAAGGCAGGGGCCTTTCGGTTGAATTCCTATGAGCGTGCGCTTTTACTCGGTCGCGCAGCCGAGTCAACCAGATTCCGCGCACAACGCGCACAATTCCTGCTGTCGCACCCTGCCCCGGTTTGGCGCGATCACGGTTCTGTGATAAGGTCCCGCCGTTCTATCCCACAAAGAAGCCGACGACAGGCTCGTATTTCGAAACGGCAGCAACAGGCGAAACCCTCTGCGAGCAGAGGTTTTAAGCATGTTTTTTGGGGGGCTATCATGACGGAATGGAAACTTCAGGGTGAAGAATTGGCCAATTGCAACTGCAACTTTGGATGCCCGTGCCAGTTCAGCGTTCTTCCAAGCCATGGCAATTGCGAGGCTGTTGTCGTGTTCGATATCGAATCCGGGAACTATGGCGACACCGATCTGGCCGGGGTGCGCGCGGCTGGCGTGTACCACTGGCCCGGCCCCATTCACGAGGGCAATGGCCAAATGCAGCTGATCATTGACGAAGCCGCCAGCGCCGACCAGCGCGCCGCTATTGAGGCCATCATGAAAGGTGAAGACACCGACGAAATGGCGACCATGTGGTACGTATACAGCGCCATGGCCCCGACAAAACATGAGACTTTGTATGCCCCGATCGAATTGAAGTGGGACCGGGATGAGCGTGCTGGATACGCCAAAGTTTCGGGTATCTTCGATGTAGAGGTCAGCCCGATCCCGCATATCGTCTCGGGCATGCCGCATCGTGCCTCGATACAATTGCCCAACGGGTTCGAGTATCGCCACGCCGAGGCAGCCTCGGGGACCGCCAAGACAACAGGCGGCGCGATCAGCCTAACCTTTGACGCGACACACGCGCATTTGGCGCATCTCAACATCTCAGGCCACGGAGTCCTCGGCGCATAGCGGAGGCTAACATGAGCACGTCCCCTCCCCGTCCCGGAGTCGTAGATCGGGTGCTGCGGCGCGACAGCGGCATCGTTGTGTTCTGCGTTCTGCTGATCATTCTGGGCGCGTCCTGGTACACGATTGCGGGCATCGGTATGAACATGTCCGCCATCGACATGACCCGAATGGCTGGCCCGATTGGCGAGCCGATGAGTATGGCGACAGAAACACGCTGGACACCGATCTACGCCGTTCTGATTTTCCTGATGTGGTGGGTCATGATGATTGCCATGATGACCCCCAGCGCTGCCCCCACCGTTCTGTTGTATACGGCGATCAAACGAATGGGGCCGGACAAGTTGCGGGCGTCGCGTCTCAGCCTGCTTTTTTTGACGGGCTATCTGGTTGCCTGGGCGGTGTTCAGCATCATTGCAACCGGGGCGCAATGGGCGATGGAAAGCGTCGGACTGTCCGATGGGCCGATGATGACGATCCATTCAAAATTTTTTGCAGGATGCGTGCTGACCGCTGCCGGTTTGTACCAGTTGTCCAGCCTGAAAAACGCCTGTTTGCGCCACTGCCGCAGCCCCGCCCAATTCCTGGCCGACCACAACAGGCCCGGTGCCTATGGCGCGTTTCGTACCGGCGCGCTGCATGGTGCGTTTTGCCTGGGATGTTGCTGGGCGTTGATGTTGCTGCTGTTCGTGGGCGGAGTGATGAACCTTTATTGGATTGTGGGCATTGCCGTTTATGTCGCGTTGGAAAAGCTGATGCCGCGGGTGCGGTGGTTCGTTCCGCTCACTGGTGTTGCGTTGATCGTCGTGGGCGTTTGGCTGATCGCAATCTCATAGATCGCGACAGGCTGAAACGTTCATAAGGGCTGAAGGACCGGCCAAATTTCGGGTTCTGCATTAACTTTTTTGACAGGAGGTAGTCATGCCTATTTTTATCACCTACGCGTCCTATTCGCCGGAAGGCGTTAAGGGAATGCTCAAGAAACCCGTGGACCGTTCGGGCGCGGTCAGGGCATTGCTGAAAAAAGCCGGCGGTAAGCTGGTGGCGTTTTACATGACCTCTGGCGACAATGACGTGGTGGTTGTCAGCGAATTGCCGGAAAGCACGGATGCAGTTGCTATAGGCATGGCCGTTGCAGCATCAGGCGCGGTGTCAAAAGTTGAAACCGTGCGCGCATGGAAGGCAAAGGACTTTGTCGCTGTGACCAAAAAAGCCGCAAAACTGACCGGGGCCTACAAGGCGCCGGGCCGTTAATCGGGATCTACGCGCGGAGGGCCTGTAAGCCGGATCTTGTTCCAGGGTTACCCCCTTCGATGACCATTCCTCTAGGCCGTGCATTGCTGCGCGGCTCAAGCTGCCAACCCGGTCCCTCTCGGCCAAGACGCGCTTAGCGGCGGTATCGGCTGACGCCGACCGGCCCGCGCGAGGACCCTATTTGGCATTGCTCCCGGTGGGGCTTGCCGTGCCGCCGCTGTTGCCAGCGGCGCGGTGGGCTCTTACCCCACCGTTTCACCCTTACCGCGTATTGCCTGAGGCGAACCTCTGCAATGGTGCGGCGGTCTGATTTCTGTGGCGCTTTCCGTCGGGTTGCCCCGCCCGGGCGTTACCCGGCACCGTTGTCTTGTGGAGTCCGGACTTTCCTCTCGGGCATACGCCCCAGCGGCCATCCGTCCCTCCGCGCGGGGTGTGGGTATGCTTTGGGTACGGCGGCGTCAAGTGCCGATCAGGTTTTCTTGATCAAGGGTATAAGGTCAGCTGGTTCCAACGGGCCGTCACCCCATGGACGATATCTGAGGCGTACCGCGGCCAGAAGCGTGTCATGGTCCGTCTCCGCCGAGTAACCTGCTGCGCGCGCCAACGCATTGAACGTATTTAAAGGGGTTTTGCCAGGGTCGTGTTGAGAGCGCTTTCCGGCAAGGGCCATGTGTTCCAGTCGCTGCCAAGGGAAGCGCGGACCGGGATCGGACTTACGGCCCGGTGCCATGTCGGAATGGCCAATTACATGTTCAGGGGGGATAGCCCACCGGTTCATGATCTGGTGTAACAGGGTTTCCAAAACGTCCAACTGCAGCTCGGAAAAAGGGTGCGCGCCGGTGTTGTCCAGTTCAATTCCGATCGAACGGGAATTGATATCGCTCTGGCCATGCCACTCACCCGCCCCGGCATGCCAGGCCCGATCCTCCTCGCGCACCATCTGCCAGAGTGTACCATCCCCACCGATCAGGTAATGCGCGGATACTTCATGGGCAGGGTCGCACAGCCGGTGCAGCGCCTCGGTTGCGCTGTCCATCGCGGTATAGTGCAGCACGATCAGCGACGGGGTCAGCCCATCCCTGCGTTCGCCAAAGTTAGGGGACGGGTGCCAGTTAGGCGTCAGTGGCTCAGTTATTGACGGCACTGCGGAACGGGCTGGGGTCCCAGCCACAGGCATAACCATCGCCATCCGGGTCAAGTCCCTTGCGGTCGCGTTGCGGTCCACCGTTGGACAGGAACTCAATCTGAGCTTGATCCGGGGATGGAAAGCGGGCGCAATTGCGCTGCGCCTTGGCTTGCAGGTTCAGACCTGCACGGCTGTATAGCTGGGTCCCGACTGGGTTCGATGTGTTCAGCGCGTATTGCACGATATTGGGCTGACCATCCGTTCCACGTTCCGGAACGGCGGTGGGCGCGACCACCTCATAGGTCTGGCGGTTCTGTTCGATCAATGCGGCGTCGGATTCGATGGTGCGACGGTCAGAGACCGCTCCAAAATCCTGCTCATCGGAAATCGCGTTGCTGATGGGGTCTTCGACGGGCGACGGTGCCGGAGTGATCGCGCCTTGTCCTGAGGTGCCAGCCAGCGCAGCCGCGGTCGCCGAAGCGATGTCGGCATTTTCGCCGGTTGGCAACGGGGCTACTGTGCCAGGCGCGCCCAGCTGCTGTTCTGACACGTCTGGAGGGCCAAGCAGCGGGTTACCAGTATATCCCTGCCCCACCAACTGCGCCTCTCGCTGTGCCTGATAGGTGGGGGTGTTGAAATCCGTGCCACCTATCGGGGCCACCGTATTACAGGCGGCCACGAACCCGATTGCGGGGATCAGAAGCGTAAAGCGCATCCAGCTGCTCCGTATTGCGTTGTCTTGCCTGACTTGAGGATTACCACCATTTGCCAGGCTTGGCCACAAACCCGGCGGCGTTTTCCAGCGCATAGGCCGTGTTGAGCAGATCGCCCTCTTCCCACGGGCGACCAATCAGCTGCAGACCCAGCGGCAGGCCCTGTTTGTCCAGACCGGCAGGCACAGAGATGCCCGGCAGACCGGCCAGGTTCACTGTCACCGTAAAGACGTCGTTCAGATACATCTGAACCGGGTCCGCCTCGGTCATTTCACCCAGGCCGAAAGCGGCCGACGGCGTTGCCGGGGTCAGGATCGCGTCGACACCTGCGGCAAAGACATCTTCGAAGTCTTTCTTGATCAGGGTGCGGACGCGACGCGCGCGATTGTAGTAAGCGTCGTAGAAACCTGCGGACAGCACATATGTACCGACCATGACGCGGCGCTGCACTTCGTGACCAAACCCTTCGGCGCGGGTCTTTTCGTACATCTCGGTGATGCCGTCGCCCTGCGCCAACTGCGCGCGGCGGCCATAGCGGACACCGTCATAGCGCGCGAGGTTCGACGAGGCCTCAGCCGGTGCGATCACGTAGTACGCAGGCAGCGCGTATTTGGTGTGCGGCAGCGAGATATCGACGATCTCGGCCCCTGCCGCTTTCAGCATTTCGGCCCCTTCAGACCACAGCTTTTCGATCTCGGCGGGCATGCCATCCATGCGGTACTCTTTTGGGATACCGATTTTCTTGCCTTTGATGTCACCCGTCAGCATCGCCTCGAAATTCGGAACGGCCAATTCGGCGCTTGTCGAATCCTTGGCGTCGTGACCGCACATGGTTTCCAACATGATCGCCGCATCACGTACGTTCTTGGTCATCGGACCGGCCTGATCCAGCGAGGATGCAAAGGCCACGATACCCCAGCGCGAACAACGACCATAAGTCGGCTTGATACCGGTGATGCCAACAAAGGCGGCAGGCTGACGAATCGAGCCGCCTGTATCGGTGCCTGTTGCGGCCAGGCACAGGTCGGCTGCAACAGCCGAAGCGGACCCACCCGACGAGCCACCTGGTGTCAGCTGCGCGTCATCATTACCACGGCGCCAGGGGCTTACCGCGTTGCCATAAACCGAGGTTTCGTTGGACGAACCCATGGCGAATTCGTCCATGTTCAGCTTGCCCAGCATCACGGTACCCGCATCGGCCAGTTGCTGCGACACGGTGGATTCGTATTCAGGCTTGAAGCCATCCAGAATCTTTGACGCGGCCTGCGAAGGCACGCCCTTGGTGCAGAACAGGTCCTTGATACCAATCGGTAGACCACACATTGACGGCGCGTCGCCACCCTTGATCCGCTCATCCGCCGCTTTGGCGCGTTCCAACGCAATCTCGGGCGTTTTATGGACAAAAGCGTTCAGCGCGTCCGCGTCATCAATAGCCTTAAGGCAGGATTCGGTCAGCTCGACCGAGGTCACATCACCCTTACGCAGCGCGTCGCGGGCCTCGGCCAGGCCAAGTTTGTTCAGATCGCTCATGTCTTACTCCACCACTTTGGGGACTGCGAAAAAGCCTTCGCGTGCGTCGGGGGCATTGGCCAGAACCTTGGCCTGCTGATTGCCGTCGGTGACCACATCCTCGCGACGTTTAAGGCGCATCGGCTCGACCGAGACCATCGGCTCGACGCCTTCGACATCGACCTCATTCAGTTGCTCGATGAACCCAAGGATTGTGTTGAACTCGGATGCCAGCGCGGGCAGCGCGTCATCCTCAACCTTGATCCGGGCCAGTTTGGCCACCTTGGCGGCGGTGCTTTGGTCAATCGACATCGGAAAACCTCATATGCGTTAGGGGGCATTTACCCGTCTGATGCCCGGGTCGCAAGTCCGCCGAAGAGCGGATGTGACCCTGTTTCCGTCGTGGGCGCGTCCAGCCATTCAAAACTGAATAACCAGTATACGCAAAAGTAAACCAATTAGTTCAGTTTTCGCCTTGAAAAAGTGAACCAAACTGTTCACCTCATGATCCATGGCACAGCCAGAAACCGGAGAAAGAAAATGAAAACCTTCATTACCGCAGCCCTTTTGACCGCAACCATTCTGAGCACCCCCGCCATGGCCTTCGGCCCTACGACGCAAACCCTGATCCCCGACGTCTCGTTCCCGACCCCCTCGCCCGAGACGGTGACACAGGATAGCGCCAAAGTCGGCAAATAAGGTGCCTTTTGCCGCCGGGCCAGAATCCCCCCGACTGGCCCGGCCAGGGTGCAATTGACTGCTGCATCCGATGAAACCAACCGCTACGATGGTGCGAACTAACCGGTCGGATTGCATCGTAAATCCGGCAAAACCCAACGGAGCGGAAGATGAGCGCACGCAAGCAAGCGGTTCTGGACGCAATAGATGCGGCCAACAGGCAAGACCCCACAATCGAAGATGGCCAACCCGCTGCCCTGCTATACGGCCAGAGGATGAGCGCCGAGTTGGACCGGCTGTTTCCAGACGCGTCGGACCCATTGCAGATCGCGGCACGCGGTCAGCATGTGGAACGCTGGAAGCTGGCTCGTAGCGAATACCCCGAAGGCCGAACCGGATACCTGACCTGGCGCAAGGCACAGGCTGAACATCACGCCGAGATTGTCATGGGGCTGATGGAGCAAGCTGGATACAGCAAAGACGAGGCCGAATCCGCCGGTCGCATGCTGCGCAAACAGGGCATCAAGCGCGATGACGAGGTTCAGGCGCTAGAAGACGTCATCTGTTTCGTTTTCCTCAAGTGGTATTTCGCGCCTTTCGCGGAAAAACACTCGGCCGAGAAAATTCAACGCATTGTGGAGAAAACCGCGCGCAAGATGTCAGGCGACGGACGGACGCGGGTGCTGTCCGAATTTAACCTCCCGGAACATCTGGCCGCCGCGTTTCAGGTCTGAGACACGCGCGCCAGATGCCTACGATAGACCTCGATCATCCATCCCAGCATGGTGGCGTTCAGGATGTGCCACATGAAATGCGTGCCCAGCGGCACCTGCGCACAAATGGGGTCATCGAGCGCCCGAAATGCAATCGAGACGATAAGGATCACCGCCCCGATGGCCAGTCCCTGCGCTGTATCCGGCGCCCGATTGCGCAGCAGGAATGCATAAATCAGGATCAGCAGCGGAACCGGAGCGTAAGCCGCTGATCCGCCCAGTCCCGGAACAAGTTGGAACACGGGCACGGTCAGCGCCGCGTAAGGTATGAACAGGGCCGTCAAGATTGCCGCGATCATCGGTCTAAACCGCCAGACATCCCGGTTGATGGCAAAGGTATAGACCAGAATGTACAGCAGGATCGGCACGACATCCGCCATGGCCGCCCAGGTCTGCGCATGGGTATGGAACAGAAAACTGCCAACACCGATGGTGGCCAGAATGACTACAAGCGCCATTGCCAGCGGCATCCCCCGCCCCTGAACGCGCCGCCACATAACAAACGCCGCGATCAGAAACGCCGCGTTTGTCACAGCGTTGATCGGCTCGGCCCAATAGGCGGGCGACAGACGCTCACAATAGCCGTCAATTTCCTGAAACCAGTCCATGCACTTTTACATAGCCGATGCTAGGTTGATGCCAACAGTATGATCAGGAGGATTTTTTCAATGAATATCATCTGGCTGGGCCACGGCAGTTTCCGTATTGAAACCGGCGGGCAGGTGCTGTTGATCGACCCGTGGCTGACCGGTAACCCGGTGTTGTCCGAGGACCACCATGACAATGCGCTGGATGGTGCGACGCACATTCTGCTGACGCACACACATTTCGATCACGTCGCAGACGTGGTGTCGCTGGCCAAGCATCTGAAGGTTCCCGTGGTCGGCCAATACGACCTGATGGGGTATTGGAGCGAGACCGAAGGGCTGGAAACCGTCGGCTTCAACAAAGGCGGCACAGTGGATTTGAACGGGGTCAAGGTATCCATGGTGCCTGCCTCGCACAGCTCGACCTTTTCAACGCCGGACGGCCTGCGGACCGGAGGCAGCGAGGTCGGCTTCATGATCGCCTCGGAAGATCACATGCTTTACGTGTCAGGGGACACCGACATCATGGCGGATATGGAGTGGATGGGCGATTACTACAAACCCGACATCGGCATCCTGTCAGCAGGCGGACATTTCACCATGGACATGAAGGGCACGGCCTATGCGGCCAGACGGTATTTCAACTTCAAGACGGTGATTCCCTGTCACTACAAAACTTTCCCAATTCTGGAACAGTCTGCTCAGGCGCTGATTGATGGGTTGCCGGGGGTGGACGTGATCGAACCTGAGTTGATGAAACCTATCACTCTTTAATATCACGGCGTGCAGCGAAGAAGGCTCTCAGAAGATCGGCGGCTTCTTGGGCTGCGATGCCGTCGTAAATCTCGGGGACATGGTGCGCCTGTGTGTGGGTGAAAACCCGCGCGCCATGGGCCACACCGCCAGATTTCGGATCGGCAGCCCCATAATAAATGCGCCGGATACGCGCCGCGGCCAAAGCTGCCGCGCACATGGCGCAGGGTTCCAGCGTGACGTAAAGGTCATGATCCGGCAGCCGTTCAGACCCGGCCTCGGCACAGGCTGTGCGCAGGGCCAGAATCTCGGCATGGGCAGTGGGGTCGTTCATTTCGCGTGTTCGGTTGCCCGCCGCAGCCACGATCCGGCCGTCAGGCGCGACAATTACAGCCCCAACCGGAACCTCTCCGCGATCTGCCGCAGCGCGCGCCTCGACCAACGCCTTATCCATATGTGATTTGAACGTCATGCCTCTGACTGCATCAGAAACCTGTCTTTCGCAAGCGGGCGGGATGCGCTATGGGCTGCGGATGACAAAAACCCCTCCTCCCGGCGACCGGATCGCCAAAGTGCTGGCCCGCGCGGGCGTTGCCTCGCGCCGTGAAGCGGAACGCATGATCGAAGCTGGCCGCGTGGCAGTGAATGGCAAGCTTATTGATAGCCCAGCCCTAAACGTGACCGCCAAAGACAAGATCGTCGTCGACGGCAAACCTGTGTCGGAACCTGAACCCTCGCGTCTGTGGCTGTATCACAAGCCGTCCGGTCTGGTGACAACGACCCGCGACGAAAAAGGCCGCGCCACCATTTTCGACAACCTGCCCGAGGACATGCCCCGCGTCATGAGCGTGGGGCGGCTGGACCTGAATTCCGAAGGGTTGCTGCTGCTGACCAATGACGGCGGCATCAAACGCAAGCTTGAGCTGCCTTCGACCGGTTGGCTGCGCAAATACCGCGTTCGTGTGAATGGCCGCCCCAAGGACGAAGACTTTGCACCGCTGCGCAGGGGGCTTGTGATCGACGGAGAACGCTTTCTGCCGATGGACGTGTCTCTGGACCGCCAGCAAGGCGCAAACGCATGGCTGACCATCGGCCTGCGCGAAGGCAAGAACCGTGAGATTCGCCGCGCAATGGAGGATATCGGCTATGCCGTGAACCGCCTGCTACGGGTATCTTACGGACCGTTCCAGCTGGGCAGTCTGAAACCCGGCGAGGTTGAAGAGATCCGCCGCCGCGTTATGCGCGACCAACTGGGGCTGGACGCTGAGCCCGAAACCAAACCCAAACGCCCTGCTCGTCCGCAACGAAAACGACCGCCGGTCGGCAAGAAATCTCGCAAGTGACGCGGGTTTAGCAACCTTCCCCCTAGCGCCAAGCCCACGTATCGCCTAAATTTTCCGTAAGTTATTCCACGGGGGAACGCCATGTCAGGGACCGGAGTGCAAAAACTGGCCTATGCGGCCCTTCTTGTGCTGATGTTTGGTGTTTGCACCGGCGTGCTGGGGGGCCTGTAGCGCATGGCTAAGCGGTATGGCGGAAATTTCAGCCCCGAAGGCGGCAGCTCTGACGACGACCAACCGCAGCGCGGGCAATTTCATGGCGCGCGTGTCGAACCGGCGGGCGCACGGGCCAATATCCTGTTTCTGCCTGCCATTCCTCTGGTGTTTCTGTCGCTAAACGACGGTGCAGTCGGGATGACGATCGGGCTGATCGCCGCTGGCCTGCTGACCGCCGCTGCCTTTCTGTTGCGCGAAGGGTTGCGCGCCGAGGCCGAATTTAACACACGTCGCACCGCGCGACGCCCGGCCTTTCCACGCAAGATTTTCGCTAGCGTGTTGACCGGTATTGGTGTCGCTGTGGCCGCGTACCGGACGGAATACCTGGATGCCGAAACTGCTGCTCAGGCCAGCCTGCTGGCCCCGATCCTGTTCGGGGTGGTAGCAACGGTCCTGCATTCCCTGTCCTTCGGTCTGGACCCGATGAAAGACAAGGGCATGGAAGGGATCGATACCTTTCAGCAAGACCGCGTGGCCCGTGTGGTTGAAGATGCCGAAACCCATCTGACAGAGATGACCGATGCCATCAAACGTGCGGGCGACCGCCGGATCGAGGCGCGCGTCGAACGGTTTCAGGACACCGCCCGCGATCTGTTTCGCACGGTCGAAGAAGACCCGCGCGATTTGGCCGGTGCCCGCAAATACCTGACTGTCTACCTGCAGGGTGCCCGTGATGCGACCGTGAAGTTTGCCGATGTCTATGCCCGCACGCGGGATGCGCAGGCATTGGCTGACTATTCGTCCCTGCTGGACGATCTGGAACAGAATTTCGCGGCCCGCACCCGCAAGATGCTATTGGATGACCGCAGTGATCTGACGGTTGAAATTGACGTGTTGCGCGAACGGCTGCAGCGCGAAGGCGTCCGGTTGGACTAACCGGCCCATTTTTTGAGAAAGGATTACCCCATGTCCGATGAGATCAAGAACAAGGCGGTCGAAGCAGAAACGCTGGTACAGGAAGTGACCGCCGTTGCGTTGCCTGAACCCACGGCCGAAGTCATCTCGCTGGAAGACGCAGACGACCCTGTCGGCGCTGAAATCCGCAAACGCATGGACGAGCTGGATATGAGCAACACGAATTCGATCGTATCATTCGGTTCGTCCGCTCAGGCGGAATTGCAGGAAATCAGTCAGGCCATGCTGGCAGATGTGCGCAACAAGGATGTGGGGCCCGCTGGCGACAGCCTGCGCGATATCGTCACCTCGATCCGGGGCTTTTCGGTTAGTGAACTGGATGTGCGCCGTGAACGCAGCTGGTGGGAAAAGCTGATCGGCAAAGCTGCGCCCTTCGCCAAGTTTACCGCACAATACGAAGAAGTTCAGAGCCAGATCGACAGGATCACTGACGACTTGCTGGGTCATGAACACACGCTGTTGAAAGATATCAAGTCACTGGACTTGCTGTATGAAAAGACCCTTGGGTTTTACGATGAGCTGGCGCTTTATATCGCGGCGGGCGAGGAAAAGCTGACTGAACTGGACAGCCAGGATATCCCTGAAAAAGAGGCTGAGGTTCAGGCTGCGCCCGAGGATCAACAAGTGATGAAAGCGCAGGAGCTGCGCGACATGCGCGCTGCGCGGGACGATCTGGAACGCCGCGTGCATGACTTGAAACTGACGCGGCAGGTGACAATGCAATCGTTGCCCTCGATCCGGTTGGTTCAGGAGAACGACAAGTCGTTGGTGACCAAGATCAACTCGACGCTGGTTAATACTGTACCACTGTGGGAAACCCAGCTGGCCCAAGCCGTGACCATCCAACGCAGCGCCGAGGCCGCCTCGGCCGTGCGCGATGCAAATGACCTGACCAACGAATTGCTGACTTCGAATGCTGCGAACTTGCGTGAATCGAACAAGATGATCCGCGAGGAAATGGAACGCGGCGTGTTCGATATCGAAGCGGTCAAACAAGCCAATGCCGACCTGATCGGCACCATCAATGAAAGTCTGGCCATTGCCGACGAGGGCAAGGCCAAGCGTGCCGCCGCTGAGCAAGAGCTTCAGAAGATGGAGGCCGAACTGCGCGATACGCTGGCCGCGGCCAAAGCCCGCAAGGATGGTATTGGCGACAATGCCGGTACGGCAGTACCGGGCTGACGGCGGGCGAAGGGTGCGGTTTTCGGGATATCTGAAGCCGGTCATGGGCTTTCTATTGCTATTGGCTCTGGCCAATTGCGATGAAACGCTGACATCCTCTGTCGTTCCGCAACCGCGCCCAGAGGCACTGGCGCCTGCTGCCAATGCCTATGTCCCCCCATCCGCTGCCAGTCAGGACCTGGCCCGGTTCTATCAGCGGGTCGAGCGAGATCTGCTGACCCGCGGTTTGCTGCGAACAGACGGAGGAGGCCCTGACACACCGTATGACGCTGATGATTTAGCTCGCAATTTTGGCAAAATTGCTTTCATCAACGAACACTCCGGCAAATCCGCCGCATTTGTCAGCGGCCCGAGCGAGATTAAGTTAAATCGCTGGAAGAGCCCGATCCGCATCAGGACTGAGTTTGGTCCGAGCGTTTCTATGGAAAGCCGCGATGCTGATCGGCAAACCATTCAAAACTATGCCAAACGGCTGCAAAAAACGACCGGGCACAACGTTCGAAGTGTAAATGGTGACGGGAACTTTCTTGTTTTCATAGCAGGTCAGGACGACGTGGCTTACGCTCAGGATAGATTAAAATCACTTGTTCCGGGTATCCCTGACGACAGGTTGAATTTGCTGAGGACGCTGGACCGGCCGTTTTATTGTTTTGTCTTTACGTTTTCCGGCCAAGAGGACACCAATACCGTAATCCGTGCCGTAGCTTACATACGTGCAGAACTACCCAATCTGCTGCGGTTGAGTTGCATCCATGAAGAAATTGCGCAGGGACTTGGCCTTCCAAACGACAGCCCCGCAGCGCGGCCTTCGATTTTCAACGACGATGATGAGTTTGCGCTGCTGACCAGCCATGACGAAAAACTACTGACCATGCTTTACGACCCGCGCCTTCAGCCCGGGGTGACGGCGGATGACGCCCGCCCCGTGGTGCGGATCATTGCACGCGAATTGATGGGCCAGCAGCTCTGAGCCCAAGGAAAGGAGACCCCAAATGGGTATTTTCGATTTTCTGACCGGAGAATTTATTGATGTCATTCACTGGGTCGACGACACCCGAGATACGATGGTCTGGCGGTTCGAGCGTGAGGGCCATGAAATCAAGTACGGCGCTAAGCTGACGGTGCGCGAAGGTCAAGCCGCCGTGTTCGTGCATGAAGGGCAGTTGGCGGATGTGTTCACGCCGGGTCTCTATATGCTTGAGACCAACAATATGCCGATCATGACGACCTTGCAGCACTGGGATCATGGCTTTCAGTCGCCCTTCAAGTCCGAGATCTATTTCGTCAATACGACACGGTTCAATGACCTGAAATGGGGCACCAAGAACCCGATCATGCTGCGGGATCCCGAATTCGGCCCGACGCGCATCCGGGCTTTTGGTACTTATACAGTACGGGTAAAGGATGCCGCGAAGTTCCTGATCGAGATCGTTGGCACCGACGGTGAATTCACGATGGATGAGATCAGCTTTCAGATCCGCAACATCATCGTGCAGGAATTCAGCCGAGTGATCGCCGGATCAGGCATTCCGGTTCTGGACATGGCCGCAAACACCGCCGATCTGGGCAAGCTGATTGCAGCCGAGGTTTCCCCAGTGCTGGATGGCTACGGTCTGGAGATGCCGGAATTCTACATCGAAAACATCTCACTTCCGCCTGCAGTTGAGGCGGCCCTGGACAAACGGACCTCAATGGGGTTGGCGGGCGATCTTGGCAAATTCACTCAGTATTCCGCCGCCGAGGCGATGACAGCCGCGGCCAACAACCCCGGTCAAGGCGGCGGCATGGGCGCCGGGCTTGGCATGGGTATGGGAATGGCGATGGCCCAACAAATGTCGAACATGGCAGCGGGTCAACCCAGCGGCCCGTGGGGCAGTTCCGCCCCCGCTGCACCGCAACCGGCAGCACATGCCGCACCGCCACCTCCACCTCCGGTCGAACATGTGTGGCATATCGCGGTGGGCGGGCAGACCAGTGGGCCGTTCTCGAAAGCCAAGATGGGACGCATGGCAACTGACGGAGAGATCACCCGCGACACCCATGTCTGGACCGCCGGTCAGGACGGTTGGAAAAAGGCCGGAGACGTGCAGGAACTGGCGCAGCTGTTCACCATCCTGCCGCCGCCACCGCCTGGAGCCTAATGCGCCAGTCACCGGCGTAAGAATAAGGCTACACGATGAACGAAGAACACAGATTTCCCTGCGAGCAATGCGGCTCAGACTACCGATTCAACCCCGGCGACGGCAGCCTGACCTGTGACCATTGCGGGCATTCCGAAGCGATTGGCGCAGGCCCCTGGGGCGGTGCCAGTTTGAAAGAACTGGATTTCAACGCCGCCATCGCAGAACAGCTTCCGGACAGCGAGATCGAGGAAACGCGTGTTCTGTCCTGCCCCAATTGCGCGGCTCAGGTCGAGTTCGACCCCGCCACCCATGCCGCCGAATGCCCGTTCTGCGCGACGCCCGTAGTAACGGATACCGGCGTCAACCGGCATATCAAACCGCGCGGTGTACTGCCCTTTGCGCTGGATGAACGCACGGCGCACAAGGCGATGGGGGATTGGCTGGGACGGCTCTGGTTCGCGCCCAACGGGTTGAAAGAATATGCCCGCAAAGGTCGCAAAATGCAGGGCATCTATGTGCCGTATTGGACCTTTGATGCGGACACCACGTCCAACTACCGCGGTGAGCGGGGCGTTGTTTATTACGAGACCCGCACAGTTATGCGCGACGGAAAGCGCGTACAACAGCAAGTTCCCAAGGTGCGGTGGTCTCCGAAATCCGGGCGGGTCGCGCGATTCTTTGACGACGTGTTGGTGTTGGCATCACAGTCTTTGCCCAAAAGCTATACCGACGCATTGGAGCCCTGGGACCTGCCGGCGTTGGAACCTTATCAGCCAGAATATCTGGCCGGCTTTCGGGCCGAGGCCTACACCGTGGAACTGCAGGAGGGTTACACCGAGGCCCGCGGGTACATGGCGCGGGTGATCGAACGCGACGTGCGCTTTGATATCGGTGGCGACCGTCAGCGGATACACGCGATTGACACCGATGTGCGAAACGTGACCTTCAAGCATATCCTGCTGCCGGTCTGGATGGCGGCCTACAAATACCGTGGGCAGACCTATCGGTTCGTCGTGAACGGACGCACGGGCCGCGTTCAGGGAGAACGCCCCTGGTCCGCTATCAAGATCACCATTGCCGTTGTACTGGGTCTGCTTGTGGCGGCAGGCGTCGGGTATCTTATGGCAACCGGCCAACAATGATAGAGCTGTCGGCAAGCCAAGAAATCAGTCGATGTTAGCGCTTGAACTTCCCGCTGCGTGACGCCATCCTCCACGGCGTCGACGCCTAAGGGGAGAGGCCAGAGTGACACTATCCGATCTGAACCGGTTGCTGGCCTCGCGGTATTCCTGCCGGGCCTTTCGCCCCGATCCGGTGCCCAAGGATCAAATCAAACAAATCCTGAACAGCGCCGCGCGTGTGCCTAGCTGGTGCAACGCTCAACCCTGGCACGTCACTATCACCAGCGGCGCAGAAACAGACCGGTTTCGCACGGCAATTCAGGCCGAGGCCGCAACGGGCACCCCCTGCCCCGACATTCCCTTTCCAACCTCTTATTCCGGTGTATACCAAGATCGCCGTCGAACCTGTGGTTGGGCTTTGTACGAGGCTGTCGGGGTTGAGCGCGGTGACCGCACTGCTTCGGCCCGGCAGATGATGCAGAATTTCTCTCTTTTCGGGGCACCCCATTGCGCCATCGTCACAAGCCCGGCTGAGCTTGGTACCTATGGCGCGCTGGATTGCGGCGGGTTCATCACCGCATTTTCACTGGCCGCGCAGGCGCTTGGTATCGCCACAATCCCGCAGGCAGCACTGGCTACCTACAGCCCGTTCCTGCGCAGGTACTTCGATATCCCGGAAGACCGGTTGATTTTATGCGCGATTTCCTTTGGCTATGCGGATACAGATCATCCCGCCAACGGCTTTCGCACCGACCGCGCCGATCTGAGTGAGATCGTAAACTGGGTCGGATGACAAGCACACCAAGCGGAGAACAAATTTGCGCGCTGTTCTACAACGAGTTTCACGTGCCAACGTCTCGGTCGACGGTCAGGTGATCGGTCAGACCGGACCGGGGTTGATGATTTTGATCTGTGCCATACAAGGCGACGATGAAGCCAAGGCAGATCAGCTTGCCGCTAAGGTCTCCAAGCTGCGCATCTTCAAGGATGAAGCCGGAAAAATGAACAGGTCCGTGAAAGATATCGAAGGGTCCGCGCTGGTGATCAGCCAGTTCACGCTGGCGGCCGATACCTCTCGCGGGAACAGGCCGGGATTTTCCGAAGCCGCCGCACCGGATGTCGGCAAACATTTGTATGAGGTCTTTGCCCAGCGGTTGCAGGCGCATGGTGTGCCGGTAGAGACCGGACAATTCGGTGCTGATATGGCCGTGGAACTGGTCAATGACGGGCCCGTCACGATTTGGATGGAAAGCTGATGGACAGGAAAGAACAGGCAATTCGCATCTGGCAGGCCGGAGTCGATGCTGTGGGTGGCCACGTAGCAACTACCAAGGTTTTGCAGGACGTCCCCGAACCCGATCACATATTGGCGGTCGGCAAACCCGCCGCGTCCATGGCTCGTGCGGCCCTTGAGCATTTCGGCCCGCGCCCGACACTGGTTGTCACCAAGGATGACCACGGGCGTGATCTGCCGGGTTATGTGACTGTGATCGAAGCCTCGCACCCCGTTCCGGACGCGCGCAGCCTTCAGGGTGGTCAGGCATTGCGCGAGGCGGTTGAGGAAATGAAGCCGGGCTCGCATCTGTTGTTGCTGGTTTCGGGCGGGGCATCCTCGCTGGCCGAGGATTTGCTGCCGGGTAAGACACTGGATGATCTGGAACAGCTAAACAAAAAACTGCTGTCCGAAGGGCTGGACATCACCACGATGAATGCGGAACGGCGCAAGCTGTCGCGGATCAAAGGGGGCGGATTGCTGTCCCATTTCCAGGGCGACAGGGCGACCGTTCTGGCGATTTCGGATGTACCGGGCGATGATCTGAATGTTGTCGGGTCGGGCATCGGAGCGCTGCCGGGTAAGGTTGATTTTGCGGCGACGACTCAAATCGTGGCTTCAAACGCCCACGCCCGCGCAGCCGCTGCTGAATTGGCAAATGACGACGGCATCCCGGTACACGCCAACGAAGAATGCCTGCACGATGATTTCCTGAAAATTGCCGAAGCGCTTGGCGAACGTATCCGCACCATGCCCAAAGGGGCATTGATCTTCGGCGGTGAACCAACCGTCGTACTACCCGACAATCCGGGGCGCGGCGGGCGCAATCAGGCGCTGGCACTGGCACTCGCGCGCAAGATTGCAGGGTCCGACGGAATCACGGTGGTAGTCGGCGGCACCGACGGCACAGACGGGCCGACGCAAGCCGCCGGAGCTGTCGTCGACGGCACCACTTGGGGCGACGGCGCCGAGTTGGCGTTACAACAGGCAGACAGCGGCAGCTATCTGGATCGCGTGGGCGCCTTGCTGGTGACGGGTCCGACCGGAACAAACGTGATGGACTTGCTTGTCGCGATCCGCTCATGATTTGACGGTTTTCGGACTGCTCGGGTTATAAAACACCCGGACAATATCCGAATGACGCCGCCCTTAAACGCGCTACAAAACATGCAAGACCTTTCCAACGTTGGCATTAGTTTGCGCGATGATTGTCGCCGGTCGGCCCGCGTGTCCCGCCCCTCGGATGCTCTGAAAACCTCTGCCCCCGCCATTTTTGGCATTCTGCTTATTGAGAAACGCGACGGCGTCTCGATGTGGGATACGCTGGCCCCTTTGAGGTTCGCGAAACACGGCTGTGGTCACATTCGTTTGATATGCGCGTCAATGACAGCAGTGAAGACCTGATAAGAGAAGTTTACACCCGCCAAGCGCTAGACAACAATTGGTGGCGCTGCTCGGTCTGGGAAATGTTCGGGGCAATCAAAGCCATGAATAATGCCGCCGCAGGCAGGAAATCAGTCGGATTGGTATCGATTTGAGAACAGGGACGTCTTGCGAAATGCAGGAAGAAGAACCGACATTCTACCCCTTGGCAGAAATGAATGCCTTTGATGGTGAATGCTTGCTATCAACAAAGCAGGTGGAGGATACCATTTCACGCGATCAAATATAAATCATTCGCCGGATTGAGTCAGACATTTACCCTTGCTCGGCTGACCGAAATGCGCCTACTTTGACTCATGCGTCAATAAAAAGCCCGCAAAGGGCTAGTAATCCAATCAACTGGGAGATCTTTGAATGAACGAACAACTCACTCACATGACCAAGCAGGTCACAGCGGGCAAGCTGACCCGCCGCGAATTCATGGGGAAAGCGGCGGCTCTGGGTGTCACCGCAGCGGTGGCAAGCACCATGTTTGCAGATGCCGCGCGTGCGGCGGGCCCGAAAAAAGGCGGAGATTTGAAGCTCGGCCTTCAAGGTGGCGAGTCGACCAATTCTCTGGACCCGGCAACTTATGCAAGCACAGTGCCATATATGAACGGTCGTCACTTCGGCGATGGCCTGGTTGAAGTTGCGGCGGATGGGTCTATCGAACCGCGTCTCGCAGAAAGCGTCGAAGGCAGCGCCGATGCCAAGGTCTGGACCTTCAAGCTGCGGGAAGGTGTTGAGTTCCACAACGGCAAGACCCTGACCAGCGAAGATGTACTTAAGACCATGGAACGCCACTCGAACGAAGAATCGAAGTCTGGTGCTCTCGGCATCATGAAGGGCATCGAGTCCATGAAAGCTGATGGCAACAATTTCCAAGTCACCTTGACTGAACCAAACGCCGACCTTCCCTATCTGCTGGCGGATTATCATCTTGTTATTCAACCAGATGGCGGCATGGATGACCCCGGCGCCGGAATCGGAACCGGTCCGTATCAGGTGGAAGTAAACGAACCCGGTGTACGGCACCTGTTCACCAAATTTGCGAATTACTGGAACGACGATGGATATTTCGACACCGTTGAGAACATCGTCATCAACGATGCTACCGCGCGCACCGCGGCACTGCAGTCAGGGCAAGTCCAGATTATCAACAGGGTCGAACCAAAAGTTGCCGATCTGTTGGGGCGTGCACCAAATCTGACCGTTCACTCAACCCCCGGACGTGGCCACTATGTGTTCATCATGCATTGCGATACTGCGCCGTTCGACAACAATGAACTGCGACTGGCGCTGAAATACGCGATCAACCGCGAGGAAATGGTCGACAAAATCCTGCGTGGTTATGGTTCAGTCGGGAACGACATGCCGATCAATGCTGCCTACCCACTATTCGACGACTCTCTGCCTCAGCGCGAGTTCGACCTTGAGAAAGCAGCCGAACACTACAAGAATTCCGGCCACGACGGATCACCAATCATCCTACGGACGTCGGATGTAGCCTTCCCGGGCGCAGTAGATGCAGCCGCCTTATTCCAACAATCGGCAGCTCAGGCGGGCATCAACCTTGAGATCAAGCGCGAACCTGGTGACGGCTACTGGAACGAAGTCTGGAATGTTCAGCCCTTCTGCGCCTCGTACTGGAGCGGACGCCCAGTTCAGGATCAGATGTACGCGACTACATACCTGTCCACGTCGGATTGGAATGATACACGCTACAAGGTTCCTGAATTTGACGCACTGCTCTTCCAAGCGCGCGCCGAGTTGGATCCTGCAAAACGCAAAGAGCTGTATGCGCAGATGGGTATGATGGTCCGCGACGAAGGCGGCCTGATCTGTCCAATGTTCAATGACGGTGTCGAAGGTATCAGCAACCTGCTGGAAGGCTGGGAGAGCAATCCGGGTCTTGAACTGATGAATGGTCAGGTATCGCGTCAATTGTGGTTCTCCTGATAAGGCCCACAGATAATGCATCCTATCATCAAACTGGTTTCCCAGCGCCTTGCGCTGGGACTCCTGCTTCTCTTCGGTGCATCGGCTCTGATATTCGGCCTCACCGAAGCCCTTCCTGGGGACGCTGCGCAAGCGGTCCTAGGCCAAGCTGCAACCCCCGAGGCGCTGGCAAACCTGCGCGAGGAAATGGGCCTTAACCGCCCCGCCCTGACCCGTTATTTCGAATGGCTGGGCGGCATTGTTCAGGGTGATCTAGGTCAATCTCTAACCAATAAACTTGATATTGCCGAGTCTGTCGGCAGCCGTTTGGGCAACACGCTGTTTCTGGCTTTCTGGGCCGCCCTTATTTCGGTTCCGCTGGCCATCTTTCTCGGCCTGCTGGCCGTGCGTTACCGCAACCGCTGGCCGGACAAGCTGATTTCGGCGGTTACACTCACCACTATCTCGATACCCGAGTTTCTGATCGGTTACGTGCTGGTCTATTTCGTTGCTGTTAAGCTGGGGATGTTCTCGCCTCTGGCGATGATCAATGACAGCATGTCATTTTGGCAAAAGCTGAATTCGATCGCTCTGCCCGTTATCGTTCTGACGATGGTCGTTCTGGCGCATATGATGCGCATGACCCGCGCCGCGATCCTGAACGTGATGCAGTCTGCATACGTCGAAACCGCAGAGCTGAAGGGTCTGAGCAATTTTCAAGTTATCTATCGCCACGCCTTCCCGAACGCCGTCGCGCCCATCGTCAACGTGGTGATGCTGAACCTGGCCTATCTGGTCGTCGGCGTCGTCGTGGTTGAGGTGGTGTTCGTCTATCCCGGCATGGGGCAGTACCTTGTGGACCACGTGACCAAGCGTGACGTTCCGGTGGTACTGGCCTGCGGCGTCATCTTTGCCGCGATCTATATCGGACTGAACATGATTGCAGACATTGTTGCCATTCTGGCCAACCCAAGGCTGAGGCATCCGAAATGAAGAACATCCCTATCTCTGCAATGATCGGGCTGGCCTTTACAGCCCTGTACTTCATCATCGCCCTCCTCGCCCCTCTGCTGGCCCCTTATGGCATGGCTGAGGTCGTGGGAGATGTATGGGAGCCGTCCAGCTCGCAATTCTGGCTGGGTACCGACAACATTGGCCGCGATCTTCTTAGCCGGATGATCTATGGCGGGCGCACGACGATCTTTATCGCCACGGCGGCCACGATCCTTAGCTTCGTGACCGGGTCCATCCTTGGCTTCCTGGCCGCGGTGCTGGGTGGTTGGGCCGATCAGGTCATGTCGCGCGCGGTGGATTTGATCATGTCGATCCCGACACTGATCTTTGCGCTGGTTGTTCTGGCCATGGTGCCGGTGACAATCCCGGTTCTGATCCTTGTCATGGGCCTGTTGGACGCCACCCGTGTCTATCGTCTGGCCCGCGCCGTTGCCGTGGATATTGCGGTCATGGACTATGTCGAGGCCGCGCGCCTACGTGGTGAGGGGCAGGTCTGGGTCATCTTCCGTGAAATCCTGCCCAACGCCCTGTCGCCGCTGGTTGCGGAACTGGGCCTGCGGTTCATCTTCATGGTTCTGTTTGTCTCGACCCTGTCGTTCCTGGGTCTGGGCGTTCAGCCGCCGTTGGCGGACTGGGGCGGCATCGTGAAGGAAAACAAGGATGGCATCGTCTATGGCATCGGCGCAGCGCTTTACCCTGCTGTGGCCATCGCAACGCTGGCGATCTCGGTCAACCTTGTGGCCGACTGGGTCCTGAACCGTACCACATCGCTGAAAGGAGGCCGGGGATGACAGAAGCCCTTCTCAAGGTCCGCGACCTCAAAATCGGCGCGACCGTCTACCCGCCGGGTGAAAAACCCCATGACATCGAAATCGTGCATGGGGTCAGCTTTGACCTCGCGCCTGGCAAGGTGCTGGGGCTAATTGGCGAATCCGGTGCCGGTAAATCGACCATCGGCCTGGCCTCGATGGCTTATGGCCGGGGTGGCGTGGAAATCACCGGTGGTGAGGTTTGGGTCAACGGGCGCGATATCCTCAAGACATCCCATGGCGATATCCGCAAGCTGCGCGGGGGTGAAGTCACATATGTGTCCCAATCCGCCGCAGCCTCCTTCAATCCCGCTAAAAAGATCATGGATCAGGTGGTTGAAGCCGCGGTCGAACAGAAAAAGTTCAGCCGTAAAGAGGCCGAAGGCCGCGCCCGGGAACTGTTCGCCAAGCTGGGTCTGCCCGATCCGGATAACATTGGTGATCGCTATCCGCACCAGGTTTCAGGCGGTCAGCTACAGCGTTGCATGACGGCGCTGGCGCTATGCCCCGAACCTGATCTGGTGGTGTTCGATGAACCCACCACCGCGCTGGACGTGACGACTCAGATCGACGTTCTGATGGCGATCAAGGAGGCCATTGCAGACACCGGCGTTGCCGCGCTTTACATCACCCATGATCTGGCGGTTGTGGCGCAGGTAAGCGACGACATCATGGTGCTGCGGATGGGCAATACGGTCGAGTATGGCAATACCGACCAGATCATCAACAACCCGCAGGAAGAGTATACGCAGGCTCTGGTCTCGGTCCGCTCGATCGAGCACGAAGAAAAGAAACCCACACCAGATCCCGTGCTGAGCGTTGACGGCATCACCGCGCGCTACAAAGGGTTGAATTTCGATGTGCTGCACAACGTAAATGTCGAGCTTCATCCGGGGCAAACGCTGGCTGTTGTGGGCGAATCCGGTTCGGGCAAGTCCACGCTGGCGCGAGTAATTACCGGCCTGCTGCCGCCGCGCGATGGTGAGATCACCTTTGCCGGTCGCAAGCTCAGTGGCGATCTGAAAGGCCGCACCCGCGAAGACCTGCGCGAGTTGCAGATGATCTATCAGATGGCTGACGTGGCGATGAACCCGCGCCAGACCGTCGGCACGATCATCGGGCGTCCGTTGGAGTTCTACTTCAACATGCGCGGCGCGGAAAAGCGCAAGCGGATCATCGAACTGCTAGATGAGATCGAGCTGGGCGAAAAGTTCATGGATCGCTATCCGGCCGAGCTGTCCGGCGGTCAGAAACAGCGTGTCTGTATTGCCCGGTCACTGGCGGCCAAGCCCAAGATGATCATCTGTGATGAGGTCACCTCGGCGCTCGACCCACTTGTGGCGGACGGCATCCTCAAGCTGTTGCTTGACCTGCAAAAGATCGAGGACGTGGCCTATCTGTTCATCACCCATGATCTGGCGACGGTTCGTGCGATCAGCGACAGCATCGCGGTGATGTATCAGGGCCGCGTGGTCCGCTATGGCCCCAAAAGCCAGGTGCTGAGCCCACCGTTCGACGATTATACCGACCTGCTGCTCAGCTCGGTGCCCGAGATGCATCTGGGTTGGCTGGAAGAGGTTGTCGCCCATCGCAAGATGGAGAGTGCGGGGAACTGACCCGGTTCGCGACAGGTTGAAAAACTGAAAATCCCGGCGCTTTGTCTGATGACAGGTGTCGGGATTTTGCTAATGGGGGCGGGAACAGGCAGCCCATATGCAACGAATCCCCTAGGGTCGCCTGAGGGACTTTAAGAAAGGGTCAGGGAATGGACCGAAAACTCCTCCTCATCATTCTAGACGGTGTTCCGTGGCGCAATTTTCGCCGCCTGTTCGGCAACCTGGAAGGGTGGGTCGACAGTGGCGAGGCGCAGGTTTGGAAGCATCGCGCGGTGCTGCCATCGATCTCGGCCAGTTGCTATGCCTCGATCCACACCGGCGTCACGCCGCAGGAACATGGCTGTACCGGCAACGGCAACGTCTTCCGCCTAAGCCACAAGGACGTCTTCAGCCAAGTCCGCGAAGCGAACGGAGTGACCGGGGCCGTGACCCACAGCTTTTGGTCGCAATTCTTCAACCGTCACCCGTTCGATTATGTCCGAGACGTCGAATATGACGAGCCCGAGAGCAAAACGATCAACCATGGCCGGTTCCACTCGATGACCGGCTACAGCAAAGTGAACCAGATGACGCCGTCGGACGTTGATCTGTTTGGCACTCTGACCAATCTGTGCCTGCGCTTTGGGCTGGATTACGGCGTCCTGCACACTTGCACGCTGGACAGTATGGGTCACCGGTTTCATCACGACTGCGAGGAAATGGACCACGCCTGTTTTGTCATGGACGAAATGCTGGCCCCTTTCATCCCGCGCTGGCGGCAACTGGGGTATGAGGTCATCGTGACCGCCGATCACGGTCAGGACGAACGCGGCCATCATGGCGGGCGCAGCCCGCTTCAGCAGGAAACTGCATTGTATTATTTCGGCGATGCCGAAGGCCCCGAGGCTGATGCGGTGATCGACCAGCTGCAACTGGCACCCACGATCCTGAACCGCATGGGCGCACCGATCGCCGAGACGATGAAAGCCAAGCCTTTCCTGAAGTAACGGATCAATCGTAGGGCCAGATCTGCTGGCCCAGCGCCTCGATCGCAACTGATATCCGTTCAAAACTGTCTGCAGCGCGTTTCACTGAGGTGCGCGCCCGCAGGTACCCGTGCACAAGGCCGGGCTCATTCACCCAATGCGCCCTCCCGCCCGCTTCGGTGATCTTAGTGCAATAGGCCAGGCCATCGTCGCGCAACGGATCGCAATCGGCGGTGACCACCACAGTAGGCGGCAGGCCCGAGAAATCTTTATCCTGCAGCGGCGCAAACGTGGGATCGTTCTGCGGCGCAGGTCCGCCACAGCGCACTTTTTCGTAGAACCGAATTTCTTCCAGCGTCAAAAGCGGTGCCTGGGCGTGCTCGACATATGACCCTGTGGATGTGTCCCCGCCCAGACCGGGATAAATTAGGACCTGCCCCAGCACTCCATCAAGCCGCCCCCGTGCATGCTGCGCCACCGCGGCGGCCAGATTGCCACCCGCGCTGTCACCGGCCAAAATCAACGGGTCGCCGTATTCCTGCACCACCCAATTCGTTGCGGTCCAGCTATCCTGAAACTGTGCCGGGTGCACATGTTCGGGGCACAGGCGATAGTCTACGGCAACAACCCGATACCCAGTCTGAACGCAAATCTCAGCACAAACGTCATCATGGCTATCCAGCCCACCAACGACGAAACCGCCGCCATGAAAATAGACGACGGTTCGGGTCGGATCTCCGGCGGTGTAAACCCGGACAGGCACGCCATTGGCGGACCTGTCCTGCACATCCAGACCTGCAGGCCGGGGTTGGCGAAAGTCCTGACACATCTTGTTGTAGACGCGGCGCTGATCTTCGATCGAAAGGTCGACAGCGTCATCAGGATAGCTTTCAGCCGTTCGTCTAATGAACGCCCAAGTCTCTTCATCAATCAGACGTTCATAATCCATTGTCCCTCCCGGTCAGGCAGCCCATTCCCATGGCCGGGTAAACGTTCCCAGCACCTTACCGACATCGTCGTCCGAGCAGCCGTTCGCGTCAAGCTGCGCGACAAGCCCGCGCTTTTTGTCGTCAAGCACGGATACGACGCGCGCGTCCAGCCCGGCCTCTTCCAGCGCGCCATTATAGATGCGGGTGATTGCCTGCTTGCGTAGTTCGGGTTTAAAGACCTTACCCACGGCGGTTTTCGGCAATTCGTCCAGAATGGTCATGTGCTTGGGTCTTGCCGCACGTTCGTGAACATGCACGCCGCAATACTCCATCAATTCCTTCTCGGTCACACTGGCCCCGTCGACCAGTTCTACAAAGGCGCAGGGCACCTCGCCCGAGTGCGCGTCGGGCTGACCGATGGCGCCGGCGAAGGCAACGGCGTCGTGGCCCAGCAAAGCCTCTTCGATTTCGGCTGGGTCGATATTGTGGCCGCCGCGAATAATCAGGTCCTTGGCGCGGCCGGTGATCCACAGATACCCATCGTCGTCAAACCGACCCAGATCACCTGTGCGCAGGTACTTGTCGAAATGGTACAGATCAACGTTCTTGTCCGCCTCGGTATAGGTGTTGCCCGCATAGACGCCGGGATTCGAGATACAGATTTCGCCGATCTCATCCGCGCCGCATTCCTTGGGGCCGTCCGGCCCGTCCTGCAGGATTTTCACATCCGTATAGGGGAATGGAATCCCGATCGATCCGATTTTCTTTTCGCCATCCACCGGGTTGCACGACACCAGACAGGTAGCCTCGGTCAGTCCATAGCCTTCGACGATGGTCACACCCGTCGCTTCTTCGAACCGGCGGAACAGTTCGACCGGCAGCGGGGCCGAACCCGAGAAGGCTGTTTTCACGCTTGAGATATCGGCATCCACCGGGCGTTGCATCTTGGCGGCAATCGCGGTGGGGACGGTGATGATGAAACTGACCTTCCAGCGCTCGATCAACTTCCAGAAGTTATCAAACACGCCATCGCCCCGATACCCGGCAGGGGTCGGGAAGACCACATGCGCGCCCGACGACACCGCGGCCATCACGATCACATGCACAGCAAAGACATGGAACATCGGCAACGGGCACATGATCACGTCTTCGTCCGAGAACAACAGCGTGTTTCCAAGCCAGCCGTTGTAGATCAGGCCCGCGTATTTATGCTGCGCCACCTTGGGCATACCGGTGGTTCCGCCGGTGTGGAAATAGCAGGCGACACGATCTTCGGTGCTGTCCTCGAAGGTCAGCGTAGTGGGCTGTTTGGCCAGTTCCTTGTTGAAGTTCTTATAATCCGCATGCGCGAGATGTTCCTTGTCGCCCATCTTGGGACGCAGGAGCGGAACCAGCCAGGATTTCGGTGGCGTCAAATAGCGGTTGAGGTCGATTTCAAGAATGGTTTTGACGTTGGGCGCATGGCGCACGGCCTCTTCGACCTTTTGCGCCACATCGGCCTTGGGGAAGGATTTCAGCGTAACCACCACCTTGGCGCCGGTTTCGCGCAGGATCGCGGCTATCTGCTCGGGCTCCAGCAACGGGTTTATAGGGTTCACGATCCCTGCAACCGCGCCACCCATCATGGTGATCAGCGTCTCGTTACTGTTGGGCAGCACGTAGGCCACCACATCCTTTTCACCAATCCCGAGCGAGCGGAACAGGTTGGCGGCCTGATTGACCTTACCCAGCAGCTCGGACCAGGTCAGCGTTTCGGCCTTGTCGGTCGGCCCGGACAAAAGCTGAAAACTGATCGCATTGCTGTTGGGGAACTTGCTTGCCGTGCGCGACAACAACTGATGGAAGGTGACCGGAACATCGCGGTCCTCCCACGGCATTTCCTGCTCCATCCTTGCCTTGTCTTCCAAACCCACAAAGGCCATATGACTCCTCCCTTATCTCTCCCGTGTCCGGCACGGGTTTTGTATCCACCGCCAAGATGGAAGCAAAACCGTGCATGATCAAGAAAGGGCTTAGCTGTGAAGCCCGGAAAGAGGTAGAATTACGCTGCGGAGCGAATTGCCCTGCCCCCGCGTCACTTTATTCTGCCGCCATGCCGTCGGTGAACTGCAGACGCGCCAATCTGGCATACAGGCCGTCCTGTGCCACCAGATCGTCATGGGTGCCCTGCGCCACGATACGGCCGGCCTCCATCACCACGATCCGGTCAGCCTTTTTCACCGTCGCTAGCCGGTGCGCTACGATCAACGTGGTGCGCCCGGCGCGCATCTGATCGACAGCGCCTTGAACCGCACGCTCGCTTTCGGCATCCAGCGCCGAGGTCGCCTCGTCCAACAGCAGTACCGGCGCGTCCCGCAGGATCGCACGAGCGATGGCGATACGTTGCTTTTGCCCGCCAGACAGCATCACACCCCGTTCACCAACGAAACTGTCGTAACCTTCGGGCAAAGCCGAAATGAAATCGTGTGCGGCGGCGGCCCGGGCGGCGGCCTCAACCTCGGCATCGGTGGCGTCCAGACGACCAAACCGGATGTTTTCACGCGCTGAAGAGGCAAAGATGATCGGGTCCTGAGGCACCAGCGCCATGTGGCTGCGGAACTCGGCCCGGTCGATGTCACGCAGATCGACGCCATCCAGACTGACCTGCCCCGAGACCGGATCATAAAACCGCTGGATCATCTGGATGACGGTTGTCTTGCCCGCCCCCGAGGGGCCGACAAATGCAACCGTCTCGCCGGGGTTAACCTGCAATGACAGATGTTCCAGCGTGACAACATCGGGGCGTGACGGATAGCGGAAGGTCACATCGCCAAAGCGGATCTCACCCCGAACCGGTAATGGCAGCGTCTTGGGATTGGACGGATCGGTGACGGTGTCCTGTGCATTCAGCAATTCCACCAGTCGTTCAGTTGCGCCTGCGGCGCGCTGCAATTCACTCCAGATTTCAGACAAGGCCGCCACAGAACCCGCCATGATAATCGAATAGATCACGAACTGGATCAGTACGCCTTCGGTCATCACGCCGTTGCGGACATCATTTGCGCCCATCCACAACACGCCAACAATGCCCGAAAACACCAGAAAGATGACGATCACGGTCAGAACCGCACGAGTCTGAATACGGCGCAGCGAGACGACGTAAGACGTTTCCGTCATATCCGCGAATTGCTTGCGGCTGGCCTGTTCATGAGTAAATGCCTGCACCGTTTGCACCGCGCTCAGCGCCTCACCTGCGTTACCGGACGAGGCTGCGATCCAGTCCTGATTTTCGCGGCTGATCACCCGCAGGCGGCGCCCCAGCACCAGAATCGGCACCACCACCACCGGGATCAACAACAAAACCAAACCTGTCAGCTTGGCCGATGTCAGCAGCATCAACACCAGCCCGCCGAAGAACAACAACATGTTGCGCAGCGCGATGGACACAGACGAGCCAAGCACTGACTGGATCAGCGTCGTGTCGGTGGTTATCCGGCTCAGGACCTCGCCGGTCATGATACGTTCGTAGAATTCGGGGCTCATTCCGATGACGCGGTCGAACACGGCCTCGCGGATATCGGCGACCACCCGTTCGCCCAGCCGGGTCACCAGCGCATAGCGCAGGCCGGTGCCCACGGCCAGAACCCCGGCGATGCCCAGCGCGGCCAGAAAGTACCACTCTAACAACTCGCCATCTTCGATGCGGAAATTGTCAACCACACGGCGCACGGCCAGTGGCAGCGCAAGGGTCATGCTTGCCGTCAGCACCAACGCCAGTGTCGCCCCGGCCATCAACATCCGATAGGGGCGCATGAAGGGCCACAACGACGCCAGAACGCCAATTTTCTTGGACCGGGCGCGCTCTTCACTGGCGCCGGGTGCGGGTTGTTGTGCTGGACTGGCTGGGGCGGTTCTTGCCATGCGTGGCCCTTAGTTCAAATTCGCAATCAGGTGGTCGCTTCTTGGCGGCAGCAGACGGCGGGGTCAAGCAGCGCGTCACCAATTCACGGCCTGTAAGGGCCATTTGACGCAGAATTTCGGGGCTGATTTGGAGCGGGCGGCGGGAATCGAACCCGCTTCATCAGCTTGGAAGGCTGAGGTAATAGCCAGTATACGACGCCCGCTCAGCGCAGGTCGGTTTAAGGGATGCGTCTGGTGTCGTCAAGCGCCGTTCGGCGCAGGAAATCAATTTCTGTAATCGCGTTCCAATGCAGGAGACAGACGCCCTTCCCTCAACCCTGTGAACATATCCAACAACAGGATTCGAAGTCCGAGGAAATCCGGATCATCGACTCGGCACGCAGCGGTTGCGCAACCGGCTGGCCGATCAGAGACGCCGGATAGGTCGTGGCTGCAGCCAGCGCCTCCTTAAGCGGCACGTCAGCATGTGTGACCAGAATGCGGATCGCAGTGGTCAAGTCCAAATCGGCCCCGGCCAACGTTCCATCCTCAAGTGTCAGGCGTCCGTCCGTCCGCGTGATCAGGCGACCTTCCAGCTCGAACGCAGCCTGATCTGTACCCGCAACAGCCATGGCATCGCTGACCAGAAATATCTGACCGGGCGCTTTCTTGGCAGCCCAGGCCGAGCGGATAACCTCGGGGTGGACATGGATACCGTCGGCGATCAACCCCGCCGACAGCCCGCCCGTCGCCAGCGCCGCACCCACCAGACCAGGTTCGCGGCTGCCCAGTTGGCTCATGGCGTTGAAAAGGTGTGTGACGCAGCGCGCGCCTGCCGCAGCATAGCGCTGACACGTCTCGAAATCTGCATTGCTATGTCCTAGCGACACCAGAATCCCGGCGTCCGACAAAGCTTGCACTTGCTGCAGGGACACGGATTCGGGCGCAAGGGTCACCTTCAGGCACGGCAATTGCTCTGCTGCCGCAATCAGCATGGTCAGGTCCGCGTCCTCCATCGGACGAATTAGCGCCCCGTCATGCGCGCCCTTTCGCGCCACCGACAGGTGTGGCCCTTCAAGATGCAGCCCAGCCACACCCGGAACCCCCACGCGAACCGCCTCTATCGCGGCTGCAACGGCGGCTTCGGTTTTCTCGGGCGTGTCGGTGATTAGTGTCGGCAGCAAGGACGCCACACCTAGACGGCGATGCGCTTCGGCGATCTGCCGGATCGAATCAACCGAGGGGTCGTCATTGAACATCGCGCCGCCGCCGCCGTTCACCTGCAGGTCGACGAAGCCGGGGCACAAGATATCCCCGTTCAGGTCGATGACTTGCCCTTCGATCTGTGCGGTTTCCTCAGCCGCAAGCGCGGCAAGGACGCCGTTGCGAAAGGTCATGACCTGATCAAAATGCAGGCGCTCTCCATCGAACAGGGCACCATTGCGAAATGTCATGGATTCTGAGGTCATACCGTCTCTGTCACCTTTCTCAGATGGCGCGGAGTATCTGGGTCGATCCCGCGCGCCTGCGCCACGGCTTCGACCATGCTGTAAAACGACGTGATCGTGGCAATGGGGTCAGTCAACCAGTGATCGGTTCGGGTTACCGGCAGGCTATGCGCTTTGGTGACCTTATCAGTGGCCGCGAAAACAGCCGCACCTTTGCCTGCCAACGCATCAGCCGCCTCGGCTGTCGTTTGCTCGGCGGCATCTGCGGCGGCAAAAACGATGGCAGGAAACCCCTGTTCAACGATTGAGACCGGACCATGCAGAACCTCGGCCGCCGAATAGCTTTCGGCGTGAATCTGGCAGGTTTCCTTGATTTTCAGAGCAGCTTCATTGGACATTGCAAAGGACGGACCGCGGCCCAGCGTGAACAGTGACCGGCCGGTGATTGCATCTGCCGCCGCCGACCAATTGCATTGCGCGGCCTGCCCCAAATGACCGGGCAAGGATCGGATCGCGGCCGTCAAATCACCATCCCCCTTGATTTCAGCCAACAACCACAACCCGGCCACAAGCGAGGTGACAAAAGTTTTGGTCGCAGCGACACTCAGTTCCGGCCCTGCGTGCAGGGGCAAGACCGCATCCGTCACTTCAGCAAGGCGCGAGGCCGTGTTGTTGGTGATCGCAACCGTCACCCCGCCCGAAGATTTCAGCGTTCGGGTCATCCCTACAATGTCTGGACTTTGGCCCGACTGCGACACTGAAAGGCACACTGCCCCAGCCGCACGCAGATCAGCCCCATAGATCGAACTGACCGACGGCCCGACCGAGGCCACAGGCAGGTTCAGCAACAATTCGGCAGCGTATTTCAAATACGCGCAAGCGTGGTCCGACGACCCCCGCGCCACTGTGATCAGAAACCGGGGATCGGCCTCTTTCACCCGCCTTGCCGCATCCTGAATATTGGCGGCACCCTGGCTTAGCAATCGGTCAACGGCGTCGGGGATTTCCAAAACCTCCTGACGCATTTTCGAACTGTGTTCTGACATGCTCACTTGCCTTTCCGGCTACAGCCGCAACTCGGCGACAAAGTCATAGGTGTCGCCTCGGTAGAGGGATCGGGTCAATTCCGCGACCCGCCCGTTTTTAAGAAATGAAACGCGTTCGATGTTCAGTCCGGCGGCCCCTTCGGGCACCTCCAGCAACTCAGCCTCTCGCGCTGCGAGGTTAAGGGCCGATATCTTCTGTACCGCGCGCACTGGTCGTCGCCCCAGACCGTCTAGCACCTCATAGAGCGAGGTCGTCACCTCGATCGGGTTTGGCAGGATATCCAGCGGCAGCGCAGCACGTTCCAGCGCCAGCGGGCGGCCATTTGCCTCGCGCAGGCGATAGATTCGGGAAATTTGCTCGCCCTCTTTCAGGCTCAGGGCCTGGACCTCCTCGGGGGTAGGTGCAAAGACGCCGCGTTCCAGCCATTTTGAGGTGGTCTGCATACCGCGGCTCGACATGTCCTCGGTGAACGAGGTCAAATGAGTCAGCGATTGTTCGACCCGCGCCACACGTTCGCGAATGAACGATCCTGACCCCTGACGTTGTTCGATCACACCTTCCTGCACCAGTTCCTGAATCGCTTTACGAACGGTAACGCGCGAAAGATCGGTGATTTCAACCAGCTCACGTTCCGACGGCAGCGAGGAATTCGGAGGCAACACGCCGGTGTCGATCCCCTCTTGCAGCCTGTGCCTTAGCTGAACATAGCGCGGCCCTTTGTCCGGGCTCAGCCACAAATCGGCACGCAGGAAGTCAGAGATGCTCATGTCGGATCTCCTTCGCAAGGGCCAAGGCCCCGGTCAGCGGCTCACCCAGCGAGGGGCGAATGGCCGATTGCATGTCATCAGGTAAATAGTGCGCATATTGCCCCGCAATCCCACCGGTCAGGCAGATCGTCTGACCCGCCTGCCAGCCCAACTGTTTGGCGGTATCCGAGATATAGCCAGCCCCCGCTCGTAGAATATGTGCGGCAACCGCATCGCCTTTTTTCGCAGCGGACGTCACTGTAGGTGCGAGCACTCCGAATTGTGCGGGCGTGGCCGTTCCAGCAAAGCGCACAATACCAGCCGGGCCCTGAAGGTCAGCCAACAGCATTTGCGTCAGATCGGTTTCGGCTTGCGTGCCATCATATGCACGCAGCGTCTCAGCCAGGGCTCTGCGCCCAACCCACTGGGCCGAGGCCTCATCCCCCAGAATCGAACCCCAACCTCCGGCAAAACGCATCGCGCCATCCGCCTGCACCGCAAGAAAAGACCCGGTGCCGCAATGCGCGATCAAACCGTCCCGCGCGCCCAATGCCCCCCGAACGGCGGCGGGGCGGTCATCTTCGACCCGCGCGCAGGTCAGGCCCAGCGCATCCCGCAACCGCCCTGCGATCGCGGCATCAGTAACGCCCGCCAGTCCCACAAAAGCAGGCAGAGTGATTATACCCCCTATGGTCACCTCGATCTGACGCGACAATTGATCCAGCCCAGCCCGAATCTGCGCCAGCGCGCTGTCAAAATCGGTCGAAACATTGGCCGCTCCGGTCTCGACACTGTGGACCACACCCCCGATTTCACAGGCGACGCGGCATCGCGTCCCCCCGCCATCAACGGCCAACACAGCATTATCTCGAGACTCATTCATGACAATACCATTATAATACCTTTCAGCGATAGAAAAGGCCAAATTCAGCACTGAATGGCCACATCATCAACTAAACGGATGAATTACCTCGATAAGTCTCAGTCAGAAATAAAATTCTAGACAAGTGGTATTAGATAGGTATTGTATTAGGGAAACGTGGGAGGATTCTCTTGACGCTGCCGTCAACCGAACAATTACACCCTGATGCCGCGCGCCTGTCACCAGGCGATCTGGCCACTTCGGCTCGCGCGTTGGTCGAAGGTCAAATCAAAGCTGCCGCAGCTGTTCGCGACGCCGAGGACAACATCGTGCGGGGCGCCAAGGCCATGGCAGAAACCATTCGCGCAGAGGGGATATTGCACTTTGTGGCCGCCGGGTCATCTGGCCTGATGGCCGCTGCTGACGCGCAAGAGCTGGGCGGCACATTCTCGATCCCCCCTGCCCGTCTGCGCATACATATGGCAGGTGGCCTGCCCACCGGGGTTGAAATGCCGGGCGGGGCCGAGGATGCGACCGAAGGGTTGGAACAAGCCTTGGACAGCTTACAAGCCAAAGACACGGTGATTGCGGTTTCAGCAAGCGGCTCTACGCCGTACACCGTGGCTGCCATGAACATCGCCCGCGACAAGGGCGCAACTGTGATCAGTATCGCCAATAACGGCGGCAGCCCCTTGCTGCTCGGCGCTGACATTCCCATCCTGTTGACCACGCCGCCCGAGCTGATCTCAGGCTCCACACGCATGGGTGCTGGAACAGCACAGAAGATTGCGCTGAACATGCTGTCTTCGCTTATGGCGGTTGAGCTTGGCCATGTGCATGGCGGCATGATGGTCAATCTACGTGCCGACAATGACAAGCTGCGGGGCCGCGCCGCCGGGATTGTCGCCCTCATCGCCGAAGTGGATACAGAAACGGCGCAAAACGCACTGAACGTTGCGCATGGCGACGTAAAACCCGCCATTCTGATTGCCGCACAAGACCTGTCGTTGGCGCAAGCGGATGCTCGCCTGCGAACCACGAACGGAGTTCTGACTGCAGCATTGGCCAAGGATTAACAACTAAATAACGGGAGAGAGAGATGAAACATAAAAGCCTTAAGCTGGCCTTATTGGGGACAACCCTGATGGCCACAACTGCCTATGCCGAAGACGTAACCCTGACCATCGAAAGCTGGCGCAATGATGACCTGACCCTGTGGCAGGACCAGATCATTCCCGCGTTCGAAGCGCAGCACCCCGGAATCAAGATCGATTTCACCCCGTCAGCACCGGCAGAGTATAACGCCGTTTTGAACTCGAAACTGGACGCGGGTTCAGCCGGTGATCTGATCACCTGCCGCCCCTTTGACGCCTCTTTGGCGCTGTATGATGCAGGGCACCTGACCGATCTGTCCGGAGTCGATGCGATGAGCAACTTCTCGGACGTGGCAAAATCGGCCTGGCAGACGGATGATGGCGCGGTCACATTCTGCGTTCCGATGGCTTCGGTAATTCATGGGTTCATATATAACAAAGACGCATTTGCTGAACTTGGGATCGAAGTTCCAACGACCGAGGATGAGTTCTTTGCCACGCTCGACAAGATTCGGGAAGATGGCACCTATATTCCGATGGCAATGGGCACCAACGACCAGTGGGAAGCCGCCACTATGGGTTACAACAACATCGGGCCGAACTACTGGAAGGGTGAGGAAGGCCGTCAGGCCCTGATCGCGGGTGAGCAAAAGCTTACCGATGAGGCCTGGACAGCCCCTTATGCCACATTGGCACGCTGGGGTGAGTATCTGGGCGACGGGTATGAGGCACAGACCTATCCCGATAGTCAGAACATCTTCACACTGGGTCGCGCGGCGATCTATCCCGCAGGCTCATGGGAAATCTCGGGCTTCAACACACAGGCCGATTTTGAGATGGGTGCATTCAAGCCGCCAGTCCGTAACGCTGGCGACACCTGCTACATTTCGGACCACACAGATATCGGCATCGGCATGAACGCCGCGACTGAACATCCCGAGGCCGCCGAGACATTCTTGACCTGGGTCGCAAGCCCGGAATTTGCAGAAATTTTCGGCAATGCCCTGCCCGGCTTCTTCCCACTTTCCAACACGCCTGTCGAATTGCAAGATCCACTGGCCAAGGAAATCGTGGGCTGGCGCGACGAGTGTGAATCGACCATCCGCTCGACCTATCAAATCCTGTCGCGCGGCACACCGAACCTTGAAAATGAAACCTGGGGTGCATCGGTTGCCGCCATCAAAGGCGCCAAATCCCCCGAGGATTTGGGTGCAGAATTGCAGGAAGGCCTCGCCTCCTGGTACGCACCACACCAGTAAACCCAATCATACCCGGGCGGCGGTGATCGCCCGGGTAAACCCGACACCCCATTGAAAGCAGTCCAATGAACCGCCCCCGCTTCCGCTGGCATATCGTCGTGTTTCTGGCACCGGCCGTGCTGGTCTATACCGCGGTTATGATCTTTCCGCTGTTCAACACGCTGCGTCTGGCGCTGTTTACCGAGGTCGATCAGACCCGTGTGTTCGTAGGCCTACAGAATTTTCGAACGCTGTTCTTTGACCCGATCTGGTCCGAACAGTTCTGGAATGCGCTGGGGAATAACTTCTGGTTTTTCCTGATCCATATGCTGGTGCAAAACCCCATTGGCATCGCACTGGCCGCGCTTCTCAGCCACCCACGGCTTCGATTTGCGGCCTTGTACCGGTCGGCGATCTTCATCCCTACGATCCTCAGCTTTGTGATTGTCGGCTTCGCCTGGAAATTGATCCTGTCGCCGATCTGGGGCATCGCTCCGTCAATGCTGGACGCGATTGGGCTGAAATCCCTGTTCGCTCCGTGGCTGGGAAAAGAGGAATACGCCCTGACCACGCTGGCGCTGATCTCGGTTTGGCAGTTCGTGGGCATACCGATGATGCTGATCTATGCCGCCTTGTTGACCATCCCCGAAGAAATCCTTGAGGCGGGTGAGATTGACGGCATTACCGGGGCCTCGGCCTTTTGGAAAATCAAGCTGCCGCTGATCCTGCCGTCGATCGGGATCATCTCGATCCTAACCTTCGTAGGCAATTTCAACGCGTTCGATCTGATCTATGCGTCTCAAGGCGCGCTGGCCGGGCCGGATTTCTCGACCGATATTCTGGGTACATTCATGTATCGCACTTTCTTTGGCTTCCAATTGCAACTGGGCGATCCGCATATGGGATCAGCCATCGCCGGGGCCATGTTTGCCATCATCCTGGTGGGTGTCTGCATCTATCTGTTTGGCATCCAGACCCGGATGCGCCGGTATCAACTGTGAGGGTGAACGGATGAACAAAGCACGCCAAAATCCCTTCAACACCGCCGCGATGCACGGTGCGTTGATCCTGTATACGCTGATCGCCCTGTTCCCGGTCTTTGTCATTCTGATCAACAGCTTCAAAACCCGCCGCGCGATCTTTCGCGAACCCCTGGCCCTGCCCAGCGCAGACAGCTTTTCACTGATCGGGTACGAGACGGTGATGAAGCAGGGGGATTTCTTCCTCTACTTCCAGAACTCGATGATCGTCACGGTCGCATCGCTGTTCTTCATCCTACTGCTTGGCGCCATGGCGGCCTATGCGCTGTCTGAATACCAGTTCAAAGGCAACCTGCTCATGGGGCTTTATCTGGCGCTGGGGATCATGATCCCTATCCGCATCGGCACTGTGGCGATCCTTGAGATGATGGTGGCGACCGGGCTGGTGAACACGCTGTGGGCACTGATCCTTGTCTACACAGCGCAGGGGTTACCGCTGGCCGTATTCATACTGTCTGAATTCATGCGGCAGGTCAGTGATGACCTGAAAGACGCAGGCCGCATTGACGGTCTGTCGGAATACACGATCTTTTTCCGACTGGTCCTGCCACTGGTTCGTCCGGCAATGGCAACTGTAGCCGTGTTCAACATGATCCCTATCTGGAATGACCTGTGGTTCCCGCTGATCCTTGCCCCGGCTGAAGAAACCAAAACACTGACGCTGGGCAGTCAGGTCTTTATCGGCCAGTTCGTGACCGACTGGAACGCGGTTCTTTCGGCCCTGTCGATGGCAATCCTGCCGGTTCTGGTTCTCTACGTAATTTTCTCGCGCCAACTGATCCGTGGCATCACATCCGGAGCTGTCAAATGACCCGTGTACTGATCGCAGGTCTGGGCAATATGGGGCTAAGCCATGCGCTGGCCCATCACCAACACCCCGATGCGCAAATCGTCGGGCTGGTGAACCGATCCGGGCGCGTAGATCACCCCGAACTTTTGGATTATCCAGCGTATTCGAATTTCGAAACTGCTCTGAATGAGACCCGCCCCGATCTGGCTGTGATCGCGACCTATTCTGACAGCCACGCCGACTACGCCTGTGCGGCGATGCAGGCAGGCGCGCATGTCTTCGTCGAAAAGCCGCTAGCCACCAACGTCGCTGACGCGCGGCGGGTGGTGGAAACCGCCACGCGGCTGAACCGCAAGCTGGTCGTGGGCTATATCCTGCGCCACCACCCGTCTTGGATGCGCTTGATCACCGAGGCGCGCAATCTCGGAGGGCCATATGTGTTCCGTCTGAACCTGAACCAGCAATCCTCGGGCGCGGAATGGGAAACGCATATGGCGCTGATGCAAACGACCTCACCCATTGTCGATTGCGGAGTTCATTATGTCGACGTCATGTGCCAGATCACCGAGGCGCAGCCTGTCCGGGTTCATGGGATGGGTCTGCGCCTATCCGATGAGATCGCCGAGGACATGTACAATTACGGTCAGTTTCAGGTGGTTTTCGATGACGGCTCGGTCGGCTGGTACGAGGCCGGATGGGGCCCAATGATGTCTGAAACAGCATTTTTCGTGAAAGATATCGTGTCGCCCAACGGATCGGTTTCAATCACCGATGGCAACAAAGGCGCATCTTCCGATATTGATGGGCATACAAAGGTCGGCGGCCTTCTGGTCCATACGCCACAAGGTGATCGAACCATCGATATGCCCGATGAACCCGGCCATCAGGAACTCTGCGATGCCGAACAAGTCTATATGCTGCGCGCAATCGCCGAAGACATCGACCTGACCCGTCATATGAATGACGCCGTTCAATCCCTCGCCATTTGTCTGGCCGCGGATGAAAGCATCCGCACCGGCCAGCCCGTTTCCCTTGAGGAGCCCGCAAAATGACCGCCCTGACGTTGAGCAATGTGAACAAATCCTTTGGCAATGTGCATGTCCTCAAGGACATCACGCTTGAGGTTGAAGAAGGCGAGTTTGTTGTCTTCGTCGGCCCCTCGGGTTGCGGCAAGTCCACCCTGCTACGTGTGATTGCGGGGCTCGAAGATGCCTCCTCGGGCGAAATCAATATCGGTGGTCAACAGGTCAATCTGGTGCCGCCATCCAAGCGTGGCATAGCTATGGTGTTTCAAAGCTATGCACTTTACCCGCACCTCAGCGTGCGCGGGAACATGACACTGGCGCTGAAGCAGGAAAAGCAGTCCAAAGCGGTGATAGAGGAACGCGTTGCCAATGCCAGCCGGATGCTGAACCTCGAGCCCTATCTGGATCGCTATCCGTCTGAATTGTCGGGTGGTCAACGCCAGCGGGTCGCTATCGGCCGCGCCATTGTACGGGAACCCAAGCTGTTCCTGTTTGACGAACCGCTGTCCAATCTGGACGCCGCCTTACGGATGAACACACGGATCGAGATTGCGAACCTGCACCGGGCACTGGACGCCTCGATGATCTATGTTACCCATGACCAGACCGAGGCGATGACGCTGGCCGACAAGATCGTCGTTTTGCGTGACGGGCGGGTGGAACAGATCGGTAGCCCGATGGAGCTGTACAACAACCCTGCAAACCAGTTCGTTGCCGGATTTCTAGGCTCACCGTCTATGAATTTCCTACCCGAAAGCCTGTTGGGGGATAGCGGCCAGAACATCATTGGAATCCGCCCCGAAGACCTGTTTCTGTCCGACGACGGCCCGCTGACAGCTCAGGTCAGCCATGTGGAGAAACTGGGTGGGGATACAAACGTTATCGCCAAAATACACGACCAATCCGTGACCGCGCGGCTATTCGGTCAGCACGCCATTTCCGAAGGTCAGGAATTGCGGCTCGCCTATACTGCTGACAAGGCCTATCGGTTCGACGCAGCTGGTCAGCGTTTGCGCTAAATGTCGCAGGCACGCGTGTTTTTCTGCGGAACAATCGAGCACCAGAACGCGCGGATTCCCGCAGAGAAAAGGCCTTTTCCCTTTTCATTGCACGCAAAATTCTGAAAGATCAGGCCTCTCCCTTAATGGGGTTGTTATCAAGCTGTCACAAAGAAATTCTAATTGCCTTTCATCTGCTATTTTCTGACAGCCAGGAGCTATCCATGAAAGACATTGATCCCACCACCCTGTCCGCCGACGATTGGGACGAGCTGCATTTCCCCCGCCCCGAAGAAAACGACTTTGACCGTGTTGTAGAAAGCGCCATTTCGCGCCGAGGTTTTCTGGGTGGTGTGCTAGCATTTGGATCAGGCGCTGCCGCTATGGGCGCGGGTCTGATGGGGTCGACTGCCGCTCATGCCGTCACCACGTCGCGCTTTGCATTCACGCCGATTGCTGCGCAGACCGATGGCACCGTGCATGTGCCCGAAGGGTATGAGTGGAAAATTCTGATGCGTTGGGGCGATCCACTGTTTTCCGATGCCGATGGCTATGACCTGACGGATGGCGGCCCATTGGACAAATCAGACCGTATCTTCGGTGAAAACACTGATGGGATGGAGACATTTTCGTTCCGGGGTCACGAGCTGATCGCCATCAACCACGAATACCCGAACCGCAAGATCAACATGCCAGCTGCGCAGGAAGGCGTGCCCGCCAACGCGGACGATGTTTTGAAGCTGCAAAACATTCAGGGTGTGACCGTGATGGAGATCGCCGAAGGCCCCAATGGCTGGTCGGTTGTCAAAGACAGCCCATTCAATCGCCGTATCCACCACAATACGCCGATGAAGATCGTAGGCCCCGCTGCAGGTCACGATCTGCTGAAGACGCAGGCCGACCCAACCGGCACCGCATCTCTGGGCACCATGAACAACTGTGGCGCGGGTAAAACGCCATGGGGCACATACCTGACCTGCGAAGAGAACTTTAACGGCTATTTCGGATCGTCCGATGAAAACGCCAGCTACGACCAGAAGGTGGCAGACGGCTTCAAGCGTTACGGTGTCAAAGCCGAAAGCTGGAACGGGTATGAGCTTTTCGATCCGCGTTTCGACACGTCAAAAAACCCAAACGAACCGCACCGCGCGGGTTGGATCGTGGAAATCGACCCAACTAAGCCGAACAGCACGCCGGTCAAACACACCGGCTTGGGCCGCTTCAAACACGAAAACGCCGAGGTGACACTGGCCGCAGATGGCCGTGTGGTTGTCTATATGGGCGATGACGAGCGCGGCGAGTACTTGTACAAGTTCGTCTCGAACGGCACCTATCAGCCGGGTGGCGAAACCGAGAGCTTGCTGAATGACGGAACGCTGTACGTTGCCAAGTTCAACGACGATGCGACCGGCGAATGGCTGCCACTGACGCCGGAAACGACTGGCATGGATGATGCTGAAATCCGGATCTTTACCCGCATGGCAGCGTCGGCCGTAGGTGGCACCACTATGGACCGCCCAGAATGGGTGGCGTCGAGCCCGGTTGCGGTCGAGGCCTATTGCTGCCTGACCAACAACAAAAACCGTGGTGTCAAACCGAATGCCGGTGGTGACGACACGTCGGTCAATGCCGCCAACCCACGTGAGGCCAACAAGTACGGTCAGATCGTCCGCTGGCGACCCTCGAATGACGATCACGCCGCAGACACCTTTGACTGGGATCTCTACGTCATGGCGGGCAACCCAATGGTGCATTCCGACGACCGCGCTGGCTCGCCGAATGTGAATGAGGGTAATCTGTTCAACTCGCCCGATGGCATGGTCATCGACTCGACGGGCCTGATCTGGATTCAGACCGACGGTAAGGACAACAACGAGGGTGACTTTGCTGGCAATGGCAATAACCAGATGCTGGTTGGCGACCCGGTGACCGGCGAAATCGTACGGTTTATGACGGGCCCCAATGGTTGCGAGGTCACCGGCCTGACCTGGTCCAACGACCTGCGCACCATGTTTGTGGGCATTCAGCATCCGGGCAGCAACTGGCCCGATGGCGGTACACCGCGATCATCGGTCATCGCCATCAAGCGCTCCGACAACGGTTTGGTTGGCTAAACGTCGAAAAAGCCCCCACTCTATAGTTGGGGTGTTTTGTCAGATATCCTCACCCGGAGGCGCCAGTGGCCCTCCGGGTGCCAGAAGATGCCGCTCCGAAAGCCACGGGTTCAGTTCCAGCGCTTGGTTCAAAGCTTCGCGCGCCTCATCAATCCTTTGCAATCCCAACAAGGTCAGGGCGCGCCCGCTAATGGCCGCCACATGGTTAGGCGACAGTTCGATCGCCTTGTCCAGATCGGGTAACGCGGCCTGAAAATCCTGCCGCAAATAATGCGCAAATGCGCGCTGGTTGTACCCTTCGGCATATGACGGGCAATAGGCGACCAGCTTGTTGAAATCCTCGATAGCGCCCAGCAGATCCCATGCGTTTCGGCGCGTCATGCCTCGGTCCAGAACCGCCTGCGCGCTTTCATCAGGTGCGTCCGTCCAAAACTCCCACAATTGGTTCGATAAGAGACGGGCGGCCTGTTCGTTTTCGGCCTGTTGTATCTGGGCGATTACGCCACTGACATCGGCGCTGTGATCCGGCGCAACAGGGCATTCATCGGCATGCGCTGTTGTGGATGTTATTAACAGGATGGTGGCATAGGTGATCTGTTTCATGACCCAATGGTGATGCGTGCGGGGTTTTCGTCAACCCATCCCGTCAATGGCACCGGACACGCCCGTCTCCTTCACCGCTTCCATAGCGACGAAGGTCGATGTGTTGGCCACATGCGGCAGGGATGAGATTTTCTCGGCCAGCACCGCGCGGTATTCCGACATCGAGCCGGTACGAATTTTCAACAAATAGTCAAAATTTGACGCAATCATATGGGCTTGCTCGATCTCGGCCACCCTACGCACTGCCGCGTTGAACTCGGCCAGGGCCTTTTCGCGCGTGTCGGTCAAACGCACCTCGACAAAGGCGACGTGATCCAGACCAAGACGGATCGGGTCCAGCAGGGCACGGTATCCGGTGATGATACCCTCGGCCTCAAGTCTTTTCACACGTGCTTGAGTTGGAGATTTCGACAACCCGATCCGCCGCGCAAGGTCGGCAACCGAAATGCGCCCGTCCTCGGCCAGAATCGCCAGGATCGACCGGTCGAACCGATCCAGATCGGGATTACCTTTTTGCATCGCTGAACCTCGAAATTTCAGATCATTCGCCTACCATTTTCTGAACTTAAGGCGATTGTCCTGAAAAATCGACTGTATACTCCCCAAAAGCCCGGAGGATACATGACACACAGCCTGCGCACCCATATCGACGGCCCGACCTATGCTGACCAGTCTGCAGTATTGGATCAGTTGGTCGAACAGACCAACCTGCCCCAAGCCGACCGCACGGCGATCTGTGCAGCAGCGGCTCAGTTGGTGCGTGACATCCGGTCCAGTACTTCGCCCGGCATGATGGAAGTGTTTCTGGCCGAATACGGCCTGTCCACCGACGAGGGCATCGCGCTGATGTGTCTGGCCGAGGCGCTGCTGCGCGTCCCTGATGCCGACACCATCGACGCGTTGATCGAGGATAAGATCGCACCGTCGGATTGGGGCAAACATTTGGGGCAGTCCTCGTCTTCGCTGGTGAACGCGTCAACCTGGGCGCTGATGCTGACCGGAAAGGTTCTGGACGAGGGCAAAGCGTCGCCCGTCGGCGCCCTGCGCGGGGCCATCAAACGATTGGGCGAACCGGTGATCCGTACGGCCGTTGGCCGCGCGATGAAGGAAATGGGCCGTCAATTCGTACTGGGTGAGACTATCCAGTCCGCCATGGACCGGGCCGCCGGGATGGAGGCAAAGGGTTACACCTATTCCTACGACATGCTGGGCGAGGCGGCGCGCACCGAAGCTGACGCCGCCCGTTATCACCTGTCTTATTCTCGCGCTATCGCGGCCATTGCCGATGCCTGCACCCATGACGATATCCGGGCCAATCCGGGGATATCGGTAAAGCTGTCAGCCCTGCATCCGCGCTATGAGTTGGCGCAGGAACAACGGGTGATGGAAGAGCTTGTTCCTCGCCTGCGCGCCCTGTGTCTGTTGGCCAAAGCCGCCGGTATGGGCCTGAATGTAGACGCCGAGGAAGCCGACCGCCTGTCGCTTTCCTTGCAAGTGATCGAAGCCGTGATGAGTGAACCCGCATTGGCCGGTTGGGATGGTTTCGGCATTGTCGTGCAAGCCTATGGTCCGCGTGCGGGGCTTGTTCTGGACACGCTCTATGACATGGCAGAACGTCATGACCGCAAACTGATGGTCCGGCTGGTCAAAGGGGCCTATTGGGATACCGAGGTCAAGCGAGCGCAGGTCGAGGGTGTCGACGGTTTCCCGGTTTTCACGCGCAAGGCGGCGACCGATATCTCGTACATCGCCAATGCCCGCAAGCTGTTGGGTATGACCGACCGGATTTACCCGCAATTCGCCACCCATAACGCCCATACGGTCAGCGCAATCCTGCATATGGCCGACGCGCAACCGTTCGAGTTTCAGCGTTTGCATGGCATGGGCGAAACTTTGCATCAGATCGTTCGTGATCAAAGCAACACTCGCTGCCGAATTTACGCTCCGGTCGGAGCACATCGCGATCTTTTAGCCTATCTGGTTCGGCGGCTGCTTGAGAACGGCGCGAATTCGTCCTTCGTGAATCAGATCGTCGATGAAAATGTGCCACCCGAGGAGGTCGCGTCGGACCCATTTGACAGCATTGCAGAACCAAAACCATCGCTGCCAACCGGCCCTGAACTGTTTCAACCCGAACGGCCCAATTCTAAAGGGTTTGATCTGCAACACACACCGACCCTCGATCAGATTGACGCCGCTCGCGATGCATTTCGCGCACATCACTGGTACGCGCAGCCGCTTTTGTCACAAGACGCGTATCCCGACGCTGACGAACCCGTCACCAATCCGGCGCATCCGCAGGACCGACCGGGCGCGGTCGCCCCGGCCAGCGCTCAGGATGTCGAACTTGCGTTGGCCACGGCGTCCCCGTGGAATGCTCCGGCTGAACAACGGGCGCAGGTATTGAATACGGCAGCTGATCTGTACGAAGCACATTATGGTGAGCTTTTCGCTCTGCTGGCGCGAGAGGCTGGCAAATCGATTCCCGATGCGGTCGCTGAACTGCGCGAGGCTGTCGATTTCCTTCGTTATTATGCTGCTAATATCCCGGCGGCTGAACTGGCGGGCACGTTTACTTGCATCAGCCCCTGGAACTTTCCGCTGGCAATCTTTACCGGGCAGATTTCGGCGGCTTTGGCCACCGGCAACGCCGTTCTAGCCAAGCCTGCGCCGCAAACGCCGTTGGTCGCGCACCGGGCTGTCCAACTGCTGCACGAGGCCGGAGTACCGCGCGACGTTCTGCAACTGCTGCCCGGTGGGCCGTCCGTCGGGGCGGCGTTGACGTCAGACCCGCGCGTTTCTGGGGTCGCCTTTACAGGCTCGACCGCCACCGCATTGAAAATTCGTTCAGCAATGGCAGAGAACCTGAAACCTGGCACGCCTTTGATCGCGGAAACCGGCGGATTGAACGCCATGATTGTGGACAGCACCGCACTGCCTGAACAAGCCGTGCAATCCATCATCGAAAGCGCATTTCAATCTGCGGGTCAGAGATGCTCGGCCCTGCGCTGCCTCTATGTGCAGGAAGATATCGCCGACGACTTGCTGACCATGCTGACCGGCGCGATGGAGGCTTTGCAGGTCGGAGACCCATGGCTTTTGTCGACCGACTGCGGCCCGGTCATTGATCAGGACGCGCTGCAAGGCATTGCGGACCACATCGCGCAAGCGCGCGCAGAAGGCCGGGTGGTGAAGGAACTGAACACGCCCCCCGAAGGGACATTCATCGCCCCTACCCTGATCGAAATCCCCGGTATCAGCGCACTGGAGCGAGAAGTGTTTGGCCCGGTCCTGCATGTCGTCCGCTTCAAGGCTGCTGAGATTGATCAGGTCATCGCCGACATCAATGCCACGGGTTATGGGCTGACTTTCGGCCTGCACACCCGCATCGATGACCGGGTCCAACACATCACCGAGGCCGTTCACGCGGGCAACATTTATGTCAACCGCAACCAGATTGGTGCGATCGTGGGATCTCAGCCCTTTGGCGGCGAAGGTCTGTCGGGCACCGGACCCAAGGCGGGTGGGCCGAACTACATGGCACGCTTCTGTGCTCCGGATCGTCAACACAGCACGGCGAATTGGAACAACACGATGGGCGATCTACCCGATCCGCAAGGCCAGCCTGCTGCCGTACGCACGCAATCCCTGCCCGGCCCGACCGGCGAATCCAACCGACTGAGTGAATTCCCCCGCGCGCCATTGTTGTGCATGGGGCCAGGACCCGAGGCCGCACAAGCGCAGGCCGAAGCAGTCGCAGCCCTGGGTGGCACCGCCATTCTAGCGACCGGCATGGTGGACCTGCACAGGCTAGAGAACATCGCCAATATCTCAGGAGTTCTGTGGTGGGGAGATGACGAAACCGCGCGCGAGATCGAACGCCACCTGGCCCGCCGTGATGGCCCGATCCTGCCGCTGATCCCCGGTCAACCTGACCGGCCGCGGGTTCTGGGCGAGCGTCACGTCTGCGTCGACACCACCGCCGCCGGAGGCAATGCGGCCTTGTTGGGAGGTGCGGCGTAACCGTACCTTGACGCTGGGCCGGGAAAAGCCCAGCGTCCCCCCATGTTTCCGATCCGTGACCACAATCCGTCGGGGCGCACGCCCTATGTCGTTTACCTACTGATGGCAGCCAATATCCTGATTTTCTTCAGCTATGTGGGGATTATGGATAATGCGCCGCTGATCAACAGGCTGTATTTCGACTATGCTATCATCCCAGCTCGGATCACCGATGGATTTGCCTTTGAAACCCTTGTGACGTCGATGTTTCTGCATGGTGGATGGATGCATCTGGCCGGGAACATGCTGTTTCTCTGGATTTTCGGGGACAATCTTGAGGATGAGATGGGCCACCTGCCCTTCCTGCTGTTCTATTTGCTGGCTGGTGTCGGCGCAGGCCTGATCCACGTTGCCACCGCGCCGGATTCGGTGGTGCCAACCATTGGAGCCTCGGGTGCGATTGCCGGGGTGATGGGCGGCTATCTTTTGCTGTTCCCCAAGGCGCGCGTGGACGTTCTGCTGATTCTGATCGTCTATTTTCGGATTTTCACCATCCCGGCTTTCCTCATGCTGGGCATCTGGTTGGGCCTTCAATTCATGGGCAGCCTTGCAAGCAACCCAGACGAAGGTGGAGTTGCCTATTGGGCGCACACGGGGGGCTTTTTTGTCGGCCTGGTCCTGTGCGTCCCGCTTTGGCTGAAACGAGGTGGCCCCGCGTATTGGGGCCGCACCCATGGCCACCCGCCCCACCCCGAACACAAATACAAATTATCGCAATCCCGTATTCCACGGGTCCCGCGAAAATAGGCGCTAGTCCTCAGGCGGCTTCGGTAATCGACCGCCGCTGAGCTGCGTGATCTCTTCTGCGGCGTCCCGAACCAACGCACCCAGTTCTGTTGCCCGGTCGGCAATGAACCGGACAGACGGCCCAGACACGGAAATCCCGGCACAGGGTTCGCCCCGGTCGTTGTAGATGGCGGCACCAATACAGGACATGCCTTCGTACCGTTCCTCATGATCATGCGACCAGCCGCGGGCATGGGTTTTAGCCAAATCCGCCTCTAACCCTTCGTTCGGCAGCAACGTATGTGAGGTGAAACGAACAGCGTCAGCCGCCAATGCTTTGCTGGCCGCAGACTCGCTCATCGCGGCCAATATCGCTTTGCCAGTGCCGGACGCGTACATCGGCGTCCTAGCACCCGGTGGGAAAAACGCCCGGATCGGGTTCGGCGTTTCAACCTGTCCGACAAAAACCACTTCGGACCCGTCTGGCACGGCCAAATTCGCGGTTTCGCCACTTTCTTGCATCAAACGCCGCAAGATCGGTCGCCCGATTTCAATCACGCTGTTTCGACGCAGGAACGAAGCGCCGGTGCGATACGCTTCAATCCCGATCATCCATTCCTGCCGCTCGTCATCGAAGGCGACAAACCCATGTTTCTGCAACGTCGCCAGAATGCGGTGCGTAGTGGCTGTAGGTACATCCACTTCGCGCGCAAGATCGCTTAGCGCAGCGCGTTCCATTCGTGCCACAGCGGTCAGAACAACCAGCGCCCGATCCAGTGATTGCATGGTCCCGGCCGAGCTTTCCTTGAACAGCGATTTGGGCCTGCCGCGCGGCCTTTTGGGGGTGTCCGTCACTGATTTCTCCTTTCAGCCCGGCAAAGTTTTTTTATCCCGCTTTCTGAAACTCAAAAATGAAAAACGGAAAATCACATCTATTCAATGGATTATTTATTTAATTGCAAAAATGAAAATATTTTTCAAGAAAATTGCACCAAGGAGCGATTTCTACAACACTCTTCTTCAAATCGGAGGATCTAGAAATGTCCAATCAAAACCCGGTATTCATTCCCGGCCCCACCAATATCCCGGATCGGTTGCGCCTAGCGATGCAGGTCCAGACACAGGACCACCGCGCGCCTGATTTTGTCGAAACCTTTGCCCCTGTGCTGGAAGACACCAAAAAGGTGTTTGGAACCAAAGAAGGGAAGATCATCACCTTCCCGGCCAGCGGAACAGGCGGCTGGGAGGCATCGGTGACCAATACGCTCAGCCCCGGCGACAGCGTACTGGTTGCGCGCTATGGCATGTTCAGCCATCGCTGGATCGACCTGTGCCAACGGCACGGCCTGGATGTCCGCATCATCGAATGCCCCTGGGGCAGCGGCGCGCCCGCCGATAAGTTTGCTGAAGCTCTTGCCGCAGACAAAGAGCATAAGATCAAAGCAGTTCTGGTAACGCATAACGAAACGGCGACCGGCGTACGCTCGGATATCGGAGCGGTGCGCAAGGCAATGGATGCCAGCGACCACCCGGCGATGCTGTTTGTGGATTGCGTCAGTTCACTGGCCTCGATGCCGTTCGAGTTTGATGGCTGGGGCGTCGATATCGCGGTGTCGGGTTCGCAAAAGGGCTTCATGCTGGCAACCGGTATGGCAATCCTGTGTGTCAGCCCCAAGGCGCTGGCTGCGATGGAAACGGCCCAACTGCCGCGCACCTTCTTTGATTTCCGCGACATGATGAACGCAAATGCGTCGGGCGGGTTTCCCTATACCCCACCACTGCAGCTGATCTATGGTATGCGCGAAAGCCTGAAGATGCTGTTCGAGGAAGGGCTGGACAACGTATATGCCCGCCATTTCCGTCTGGCCGAAGGGGTCCGCAAGGCAACTGCCGCCTGGGGGCTGGAGTTGGTGGCGCAATCGCCCGACCTGTATTCCGATACCGTCAGTGCGATTTACGTACCTGAAGGCTTTGACAGCAATGCGCTGACCGATCACGCCTTTAATGCCTATGGCGTAAGCTTTGGCATCGGGCTGGGCGAAATGAACGGCAAAGCCTTCCGTATCGGCCATCTGGGAAGCCTGACGGATGTAATGGTTCTGTCCGGTCTGGCCACGATCGAAATGGCGATGGCTGATCTGGACTATCCGATCACGTTGGGCAGCGGTGTTGCAGCAGCGCAGGAGTACTTCCGCAGCGGCAGCGCCACACCGATGCAATCCGCAGCTTAAGGAGGAGCTTGATGTTGGACGCACTCACCACAGCTGAAAGCCTGACGCTGGCCGACATGCGCGAAGCGCACGAGCGGATTCGGCCACATATCAACCGCACCCCAGTGATGCGTTCGGACTATCTGGACGAACTGACCGGCGCACAGCTGTTCTTTAAATGCGAAAACTTCCAAGAGGCCGGGGCCTTCAAAGTGCGCGGGGCCTGCCATGCGGTCTTTGGGCTGGATGACGACGCTGCACAGCGCGGCGTGGCCACCCACTCTTCGGGCAACCATGCGCTCAGTTTGTCATATGCAGCCGGACGGCGGGGTATTCCCTGTAACGTCGTGATGCCGCGCACGGCACCGCAAGCCAAGAAAGACGCGGTGCGCCGTTATGGCGGGATCATCACCGAGTGTGAACCTTCGACCACCTCGCGTGAGGCCGTGTTTGCCGAAGTGCAAGGCCGGACGGGCGGTGAGTTCGTTCACCCCTACAACGACCCGCGCGTAATTGCAGGGCAAGCCACCTGTTCGGCCGAGCTGCTTGAGCAGACCGACGGTGTGGACGCTGTAGTCGCACCCATTGGTGGCGGCGGCATGATCTCGGGCACGTGCCTGACCCTGTCGAACGCGGCCCCCGAGGTAAAGATATACGCCGCCGAACCGGAACAAGCCGACGACGCCTATCGCAGCTTCAAGGCCGGGCACATCATCGCCGATGACGCGCCGATCACTGTCGCCGACGGTCTGAAAGTGCCGCTGAAGGAAAACACCTGGCACTTCGTGTCCCGCTTTGTCACCGACATTCAGACCGCCAGCGAAGACGAAATCGTCGAGGCGATGAAGATCACCTGGAAATACCTGCGTGTCGTGATGGAACCCAGCAGCGCCGTGCCGTTAGCCACCATCCTGAAACACCCCGAAGTGTTCAAAGGCAAACGCGTCGGCGTGATCATCACTGGCGGCAACGTGGATTTGGATAAATTGCCCTGGATCAAGGGCTGAGGAGGAAGAAATATGAACAAGCCTGTGAATATTGATCAGCTTGAAGTTGGCTTTGACATTCCTGCCGCGATTGGCACGGACGAGGCCGAAATTCAGACGCCGAGCCTGGTGCTGGACCTGGACGCGCTAGAGCGCAACATTAAAAAGATGGGTGACTATGCCAAGGCCCATGGGATGCGTCACCGGGTGCATGGCAAGATGCATAAATCCGTCGATGTGGCAAAGCTGCAGGTCGAGCTGGGCGGGGCCTGTGGGGTATGTTGCCAGAAAGTCTCTGAGGCCGAGGTCTTTGCCCGCGGCGGTATCAAAGACGTTCTGGTCTCGAACCAAGTGCGCGACCCGGCCAAGATCGACCGCCTTGCGCGCATGCCCAAGCTGGGCGCACGGACGATCTGCTGTGTCGACGACATCGACAATGTCGCCGATCTGTCCGAGGCGGCACAACGCCATGGCACCCAGATCGAATGTCTGGTCGAGATTGACTGCGGCGCAGGTCGCTGCGGCGTGACGACGACACCCGAGGTAATCGCCATCGCCAAAGCCATCGACGCGGCTCCGGGGCTGAAGTTCTCTGGCATTCAGGCTTACCAGGGCGCGATGCAGCACATGGACCTTTATGAGGACCGCAAGGCCAAGATCGACGTTGCCGTGGCACAGGTCAAAGACGCAGTGGACGGGTTGGCCGCAGAGGGTCTGGAGTGTGACATTGTCGGCGGTGGCGGCACCGGGTCCTACTATTTTGAAAGCACTTCGGGCGTATACAACGAACTGCAGTGCGGTTCCTACGCCTTCATGGACGCCGATTATGGTCGTATCCTTGATCAGGACGGCAACCGCATCGACCGTGGAGAATGGGAGAACGCGTTCTTCATCCTCACCAGCGTCATGAGCCACGCCAAGGCCGACAAGGCCATTGTCGATGCAGGCCTCAAGGCGCAGTCGGTGGACAGTGGCTTGCCGGTGATTTTTGGGCGCACCGATGTGGAATACATCAAGTGTTCGGACGAACACGGTGTTGTCGCTGATCCCGACGGTGCGTTGAAGGTGAACGACAAACTGCGTCTGGTGCCGGGTCACTGCGATCCCACCGCCAACGTCCATGATTGGTATGTTGGGGTGCGCAACGGCAAGGTCGAAACCCTCTGGCCAGTATCCGCTCGCGGTAAGGCGTATTAAGCCGAACCGCATTGATCCGGGCGGCGGTTCTTCCCTTCCCTGCCGCCCGGACCTGTCCTCAAGCTAAGGAAAAGGTCATGAAAGATATGTCGGAAAAACCCTTGCTGATCGTCGGAGAAGATCTGTGCCAGCAACTGGTTGGCCGCAGCGACGCGTTTGACGCGGTGCAGGACGTGTTCGCCGCAATGGCGCGCGGAGATGCTTACAACTTTCCGGTCATCCGTGAAGCGATTGGCTATGCCGATGCGCTTTATGGATTCAAATCCGGCTTTGACCGGGCCGGTCAGGTGCTGGGTGTCAAATCTGGCGGCTACTGGCCGGGCAATCTGGACAAAGGGTTGACCAACCACCAATCCACTGTCTTCCTGTTCGACCCGGACACCGGGCGTCTATCCGCACTGGTCGGCGGCAACTACCTGACCGCCGTGCGCACGGCGGCATCGTCTGCCGTTTCCATCGCCCATCTGGCCCGAAAGGACTCCAAGGTTCTGGGCATGGTTGGCGCTGGCCATCAATCCGCCTTCCAACTGCGCGCCGCAGCCGAGCAACGCGACTTTGAAAAAGTCGTTGCCTGGAACCCCCACCCCGAGATGCTTCCGCGTCTGGGTGAGGTCGCGAAAGAAATCGGCCTCGACTTCGAAGCTGTTAGTCAAGAAGAGCTGGGCGCACAGGCGGATGTCATCATCACCATCACGTCGGCGTTTGAACCTTTGCTGATGAAAGACTGGATCAAACCGGGCACCCATCTGGCCTGCATGGGCACCGATACGGTAGGCAAACAAGAAGTCGATGCCGCTCTGGTTGCCAGTGCAACGGTTTACACTGACGAAGTAGCCCAATCGGTCACCCTTGGCGAAGCTCAGCATGCCATCGCAAACGGCTCGTTGACCGAAGATCAGATCACCCCAATCGGTGCCGTCATCAATGGCGACCATTCGGGGCGGGCAAGCGCGGATGAGATCACCTTGTTCGACGGAACCGGTGTTGGGCTACAGGACCTGGCGGTTGCATCTGTTGCCGCACGGCTGGCGGATGAAGCCGGGCTGGCGCAGCGCGCAACCCTCTGAATCCAGTCTCTTTGAAACGACAAAGCGCGCCTGTAACAGGGCGCGCTTTTTTTAATGGATTTACAGGAAGCTTAGCCCCGGATCACCTTGGCGAACTGGTCAAAGATCGGCTCATTGGCGCAGATCACCTCGCCATCCTCAAGCACGTTGCCTTCGGGGTTCAGGGCTTGCACAAAGCCACCGGCCTCTTTCACGATGATGATCCCAGCGGCCACATCCCAGGCGTTCAGGCGACGCTCCCAGAACCCTTCATAGCGGCCTGCGGCCACATAGGCCATGTCCAGCGCCGCAGCGCCCCAGCGGCGCACACCAGCGCAGGCAGGCATCAGCCGGGCCAGATCCTGCAACGTGGCAGGCAGGTCCGAGCGGCCCCCGAATGGCAAGCCGGTCGAAAAGATGGACTCGATCATGCGATGACGGCCCGAGACACGGATGCGGGTATCGTTCATCCATGCGCCTTCACCTTTTTCGGCAAAGAACATTTCATCCTTGGCGGCGTCATAGATCACACCGGCCACGATCTTACCCTTGTGTTCCAGCGCAATCGACACCGCCCAGTGCGGCAGGCCGTGCAGGAAGTTGGTTGTGCCGTCCAACGGGTCTACGATCCAACGGCGGGTTGGGTCCTCACCATCAATCGCGCCGCCCTCTTCGGCCAACCAGCCATAGGTTGGGCGCGCACCCAGCAGTTCCTCTTTCAGGATTGCCTCGGCGGCAATATCGGCCTTGGAGACAAAGTCGCCCGCGCCTTTCATCGACACCTGAAGGTTCTCGACTTCACGAAAATCCTTGACCAAAGAACGCCCCGCCTTGCGCGCGGCTTTGATCATGATGTTGAGGTTTGCACTGCCAACCATTGTCCAAAGGCTCCTGTCCGGTCAAACCGCGCGTATACTGGTGCAACGCGCCCTTGCCAAGAGGAATGATGCGCATAGCAGACCCGCGTTTATTACCTATTGCTCTTGCAGCTTGCGCGCCTCGGTTCCCGCCAGCTCGATCAGTTCCTGCACATAGGGTTTTTCCAGGTCTTCCGAGCGCACAGCCGCGTACAATGTGCGGGTAATTCCGTTTTCCGTCAGCGGGCGGGTGACATAGTCCGAGTTGTATTTTACCTCGCGCACGACCCAGTCAGGCAACGCAGCAACGCCCCGGTTCGAGGCCACAAGCAACAGGATCACTGCCGTCAATTCCACCTGCCGGATTGCGGCCGGTTCAACGCGTGCCGGGATCAGCAATTGGCTGAACACATCCAGACGTGTGCGTTCGACCGGGTATGTAATCAGGGTTTGCCCTCGGAAATCCTCGGCCTCGATGAACTCTTTCTGCGCCAAGGGGTGCGAGGACGACGCGACAAAGACCGCGTCATAGTCAAACAGTTCGATGAATTCTATGCCCGGCAGCTCCTCAGGGTCGGACGACACCACCAGATCGACCTCTTCCTTCTGCAGGGCAGGCAAAGCGTCAAAGGCCAGACCTGGGCGGATATCGACATCTACGTCGCCCCAGGATTTGCGGAAAGACTCCAACACCGGGAACAGCCATTCGAAACAGGCGTGACACTCGATGGCGATATGCATCCGCCCCGTGCGGCCGTCCCGCAGAGAGGAAAATTCCTGTTGCGTCGCCTCAAGTTGCGGCAGAATCTGCTCTGCCAGCCGTAACAGACGCAAGCCCGCCGCCGACAGTTTCATCGGCTTGGACCGGCGCAGGAACAATTCGACCCCCGCCTGATCCTCCAACCCCTTGATCTGATGGCTCAGCGCGGATTGCGTGATGTTCAGCTGATCCGCCGCACGGGCCAGGCCGCCGCATTCATGGATGGCCTTAATCGTACGCAGGTGTCGGAATTCGATGTGCATTGTAGTGCGGCTCATGTTGTTCTTGAGTAATATGAGTTTGTCTCACAATGCGCAAACTGGCACAAGGGCCACAGATAGGACCAGTGAGGCAGCCATGACGAAACCAGAAATTTCATTCGAGTTTTTCCCGCCGCAAACGCTCGAGGCCTCATTCCGCCTGTGGGATACGGTTCAGACGCTGGCCCCGCTTGAGCCGCGCTTTGTCTCGGTCACCTATGGGGCGGGCGGCACAACCCGCGAACTAACCCGCGATGCCGTGGCCACCCTGCACAAATCATCCGGCCTTCCTGTGGCAGCGCACCTGACCTGCGTGGACGCCTCGCGCCAGGAAACGCTGGAGATCGCCGACACATTCGCGCGTGCCGGGGTTCAGGACATTGTCGCCCTGCGGGGTGATCCGCCGAAAGGTCAGGATCGGTTCGTGCCGCATCCCGATGGGTTCGCAAACTCGGTCGAGTTGATCGAAGCCCTGGCTGAAACCGAAATGTTCAGCATCCGCGTCGGCGCCTATCCCGACAAGCACCCAGAGGCACAGGATTTTTCGGCTGATGTCGACTGGCTCAAGGCCAAGCTGGATGCCGGTGCGGACGAAGCCCTGACGCAGTTCTTCTTTGAGGCCGAGACCTTTTTCCGCTTCCGCGATGCCTGCGAAAAAGCCGGGATCGACAAGCCCATCGTGCCCGGCATCCTGCCCATCGAGAACTGGAAAGGTGCCCGCAATTTTGCCCGCCGCTGTGGTGCGCATATCCCTGACTGGGTCGAAAACGCCTTTGAAAAGGCGATTCGCGATAATCGAGAGGATCTGCTGGCCACAGCACTATGCACCGAACTGTGTTCGGACCTGATCGACGAAGGCGTGGACAAGCTACATTTCTATACCCTGAATCGGCCTGAACTGACGCGCGACGTGTGTTTTGCACTGGGTATTAGTCCAAAGGCCGAATTGCAAAACGTCGCCTGATTTGATCCCTGTTGGTTACTTTGCCCGGACCCTGCCAAGGCTCCGGGCTTTTTTGTGGGATCACAAGTACAAGCGGGATGTGAACAATAGCGCGACCTCCTTCGAACTGTCCCCCAAATAGCGATAAATTTTTGATAAAGTTTGACAAATTTGTGAGCCTCCACACACTGAGTTCGTAGTGTTTGTTTAATGAGTGTTTTGGCTATGGAGCCTGTTGAAAAGATAAATGCACGCGCTGACGCGCTCGAGGCTTTGGGCTTGGACCAGAATGCAGGGTCCGACGATATCCGGGATGCTTGGCGCCACATCGCATTTCACGCACATCCAGACCACAGAAACGGCGATTGCACACATTTCGCGCGCGCCAAAGAGGCGTATGATTTTTTACGCCGCGAAGGGCTGACCGTCAAAGGACGTGCCACCGGCATGCCGCGCCGGCCGAAGCTACGCAAACGTGTCATTGAATTGGAAAGCGGCGATATCGACGCCTGCCGCGTGTTGCTGAACACAGCTCTGGCGCACAGCCCGGATGGCGCAAACCCGGATTCTCAGACCTTAATCGAAGCGGACCATGTCCCCGAAGCCGTTGGGTTTTATGGCCGTCATCTGACTTATTTTGTTCCAACACCAGTTTGTGAGGGGTCCAACCGGGTGGCGCTGCCAACCTCGGTTCTTGCCTCGGCCCGGCGGACAGAAACCGAAGTGCTGAGCTTTCAGTCGAACGATGCAGGGGCCGGTGAAGTCGTGGTTCCCGACACGATCACCGAACGAAAGTTTCCCGGCGCGAAAAGCGTTCGCATCAAGTTCGACGCGGATCAACAGATGCGCGACGACTTCTGGCTGGCTGGCTAACAGCAAAAACCCGGCCTAGTGTGGACCGGGTTTAGCTTCGGTGAGTAGCGTATTAGTTTGCGATCGGACCTTCCGAGGTGAATTTCGGAATAACGCTAGTCGATGCGTCATCACCTTCGATCCCAGGCCAGTTGCCTTCGGCCAGATTGATGTTGCCGGGGATATCCTCTTCAAAAAAGCCGACAACAACATCAGTGATGTTCAGGTACAGCTTGTCATCGACAATCCGCCACAGGTTCGGGTTCGCCGGAACCTTGCCACCACGCGATACACCGTAAGCGCAATGCCCATCATAGGCCGGGGCGTAATAGGCGGGGTTTTCAAGAAACTTATCGCGGTTCTCTTCGGTCGAGAACGCCCAGGTGGCACCGTTATAATCCGCTGTAATATCAGAATGGCCACGCACAGCCTCGGGCTGGGCTTGGCCAACCGGCGCCTGATCCAGGCCACGATAGGCGACAACGTCGTAACCCGACACGGCAAAGCCGGTGCCATCTACATACTGATCACCGGCGAAAGCCGGCACGGCAAAGGCCAAAGCTGTCACGAAAGTCAGGGCAAAGCGTTTCATGTGGTAAATCCTTTTGTCCTCGGGGTTGGGCACTTGCTGAGAGAATAGATATTTTCGCCCCAATGGGCAGTCCTGCTCGCGCCGCTGTGACATCGCATGAAGAAATGTGAGAGGTCCGATCCCGAATGTTACAAAACTGCCCCAACATCCGGGGTTGGACTCGGGGCTTTGCAACATTAGCTGTTGAGACGGACATAAACTTTACCAGAACGTAGCTGAGAAAGACGACAGATGAGCGAGCAATCCCCATACACGCCCCCCGCGGTCTGGACATGGGACAGCGAAAGCGGTGGTCGATTTGCCAATATCAACCGACCCATTGCCGGGGCGACCCACGACAAGGACCTGCCGGTCGGAAAGCATCCACTACAGCTTTATTCACTGGCCACCCCAAACGGCGTCAAAGTCACAGTGATGCTGGAAGAACTACTGGCGCTAGGTCACGAAGGCGCTGAATACAATGCATGGTTGGTTAATATCGGCGAGGGGGACCAATTCAGCTCGGGCTTTGTCGACGCCAATCCGAACTCTAAGATTCCTGCACTTTGGGACCGCTCGGGTGATGCGCCTGTGCGTGTTTTCGAAAGCGCCTCGATCCTGTTCCATCTGGCTGAAAAGTTCGATGCTTTCCTGCCGAAATCGGGTCAGGAACGCACCGAGGTGATGAACTGGGTATTTTGGCAGATGGGCAGTGCGCCATATCTTGGCGGCGGTTTTGGCCATTTCTACGCCTATGCGCCTGAGAAATGGGAATACCCAATCAACCGCTTCGCGATGGAGGCCAAACGGCAGCTGGACGTGCTGGACCGTCAACTGGCTGAAAACGCTTATATTGCAGGCGAAGACTATACCATTGCTGATATGGCCATCTGGCCCTGGTATGGCCAACTGGTGTTGGGCCGCCTCTACAGCGCCGCCGAGTTCCTGGATGTCGAGTCCTATAAAAATGTGATGCGGTGGGCCAAGGCGATCGACGCGCGCCCCGCTGTTCAGCGTGGCCGCATGGTCAACCGTGCGTTTGGTGAGCCGCATACGCAGCTGCACGAACGCCATGACGCAAGCGATTTCGACACCCGCACACAAGACAAGCTGGAAGCAGCAGCAGAATAGTCGCGACGCCCCGCGGTTCGTTGGATCGCGGGGCTTGCCTGACCACCTATTTCAAAATTGGTGGCTTATCCGGGTTACTGCCCGGCGTAACCTGTTCGATGACCCGCGCCTCGGGCTGTGGCAAGTCGAACCGTAACCCAACCCGTGCCAGTGCCGCTGATGCTGGATCATGCGGGCCAAAAAAACCAACATCCATCGCCCCAGCCTCGATCCCGGAAAAGGTCAGTGCCTCGGACGCGGCTTTGGCCAGTGCGGGCTCAGCCCCCTCAACCGCGCCGACAAAACCAAGAAGGTGGCCCATGCCGCCCTCTTCCGTCTTGGTCCCGACAAGAAACGCAGCTTCGGCCAAGCCGACGGCTGTGGCCAGTTTCGTGTCCAGCGCTGTCAACAGATCATCCGGCATGCCCTTTGGCGGCAGGAACTCTGCCAGACGTTGCTGTACCTCTTCTGGTGCATGTTCCAACGTGTTGGCCAGCCAGCCCAGCGCTTCGGCCGGGATCAGCATGGATGAAGGTGCGACCTCAAGGTTCAGACCCAGCCCGATCCCCTGCCCTGCCAGCATCGTCGACAGCACCCGCCCCGACAGCGCGACGTAAGGCACGGGACGTTCCGCAAATCGGGCCAAACGGTCGTGGCGATCAAAGGCCAGTACAAAGCGGCCATCCGCAACATCGAACAGCTCAGGCAAGATATTCTCGTCCTGCGCTTCTTCGGCCAGCAACAGAAACAGCTCAGAGTCTGCCAGGCGCTCAAAAAACCGCAGACGCGCCGCGTCATCCTGCGGATTGGCCTCCATCGTGGCATGGGCGGCGTCAAGCGCCGTGGCGTTAGTCATTCAAAACCTCTTGCACCCGCGCACGCAGAACCGGCAGCAGTTCAGCTTCGAACCACGGGTTTTTCTTTAGCCATGCCGTATTCCGCCAAGACGGATGAGGCAAGGGAAAGACGCGCGGCGCATGGTCTCGCCAGTTGCGCACGGTTTCGGTCACGGCCGTACGTACACCTAGGTGATATTTGTGCGCGTGCCCCCCGACCAGAACCGTCAGCGGTACCTCGCCTAACTCATCCATCACCCTGTCATGCCATGTCTTTCCGCATATGGGCGGCGGTGGTAGGTCGGCTTTACGCTCGTTATATCCGGGAAAGCAAAAGGCCATCGGAACGATCGACACGCGGGCGCGGTCATAGAATACGGCCTCGTCAATCCCCAGCCAGTCCCGCAGACGGTCGCCAGAGGGATCGGTGAACGGACGCCCCGAGGCATGGACCCGCGCGCCAGGCGCCTGCCCTGCGATCAACAATGGCGTACCAGACCGAAACCAGACCACCGGGCGCGGCTCATGCGCGGTAAACGTGGTCTGAAACCTGTCTGCGCAAATACGGCAGGCCTCAATTTCTTTCTGTAGCGAATTCATCAGATCGCAAGACTTCCTGCATCAAATTGGTTGACGGACAAAAGGAAAGATAGTCAACGGGCACCCCAAGGCCAACAGATGCAAAAGTCACAAAACCAACAGCACAGCGACGGTACGCATTGATCATTTGTTTCACAATTCGACATAATGTAGCCAACATGGACCAATAAATTTGTCGATGGTTTACCAACCTGGGCGGTGTACCAAACAAACGCCCGAGCAGCAGGCCGTGAATGCTTGAGTTTGAGAATGTCAGTAAGTCCTTTTGGACCGGGACCCGCCGCAAGGTGATCCTGGATCGGGTCTCGTTCCAGATCGAACTGGGCCGGTCGATTGGGATATTGGCCCCAAACGGCACCGGCAAGACGACATTGATCAACATGATGGCCGGGCTGGAAAAACCGGATGAGGGTGTGATCCGCAAATCCTGCCGCATCTCGTTCCCGATGGGGTTTTCCGGCGGTGTGGTCAAAAAGCTTTCGGCCCTGGAAAACGCCCGCTACATCGCCAAAATCTATGGAATGGATCCCGACTATGTCGAGGCGTATTGCAGCTGGCTGTGCAATCTGGGTGAGTATTTCAACCAGCCAATAGGGACCTATTCATCCGGTATGCGGGCTCGCTTTACCTTTGCCCTGATGCTGGCGCTAGATTTTGACATGTACCTGATTGATGAGGGCATGCCCTCATCCACGGATGTAGAATTCAACCGAAAAGCAGGTGACATCCTGCGAGAGCGTTTGCGGACAACCACACTGGTGATCGTGTCCCACAATCCCGACGTTCTTGAGAAATTTGCACAGCAGGCGGCCGTTCTATTGGACGGTCAGCTTTACATGTTCGACACCTTGGAAGAGGCACGACAGTTATATGACTACCAAACCCAAGGCTAAAAAATATCGCTGGCGCCGCAATCGTCAGGGCTCGGATTCCGCAGACGCACGGGCCGACGCGATTTCGCGCATCAGAAAAGCGACGCAACCGTCTGAGGCGGCAAATAACCCGTCTCCCTCGACCGATATTGAGGCGATCAAGCGCGAAGGGCTAACCGGTCGCCAACTGCGTGTGGCACGTCGTCTGGCCCAGAAAAACGGGCTTGCTGCAACGTCGGATTACGACGCGGTGCGGCTATTGCGTAAAAAGGGCATCGATCCTTTCGAACGTGCCAACTTGCTGGATCTGGCGGCCGAAAAAACAGGTTCGAATGATCAGGCAAAGGACAAGATCAAGATCCAGTTGCCGCAGACGATTTCGGACTCTTCCCAAGGCCTTACCGGTCCGGAGCTAACGCCAGCCGAGCGGCGAAATCTTGAAATCGGTGAAATTCAGAAGGACATCGCACGCCGCCGCAAACGCAAGCTGTTTGCGCTGTTTGCGCGTCTGGCAGCCTTTGTACTGCTGCCGACCCTGATTGTGGGCACCTATTTCTATCGGTACGCAACACCGATGTACGCCAGCGATTCCGCCTTTTCAATCTTGCAGGCAGACGGCGGCGGGGCGTCCTTTGGTGGGTTTCTTGCAGGCACTCAATTCGCCACTGCACAAGATTCCGTTGCCACGCAGGAATTTTTGGAATCCAAAGACGCGCTGGTGCGACTTGAGAACGACACCAATTTTTCCGAAATCTTCAAGCAGGATTGGATCGATCCGATTCAACGCCTGCCGCAGGATGCATCTCTTGAGGATACCTATAAGCTTTACAAGCGAATGATTACCATTGGGTACGACCCCAGCGACGGTATCATCCGGATGGAAGTTGCGGCACCAAGCCCCGAGATTTCAGTCGAACTTTCCAATCTTCTACTGTCCTATGCCGAGGAAACCATCAACGGTCTGACCGAATTGAAACGCGAAGACCAAATGCGCGATGCCCGGGCCGGTTTTGAATTGGCTCAGAACGAACGTCGAAAAGCTCAGGAGGAACTGATCGAGCTGCAGCTTCAGGGGGCGGTTTTGGACCCAGAAAACGTCCTCCTTGGCCTGCGCGAACGGATCAACGTAATCGAAATCGAGTTGCAGGAAAAAGAACTGCAGCTGGCCGCACTTTTGGACAACTTGCGCCCGAACCAAGCCAAAGTGGATGGTGTCCGTGCGGACATTCAACGACTTGAAGTTGCCCTGGCAGAACTGAACGCCGAAATGCTGGACGCATCAGCAGGCGAAAACTCGCTGGCGCGTTTAAGCGTGCGAATTCAGATGGCCCAGGCCGACCTTGTGGCTCGTGATTTGATGCTGCAAACCGCAATGGAACAGATGGAAACCACACGAACCGAAGCCAACCGCAAAGTGCGTTATCTGACGGTTTCAGTGAACCCGGTCGCCAGTGAGGAACCCAGCTATCCGCGCAAGTTTGAAAATACGATTTTGGCTTTCCTATTGTTTGCTGGTATCTACCTGATGATCTCGCTTACCGCGTCGGTCCTTCGTGAACAGGTATCCTCGTAAGACACATGAAACATGTAAAAATCTCCGATCTCACGGTCGGTAATGATCTGCCTCTGACGATCATTGCCGGCCCCTGCCAACTTGAAACCGCCGATCACGCCCAGATGATCGCTGGCAAAATGAAAGAGGCCTGCGACGCCGCCGGTGCTCAGTATGTGTTTAAAGGCTCGTTCGACAAGGCTAACCGCACCTCTGTAAACGCAGCTCCTGCACTGGGCCTCGACAAAGGTTTGGCGGTGCTGCAATCGGTAAAGGACAGCATTGGCGTGCCAGTCACCACGGATGTACATGAGAAAGAACAATGCGCGTCCGTTGCCGAGGTGTGTGACATCCTGCAAATCCCCGCTTTCCTTTGCCGTCAAACCGCCCTTCTAAAATCCGCAGGCGCAACAGGCGCGGTGGTCAACGTCAAAAAAGGTCAGTTCCTAGCCCCTTGGGACATGCAGAACGTCGCGGCCAAGATCGAAAGCACCGACAATCACAACATCATGCTGACGGAACGTGGTGTCAGCTTTGGCTACAACCGCCTCGTGGTGGACATGCAATCTCTGCCGGAAATGGCTCGCACCGGGTACCCGGTGATAATGGACGCCACCCACACTGTGGCTCAGCCCGGTGGATTGGGTGGTGCATCCGGTGGTCAGCGCGAATTTGCGCCCGTTATGGCACGCTCGGCTGTTGCCGTTGGTGTAGCCGGTGTTTTTATGGAAACACACCAAGATCCGGACAACGCCCCCTGTGATGGCCCCAACATGATCTATCTGGATCAAATGCCTCAATTGATTGACACATTGATGCGCTTTGATGCATTGGCCAAAGCCAACCCGATTCAGATTTAAGCAAGAGCGATAGTATGACCAAACCCATCCCCGAGGTGACTCCGAACACCTGGAGTTTTCTGCGCGACCCGATGATCAAACCCACCGGGTTTCGCGAATATGACGCCCGTTGGAAATACCCCGAAGAGATCAATCTGCCGGGCATGACGGCGCTGGGGCTGGGTTTGGGCACTCAGATGCGCAAGCGTGGAATCGCGCCTGTGATCGCGGTCGGCAACGACTATCGCGACTATTCGCTGGCAATCAAGAATGCGTTGATCCTGGGCCTGATGCAGGCTGGAATTCAGGTCAAGGATATTGGCCCGGCACTGAGCCCTATGGCCTATTTCGCCCAGTTCCATCTGGACGTTCCCGCCGTGGCCATGGTCACCGCCAGCCACAACCCGAACGGCTGGACCGGCGTAAAGATGGGCTTTGAACGCCCGTTAACTCACGGCCCGGACGAGATGTCGGAATTGCGCGACATCGTTCTGAATGGACAAGGCGTCCCCCACGAGGGGGGGTCGTACGAATTCGTGGACGGCGTGAAAGAAGCTTATATCGACGATCTGGTTGGTGACTTCAAAATGTCTCGGCCGCTGAAAGTTGTCTGTGCGACGGGTAATGGTACAGCGTCAGCCTTTGCGCCCGAGATTTTCGAACGGATGGGGGTCGAGGTCGTGCCCAGCCACAACCGGCTAGACTACACCTTCCCCAACTACAACCCTAATCCCGAAGCCATGGAGATGTTGCACGACATGGCCAACACCGTGAAATCCAGCGGCGCCGACATGGCGCTGGGATTTGACGGTGACGGAGATCGCTGCGGTGTTGTCGATGACGAGGGTGAGGAGATTTTCGCAGACAAGGTCGGCGTGATCATGGCCCGCGATCTGGCCAAGCTGTACCCCAATGCGACCTTTGTGGCGGACGTCAAATCAACCGGGCTGTTTGCCAGCGACCCCGAGTTGCAGGCCCACGGCGTCAAAGCCGATTACTGGAAAACCGGCCATAGCCACATGAAGCGCCGGGTTAAAGAAATCAATGCTCTGGCAGGGTTCGAGAAATCGGGCCACTACTTCCTGGCAGAGCCGATCGGGCGCGGCTATGACTGCGGCATGCGGGTCGCGGTCGAGATCTGCAAACTGATGGATCGCAACCCGGACAAAAGCATGTCGGATCTGCGCAAGGCGTTGCCAAAAACCTGGTCGACGCCGACGATGTCACCCTATGCCGCCGATACCGAGAAATACGACATTCTAAAACGGTTGGTGGACAAGCTGGTTGCCAAGGCCGATGCGGGTGAAACCCTGGCTGGCCGCGCGGTCAAAGAGGTCGTCACCGTCAATGGCGCCCGCGTTATTCTGGACAATGGCAGCTGGGGGCTGGTGCGGGCGTCCTCGAACACGCCAAACCTGGTTGTGGTCTGTGAAAGCAGCGAAAGCGAAGAAGAAATGCGCGCCATATTTGCCGATATCGACGCCGTCATCCGGACTGAGCCCGGCGTTGGCGATTACGACCAAACCATCTGATTTGGGATCGGGGCGCCTAAGGCGCCCCGCCCTTTAATTTCCGCCCAACAGTTTGAACAAGCCTTTCTTGGCCTCTTCTTCCAGCTTATTTTTCAAAGCATCCTCGACACTTTCACTGTCAGTCACTGCCGTACCCAGTTCATCACCCACTTTGTCCAGAACCTTTTGCTTGGCGTCGTCCTCAAGGTCTTTTAGCTGACCTTCGGCGGCGGCCTCGATCACTTTGGACAAATCGGGTTTGATCGAAGGGTCGCTCCACGGCCCGACAATCCGCACTGGAACCGAAAGACCCTGCCCCGAGTTGGCCCGCAGCGCGGTTGGGGTAAACAGATAGTCGATCCTGCGCGCGCCGATATTGACCTTGCCCGTCCCATCTGCACGGAAATTGTCCAGTGACATCAGCAGGTCGTTATTGGTCAGCACACCCTGATCAATGGTAAAACTGGCTGTCAGGCTGTTGAACACGGTTGTCCCACCCGAACCTTTGCCGCGCCCCATCAGGCGATCCAGATCAAAACCCGAAATCACGCCCTGCCCCACATTCAGATTGCCCGTGCCACTGAGGGATCGCATGATCTGGTCTTCGGTCTGCCCGACGCCTAGAAATTCAAACTCACCCGTTCCTGTACCCGTAAAACGCTCAATCTCCGCGAGGGTGGACAGGGCTTGTTGAACGTTCATGTTTTTCGCCTTCAGCTTACCGCCGACTGACAGGCCATTGCGGTTGTTGGCCACCACCTGCCCGTTAACCTGACCCGAGAACAAAGTGGCCGGGTTCATCTGCAACACAGCACGGGACCGGTCGAGTATCAGCGTCAGGTCGCTGGCTCCCAGTTCTATGTCGGGCAGGACAATGGACGAGGCCGTCAGGCGTATTTCCCCATTGGCCAGCGACAGGGCCGAGGCATCAATCGGGGCCTTGGACCACCCACTGTCGGGCGAGGACGCCGTTCCCGACCCACCCCCGCTCGACGCCGGCGCGTCATTGAAACGTGACAGGTCAATATCCCCACTCTTGAGCCGCGCGGTGATTTTCGGCGGATCCGAAATCTCGATATCCGTTTCTCCGGTAAAGCGGTTGTGGTCCAACTGCGCCACCATGTTGCGCAGTGAGATACGGCCTTCGCTGGTATAGGTCATCTGCCCAGACACATCGGCCTTGCGGCCCAATCCCAGCGGCACCCCGACACCCGCCTGTCCAAAAGCGGCCAGCATTTCCTCGGTGTTCCTGGTTTTGACCGCAAGCGCGCCGTCCATTTCTCCAGCAAGGTTGACGCGGCCATCGAACCCAACCTCGCCGCCCGGCGCGGTCAGAGCCAATTTCAAAGGTGCGACAGCCCCGGATGCATAGGTCGGCAGGTCCGGTATTTCGAGGTCAACTTTCACGTGGCCGCCCGGCACTGCCATCCGCGCCTCCATGACCATGGGTGAGGTCGGCCCCGGCCAGCTGGCCGACAGATCAACGTTTGAGAAGTTGAATTTCGTTGCGCCATTTTCGATGTAAACCAACTGTGCATTGGTCAGTTCCAGACGGTCCAGCGTCACGGCACCTTGCGGCGATGCAGATGACGCGCTGGTATTGCTTCCGGTCGTCGCCTGCGAGGCAACCGGAGCGCTTAATTCCCAATTGCCGCGTCCATCGGATAACTCGAGCCTCAAAACCGGATTATCCGCGACAACCCGCCTTATCCGTAAATCTCCGTTCAGCAGCGCCGAAGCATCCACGCCGACGGCAAGGCTTTCGGCGCTGAGCATCGGTTCGGACCCAGCCCAGGGTGCGTTGCCAAACGTGACAGGGCCGGTCTCCATCCCCAGAACGGGCCAGAACGACAGGTTCACCCCCCCCGACAATGTCAGGTCGCGCCCCGTTTCGCTTTTGACCTGTTCCGCCAGAATCGCCGCCAGCTTATCCCCCGGCATCAGCAATAAGGCGCCGATGACCAACCCGATTGCGGCCACGAATAAGAAGAGTATGCGCACCAGCCACTTCATTTTTCTGCTCTCCGCTTATTTGGCATGCGTTGAAAAGATCATCCAAAGCCCAGCCCGTATTTGCAAGAGGAAGCGTTCCCCACTATATGCCGCGCCATGAGCACGAACCCACCAAACCTCCGCCCTGACCTGGCGCCCGCCGCCCGGATGCCTGATACGCCACGTACCAACCAACCAACCATTGGTATGGTGTCGCTGGGCTGCCCCAAGGCCTTGGTCGATAGCGAGCGGATTTTGACCCGTCTTCGTGCAGAAGGGTACGGCATTTCGCCAGATTATTCCGGGGCCGATGCCGTAATCGTGAACACTTGCGGTTTCCTTGACAGCGCCAAGGCTGAGTCTCTGGACGCCATTGGCGAGGCTTTGGTAGAAAACGGCAAGGTCATTGTGACCGGCTGCCTGGGGGCCGAGCCCGACTATATCCGTGAACACCACCCGCGTATTATGGCCGTGACCGGGCCGCATCAATACGAACAGGTGCTGGATGCGGTGCATTCAGCAGTTCCCCCCGATCCTAATCCATTCGTTGATCTACTGCCCGCCGCCAGCGTGCAGTTGACCCCGCGCCATTACAGCTATCTCAAGATATCCGAGGGCTGTAACCACAAGTGCAAATTTTGCATCATCCCAGACATGCGCGGGAAACTGGCCAGTCGTCCCGCCCACGCCATATTGCGTGAGGCCGAAAAGCTGGTCGACAATGGCGTGCGCGAATTGCTGGTGATCTCGCAGGATACCTCGGCCTATGGGCTGGACCGGAAATACGATGTGAACCCGTGGAAGGACCGTGAGGTGCGCAGCCACATTACCGATCTGGCGCGTGAGCTGGGGCAGCTGGATGCCTGGGTTCGTCTACACTATGTCTACCCCTACCCGCATGTGCGCGAGCTGATCCCCCTGATGGCCGATGCCGGGTGCAACATCCTGCCCTATCTAGACATTCCGTTCCAACATGCCCACCCGGACGTTCTGAAACGCATGGCCCGCCCGGCGGCAGCAGCGAAAACACTGGACGAGATCGCAGCATGGCGCGCGACCTGCCCCGATATCACCCTGCGCTCGACCTTTATCGTCGGCTATCCCGGCGAGACCGAGGCTGAGTTCCAGACGCTTTTGGACTGGATGGATGAGGCGCAATTGGATCGCGTGGGATGCTTCCAATACGAAAACGTGGATGGCGCACGCTCGAACGATCTGCCCGACCATGTTCCGGCCGGGATCAAACAAGAGCGCTGGGAACGGTTCATGGAGAAGGCACAGGCGATCTCCGAGGCAAAGCTGGCCGCAAAGGTCGGCCAGACCATCGAGGTGATCGTGGACGAGGTCGATGGCGAAGCCGCCACTTGCCGCACCAAATCCGACGCGCCCGAGATCGATGGGAATCTGTTTATCGACGAAGGGTTTGAAACCCTCAACCCTGGCGACATCGTCTCGGTCGAGGTCGATGAGGCTGGCGAATATGACCTTTGGGGCAAGCTGACCTGATCCGGTAACCCCAGTTGGGCAAAGCGTGAGGCAAGTTTATTGGCGTTTTGCGCCAGACTCGCGGATTATGACGGGACATACCGCCTTATAGGAAGGAAGTTCCAATGTCCTGCCTACACCCCTTTGGCCTGAAATGCATAACGGTTATACTTGCTGCCCAACTTTATGCCGTTCCCGCTGTTGCGGACAACGTCCGCGCGGGCGGTTTCATAATTATTGGGTCCGAACCGCTGAGCCTGCACCTGCGCAGCAAACACCATGTGCAGCGATACTATGGCGCACCTAAAGTCTATCATCGGTCCAGCAAACACAAACATCAAACCAAGCCGAAAGTGTACCACCACAAGAGCAAACCCAAGGTTCATTACGTCAAACCGGTCAAACGACACCACCGGTCAAGGCAAGCGTTCAGCAACAAACATGCCTCGCCTTATTACCTTCCACGGAGTTACGGAATTCAAAACCGAGGATATCGCTATGGTATAAAACGGCGGAGGTATTGATGGCTTCAAAACAGGCTTAGAAGCCCGATGACCCAAGCCAATCCCGCTGCCAAAGCCGTTAACGCAACAGCAGCACTGGCGGCGTCCTTGGCCTGCCCCGCCAGTTTATTGTGATCGGTCGAGGTGTGATCGACAGCGCGCTCAATCGCGGTATTCAACAGCTCGGCCACCAAAACAAGCAGGCCAAATATCAGGATCAGGGCGCGTACCCCTTCACCGAGCGGCAAACAAACGGCCAAAGCAGCCGAGACCAGATTTGCCCAAACCCAGGCGCGGAACGAATACTCTTCACGCCAGGTCGCGACCAGCCCTTGCCAGCTCCAACGCGTTCGATCCTTGAGATGTGTAAGAAGGTTTCTCATCAGCCTTCAACTTTTCGGTGTACGGAACTGAAGCCGCATTGATTTATGGAGGGCAAGAAAAAACCGCCCCGAGGGCGGTTTTTTGTCGAGAATGTGCGGGCAGCCTTAAAAACGGGCCACCCGCGGTATAGTTATTGTGCGACCGGATTACAGACGGTCTGGCCTGCTTCTGTCGTGGCCAGCTCAGTTCCTGCCGGGCAGCTAGGTGTGCCGAATTTGTCGTACTCAGGCGTGATATAAACCGGCGCCGGTTCTTCCTGCTGCGAGCAAGCAGCCAAAACAAGGGCAAATGCACCAACGGCAGCAAATTTGAGTTTCATGTCCGTCATTCCTCTATTAATTTCCTGATATTGCCCAAGAATCCGGGGCCGGTCTCACAATACGACTTGAATGGCATATTTGCAACGAATTCGATCACGCGATCGTGAAGAAAGGCGAAACAACGCCGGTAACCCCCTCAGAAACAGCGGATTTATGAGCATAGGCTACCGATTTTCGCGTATCGCTCTACACTGGTAGACTGACATCAGCAAAAGACGGAGTAGCCACATGTCTGACAGCCCCACCATCGCGCAAAAAGGTCCCTTCCCGGTCGAGGTGATCGAAGGGAAAAGCTATTTCTGGTGTGCATGCGGCCGATCCAAGCGGCAGCCGTTTTGCGATGGATCGCACAAAGACACCGGGTTCGAACCGGTAAAGTACACGGCAGACAGCAGCAAAAAAGTCTTTTTCTGTGGCTGCAAACACAGCGGGAATCCTCCGCTGTGTGACGGGTCGCATTCGAATCTGTAATCAGGTCTTCAACGCGTTCAACAGATCAGCGTTGGCACAGAATTCGGGCGCAGTGTGGGCCTCGGATTGTTGTTCAGACAACCAGATGGCACATTGGTTGCTGCACTGCGATGCCCGGCAGCGTGTTACCAGTTCGGCATAGCGATCCGGTGTCAGCCGTTTCTCTGCCATTGCTTCGGTCAACGAGATTTTCATACATCGCGCCACCGAACGGGTTAGCCAAAAGTGTTTTTCGACATCCCCCAAAGAATTTCGCGCCATCAGTTTTCCTGCTTTGATCATGTTTTCAACACAGCAAACCGGTGTTGGTCTCTGCTAGTCTGTTGGTCACCTATCGCGTCCGGTGACCACTCTAATGCGGCATGAAACCTTCCTGTCGTTAAGGCTGCAGTTTTCGGAGCATTTCCTGATTGCGGCAGTATTCCGGCGTTTGGCCCGCCTGCGCGGGCTGCTGTAGGAAGCTCTGGCAATGATTGGGATTTGCACAGCCCGTACACCTCAGAACAGCATCGGAAAGCTGATCGATCGAAACATCACCTTCAATCGCGGATTGCTGCAGATCCACACCAAGTTTCGTAGCCATCTGATCCACAAGACCTGCATGGAATTTCAAGACTTCTTGATCGGGCATGAGAGGTCCTTTCCTGCCATCTGTCCGCAGCAGGATATCTCAGCCCTGTGCTTGGGCCTTTGACTCACATCAAGGCCCGGCGCCGATATGATCCAGATAGGTTCGGGTCGCGTCCTGCACGCGCCTAAATCGATCCCCACCCAGCTTTTTTCCGCCGTACCAGCGGGTGACGATGACCACATGACTGTCCAACCCGGCCCGTTCAAGCATCCTTAGAATCACCATGCCCGCACCGCTTTCCCCGTCATCGGCCTTCAACGCCCCGGTCGGCAAAATGGCCGCCCAGGTGTTGTGCGTGGCTTTGGCATAAGCCTTGTCTGACTTGAGCTCTTGCAAGACTGCATCAACATCGGCCCGCGTGCCAACAGCTGCGCCTGTTACCGCGTATTTCGACCCCCGGTCCGTCAGGATCACGCCCAGCCGTGTCAAAGCGGTCATTGCGTCAAACCCAATTGTCTTGCGGTTTCAAGAACGATCTGAACTCGGTCGGTATTTGGGGGGTGCGTTCCCAGAAACTGATCCCCCGGATCGGGAAGGCGATCAAAATATTTGGCGCCAATTAAAGGGTTGTATCCCGCGTTATGGGTGATGATCGTGCCCAGTTGGTCCGCCTCAAGCTCAAATGCTTTCACGTTCACCTGCACACCTAATTCGGCCCCCAATTTCTGCGTGCGTTCAAGGTCTTTGCCTTCCTCGCCATGCAGCTTGCCCAATTCGCTGAAGATTGCGGCACTTTCCTGGGCGTTTTTCGACTGCCGGGCGATGTGTCCCAAAACATGATGCGCTGCCTCGTGCCCCATGACGAAGGCCAGTTCATCGGGATTCTTCGCAGATTGGATCATCGAACGCGTGAATATGATTACCGGCTGATTGTCATCATCCAGAGTCTGAAAGGCATTTGCCGGTGCGCGCGGGTTCAGGTCGACCAATATCGTGAAATCGCAATTTTCGACCTTGGCCTGGCGCACACATTCGGCGCGGGCTTCGTCGCCGACCTGACGGCTGATATCCTGAAACGCGGCGGCGTCGACCTGAAATTCATTCGAATCCAGCGACCATTCATTTGCCGGTTGAACACGCAGAACACCAGCACTGCAGGCCGTCAGCACCAGAGGAAACAGCAAATAGATCAGACGGCGCATTTATATTCCTTTGAAACGGTGATCCCGTTTGAAAAACCATAGCGCGACACCTGGGGGACCGCCACCGTCGGATTGCACGGGAACGGGTTGCATTGCCGCCTTGCTCCCTGCACTCTGCCTATATGTTTTCGATTGAGCATGAATTCGACTCGACAGTCATTACTCTGGTGGACGAAGGCCCCAAACCTTTGCAAGAGGATGTCGTCATCAACAGCTTCGCCGAATGTGTGACGCTTGAGCAACTGGACCCACGCACAGACAAGATACAGAAAATAACTCTGTCTCCTGAGCAAGTCCGCGATCTGGCCGCTGCGCTGGATTTGCCGGAAGGGGTGTATCAAATTCACGAACGACCCAGTCAAGGCGCATAGACAAACAGCTTGTCCCGCGCAGTCTGCCCTTGTTTTAGGGTCAGCGTCGAAGGGGCCACCTGCATGGCCGTGGCCAGTATCCGGCGCACAGCTTCGTTGGCTTTGCCGTTTTCGGGCGGCACAGTGACCGTAATGCGGATTACGCCCTTGTCCATCGCGATGCTGTCCTTTGCGGCTTTCGGCGTGACCCGAACCGGAACCGCCGTGCCAGGGACGGCATGGGCGCTTAGGTCGGGTATGTCGCGCAGTTTTGGCCTGGCCATCTTTTCACCTCTTGTCTGTAAACACCCTTGCATGGGGCACCGGGGAATGAAAATGATCCGGCCGATCCAGCTGATTGCACTTGAAACGCGCCAGATACTCAACCAGATACAGACTGCTCATGTAAAGGAAGTTAACATATGTCCTTGAAAAACCCGGCTGCCCTGGAATTTCTGCAATCGCGCCGGTCTCGCCCTGCCAAAACACTGATTGCTCCGGCCCCGACGCGGGATGAGCTGTTGCCGCTTTTGACCGCCGCCGCCCGCAGCCCCGATCACGGCAAGCTGGAGCCGTGGCGCTTTATCGTTCTTGAGAAAGGCGCAATGCCGCGCCTGTCCGGGTTGACGCACGAGCGGGGCGTTGCCCTGGGCAAGACGCCCGAGGACATCGCAAAAGCGCAAAGCCAGTTTGACATGGGCCATCTGGCCGTTGCCGTGGTCGAGGTGCAGAAACCATCCGAAAAAATCCCGGCGATTGAACAGACCTATTCGGCTGGTGCTGTCTGTCTGGCCTTACTGAACGCGGCGCTTGCAGCGGGTTGGGGGGCGAACTGGCTGTCGGGTTGGCAAACCCATGATCCCGAGTTCTGCCGCCAAGCTTTTGACTTACAAGATAACGAGCGCATTGCTGGCCTGATCCACATTGCCACCGAAGGCACGGCCCCGCCAGAACGTCCGCGCCCGAATGTGGCAACGCTGACCGAATGGATCGTTGAATGATGATCCTCAACGCGTTTTTTGCGGCGCTTGGTCAGATTGGAGACCCCAAGTTCCGCGCAGTCATACTGCGTGGCATAGGTCTGACGGTCGCGCTGTTGATCGCGGCCTGCGCTGGTGCAATCTGGCTGATCAACAGGCTGTCCGGAGATGAGATTTCACTGCCTTGGATTGGCGCCGTGCCGTGGCTGAACGATGTACTGAACTACTCCGGCATTTTTGTGGTGTTGATACTGCCGGTTTTTCTGATGATGCCAGTCGCCTCGGCGATTACGTCTTTGTTTTTGGAAGAGGTCGCGCAGGCGGTCGAGGATAAACACTATCCCACCCTGCCCGCCGTTCCAGGCATCCCGTTCAACGAAGGGTTAAGGGATGCGGTTAGCTTCATGGGCGTGCTGGTTGTGGCCAACCTGCTGGCGCTGATCCTCTATGCGATGTTCCCACCACTGGCGCCGTTTATTTTCTGGGCAATGAACGGGTTTCTGCTGGGTCGGGAGTATTTCACGCTGGCCGCGATGCGAAGGATCGGGCGGGACGACGCGCGCAAGCTGCGCGCCAAACACTCCGCCACCATTTGGCTGGCCGGCACCTTGATGGCCATTCCGCTCTCGGTGCCGCTGGTGAATCTGGTGATCCCAATCCTCGGGGTTGCCACTTTCACCCATATCTATCACAAGCTGTCAGGTCTCTCGACCTGACGCTCAGTTCCGCGGTTCCAGTTGGTTCAGCCAGTCGAAATCGCGCACCGAGATCACACCAGAGATGATAATCCCGGCAATAACAGCCCAGAGCACCACCGAAATCCCGGTGGTGATCCACATCTTTTTTTTCATGTGATGCACTTCCGGCGCGCCCGCATGGGTGCCCGGAACGATATCACCCAGATCGCCTTGCGTTTTGATACGGATGGGCAACACAACCAACAGCGTCATGAACCAGATGACGGCAAACAATACCAATGCAGCAGTGATCGTCATGACAGCCTCGCTTGATTAAACCTGTTCTAGTTCGACCAGACAGCCGTTAAAGTCCTTGGGGTGCAAGAACAGTACCGGCTTGCCATGCGCGCCGATCTTCGGCTCGCCCGATCCCAGAACGCGGGCACCGGTTTCCTTTAAGTGATCACGGGCAGCGATGATGTCTTCGACCTCATAGCAAACATGGTGGATGCCGCCTGCCGGGTTCTTTTCCAGAAAGCCGTTGATCGGGCTGTTTTCACCCAGCGGGTACAGCAATTCGATCTTGGTGTTGGGCAGTTCGATGAACACTACGGTAACGCCATGATCGGGCTCATCCTGCGGCGCGCCGACCTTGGCGCCCAGTGCATTGCTATATTGCGCGGACGCGGCCTCAAGATCGGGTACGGCGATGGCGACGTGGTTCAGACGACCAATCATTGAACTCTCCTGTGTTCTGCGTTGCCGCGGTTATGGGGGCAGTTTGGCCAAAGAACAAGTGCGCCAAATTGCCGTTAACGCTGTGTTAGCCAGAAGTTCCTAGCTTAGGGCATCTGCTGATTAGGAGTTCTGCCATGGACGATTCGAGCCCCTTCGCCTCACCCGCGCAGCCGACGGCCACGCGGCCTCTGCTGGGTCAAACCATTCTGGTTGTCGAAGACAGCCGCTTTGCCTGTGACGCGATCCGGCTGATGTGCCTGCATAGCGGTGCGCGTATCCGGCGGGCGGATTGCCTGACCTCAGCCCGGCGCCACCTGCAGATCTATCGCCCTTCTGTCATTCTGGTGGATATCGGCTTGCCAGATGGGTCCGGTGCCGACCTGATTGCCGAATTGGCCGAAGCAACCCCACGTATCGGCGCCATTCTGGGCATGTCCGGTGACGATCACGGTCAGGAGGCTGCGTTGCAAGCAGGTGCCGATGGGTTTTTGAACAAACCCCTGAAATCACTTTCTCATTTTCAGCAGTTCATTCTGGAAAACCTGCCACAGGATCGTCGGCCCAACAACCTGCACGCCATTCGGGATGAGGTTATCCACGCGGACCCGATGGCCTATCAAGACGACATGGCGCATATCGCGGATGTGCTGGCCGGGCCGAACGATCATCGCACTTTCGATTATGCGGCCCAATTCCTGATCGGCGTTGCCCGGGATGCTGAGGATACGGTTCTGGCGGATGCCGCGCAGAAACTGGCCGAAACGCGCGCAGGCGGAGGACCAGTTACGGCGCTGGCCGCAAAGGTCGCCGGCATCGTTCAGGCGCGGTTGGAGCAGCGTGAGGCTATCTGAAATGGTGATCGCATATTTTCTGACATCCACGTTTCTGACTATCTGGGCCTATTCTCAAACCCGCACAACAGCCCGGAACATCCGTGTTGCACGCGGATCAAAGTCATGTCCGTTGACCAGTACTGGTGCAATACAGAATTTACCGCGGGGTTTTAACCGCAGGCTTGTGGCATCTGATCCAAAGAAAAAACCCGCCGCAAAGGCTGCGGCGGGCGATTGATCAATCCTGTGGGATGATCCGCAATCCCAATTCCATCAACTGATCCGAGGTCGGATCGGATGGCGCGTCCATCATTAGGTCTTCGGCGCGCTGGTTCATCGGGAACATCATGACTTCGCGGATGTTGGCCTCATCAGCCAATAGCATCACGATCCGGTCGATCCCCGCAGCACAACCACCGTGCGGCGGAGCGCCATAGTGGAAGGCGTTGAACAGCGCACCAAAGCGGCTTTTCACCTCATCCTCGCCATAGCCTGCCAGTTCAAAGGCTTTCAGCATGATCTCGGGCTTGTGGTTCCGGATCGCACCCGAGACCAGCTCATATCCGTTGCACGCCAGATCGTACTGATAGCCGCGCACGTCCAGAGGATTACCCTGCAGCGCCGCCATACCACCTTGCGGCATCGAGAATGGGTTGTGTTCAAAGTCGATGGTGCCGGTTTCTTCGTCCTGTTCGTAGATCGGGAAATCTACGATCCAGGCAAAGGCAAAGCGGTCTTTCTCGGTCAGACCCAGCTCCTCACCGATCACATCGCGCGCCTTACCCGCCACCTTTTCAAAGGCTTTCGGCTTGCCGCCCAGGAAGAACGCGGCGTCACCAACACCCAGACCCAGCTGTTGACGGATTGCCTCGGTCCGCTCGGGACCGATGTTCTTGGCCAACGGACCTGCGGCCTCCATGCCTTCGCCCTGATCGCGCCAGAAGATATAGCCCATACCGGGCAGACCCTCTTTCTGGGCAAAAGCGTTCATGCGGTCACAGAACTTGCGGCTGCCACCCGTCGGCGCAGGAATGGCGCGGATTTCGGTGCCTTCCTGCTCCAACAGCTTCGCGAATATCGCGAAGCCAGAATCGCGGAAGTGGTCGGAGACCACTTGCATTTTAATAGGATTGCGCAGGTCCGGCTTGTCGCTGCCATACCAAAGTGCCGCGTCCTTGTAGGAGATTTGCGGCCACTCCTGGTCAACCTTGCGACCACCGCCGAATTCCTCGAACACACCGGTCAGAACGGGCTGGATCGTGTCGAACACGTCCTGCTGTTCTACAAACGACATCTCAAGGTCAAGCTGATAGAAATCGGTGGGTGAGCGGTCGGCGCGTGGGTCTTCATCGCGAAAACACGGCGCGATCTGGAAGTATTTGTCAAAGCCCGACACCATGATCAGCTGTTTGAACTGCTGTGGGGCCTGCGGCAACGCATAGAACTTGCCCGGATGCAGACGCGAAGGCACCAAGAAGTCACGCGCGCCTTCCGGCGAGGACGCAGTGATGATTGGCGTCTGATATTCGCGGAACCCCTGATCCCACATGCGACGGCGCATGGACGCCACAACGTCCGAGCGCAGCGTCATGTTCTGCTGCATCGCCTCGCGGCGCAGGTCCAGATAACGATAGCGCAGGCGGGTTTCTTCGGGGTATTCCTGATCACCGAACACCATCAACGGCAGCTCATCAGCGGCGCCCAGCACTTCTAATTCGCGCACGTAAACTTCGATCTCGCCGGTGGGCAGTTTCGGGTTTACCAGCTCAGCGTCGCGCGCTTTGACAGTGCCGTCGATGCGGATACACCATTCGGACCGAACCTTTTCCAGCTCGGCAAAGGCGGCGCTGTCACCGTCACACAGAACCTGTGTCACTCCGAAATGATCGCGCAGGTCGATGAACAGCACGCCACCGTGATCTCGGACACGATGCACCCAACCGGACAGGCGGACGGTTTCACCGACATTGGCGGCGGTCAGAGCGGCGCAGGTGTGGCTGCGATAGGCATGCATGAAAATATCCCTTCGGGCGCAGAATTCGTCGCGCCGATACACCCTGTCAGGCATGGAAAGTCAAGGCAGGTCGCGCTGTCAAAACGGCCTTTGCACGTTGCCCGAGTAGAAATAGATACCCAGACCGGCGGCAAAGATGATGTTTCCCGCAATCGCGTGCAATAAGACCGCGTAGAAAAAAGATCCGCGTTTGCGATAGGCCCAGGTGAACAGCAACCCTCCGGCAAAGGTCATGACGGCGACGATCCAGCTCCAATACATCAGATGTGCCAGTGAAAACAGCGCAGCGTTCAGCAGATAGGCCGCGCGTCCGTTTGGCAAGATTTCGTGATAGCGGCGGAAGAACAGGGACCGGAACAAAAGTTCTTGCGGCAGGGCCGACAGCAATGGGTAACCAATCCAAATCACCAGAAGAAATTCGGGTCGATTTCGCAGTAGGAAAAACGCCGCCTCGGGTCGCATTGCCATCACAACCACGGCGCAAAAGATCGTCATGGCAAAGGTAAACAAAGCAACCTCGCGCCAGGACCAGTTGCGCCAGTTGTACCGCAGTTCAGCCCAGGCAAAGCCGGGTGTAATGTGCAGCAACACAATCCCGATGGCCGTGAAGGTGAATAATGACGGGAACATCCAGTCGGGTGGAAAGAATACCGCGATCAGCACCGGCGCAGCGATAAAAAACAATCCAAATTCCAGCCGCAATCGCAGATACGGCACCCCGCTGTCCGCCCAATCGGTTTGTTTGCTCACTGTATTGCCAACTCCGCCCGGATCAGGCCACGCAACGAATTTCCCATATAGAGTTTTTCTGCGTTTTTCAGGTCGGTCAAGGTCAGCGTGGCTTCGGTAACCTCTTTATTACTCAGTAATTCTTCGCGCAGAATGCCGGGTAGAACGCCGCTGGACAACGCAGGCGTTAGGCGACGGCCATCCGGCATATGCAGAAACAGATTGGTGATGGTGCCTTCGCACAACTCGTCGCGTTCGTTCAGAAACAGGACCTCGTCTATGCCATGAGGCAAAGTCGCCCGAGTGGTGTCGTATATGGCACGCTGTGTTGTTTTGTGCTGCAACCAGATGTCAGACGCGGTCAGGCGCGGTTCGGCAATGGCGATCCGCCAGATCGTCGGATTATCGGCCAATGCTCCGGTCGTTATATCCAGCTGACCACCTGCGGCCAGCGTCAGTCGACACCTAAGCGGCGATGAGCCACCCACGCCGTTCAACAGATCAATGGCGCGGTCCGCGTCAAAGGAAATCCCAAAGGCTTGAGCTGATCGGGCCATCCGGGCCAAGTGTTGATCTCGCCGTACAAACCCTTGCTCAGGCCGAAAGGCCAGCGTTTCGATTATGCGGAAGTCAGAATTAGCTGGTGGGCAAAGCGGGCTTTCCATAACGCTTCCTCGTATTCCGACGGGGCTGTGCTGTCCCAGACCAGGCCACCGCCCACGTTCAGAGTGGCTCTGCCATCCTCAACCATTAGCGTGCGGATCGCTACGTTGAATTCCGACCGGCCGTCCGGCGCGGCCCAACCGATGGCGCCGCAATAAATGTCACGGGGCCAGGGTTCCAAATCGGCCAAAATCTCCATCGCACGGATCTTGGGCGCACCGGTGATTGAACCACAGGGGAACAGCGCCATCAGGATATCGGACAGCTCGGCCCCCAAATGCAGCTGCGCCTGCACCAACGAGACCATCTGATGCACAGTCGCATAAGTTTCGACTTTGAACAGCTCGGGCACTTTGACCGATCCGGGCAGCGCAACACGGCTAAGGTCATTTCGTAGAAGATCGACGATCATCAGGTTTTCGGCCCGATTCTTTTCGTCAATCGACAGAAAGGCCCGGCGTCGCGCGTCCTCGGCCATATCATCGCTGCGAGGTTGCGTGCCTTTCATCGGGCGGGTTTCAATCCCTCGATCCGCATCGGTACGAAAGAACAACTCGGGCGAGCGGCTCAGCAGATCAGGCAAGCCGTCCTGCTGTACCAACGCGCCGTGACCCACCGCTTGCCCGGAAGCCAAAGAGGCATAGAACGCGGCGCTGTCGCCCTGGATGGTCAGGTCGATAGGAAAGGTCAGGTTGGCCTGATAGATATCCCCGGCCCCGATGGCGTCATGAACCTGTTGAAAGGCGCGCGTATACCGTGCCTCATCCCAGCGGGGCTCAAATCCGGTGACGCCACCAGCTGCCGAGGGAAGATCGCGTTGCACTAGGGCCTCATAAACGCCAAAGCACAGCAAAGGCAGACGGCGATCCGCGGGCAGTCGGTCAGCCAAGCGCGGCTCAAGCACATAGCCCAGCTCATAACTGGCATAACCGGCAAGCCACGCACCGTCGGCGCGCGCCTCATCCAGCGCCACCAGAGCCTGGGGCACGTCGTCCGGCTTGTCTGCACGGATCACACTGGCTGGCCGGTCGAAACTTGTTCCGGGTCCGGCTGGCCCCTGATCGAAACGAATACGCAATTGCATCCTCATTTGTCGTGCTGCGCGGTATAGAGAATACGACGGCAAGGGAAAGAGGGGAAAGCGGCAATTTCGTCACCGTTTCCGATACCCCTTGAACCTTTTCGCGCGGTCCCTATAACGCAGGACAATTTGGGCGCATGGGGGCGCCCTGACTCGCAGTTAACCGAAGGAACCAGGCCATGCCCAGAAGAACCGACATCCAGTCGATCATGATCATCGGAGCGGGGCCCATCGTCATCGGTCAGGCCTGCGAATTTGACTATTCCGGCGCACAGGCCTGTAAGGCGCTGCGCGAAGAAGGATACCGGGTCATCCTGGTGAACTCAAACCCGGCCACCATCATGACCGACCCCGGTCTGGCTGACGCCACTTATATCGAACCGATCACCCCCGAGGTTGTCGCCAAGATCATCGAGAAAGAACGCCCCGACGCCTTGCTGCCCACCATGGGCGGGCAGACCGGGCTTAACACCTCGCTGGCGCTGGAAGAGATGGGTGTGCTTGAAAAGTTCGGGGTCGAGATGATCGGCGCCAAACGCGACGCCATCGAAATGGCCGAAGACCGCGCCCTGTTCCGCGAGGCGATGGACCGGCTGGGGCTGGAAAACCCCAAGGCAACCATCGTGACCGCTCCCAAGCGCGACGACGGTTCCACCGATCTGGACGCCGGTGTGCAGATGGCGCTGGATGAGCTGGAAGAAATCGGCCTGCCCGCCATTATCCGCCCTGCCTTTACCCTGGGCGGCACCGGTGGCGGCGTGGCCTATAACCGTGAGGACTATATCCATTTTTGCCGCTCGGGCATGGATGCCTCGCCCGTCAACCAGATCCTCGTCGATGAAAGCCTGCTGGGTTGGAAAGAGTATGAGATGGAGGTGGTGCGCGACACCGCCGACAACGCCATCATCGTCTGCTCCATCGAAAACGTCGATCCGATGGGCGTGCATACCGGCGACTCGATCACCGTGGCCCCTGCCCTGACGCTGACCGACAAGGAATACCAGATCATGCGCAACGGTTCGATTGCCGTTCTGCGTGAGATCGGGGTCGAAACCGGCGGTTCGAACGTACAATGGGCGATCAACCCCGATGATGGCCGCATGGTTGTGATCGAGATGAACCCACGTGTGTCGCGCTCCTCGGCGCTGGCGTCCAAGGCGACCGGTTTCCCGATTGCGAAGATCGCGGCCAAGCTGGCCGTTGGCTATACGCTAGACGAGTTGGACAACGACATCACCAAGGTCACCCCGGCCTCGTTTGAGCCGACCATCGACTATGTCGTCACCAAGATCCCGAAATTCGCCTTTGAAAAGTTCCCAGGCTCCGAGCCCTACCTGACTACCGCCATGAAGTCGGTGGGAGAGGCCATGTCCATCGGCCGCACGATCCACGAATCGATGCAAAAGGCGCTGGCCTCGATGGAATCGGGTCTGACCGGCTTTGATGAGATCGAAATCCCCGGGCTTAACGTCGGTGTCTGGGAAGAAGCCACCGACAAGGCCGCCGTCATCAAGGCGATCAGCAAACAAACCCCCGACCGTCTGCGCACCATCGCGCAGGCCATGCGTCACGGTCTGACCGATGACGAAATCTTTGGCGTCACCAAATTTGACCCATGGTTCCTGGCCCGTATCCGCGAGATCATCGAGGCTGAGCGCGTTGTCCGCAAAGATGGCCTGCCGGTGACCGAAGACGGCATCCGCAAGCTTAAAATGCTGGGCTTTACCGATGCTCGTCTGGGCAATCTGACCGGCCGGGATGAGGACAACGTCCGCCGCGCCCGCCGCAATCTGGGCGTCAACGCCGTGTTCAAGCGCATCGACACCTGCGCCGCCGAGTTCGAAGCACAGACGCCTTATATGTATTCAACCTACGAAGCGCCCATGATGGGCGAGGTCGAATGCGAAGCGCGCCCGTCTGACCGCAAAAAAGTTGTCATCCTTGGCGGTGGCCCGAACCGGATCGGTCAGGGCATCGAGTTCGATTATTGCTGCTGCCACGCCTGTTTCGCACTAACCGAAGCGGGATTTGAAACCATCATGGTCAACTGCAACCCCGAGACGGTCTCGACCGACTATGACACCTCGGACCGGCTGTATTTTGAACCGCTGACCTTTGAACACGTCATGGAAATCCTGACGAAAGAGCAGGAGAACGGCACGCTGCACGGTGTGATCGTTCAGTTCGGCGGCCAAACCCCGCTGAAACTGGCCAACGCGCTTGAGGCTGAAGGTATCCCGATCCTCGGCACCACGCCGGATGCGATTGACCTTGCCGAAGACCGTGAACGCTTTCAGGCGCTGGTCAATGATCTGGGCCTGAAACAGCCCAAGAACGGCATCGCCTCGACCGATGAACAGGCGCTGGAGATTGCCGACGAGATTGGCTTCCCACTGGTCATCCGCCCCTCTTACGTTCTAGGTGGCCGCGCGATGGAAATCGTGCGCGATATGGAGCAGCTGAAACGCTATATCAACGAGGCTGTAGTGGTCTCGGGCGACAGCCCGGTTCTGCTGGACAGTTATTTGGCCGGTGCGGTTGAGCTGGATGTGGATGCCATTTGCGACGGTGAGGCCGTACATGTCGCTGGCATCATGCAGCATATCGAAGAGGCTGGCGTTCACTCGGGTGACTCGGCTTGTTCGCTGCCGCCCTATTCGCTGTCGAAAGAAATCCTGGATCAGATCAAGGATCAGGCGTTCAAGCTAGCCAAAGCTCTGAATGTCGTCGGCCTGATGAATGTGCAGTTCGCCATCAAGGATGGCGAGATTTATCTGATCGAGGTCAACCCGCGCGCCTCACGGACCGTACCGTTTGTCGCAAAGGCGACCGACAGTGCCATCGCATCGATTGCCGCGCGTGTCATGGCTGGTGAGAAGCTGGCGAACTTCCCGCAGCGCCCGCCTTATCAGGACGGTCAGGACACCAAGATCGCAGACCAGATGACACTGGCTGATCCGGACATGCCGTGGTTTTCGGTGAAAGAGGCGGTGCTGCCCTTTGCTCGTTTCCCCGGCGTCGACACTATTCTGGGTCCGGAAATGCGCTCGACCGGTGAGGTCATGGGCTGGGACCGCGACTTCCACCGCGCTTTCCTAAAGGCACAGATGGGTGCTGGTATGGTACTGCCGTCCTCGGGTCGTGCGTTTATCTCGATCAAGGATGCCGACAAGACCCCCGCGATGCTTGAGGCCGCGCAGGTTCTGACCGGGCAAGGTTTTTCTCTGGTGGCCACACGCGGCACCCAGTCCTGGCTGGCTGAACAGGGTGTAGCCTGTGATGTGGTCAACAAGGTCTATGAAGGCCGCCCTGACGTGGCTGACATGCTAAAAGACGGTCAGGTGCAATTGTTGATGAACACCACCGAAGGCGCACAGGCGGTCGAGGACAGCAAGTCCATCCGTTCAATCGCGCTCTATGACAAGATCCCCTATTTCACCACCGCGGCCGCCAGCCATGCTGCCGCGCTGGCGATCAAGGCACAGGCCGAAGGCGATGTTGAGGTGAAGTCGCTGCAGGGCTAACTCCCCTGGGGTGAAACCCGCGCATTTTGAACCAAACACACCGCGCCCGTTGACCCCGTGTCTTCGGGCGCGCATCTTTTTTGCAAACGAGCAGAAGGAAAACAAAATGCGCAGGTTTATGGTTCTCGCCGCTTTGATGACGCTTGCCGCGTGTGATGTGCCGCTGATCCCACTGATCTGACGCGAACCGCAGGGCCGTTTTCGCTTTCCCTGTGTTGTCGCGGGCAGCATGATGCTGTTCTGACAACCGGTGAAACCATGCGCCTTTACACCACATACGGAACCAATGACTTGTCCCGGGCCATCCGGTTCTATGACGCGATCTTTTCTGTACTGGATCAGCCGCGCCTTCCGGGTTGGTCAAAGGATCGCGCGGGCTGGGGAAACCATCCCGATGCCGGGACAGGGTTTTGGGTCTGTACGCCATTTGATGGTGAGGCGGCCTGCGTGGGCAATGGAACGATGATTGCTTTTCCGGCCAGCAGCGCAGCGCAAGTTCGGCGTTTTCACGTGGCAGGTCTGGAATTTGGGGGCACGGACGCAGGTGCGCCGGGCATTCGGGACTATTACGCGCCTGATTTCTATGTCGCCTATCTGCGCGACCCGGACGGAAACAAGCTATCCTGTTTTTACTATCATTATGATCCGGAAAAGGACCCGGGCGACTGAAACGCCGCCCGGTACCAGTCAGGCCTGTGCAACCTCGCGTTTTTCATCGCGTGCAAAGAACACCATGTAAAAGACCGGAGCCGCGACCATGGTCAGGATCGTGGCAAAGGCCAAACCGCCCATAATCGTCACCGCCATCGAGCGGAAGAACGCGTCCGTCAGCAACGGTGCCATCCCTAGTATGGTGGTGATCGCCGCCAGCATCACAGGGCGCAAACGCGAGACAGAAGCTTCGACAATCGACTCGCGCAGGGGCTTGCCGGTGGCGCGGACCAGATCAATCTCTTCGACCAGAACGATCCCGTTCTTGATCAGCATCCCCGACAGGCTCAGCAGCCCCAGCAGCGCTGTGAAGGTAAACGGCAGACCCGTCCCCAACAGCCCGATCACGACGCCGTTCACCGACATCGGCACCAACAGCCAGATGATGATCGGCTGGCGTATCGCGTTAAAGATCAACACTGAGATCAGCACCATGATCAGCAGGCTCAGGGGCAACTGACGTCCTAGGCTTTCGTTGGCCTCGCCAGCGTTTTCGAACTCTCCCCCCCATTCCATGCGATAACCGGGTGGCAGGTCCATGTCTTCGATGGCCGCGCGTACCTCAGAATGGACCTGTGCCGCCGTCATGCCGGGCGGGATATCAGCCCCGACGGTGATCGTCAGCACGCGGTCACGACGATGCACCAGCGTGTTGAGCGGCTTGTATTCGAACCCATCGACCATTTGCTCGATTGGAACGAACTTTTGCGATTCTTCTGAAAACACCACCTGATCGACGATCGAATAATCCCCGTCCGCGGGACGGCGTATGATGATGGGGATCAGACGGTCCCGCTCACGGAATTCTCCGGCGGTGATCCCGTCCGTGGAAAACTGCAAAGTCGCGGCAATATCTTCTCGGGACACACCTGCGGTCTGCGCCCGCTCGGTCGCATAGATCGGCTGCACTGCCAGCTCCTGCTCGCGCCAATCATGATAGACGTTCAGCGCATTAGGGGAAGCCTCGCGCATTTTCCACACCGCCTCATCGGCCAGCTGGCGCAATACCTTCGGATCACTGCCCGAGAACCGGGCTTGGATTGGGTCTCCGCCGCCCGGGCCGAAGATCAGGCGTTTGGTGCGGAATTTGCCCTCGGGGAATTGTGCCTGCCCAAACGCTTCCAAATCCGCCTGCAAAACCGGAATGTCATCCAGCGTTTCAGTGCGAATGATCATGTGCCCATAGCTGGGGTTTGGTTTTTCGGCCGAATAGGTCAACAGGAACCGAGTTGCGCCCTGCCCGACAAAGGTGGTGACAGACACGACATCGTCGCGCTCGGCCAGCCAGTCTTCGAAGACCGCCATATCCTCAGCCGTGCGTGCGATAGGCGTGCCTTGCGGCAGGTTGTAATGCACGAAGAACAGCGGTGTGTTCGAGTCAGGGAAAAACTGCTGTTTCACCAAACCAAAGCCTGCGAAACAGGCCACCGTCACCCCGACCAGCGCGGCAATCACCAGCCAGCGCATCCGCAAGGACCACCGCAGGATCGCACCGTAGACACGGAACATGATGCCGCCATAAGCGTCCACCTCGCCCTCTTTTCCCTGCTTGAAGAAGTAATGCCCCAGCATCGGCGTCACCGTCAGCGCCAGAACCCAACTAAGCAGCAGCGAGATACCAATTACCGCAAACAATGAGAACAGAAACTCACCCGTCGCATCCGGGCTGAGGCCAATACCGGCAAAAGCCATGATGCCGATGACCGTCGCCCCCAACAGCGGGATTTGCGTTTTCGACGCCGCCTCATCAGCCGCATCGCGGGAATTTTTACCGCGCAGCATGGCGATCTGCATTCCCTCGGCCACCACGATGGCGTTGTCCACCAGCATCCCCATCGCAATGATCAGGGCGCCCAGCGATATCCGCTCCATCTCGATCGAGAAGATCGACATGAACAACAGTGTCCCCACTACGGTCAGCAGAAGGGTCGAGCCCACGACCACCGCCGCGCGCCAGCCCATGAAGATAGCCAAAACCGCCACAACGATGCTGACTGACATGGCCAGGTTCACCAGAAAGTCGTTCGAGGCCTGTTCGACCACCACATGCTGCTGATAGATCGGCAGGATTTCGACCCCAAAGGGAATCTGAGGGTCCAACTCGGCGAATTTGGCATCGGCACGCTGGCCGACTTCGACGATATTCTCGGTCGACAGACCCGCGATGCCCAGCGTGAACGCCTCAGTCCCGTTGAACCGGATCATGACCTCGGGGTCGGTCTGACGGCCACGGAAGACGTGCGCCATGTCGAATAGGTTGATCACCTGCCCCTGCGACCCCAACGACAAACCGGCAATGGCAGAAACTGTATCTGACCCTTCGGCCGTCAGGATCGTGGTGCGGTCATTCTCAGTTCGGACCGATCCCGACGCATTAACCGAGTCCGCGTTGGCAATGGCCTCGTTGATGGACGGGATAGGTACGTTCTGGTTGACGGAAATGGCCAGATCGGGTTCAACAAAGATCGCCTCGTCCGGCAGGCCCATCACCTCAACATCCGCGACACCGGGAACGGTCAGCAATTCGCGCCGCAGAAAAGTGGATAACTCATGCTTTTCAGCGTCCGAAAACCCTTCGGCCGTGACAGCGTAAAACAGGCCGAACACATCACCGAACCCGTCATTCACCATTGGTTGGCTTACGCCCGATGGCAATGCACGCGATGCGTCGCGCACCTTGGCGCGCAGCTTGGTCCAAATTTCAGGCAGTTCTGTACCGTCATAAGTCGATTTGATCTCGACCTCGATCAGCGAAAATCCCGGTTGGTTGACCGAGGTGATCGTATCAACCTCGCCCATCTGCTGGATGGCAGATTCCAATGGTTCCGAGACCTCGAGCGCCACTTCTTCGGCTGTGGCGCCTGGGTATTGCGTTGCTATGACGGCATTCTTGATGGTGAAGGCCGGGTCTTCCAGACGACCCAGCGACAGGAAGCCCCAAATGCCCCCAAACAGGGCAATCAGGATGATCAGCCACGTATAGATCGGCCGGTCGATCGAGGCGCGCGCGATGTTCATCTGTTTGCCCTCAGTTCGCAAAGCCAGCAAAGCGGCGTACGGCCTGACCGTCGGTCAGCGCACTGCCGCCAGCGACAACGATTTCGTCACCGTCCGACAGACCGGTCAGCACTCGGACCTCGCCGGTCTGGGTGGGTTCGATGGTGACAGGTACGTATTGAACGGCGCCTTCGTCGGCGCCAACTGGCGAAAACACCATGACGCCCAGCGCTCCATCAGCGCCTGCAACGATGGCCGCGGCCGGAATGACGATACCGATCCGGCCATCCTCTACCTGAACAGTCACGGTCACGGACGAGCCCGGCAGGATTTGCAAACCCTCCGGCGGGGTCAGGCCGAACTGAATGCGGAAGGTCTGCCCCACGGTTGAGCTTTCGGCATCAAACTCACGAATCTGAAGGGGGAATACCTCGTCACTGGTCGGGAATTTCGCAGTGATCGCATAGCTTTCTTCCTGACCCGAACGCTGAAATAGAATCTCGGGCACATCGACTTCGATCCGCAATTCCGACATGTCGTGAATGCGCACGATGGGGGCGCCAGCTGACACGGTGGTAAAGGCTTCAACCGCCCGGCTGGACACTAGCGCGTCGAATGGCGCGGTCAGAGTCGCATGTTCAAGATCGTATTCCGCATCCCGCACGGCGATATCAGCCAGTTGCGCCTCTGTCTCCGCATCGTCCACGGCCACTTGGCTGGCGGTGGTACCCCGCAATCGAGACAAGCGAGCCACGGTTCGGTCCGCCTGATCCTTTTGCAGGACCGCGCGGTCGTACCGGCGCTGGAAAGGTGCTTGATCCAGCTGCGCGATCAACTCACCCTTGGGGATCACAAAACCTTCGGTCACCGGCATCTCAACAATCTGACCCGAGACCTGAAAGGCCAGATCAACGGTTTGTCGGGCGGCCACGCGCCCAAAGAACTGGCGTGAAAAGCCCGGTGCGGTTTCGCGCACCTGCATCAGCTTGACCGGCTTGGCGGTTTCTTGAGCCAGAACCGGTGTCGTCAGCGCGATCAGGGTCGCACTCAGAACAGAGAGGAGTTTCATTTCGTCAATCCCTCGGGAATTCCTGTTTTCAGGATGTTATCTCGGATTTTGCGCGCCAATCGCGCGAATTCGGCAGTTTCTTTTGCATCCAATCCGGATGCGCGGTGGAAAAGGTCACCGGCTTCGGACACCAGCATATTCCGGGCCTCTTCGCCCTGCTCAGTCAGAACCAGCAACCAGGCACGGCGGTCTTCGGGGTCACGTTCACGCGTCAGATAGCCAGCTTTTTCCAAACCGTCCGCCGTGGCGGTTATGGTCGAAGGGACACTCAGCATGTCGGCCGCCAGAACGCCCATACGCTTGGGTTGATCCAGTTTGATCAACATGTGGCATTCCGGATGGCTAAGTTCCGTTTCAATGCAATCGAACGCCTCTTCCAGCTTCCAGTACAGGGCATACACACCCATGATTGACTGGATTTCAGGGCTTAGGCGGCCAAGCCTGTCGCTTATGTTGTCTGGCATTGGGAGCTCCGTATGTCCGTGGCGTCATATACTTCAGATTATGAACCATTCAAGTTGTGAAGCAGTAATTTGACTGGTTTCGCTGCATTCCCTTGGGTCACCTTCTCTTGATCAAAACCCGCAGCGACTGCATTTTAAGCGGATTCGAAACATTCAGGACCCGCCATGTATACGCCCGCAATCACCGGCACCGGTGTTTTCACGCCCGAGAACGTCATCACCAACGCCGAGCTTGTCGCCGCCTTCAACGCCTATGCCGACACGCAAAACGCCAAGAATGCCGACGCGATTGCAGCGGGTGAGATTGAACCGATACAGCATTCGTCCGAAGAATTCATCCTTAAGGCATCGGGTATCGAGAACCGATATGTGATGGATAAATCCGGCGTGCTGGACCCAGACGTGATGCATCCCCTGCTTCGCCAACGCGGCGATGACGAACCCGGCATTATGACCGAGATGGCCGTGGACGCCTGCAAAAAAGCACTGGATCAGGCGGGCCGCAGTGCCGAGGATGTCGATCTGGTGATCTGCGCCGCGTCAAACCATGAACGTGCTTACCCCGCGATCGCAATCGAGATTCAGCAGGCATTGGGCATCGACGGCTTTGGCTTCGACATGAATGTCGCCTGTTCCTCGGCCACGTTCGGCATTCAGGCTGCAGCAGACATGGTCCGCTCGGGTTCGGTCCGGTCCGCGTTGGTGGTCAACCCCGAGATCTGTTCGGGTCACCTGGAATGGCGCGACAGGGATTGCCATTTTATCTTCGGGGACGTGGCCACGGCCACTCTGATCGAGCGGATCGAAAACGCGGCGGGCCCGCATTTCGAAATTCTCTCGACCCGCTGCGCCACGTCCTTCTCGAATAACATCCGCAACAATAACGGTTTCCTGCGCCGTTCGCGCCCCGATGGTGTGATCGACCGGCGAGACATGCAATTCATGCAGAACGGTCGCAAAGTGTTCAAGGAAGTGCTGCCGATGGTCAGCAAGCACATCTCGGATCACATGCAATCCGAAGGGGTTGGCAGCGGGGACCTGAAACGCTTGTGGCTGCATCAGGCCAACAAGACGATGAATGATTTCATCGGCAAAAAGGTTCTGGGCCGAGAACCGGAAGCCGGTGAGCAACCCAATATTCTGCAGGACTATGCCAACACGTCCTCAGCCGGATCGATCATCGCGTTTTCCAAGTACTCTGATGACCTGACAGACGGAGATGTCGGCCTGGTCTGTTCCTTCGGCGCGGGGTATTCGGTGGGGTCGGTGATCGTGAAGCGGCGCGGGTAACGGCCTGTATCCAGAACTTGCGCAGAGAGTGTTCAACCACCTGCTTTGAGCTCAAAGCTGAATAGCCCGGCGCTGCGGTGGTAACGGTAAGGCGCGGCGGCGGCAGTTATTATACTCGCACCTAGAAGCCCTCTATGTTGCGCTGATTGCCCTTGACGCTTCAACCTGGTTAGATCATCTATGCATCGTCGATTTTCCATCCTGGAACACATCGCCTACAAGGCTGGTATGAATGCGAGCAGCTACATGATTCTAGAAAGAACGATCTCAAAAGCCTTTGAAAATGTTCGTGCATCAAAGAATCTAAATCTTGTTTATCTGAATAATGCAAAATCGGGCTGCACCACCGTAAAAGAATGGCTAGAAACCGCATCGGGCGGGCGAATAAAAGAACTTAAAAAAGACTATCACAATGAAGAAAATGTATCCTTTGTACACTCTTTAAAAAAGGTTGATTGGATCGAAGACGCAACGGTCTTTTCCGTAGTACGGCACCCTCTAGATCGACTAGTTTCAGGTTACGAAAACAAGATCTTAAACCCAAATAAAACCAATAACGTCAGGATGGGATTCTGTAGGCGCTATGGGCTAGATCACGAGGCCGAAATTTCGTTTCCGACCTTTCTTGAATCAATAGCGTCAGATCCTTTTCCACACGAGCTAAACCCACATTGGCGACCACAACACGCCAATCTTGTATTTCCATTTATTGTGCCCAATTATATTTGCAGGCTTGAAAATCTGGCTGATGACTTCTCCAACTTTCTGCAATCAATTGGCAAATCCCATCTGGGTATTCCTGGGCACCTTCACAAAAGGAGGTCTTCTGGGCCGGAGAAAATGATGCGTCTCCGCAAGTATTTTGCAGACAAAGAGATTATGTCATTGGCTTGCGATATATATAAAATAGATTTTAGAGCTTTTTCCTACCGTCCAGAACTGGACGATAATCTCTTACCAGACTTTAGTCCAAAATACAGTTCACACAAACACCCACGCGCGGCCCGCCTCGCAAAGATTATTCGCGGCAACCAGAACAAAGCAGCTCAAACCCTTGTCGATGATCTTCGGTGTGTTTTGCGCGATGAAGTATTTCTAACAAACTCTAACCCTAAAACGGAAATAACTGATCCTCACGCTCTCAGAACAGACAATACCAAGCTTCAAATTGCGGGAATCGGATTAGATAGATTTGCAGCCTCTTCTGACAAAATTGACTTGGATATGACAAGCGCCGAAGAAAACTTATTGACGTCGCTTTATGAAAGCGCTCTGGGTTGCACCAACAAACTTCAGCATGAAAATGAAAAGCTTCAGCGTGAAAATGAAGAGCTTCAGCGTGAGAAAAAACAACTTATACGCGAAAAAGAACACGCCTACAGATACCCATGGAAACATCTGGGATCTGCGTGGAGATCCCGTTTCAAAAATGAAGACTAATAATTGTCAAGACCCTAGGGTCGACTAACCGGGTAGCGCGACAAGTTTGCTGGACGCTTGGGACGCAATTTTTTGAGTGGTTGAACAAACACGGGATGCAACCTCCTGATCATTCTTTGCTTTTTTCCGGAACAAAAAGGGTTAAGTGGGACGTTTTAGATACCGCTGCGGCGTCGATGCTGGCGTCCAAGGCACCCGATACCGGCATTTCGTTGATCCGTTATAATTACACTCCTACGCTGATTGGAGTGAGTACGAGCGCACTGAATTTCACCTTGTCTGACCGCGAAGGGTCTCAACATCCATGTGACAAATTCGTTCAAAGTTAGCTTTGTTACGCAATCCAAACGCTTGAACATCGTATCGACGGGCGCTCACATCGGAAGGTCAGCGTTCAGCCCTAGCTCACGCTTTCCTCTTCCAGATGCAGCTTCATCTCGATCAGCACCTGTTGCAGCAGGCTGGTTTCTTTCAGCAGGCGTTTGGCCTCGTTCACGGTGATGATGCCGTCTTCGATGGCGGCCTGATATTCAGTCATCAGCATGGCGAACCGCTGGCTCAACGCGATCACGTCCGAATTCACCCCACCGGTGCGCGGGCTTTCGGTGTTGCGACCGTCATACGACAGCGTGATGTTTTTCAGATCGGCCAGCGCCGAGGTCACATGCGGGTAGTTTGACACAGCCTCAAGCCGGGCCACGGCGTCCACGGGCATGAACCGGTCGGCGTGTTCGGCATTGTCTGAATAATACCGCCCCAGAGTCGCCTTGGATTTCCCGGTGATCTCACACGCGGATTCAATGCCGACGTCTTTGACCAACGCCTCTGTGTGCTTTTTCAGGTAGGCCCCGATATCTGCCATGTTTGTACCTTTGCTGCCTGTGCCCTCCACAACATCTACCACTGTGGGGGAAAGGGACAGGAAATTTCCCATATTCGATTCATAGTTGAAATGTCATAAATTGGCTATCCCTCAGATATGCAGGGGTTTTGTGAGTGAGTGGCGGCCGTTCCGGCCGGTAAAGAGTGATTGCGGGGCGCAATTTAAGCCTCGTTTGGTATAGGCCGCATGTTGGCCGACGGCGTCGCTGTTGTAGGCGCGGGGGATCCATCCCCTTTGAGCGTACGCTCTGTCCCTGCAATGACAACGGCGACGTCGCTTCCTTAACGGGTTTTGATGCCTTGCCCAGGCAGGTCTTGCCAATTAGACCCGGGTGCATGGCAAAGCTCTACTTCAATTATTCCACCATGAACGCGGGTAAATCGACCGTGTTGCTGCAAGCCTCGCATAACTATCGTGAGCGGGGCATGGACACCTATTTGATGACCGCTGCCCTGGATGGGCGCGCTGGTGTCGGGAAAATTGCGTCGCGGATCGGGATTTCCGCAGACGCTGATACGTTCACAACCGAAGATGACGTCTTTGCCATGATCCGAGCGCGGCTGGATCAGGGCAATATCGCCTGCGTTTTCATAGATGAGGCGCAATTCCTGACGGAAGATCAGGTCTGGCAACTGGCCCGTGCGGTAGATGACCTAAACGTGCCGGTATTGGCTTATGGGTTGCGAGTGGATTTTCAGGGGCGTCTGTTTCCGGGCTCAGCAGCACTGTTAGCTCTGGCTGATGAAATGCGTGAGGTGCGCACCATCTGCAAATGCGGGCGCAAGGCGACAATGGTGATTCGTCAGGATGAGAACGGCAACACCATCACCGAAGGTGCACAGGTGCAGATCGGCGGGAACGAGACCTATGTCTCGCTCTGCCGCAAACACTGGCGCGAGGCGGTCGGATCTTAGACCGGATTTGGCAGCGGCCGTCCCTCGACAAAGGCCGCCACGTTGTCCAGTGCCATATGGCCCATGTCGCTGCGCACTTCCTCGGTGGCTGTGCCAAGATGTGGTAACAGGGTCACGTTATCCATATCACGCAGCGCCTGCGGAACGGCGGGCTCGAATTCATACACGTCCAGCCCGGCGCCCGCGATCTGGCCGGACTGTAGGGCGGCGATCAGGGCGGTCTCGTCAATGACCTCACCGCGGGCGATGTTAATCAGAATGCCTGATGGGTTCATTGCCTCTAACACCTGTGCGTTGATCAGGTGACGGGTTTCAGCCCCGCCAGGTACGGCAGTCACGAGGAAATCGACCGACGCCGCCAAAGACGACAGGTCGGAGATATATTCAGCAGGAAACTCTACTTCCTTCGGGCTGCGTGACTGATACGCCACCTGCATCGCGAACCCGAAATGACAGCGCCGGGCAATGGCCTGACCGATCCGGCCCATACCAACGATTCCGACGCGCTTGCCGGTAACGTGGTGGCCCAGCATCTGCGTTGGATGCCATCCTTGCCAGTTGCCCGCGCGGACCAGCCGTTCGCCTTCGCCCGCGCGGCGGGCCGTGGACAGCAAAAGCGTCATTGCAATATCGGCCGTCGCATCGGTGACCGCGCCCGGCGTGTTGGTGACGGCGACACCGGCGGTGCGCGCGGCGTCTACGTCGATATGGTTGTACCCGACTCCGAAATTGGCCAACAGCTTGCAGCGGGGGTTGGGGGCATCCGCGAAAATCTGGGCCGAAAACTGGTCACCCAATGTGGGCACGACCACATCGAAGTTCCTTAGTGCGCGTAGCATTTCCTCGGACGTCATGGGCAAGGTGTTGCTACGGATTTCCACATCGAACGCGCGGCGAGCGCGGGCCTCGACGGAGTCAGTCATTGGGCGGGCAATTAGCAGTTTCATCAGTGCATCCGCCCGCCGATAGGAACTTCGCCATCCGGGCCGATCAAGACCACTTCACCGTTTTCATCGGGCAAGCCTAGTACCAGAACTTCAGACATGAACCGACCGATCTGGCGCGGAGGGAAGTTCACGACGGCCATCACCTGTTTGCCCACCAGCGTCGAAGGATCGTAATGCGCGGTGACCTGAGCTGAAGTTTTGCGCTCACCAATCTCATCCCCAAAATCGATCCACATCTTGATCGCAGGCTTACGGGCCTCTGGGTAAGGTTCGGCCCGGATCACCTCGCCCACGCGGATGTCGACCTTGAGAAATTCGTCGAATGTAATCTCACTCACGGGACAGCTCCTTAGATCGATCTGTCGCAGCTTTGACTGCACGGTGCAGCAGGTCGGGGAAACCTTCTTCCTCGTGCATCAGCACCTCAAGCGCGGCTTGGGTTGTGCCGTTAGGCGATGTGACATTGACGCGCAGTTGCGATGGGTCTTCTTCGGCCGCCATGGCCAATGCCCCTGCCCCGGCCACAGTGGATTTGGCCAGCTTCATCGCCAGCTCATATGGCAAGCCCTGTGCCTGACCAGCGGCGGCGAGCGTTTCAATCAGGTGAAAGACATAGGCCGGGCCTGAACCGCTGAGCCCGGTGACGGCGTCCATCTGCGCCTCATCTTCCAGCCGAACAGTCTCGCCGATGGCAGACAGCAGGTTTTCAGCCAATGCCACATCGGCGTCCGAAGCCTTCGCATTGCCGATAAGCGCCGTGATTCCCTGCCGGATTGCGGCTGGCGTGTTCGGCATGGCGCGCACGATCGGGGTGTCTTTGCCCAGAACGGCCTCGAAGGTGGCAATCGATGTCCCCGCTGCGATCGAGACAAACAGGCTGTTACCTCCGCCCAACGCTTTGATCGCAGGCAGCGCCTCGCCCATCATCTGCGGCTTGACGGCCACTAGTACCACGGCGGGGGCCTCGGGCAGCGGGGTGTTGATGTTGACGCCCTGCGCCTTAAGCCAGTCCGAGGGGTTAGGATCAATTACCCAGACCGCTGACGCAGGAAGGCCATGCTCTAACCATCCGGCGAGCATGGCCGATCCCATCTTGCCGCACCCCAGAAGAACCAGCCCCTGTTCGGCAACGCGTGACATGTCCATGATTGCCCCTCTCCTCATTCGGTTCGGGGCAAAGCTTTACGCGCGGCCGTAGGCCTCTGCAATGGCGACTTGTATCGCTTCTTCGGGGGTCCGATTGCCCCATGTGACCAACTGGATCGCCGGATAGTAGCGCTCGGCGCTCAGCACCGCGGCGCTGATCATCGTGTCGATCTGATCCGGGCTGGCCATCTGACCACCGGCCAGAACCAGACCATAGCGATAAACCATCAGCTTTTGATTGGCCCAGTACGTAAACGCCCCGGCCCAGCACTGATCATTCATCTTGTTCAGCAGTTCATACAGCTTGGCTTCGCGATCCGTTGGTGGCTCCATCTCGAACGAGCACACCATGCGCAGGGTTTCGTCATAGTTCGACCAGGCCAACGTGATCGAGTATGTGCGCCACTGCCCTTCGACGGCCATGGCAATCTGATCATCCCCGATCCGGTCAAAGTCCCAGTCGTGATGTTCAGCAATATGTTCAACAATATCGATCGGATGAAGGTCTTCTTCGAGAAACTGCTCGGAAAGGGCCATAATGCCACCTCACTAATCTCTAGCCTTTTAGGGGCTGGCAGCGCCCCAATGCTAGTTGCTTACTCTACAAGCCGGGGCCAACCCCGTCTGCCTGTACTAAATATGGTGCGATGCGAGATGGGTTCTGGCAACCCTATTTATTGGGGATAACAGCAATAAGTTGTGGACAGTCGGCAACGGCGATCAAAATATTGGCACGAATTGTAGCTTTGTCTTGATTAATCACTGCAGGGCGGCATGATGCACAACACCGCACAACCCAAGTTCGGATTGCGCGGCGGATAGCTTTAGCCAAAAATCAGATTGTTGGGGTGTTACTTGTCCAGCTTTGCCTCAAGCGCGGCTATGCGGGACTCCAACGCTGCGTTTTCTTCACGCGCTTTTTGGGCCATCGCGCGAACGGCGTCGAATTCTTCGCGTGTGACGAAATCCCGGTCGGCCAGCCAGCGGTCGATCATCGACTTCATCGCATTCTCAGCCTCTTCCCGTGCGCCCTGGGCCACGCCCATGGCGTTGGTCATCAGTTGGGAAACATCATCGAGGATCTTGTTGCGGGTTTGCATGGCTCTACTCCGAAATCGCGGTTGGTCTCTATATGGGGAATGATTACTCCGGGCTCAAGGTTGACTTGCCCTGCAAACCCCGGGCAATGAGACGCACATGCAGGCTGTTCTGAATTTCCCCGATCTGTCGCCCGAGTTGTTCTCGATCTCATTGTTTGGGATGGAGTTCGCCCTGCGGTGGTACGCGCTGGCTTATATCGTTGGCATTCTTATTGCTTGGCGGATGGGCATTGCAGCGCTGCGGCGCCCGACTCTGTGGCCCGACAAGACGCCCCCGATGAAGCCCGAACAGCTTGAGGATCTGATTACCTGGATCATCCTCGGCGTGATTCTGGGCGGGCGCCTGGGATTCGTGCTGTTCTATCAGCCCGCATATTACCTTTCGAACCCGCTGGAGATTCTCAAGGTCTGGCAGGGTGGCATGGCGTTCCATGGCGGGCTGTTGGGGGTAGTGATCGCCTCTTACCTATACGCGCGACGCCACCAAATCCCGGTTCTGTCCATGGCCGACCTGATCGCCCATACAGTGCCGCCAGGGCTATTGCTCGGGCGGTTGGCGAATTTCACCAACGCCGAGTTGTGGGGACGCCCTAGCGAATTGCCTTGGGCGGTGATCTTCCCCGAAGCGGCGGCGCAGGATTGCCCCGGTGTTGTGGCCGGGATGTGCGCGCGGCATCCATCACAGCTGTATGAAGCCGTGTTAGAGGGTCTGTTTCTCGGGCTTGCACTGCTGTGGCTCGCTTATCGACGCGGCGCGTTTCACAAGCCGGGCCTGATTATGGGCGTCTTTCTGGCAGGCTACGGTGCTTCGCGTTTCATTGTCGAATTCTTCCGGCAGCCCGACGCGCAGTTTATTTCGGCCGGGAATCCGCTGGGTCTGGCTTGGCACGTGGGCGGCTATGGTCTGACGATGGGCCAATTGCTGTCACTACCAATGATTGCCCTTGGCTTGTGGTTCGCCCTGCGTGCAAGATCGAAGGCATGAGCCTGCAAGATCATCTGCTGGCGCGTATTGCGCAGGACGGCCCGATGAGTGTGGCCGACTACATGACCGAATGCCTCCTGCACCCGACGCATGGCTATTACACCATCCGTGACCCTCTTGGCACGCAGGGCGATTTCATCACTGCCCCCGAGATCAGCCAGATGTTCGGAGAATTGATTGGCCTGTCCCTGGCTCAAAGCTGGATGGATCAGGGCCACCCCGAGCATTTTGTGCTGGCCGAGCTTGGACCAGGGCGTGGCACGTTGATGGCCGACATGCTGCGCGCCTCGTCCCGCGTTCCGGGCTTCAATGAGGCCGCCGAGGTCGTGCTGCTTGAAGCCTCGCCTGCTCTACGTGACGTACAAGCGCAGACTTTGAAGGATCATATCCCGCGCTGGATCGACTCGGTCGCCGACCTGCCCGAAGCGCCGTTGTTTCTGGTCGCGAACGAGTTCTTCGACGCCCTGCCAATACGACAGTTCCTGCGCGACCGCGATGGCTGGCGCGAGCGGTTGATTGGCCGCGATGGCACCGCGTTAACTTGGGGATTGGGTCCACATGCAGATCAGATCGCCCTCAAAGATCGGCTGAACGACACTGCTGATGGTGACCTGGTCGAACTGTGCACCGCTGCCATTCCCATCATTACCGTGGTTGCTGGGCGGATTGGCACCCATGGCGGCGCGGGGTTGATTGTGGATTATGGCGACTGGCATTCGCTCGGCGACACGTTTCAGGCACTGCAGGCACATGAACGCGCTGATCCTTTGGCCCAACCCGGTCAGGCTGATCTGACGGCACATGTGGATTTCGAACCACTGGCACTGGCGACCCGCGCCGCTGGATGCGCCCATTCGCGCCTGACACCACAGGGTGTATTTCTGGAGCGCTTGGGAATTGCCACCCGCGCACAAGCCCTTGCCGCGCCCCTCGGCGGGTCTGAGCTTGAAGCGATAATTGCCGCACATCGCCGGTTGACGCACCCCGATGAAATGGGAAACCTGTTCAAAGTGCTGGGCCTCTACCCCACCCCTTCCGCACCACCTCCGGGATTGGAGCCATGACCTTGGAAATTCTGACCTCTGATTTATTGGCCCCTGTGCGCCACGGTTTTTTCAGCCGACGCGGCGGTGCGTCATCGGGTATTTTTTCGGGCCTCAACTGCGGCTATGGCTCCTCCGATCAGACCGAAGCGGTCACGGTAAATCGCAAGCGCGTGGCGCAGGCGATGGACGTCACGCCCGAAGCCCTGGTGGGCATTCATCAGGTCCACTCTCCCACCGTTCTGACTGTCGACGCCCCGATCAACGGTGACAAACCAAAAGCCGACGCGGTGGTCACGGCAACCCCTGATCTGGCCCTGACGATTCTCACCGCCGACTGCCAGCCGGTCCTATTTGCCGATTCTGACGCGAACGTGATCGGAGCTGCGCATGCCGGATGGCGCGGCGCTTTGGATGGGGTGCTTGAGGCAACGTTGGACGCAATGGAGGCGCTTGGCGCCAAGCGGGAAAACATCGTGGCGGTAATCGGCCCTTCGATCTCGCAGGCGGCATATGAGGTCGGGCCGGAATTTCTGGATGAATTCGTCGCGGATTCTCCGAAAAACCTGCAGTTTTTTGCGAATGGAACGGGCGACCGACTGCAGTTCGACTTGCCTGCTTTTGGCCTTCACAGGCTGCGTCAGGCGGGGGTCGGACAGGCCGAATGGACACGCCATTGCACCTATTCTGACCCCGACAGATTCTACTCGTACCGCCGGTCAACCCACGCGAAAGAGGCAGATTACGGCCGCCTCATCTCCGCCATAAAACTTTAAGACTGGGCCCGAATTGCGGCGAAATCGCCGCTTTTTCGCCACAATTTTCCTATCTATTCGTGTCTCGACAATTTGATAATTATTGTCCGCTCTCAAGTGTTTATCTGCCGATTCTCCAGTAGAGCGCGACGCGATCAGAAAAGAGGAAATGCGAAACTTCATTTGTCCTGAATTCAATCCGGATCAGCCTTATCGCCGCCGTAATAAGCGGGCAGACTTAGGTGTGAGAGGAAAACGGGGCGTCAGTTCCCAAGCGAGCAGGACACAAAAATGAAGACGAGATCACGCTTTCTAAGCGCCGTACTTGTGGCCACCAGAGAGCAAAAACTGGAGATGCCGTGGAAACGGGTTTCCAGCAATTCGGTCAGAGTTGCGCGCCGCCTGGCGGCCCGACGCTGATGATGACTTACCCGCGAACCAAGCTGCCGGTTCCGGGGAATAAGACGCACAGCGGAGGGTGCTCCGATCCGGTGTGCGGCCTGCCGCCAATATTTGCGCGGCTCAATACCGGGGCGTGTGTGCGCTGGCAATTTCGCCTGCGTTTGTATGAGTTTGTCTGGGGGGTCATTGTGCTGACCAAAAATGTAGGAATTTCTTTCGCAAAAAGCGATCTGCGTTTCTGTCGCCTTGCGTGTCGCCGCTTTCTTCCAAGACATGGAAATAACCGATCAGGCTGGCCTGTACGGGGGTCTTGCCTGCCTGCGCGGTTTTCAGAGGGGACGGAATTGTAATGGCTATTCCAAATTCTTTATCACGCGCCGCCAGAAATGCTGTTGAAACCTCAGCATTGCTGCGCGAGGCGCCAAGACCGACCACACAACACAAGGCGCAGCTGCGGCGCTATGAGGTCAGTACGCTGATGAAAAACGGCGATGTGGTCCAGACCCGCCATATCGCACCTGCCCTGCCGATGTTCGAGGACGCGTTCTGCGCTTTTACCCGTGGGGCGTTGGTTGAAACAGAACTTGGCCCGATGGCGATCGAAGACTTGCTGCCTGGCGATACGGTCCTGACACAAGATGGAGTGTCGGAAACGGTGCTGTGGAAAGGGTCGGTCACCCTTATTCCTGGCCGCGTGGATTCGCGGGGCCGGACGCGCCCGTTAACGCGGATCATGGCCGACACATTCGGAATGCAAAAACCAATGTCTGGCGTGATCGCTGGCCCTGCTGCCCGGTTGCTGGGCACGCCCGCACATTTGCGGCACCTGCACGGTGACGGTCAGGTTCTTACACCGGTTAACGAATTTCAGGACGGCATGAGCGTCATTGAGACCCTGCCACCGACACCGGTTGAACTGTTTCATATCTGTCTGAAACGGCACTCGGTCATCCGGGTCGACGGTCTGCAATTCGAATCCTATCACCCTGGCATCAACGCTATTCGCAGGGTCAGCCGGTCCTTGCGGTCGGTTTACCTGAACCTGTTCGCGCATGTCGAATCGCTGAACGATTTCGGCCCATTGGTCATGCCGCGCGCGGGTGATGGCGAGGTGGATGCGATATCAGCCTAGTTCAATACAATTTCTGCAATGTGGGGGCAATATGCAGTTGTTACTTAGTTGGATGGTTTATGTGTCGGTGGCAGCGTTCCTGCCACCGGTGAAATCACACCCGAAATATCTGGAATTCAGGCCGTCCGGCCCATGCGTTCCTCGAGAACATCGAATGGCACGCCTGGTTCGTCTTTTGCGCCGCGAATAACAAGCGAAGTCTTGACGCTGGCCACATTCGGCGTGGTCAGCAGCTTGCCGGTAAGAAACTGCTGAAAACTGCTTAGGTCAGGCGCAACGCATTTCAGAATGAAATCAACTTCGCCGTTCAGCATGTGGCATTCCCGAACCAAAGGCCATTCGCGGCAGCGTTCCTCGAATGCGGTCAACTCGGCTTCGGCCTGACTTTCCAGACCGACCATGGCAAAGACTTGAACCTCAAACCCCAGCTCGCGTGAATTTACATCGGCATGGTAGCCGCGGATCAAACCTGATTCTTCAAGGGTGCGTACGCGCCGCAGGCAAGGCGGGGCAGAAATTCCCACACGTTTTGCCAATTCGACATTGGTCATGCGACCGTCTGCCTGCAATTCCGCCAGAATCTTGCGGTCAATCTCGTCCAGCCGTATCGCGACCATCAAATACTCCTGAATTTTTCGGTTGTTATATCAGCACCCGGCAGATGCGCAATAATCTTTCGTGAATGCGCAATATTGTTTATTTTCAATGTTCTTATTCAACCGTCATTTACCTAGCGTCTGACAAGCGTAAATCAGGAAGGGGCTTTAAGCGCGGCACAGGGGTCGCTATATCCATCCGCCAGGGGCCACGCGCCCAAATCAGGCAGATCGAGTTGGGGGTACCATGAGCGAGACACGTCACACCAAGGTTCTGATCATCGGATCGGGACCGGCCGGTTACACTGCGGGCGTATACGCAAGCCGCGCGATGCTTGAACCGATCCTGGTTCAGGGAATCGAGCCCGGCGGTCAGTTGACAACAACAACCGACGTCGAAAATTACCCCGGTTTCACCGAAGTTCAGGGCCCTGATCTGATGATCAAGATGCAAGAACATGCCCAAGCGATGGGGTGTGAGGTCATCGGCGATATCATCAGTGATCTAGACATCAGCAAACGCCCCTTCACCGCAAAAGGCGACAGCGGCAATATTTATACTGCGGACGCGGTCATTCTGGCCACCGGTGCGCGCGCTAAATGGCTGGGCCTGCCGTCGGAAGACAAGTTCAAGGGTTTTGGTGTTTCGGCCTGTGCAACTTGCGACGGCTTTTTCTATCGCGGACAGGAAATCGTGGTCATCGGTGGCGGCAACACCGCCGTGGAAGAAGCGCTGTTCCTGACCAATTTCGCCAGCAAGGTTACTCTGATTCACCGCCGAGACGAACTGCGGGCCGAGAAAATTCTGCAGGATCGTTTGCTGAAACACGAAAAGATCGAGCCGATGTGGTTCCACGAGTTGGAAGAAGTGATCGGCACCGATTCCCCACTGGGCGTCGAGGGTGTGCGCGTCAAGAACGTCAAAACCGGGGAGATCACCGAAGTTCCCTGTAAAGGCGTCTTTGTCGCCATTGGTCACGCGCCAGCAAATGAGCTGGTCAAGGACTCGCTGGAAACCCATATGGGTGGGTATGTGGTGACCAAGCCGGGCTCGACCGAAACCTCGGTGCCGGGTGTGTTCGCGGCAGGCGATCTGACCGACCACATCTATCGTCAGGCCGTCACCAGCGCCGGTATGGGCTGTATGGCCGCGCTGGATGCCGAGCGGTTCCTGGCGGAACAGGACTAGGCTAATGCTGGAGTTCTCCGGCCCGGTCTGGAGAATTCTGTTTCTCTCCCAAAGTGACGCCCCTTTGGCCCCTGCCCGGGCGCCCGAGGGGCGTTTTCATCATTCAGGGCAGATTGCTCTCTATGCCTCTCTCAGCGCCGAAGGCGCAGGGGTCGCCATTCAGCGGTATGTCTCGCCTGACGATCCGCCGCGGATATTGCAAAGAGGCCAAGTTGCTGGTGCAAGACTGGTCGATCTGAGGGGCCAGTCCGATGCGTCGATTATCTGGCAGGATATCCACGAAGAACGGGGCGTTTCACCGACATGGCGCTTCTCTGATCACGCCCGCGATACGGGTGCTGACGGGTTGATCTACAGCTCTCGGTCCCGACCGGAGCTAAGCCATATTGTGCTGTTCACTCTTGCGCCAACAATTATTTTCGCTGAAACCCAAGCAACTCCGTGGACACCGCCATTTACGTAACCATAACTTGACCCACTCGCGTCGCCGTACCAGACTCGGGAACACGCGCGGCGAATACAGGTGGCTTGATTGAAAAGCGTTTTATGGCAAGGCGGGTGGACAACCCGGCTTAGGATCATCAGCGGTCTTACCCTGTTCGCCTTTGCCTTCTTTCATTTCATCAATATCGGGTTGGGGCTGTTCCATACCGATTACCTGCACGGCATGCAGGATGGGCGCCACGCAGTTACCCGGCACAGTCTGGGCAGCGTGATCTTGTATCTGGCACTGTTCGTCCACCTTGGCCTTGCACTTTATTCCATTAGCCAACGCCGAACGCTACGCATGCCCTTCAGCACGGCCTTGCAGGTCATTCTGGGGCTGTTGATTCCGCTGCAACTGATCTCGCATATCGTGCAGACGCGCTATGCCCACGAAATCTATAACGTCAATGACGAGATGGGATACATCATCATTCTGATGTGGCCCAACTCGGCGATCTGGATGCAAAGCCTACTGTTGCTGGTGGTTTGGGTCCACAGTTGCATTGGGCTGCACATGTGGCTGCGACTGACCCGCTGGTGGTCCAGATGGGTGCCTTACCTGATCGGTCTGGCGGTATTTGTGCCCAGCTTTGCACTGGCTGGGTTGCTTACCGAAGGGCGCCGCATCTGGGCGGATTTTGCCGATCCGTTCCTGCGCGATCAATATATCGAACATTACAACTGGCCCACGCCCGAGGCCTTTCAGGTCATGTTCAGTGTCAAAGACAATGCGTTAATGGCCTTCTGGATCGCCTTGGGGGCCTCGCTGGCAGTATTTGCAATCCGCAAACTGTGGCGCCGCAGACACTCGGTCCGGGTCAAGTATGTCGATGGCCCCGAGGTCGTGGCCGAAAAGGGCATGACCCTGCTTGAGATTTCGCAGGCCAATGGCATTCCGCACACGGCCCTTTGCGGGGGCAAGGGGCGTTGCACCACCTGTCGCGTGATCATTGAGGATGGCGCGGATCAACTGCCCACCCCGGATGAGGTTGAAACCCGCAGCCTTGCCGCTGTCAGCGCCCCGATTGGCGCAAGGCTGGCCTGTCAGATACGGCCAACCGCCCCCCTCACTGCGTTTCGGATGTTCCGCTCTGATGGCAAGCGCGGACGAGCCCATGCCAGCCAAGGGCAGGAACGCAAGCTGGCGGTTCTGTTTCTCGATATGCGCGGGTTCACATCGCGGACCACGGGCCAGTTGCCCTATGACATCGTATTCCTGCTGAACCGTTTCTTTGATGCCATCGTCCCGGCAATTACGGCAGATGGCGGGGTGGTCGACAAATACATGGGCGACGGCTTGCTGGCCGTGTTCGAAACCCCGAATGCCAAAGACTCGGCCCGTGCAGGGCTGAAGGCCGCCGCCGATGTCAGCCGCGCGCTTGAGTATTTCAATCAACAGCTTCAAACCGAAGGCAGCCCCCGGATACGCATCGGAATGGGTCTGCATCTGGGCGATCTGGTACTAGGTGAAATCGGCGCTGCAGGCAGTTCTGCGCGCACCATCATCGGCGACGCGGTTAATGTGGCCAGTCGTCTTGAAGGCCAGACCAAGGCGCTTGGGGCGGAACTACTGGTCTCGGCCGAATTACTGCAGGCGGCTGGGTATGACGGCGATCTGTCCGGACTGCAATCGTTTGAGCTGCGCGGCGTGACACAACCGGTTTCCGCGCTGCCGGTGACGCGTGCTGCGGACCTTATGACGGACAAGGCCGCCTAGGAACGGATGTACTGAATTCACACGACAGGCGCGTGTCAGCGGGATACAAGTCGGGAAAAGCTGCGTCAGGCGAAAAATCCTTCCATTCCGGACAAAAACCGCGCATATCGTCCTTAATTTCGTGAATGTATATGGACTTCGCCCAGCAGCCGGGGCACATGCCCCATAAACACCCCTGAATCACCGATAAAACCGCACTGCGACAAGAGTATTCCTATGACGATGTTAAGCAACCTGGCTCCGATCTCTGAACTGTACGTTTCGTACGAGTCGGCGCAGAAATTGAAAGTGGAAGCTGCCGACCTGACCAGCTGGGACCTGAGCCCGCGTCAGATCTGCGATCTGGAACTGCTGATGAATGGCGGGTTCAACCCTCTCAAAGGGTTCCTGAGCGAAGCTGACTACGACAACGTCGTCGAAAACATGCGTCTGGCCGACGGCACCCTGTGGCCGATGCCCATCACGCTGGACGTCAGCGAAGACTTCGCTGAGACCATTGAACTGGGTCAGGACATTGCCCTGCGCGATCAGGAAGGTGTCATTCTCGGCACCATGACCGTGACCGACCGCTGGACCCCGAACAAAGCGCGCGAGGCCGAAAAGGTCTTTGGTGCCGATGACGATGCGCACCCGGCGGTGAACTACCTGCACAACGTGGCTGGCAAGGTCTATCTGGGCGGCCCCGTAGTCGGCATTCAACAGCCGGTTCACTATGATTTCCGTGGCCGCCGGGACACGCCGAACGAGTTGCGCGCCTATTTCCGCAAGCTGGGCTGGCGCCGCATCGTTGCGTTCCAAACCCGCAACCCCCTGCACCGCGCACACCAGGAACTGACCTTCCGCGCTGCGAAAGAGGCGCAGGCCAACCTGCTAATCCACCCTGTCGTTGGCATGACCAAACCGGGCGACGTCGATCACTTCACCCGCGTCCGCTGTTATGAGGCGGTTCTGGACAAGTACCCGGCATCGACCACCTCGATGTCGCTGCTGAACCTGGCGATGCGCATGGCTGGCCCGCGCGAGGCGGTCTGGCACGGCCTGATCCGCGCCAACCATGGCTGCACACATTTCATCGTTGGCCGAGACCACGCCGGTCCGGGCAAGAACTCGGCGGGTGAAGATTTCTACGGCCCCTATGACGCGCAGGACCTGTTCCGCCAGTTCCAGGATGAAATCGGCGTCGAAATGGTTGACTTCAAACACATGGTCTATGTGCAGGAACGCGCCCAGTACGAACCGAATGACGAGATCGCAGACAAGGACAACGTCACGATCCTGAACATCTCGGGCACCGAGCTGCGCCGCCGTTTGCGCGAAGGGCTGGAAATCCCCGAATGGTTCAGCTTCCCTGAGGTTGTCACCGAACTGCGCCGCACGTCACCGCCCCGCTCGGAACAAGGCTTTACCGTGTTCTTCACCGGTTTCTCGGGCTCGGGCAAATCCACCATCGCCAACGCGCTTATGGTCAAACTGATGGAAATGGGTGGCCGTCCGGTCACATTGCTGGATGGTGATATCGTTCGAAAGAATCTGTCGTCTGAACTGGGTTTCTCGAAAGAGCACCGCGACCTGAACATCCGTCGTATTGGTTATGTGGCTAGTGAGATCACCAAGAATGGCGGCATCGCCATTTGTGCGCCAATCGCGCCCTATGCCACCACCCGCCGCGCGGTACGGGAAGATATCGAACAGTTCGGTGCCTTCTGTGAGGTCCACGTGGCCACCAGTATCGAAGAATGCGAACGCCGTGACCGCAAGGGCCTGTACAAGCTGGCACGCGAAGGCAAGATCAAGGAATTCACCGGTATTTCCGACCCTTACGATGTACCGGCCAACCCCGAACTGAGCGTCGAGACCGAAAATGTCGATGTCGACAACTGCGCCCATCAGGTGCTGCTCAAGCTGGAAAGCATGGGTTTGATCGCCGCGTCTTAAGCGCAGGCAATTCCATTCAGGCGGCCTCCGACTTTCGGGGGCCGTTTTTTTGTAGGCACGATTGACAAGGCGCTGGCCAATTGGTGCATTTGCCTGACCTGATTTGGACGCAACACGCCTATGCCCTCTGACCTGCCCACCATAGCCAGTTTCTGGTTCGGATCAGAACTAAGCTGGCTAGAGGCACTGTGCATCCAATCCTATCTGGACCGAGGGCACCGGTTTATTCTTTTTGCCGGGCACGAGATCGAAGGCGTTCCCGCACGGGCCGAGCTGCGGCCCGCCAGTGACATCCTCTGGCCTGCACCATTTGATATGCCTGCCGCTGACCGGCGGCGCGTCGCGGTTTTTTCCGACATTTTTCGTCTGCGGCTGATGCAGAAAACCGATTTTGTCTGGGTGGATCTGGACGCCTATTGTGTCAGGCCCATTGCCTTTCCATCAGCGTATATCTTTGGACAGTCCCATACCGGAAATTTCCTGACCGGAGTGTTGCGCCTGCCAGCAGACTCGCAAACGCTGGCGCATATGCTGGACTTTGTGACCACAGCCAACCCGACCCAGCCCTGGCGGGGCGGTCCGCTGCACCGGCGCAACCGTCAACGCATCCGGGACGGAGAGACCTGGGGGATCGAGAGCCTGCCCTGGGGCAGTTCCGGCCCCAAAGCCTTTGCACATTTCCTGCGCAAGACCGACGAGGACAACCATGCCATGCAAGCGGAGGTGTTTTACCCTCTGTCCAAGCATGATCTGTGGAAATTGCACAACCCGTTCACCCCGACCGCACAGATTGAAGGCGACAAGGTTCATTCCGTCCACGTCTATGGTCATCAGAAACGGCTGATGGCGCAGAACACGGGCGGTTTGCCGGTGCGCGGATCGTATCTGCAGCGGCTATGCGATCGGCACGGGATTGACCCCGAGGCCCGTCCAATTCTGCAAGAAGGCTGGCTGGCACCCGCTGGTTAGTTCGGGCCCGCGTCTAGTTCAGCGCGCAAAAGGCGCACGGCTCTTCCCTCAAAATCCCCATATTCTGCTGCGTGTTGCTGGATCGCCTGCAGATGCGGCAGGCGCGCGGCGAAGTCCTTGATTGATGCGGATTGGATCGCGCGCTGAATATCCTCTTTGGTCTCGCACAGGATCATACCAGAGGTATCGAAGAAATCGCCGATATTCGGGCAACCCCAATAGATCGGGACCGAGGAGCACAAGATCGCATCCGTCAGCTTTTCCGAAAAGTAATTCTTCTCACGCACGTTCTCGATCACCACAGAATAGCGGTACGGCGCCAACCCGTCGGATTTGAGATCAAACGGAGTGTACCCCCGGCCCATGATATCAACATCTGCACCAGTTTCACGCACCCAGTCGATCACCGAATGGCGCAACTGATGCCCTACAAGATCGCGCTTAGCCGAAGCAATCAGCGAGCAGGATTTGGTTTTCTCAACCTTCAGGTCCTGCCAGTCGGGCACCATCGTCACGCCATACGGCAGGAACACTGCATTCGGGATGTTGTGTAGCAGCACGTCATGAAAGGTCAGCACCCGGAAGAATCGCCGCCATGTATATCGCAGCATCCGATCATGTTTGGCGTGAATGGCCGAAGGCTCGCCCATCATCAATGAAATCCGCGCGCGGGTGCCGCGACGCAAGCGCAGATGCACGGTCGAGTTCGGGTACATGATCAGGTGATCGGTGCGCTCCAGATCACCCACCGTCTTGCCGGTCAGGCGATCCGGGCACCCTTCGGGCCAGATCAGTTCGGACAGCGGGACCTTGGCCAGTTTTGGCCCCAGCCGATGCCCATATGGCAGGATGGCAATGGCAGGTCGTGTCATTGTGTTGTCTCGGGCAGATCAACCTGCCCCCGCATCAACACATGACCGCGCCCTGCGACTTTGATACCGGTCATCGCATCGGGTGGGCCAACGCGTGTGACAACAGCCTGACCGGGGCGGCCCATGTCATGGCCTTGTTCTGCGATGAAACTGTCTTTGGGCATTAACCCGTATTTCCACAGATAGGCCGCCATGGCACCGGTGGCCGATCCGGTGAACGGGTCTTCGGGCGGGCTGGGTGGCGCCATCAACAGGCGTGAGAACGTGTCGCCCGCATTTGTCGCGCCCTTCATCGTCACAAGGAACGGTTCCGCCATATCGGTTCCAGAAAATCCGGCCTTCGCGGCCACTTTGCGCAGTGCCTCAAGATCCAACTGTGCGGCGCGCAAGGCCTCGTGATCACGCAGAACCGTAATGCAGAACGGCAACCCGGTGGACACAAATTGCGGCGGTGAGATTATCGCATCCTCGGGCAGGCTAATGGCGGCCGCAACCAGATCGACGGGAACAGGATTGCCGAATTTCGGCGCGACCTGTGTCATTTCGATCTCGTCCCCGTTCAAACGAATCGAAACGATCCCCGCGCCTGTTTCCAACGTCAGTGCATCGCCTTCAACCAAACCACGGGACCGCATCGCCACTACAGTTGCAATTGTGGGGTGTCCGGCAAAAGGGATTTCCTTGCTGGCCAGAAAATAGCGCACCCGGATTTCGGCCACATCAGATGGTCCCGTGAACGTGCATTCAACCAGAGAGGTTTCGCGCACATAAGCAGTGCACACATCTTCGGGCAATTCAGCCCCGCCGTGAACCACGGCGCAGCCGTTGCCGCCAAAGGCGCGATCACTGAAGGCGTCTACCCAATCGAAATCGAACCAGCTCATCCGCAAAATCCCCTGATGCAGAGTAAATCAGCCGGGCATGTCATGCCGGTTCGTATGTGTCGCGCTTGTTGTTGGGATTGTCACGCCGAAAAATAACCGGCGGGGCCGTTCAGTGAACGGCCACCGGTGACAGATCGTGTTCACGGGCCAGGAAAAAGGCCATCTTACGATCTGTCACGAGCGCAAGCTGCTGGCCATCGGAATCGTGAACCGCGTACAACTGATCCAGATCGCCTGCCTTATCCCGGACATCGCGGGGCAGATCGGCAACATCGACGGTTTTCACATAAACGATGCGGTCGCCTTCGGCGTTATATTCAATCGGTGTATTCATAGCTCTTACCCCTTTTTTATGTTGATCGTTTGCACCACGGTCTCAGGCACGGCGCGGGTCAGGTCCACATGCAGCAGACCGTTCTCCATGATCGCCTCGCCCACCTCGACACCATCGGCCAGCACGAACATGCGCTGGAACTGGCGCGCGGCGATGCCGCGATGCAGAAAAATGCGCCCCTCGCTGTCGTCGCGTTGGCGCCCCCGGATCACAAGCTGGCGATCCTCGATTGTGATCGACAAATCTTGTTCCGCGAACCCAGCCACAGCCAGGGTGATGCGGTATGAAAAGTCCGAGGTCTGCTCAATATTATAAGGCGGGTAGCCTTCGTTACCGGCCTTTGCAGACCGTTCCAGAAGACGTTCCAACTGCTCGAACCCCAAAAGATGCGGGTATGAGCCAAGAGTAAGTTTTGACACGTATTTTCGTCCTTTATTGCCAAAGCGACGTGTGATGCGGCCCCGTTCCGGCAACCGCGTATAATAGAATATGGGTTTATGCCGTGATGTCCACAAGGTCTGGCCGGATAAACCCTGACACACTATCTTGTGTCACAAGCACCACAAAAGGCACTGAGTCGCTCATGAATGCGCCAACAGATCTTTCGATGAAAACAGATGAGGTTTTGCGGGTTGAACTGGAGGTTTTTCGCCGCCAACACCGTGATCTGGACGAAGCGATCGAGGCGCTGCAGTCCACCGGCACAGCCGATCAGTTGACGATTAAGCGACTGAAAAAGCAAAAACTTCGCCTGAAGGACATCATTCGTCTGATCGAGGACCGTTTGACGCCGGACATCATTGCCTGAAAACTCCACCACTCGGTTCACACGCACATTCAAGGCGCTTATGAACCGAGTTTTGCAGTGTTACGTCATATTCAAACGGATGACATCTGTTTCAAGGTGAAACATTTGCGTTTGCGCAGAAGAAATTGGTCGGATCGTATTTCCGCTTAACCTCTTTCATTTGATCAAGATTTTCACCGAATGCCGTCTCTATCGCACTGTCTTCATCGGCGCCCAGATAGTTCAGATAAGTTCCGCCCGTGGAATAGGGCGCAATTGCATCATGCATGGACCGCGCCCAGGCAATCTGATCCGCGTCATCCGCTGGATCAGTCCACAGCGGTAGTATCGCAATCAGATAGTCGTGACCGCGTTGCGCAAAGGCGTTGTCCCCATTTGATTTGGACTTTGCTGCGCCAGCGCAATGTTCGATCAGAATGCCCGAGCCGGGTATTGTCATCCCTTCAGATTGTGCAACGATCGTATCAATGGCCTCATCCGTCAGCGCGTTGAGATATGCAGATTTCCAGTAGTTCCGGCTGCCTGGCCCATAGGCCCCATCCAGCATGCTTTGTTTGGCGGGGAACGGCATCTCGTGCAAGTCGACGACCAAAGGTTCTCCGATCTCCGTCAGGGGTTGGATTGCCTGACGCCCAGCTTCCTTATCGTCTCCAATCCAACACGGCACCATAGCTGTTAGCGGCGTTCCATCCGGTCCCCACAGCAACCCCGCATAGACCGTCAGTTCATCAGGTGCCCGTGAAACGATATCCCGAAAACCTCGCAGCACTTCAGCGGCGTCGGCTCGGGGATATGCAATCATGCCCCCCAACACCGTAGACAGAGGATACGCCCTGTAAAGGAATGACGTCACGATGCCGAAATTTCCGCTGCCGCCGCAGATGCCCCAATAAAGGTCTGGATTCCTGTTCGCATTCGCAGTTCTGATCGAACCGTCCGCCGTTACGACTTCGGCCTCGATAACGTTGTCGCAGGTTGGCCCGTATTTTCGTGCCATCCAGCCGAATCCGCCACCCGTCGTCAATCCGCCAATACCTGTCTGCGATACGACGCCCAATGGCACAGCAAGGCCGTGAAGATGTGTTTCGCAGTCTACATCCCCCAACGTGGCCCCGCCCTGAGCGCGTACGGTTTGGGTTTCTGCATCAACATGGACCGCGCGCATGCAGGACAGGTCAATTACGAGGCCATCATCGCAGACGGCGCGCCCACCCACGTTATGACCGCCACCTCTTACCGATACCAGTATGTTGTTTTCAAACGCGAACCTGGCGGCCGCCGCGACATCGGCGGTGCCGTGGCACCGCAGTATTGCACCGGGATACTTGTCAACCAACGCGTTCCAAATACTGCGCGCACCGTCATACTCGGGGTCACCGGGCAAAATCAGTGCCCCGCGAATTTGCGATTTGAATGCCTCAATACTGTCCTGCGGCACGGCTTGGCCGTCCCGGTTTTTCAAAACTGTATCTGTCATGGGTACCTCCTCGGGAACCACTGTCCCGCGATCAAGTATACACTAATTCGAATGTATTTTCAGCAGGACGTCAGACGAGCCATACGGTCGCCAAACCACATTGCCTATGGGACCGATTTAGCTATAGTGCGCGCTCTTTCAGACGGCAGGGAAACAAGCGGATGAGTGATGTGAAAGTGGGGATCATCATGGGCAGCCAGTCGGACTGGCCCACGATGAAGGAAGCCGCGAACATTCTTGATGAGTTAGGCATCGCGTACGAAAAGCGGATTGTCTCGGCGCACCGCACACCAGACCGCTTGTGGGACTATGGCAAGACCGCCGCATCACGCGGGCTGCATGTGATCATTGCCGGGGCCGGTGGGGCCGCGCATCTGCCTGGCATGATGGCGTCGAAAACACGGGTGCCGGTGATTGGCGTTCCGGTACAGACGCGGGCCCTGTCGGGCGTCGACTCTCTGTATTCCATCGTGCAGATGCCCAAAGGGTTCCCTGTTGCCACCATGGCCATCGGCGCGGCCGGTGGTGCCAACGCGGGCCTGATGGCGGCCGGGATTCTGGCCTTGCAGGATGACGCTTTGGCGCAACGACTGGACGCATGGCGCGATGCACTGTCGGCGTCGATCCCCGAGGAGCCCGTCGATGAGTGACGCATTGCAAACGGGTGCCAGGATCGGAGTTCTGGGCGGCGGTCAATTGGGTCGGATGCTGTCCGTGGCAGCGTCTCGTCTGGGGTTTGTGACCCATATCTACGAACCCGGTGCCAACCCTCCTGCCGGCCAAGTGGCCGATCGCGTGACCACCGCCGCCTATGACGATATCGACGCGCTAAAGGCGTTTGCCGGGTCGGTAGATGTCATCACATATGAGTTCGAGAACATCCCGACCGAAGCGCTGGACCTGCTTGAAGCGCACTGCCCGATCCGTCCGGGGCGAGAAGCGCTGCGCGTCAGCCAGGACCGGTTGACCGAGAAGAATTTCCTGCAGGGGCTTAACCTGCAAACCGCGCCTTTCGCGGATATCACCGATCTGAACAGCCTGAATGCGGCGATCGAGCAGATCGGTACGCCCGCAATCCTGAAAACGCGCCGGTTTGGCTATGACGGTAAGGGGCAGGCCCGTCTGCGCGCACCCGAGGATGCCGAAGCCGCGCTGGCCGATATGGCCGGGGCACCCGCGATCCTTGAGGGGTTTGTGGAGTTTAGCCACGAGGTATCGATCATTGCGGCCCGCGGGCTGGACGGTCAGGTTGCCTGTTTCGATCCCGGTGAGAACATACACCGCGATGGTATCCTGCACACCACAACAGTCCCTGCCCGTCTGCGCCCGGCACAACGGACAGATGCCGTTCTGTTGGCCGCCAACATCCTAAACGCGCTGGATTATGTCGGCGTCATGGGCGTCGAACTTTTCGTGACGCCCGGCGGTCTGATCGTGAATGAGATCGCGCCACGCGTGCATAACTCGGGCCACTGGACGCAGAATGGCTGCGCCGTGGATCAGTTCGAACAGCATATTCGGGCCGTCGCAGGATGGCCTTTGGGAGATGGTCAGCGACATTCGGACGTGGTCATGGAAAACCTGATCGGAACGGACATGGACCGCGTGCCCGAACTAGCGCAGGAACGCGACGTGGCGCTGCATCTCTATGGCAAGGCCGAGGTTAAGGCAGGCCGCAAAATGGGGCATTTCAACCGCATTGCACGGTGAATCAGCCAACAAACCGCGCCGCAATATCACCTGACATATAGCTAACCCGCCCGCCAGCCAGCGTGGCGGCTACGCGGCGGGTTTCGGCATCCAGTATCACCAGATCGGCGCGCTGGCCGGGGGCCAGCTTGCCCCGATCCTGCAAACCAAGGACACGGGCGGGGCCGGATGACACCAGCGCCCAGGCCCCGGCGAAATCCACCAAGCCAGACTTCGCCACCATCAGCGCCGCGCGGCGCGGGCTGGGATAGTGATAATCCGAGGCCAACGCATCGCAATATCCCATCGTGATCAGGTCAAGCGCGCTGACATTACCCTTGTGCGATCCACCACGCACCACGTTGGGCGACCCCAAAATGATGTAATCCCCGGCGGCACGCGCGGCCTCGGCTGCTTCGAGCGTTTCCGGGAATTCCGAGATATGCGCCCCCCGCGCCCGCCAGTCGGCCCGTATTTGTGCAGTCGCGTCGTCATGGCTGCCCATGCGCACGTACTGTGAGTCCAATGCCGCACATAGCGTGTCCAGCGCCGCTGGCACTTCGTTACGACGGGCGTGCATGGACAACAGCATTTCAAAATGCGTGTCCGGGTTTCGCCCGGCTTTCAGTGCTTGGCCGGTCAGACGCGGCGGCTTGCGCCCCTCGGCCAGACGGTCATGCGGCAGGTGGTCGTTGAACACGACATAGGGCACCTGCCAGTCCGCGATACGGCCGGGCAGGTCCGCATAGTCATCCAGCATGTGTGTCTCGAACCGCAACTGAGGCATCAGGTCGGTCACGACGCGATCCTTGACCGAGGTTATGGCGCGAAACACCTGATCCGCGAATTCCGGGCCACGCACCCCACCCTCCCAACTGTGAAACTGGGCCAAAACGGCGGTAGTGATACCATTCGCAGCCAATTCAGCCTCGACCGAGAGAATGCCTTCGTCCATCTGCTTCATCGCCCCGCGGCGTGGCGCGATATGGCGTTCGAACCCATCCCCGTGCAGGTCGATAATGCCGGGCAAAACAAGATAGCCGGACAGGTCGATCTGTCGCCCGACCCGATCCGTTTGAATAATGCCATCCGCCAGAGACAGATCGGCGGGCACGAGGCCATGCTCCGGCAACAGCACCTCTGCACCGGTCAGGGTCAGATTCAATGCGGTCATTGCGTGGGCTCCGACTCGGGTTCCGAGCAATCCTGCCCGATACAGATTTCGTTGATGATATCCATGACGCCATCCAGCCAGGTGATCTGCGGATCGAATTGCCCGAATTCGATAAAATGCAGCGCCTGCGCCATGACGCGGGGATTGTTCATCATAAAAGTGTGCGTCACCGGAAGAACGATGTGATCCGTCATGCCGTCCACTTTTGTCGTTTCAATCGAGACCTTGCCGTCATCCTTGCCGTCGATCAGCGAGGAAAACAGCGGGTTCAGCGAGTTCTCACCCGCGATCACGCCCACCTCAAACTCAACGGATGGCAGGTTGCGCGGTATGCCCTCGGGGCCCGTGCCCAAGGCCAGCCCGGCGGGGCCATGCAGCATACCGAACACCTCATACGCGCCCAGTTCATCCACAAGCTGACTGCCCTGATTGGGCGGGCCGAGCATGACCACACGGCCCAGATTTTCCGGGTGATGGTCCTGCAACCAATAGCGCAGCAGGATGCCACCCATTGAATGCGCCACCACGTTCACGGTCTCATCACCACAGGCTGCGAAGGCGTCCGGCAATGTCTGGTTCGCCAGTTCAGGTATCGGCAAATCGGTCGAAGGATAGCCGGGTCGGACAACGGTGTACCCGTGCGCCTGAAACAGTTGTTCCATCACTGTGAAGGACGCCTCGGTCCGCGCCAGCCCGTGTAAAAGCACCACGCATTTAGCCTGGGCCACGGCGGGAACAAGGAAAAGAAACAGGGCAAGCAGATATCTCATAGCCGCCAGATAAGCGTTATCCGATTGCGTTGAAACCCCTAGCGCGGCTTCAGGCGCAGGACAGCCAGCGCGACGCCGCCCAGAACCAGCGCCGCGCCAAAGATCAGGCGCAAACTGGCGACTTCTCCCAACAACAAAACGCCAGCGAGGATGGCGATGATTGGTACGCTCAATTGCACTACCGCCGCCGTGCTTGGCGCCAGTTGCGGCAAAACCCGATACCATACGGCATAGCCCATCCCCGAGGTCACACCTCCGGAAAGGGCAGCTAGCAGGTAGCCAGCGCCACTCATCTGCCACCCCCCAACGGTCAGCATTAACGCTAGCGCAGTAACCGGCAGGGCTATAACGAAATTGGCCGCCGTTCCAGCAAGGGCGTCAGGCTCAAACCGCCCAACCAGCGAATAGACTGCCCATCCGACCCCGGCAGCTGTCATCAGAGCTGCGCCAATCGGGTCGACCTGTACTGCTCCGGACGGCCACAGGACATAGGCCAGCCCCATAAGGGCGATTGCCGCGCCCCCCATCTGTCGCGCAGTCGGAGCATTGCCGGTTAACGACGTCACTGCGAACATTGTGATCTGCACAACGCCAAACAGGATCAGCGCCCCAAGGCCCGCATCCAACGTCAGATAGGCGATGGAAAACCCAATCATATAGAGTGACAGCGATCCTGCTCCCGCCAACCTGCGCCGGTTACGCAATGGCAGACGACCTGACCTGAGCCAAACCAGACCGGTCAGCACCATTGCCCCGGACAACACGCGAATTATGGCAAACCCAGCAGGGTCGCTGGCCCCGCTGTCTATGGCCAGACGATTCAGGATCGAATTCGCCGCAAAGGCGCACATGGTCAGGGTGGTGAGCAGAAACAAACGCATATCAACCGCATAGCGGTATCGCGAGCGTTTGCACACTCACTTTCCAGCGCGGCGTAGTGGTTATAAGAAACGGGGCCGCCCAAAGGCGACCCCGTCAGTAAGTTCTATGGCGGTCCCTCTAAGCAATCTGGCCATAGGGCCAAGCGCTTGTCGGGATCGTCGGAATTCGCCGGGGCGAATTCGACGTGCTTACATCATGCCGCCCATGCCGCCCATGTCGGGCATGCCGCCTGCAGGTGCTGCGCCTTCTTTGGCAGGCTTGTCTGCAACCATTGCTTCGGTGGTGACCAGCAGGCCAGCAACCGATGCCGCATCTTCCAGAGCGGTACGGACAACCTTGGCCGGATCGATCACGCCGAACGAGAACATGTCACCATATTCTTCGGTCTGTGCGTTGAAGCCGAATGCTGCGTCAGCAGATTCACGGACTTTGCCCGCAACAACCGCACCGTCAACACCTGCGTTCTCGGCGATCTGGCGCAGCGGCGCTTCGATGGCTTTGCGAACGATGTTGATGCCAGCGTTCTGGTCAGCGTTTGCACCTTCCAGAGTTTCCAGTGCTTTACCGGCCTGAACCAGAGCAACACCACCACCGACAACAACGCCTTCCTGAACAGCAGCGCGTGTTGCGTTCAGAGCATCGTCAACGCGGTCCTTACGCTCTTTCACTTCAACTTCGGTCATGCCGCCGACGCGGATAACGGCAACACCGCCTGCCAGTTTGGCAACGCGCTCTTGCAGCTTTTCACGGTCGTAGTCGCTGGTGGTTTCTTCGATCTGAGTGCGGATCTGAGCAACACGTGCTTCGATCTCGGCTTTCTCACCAGCACCGTCGACGATGGTGGTTTCGTCTTTGGTGATCTCGATTTTCTTGGCGGTGCCCAGCATGTCCATGGTGACGGACTCGAGCTTCATACCCAGATCTTCCGAGATAACCTGACCGCCGGTCAGGATCGCGATGTCCTGCAGCATGGCTTTGCGGCGATCGCCGAAGCCCGGTGCTTTGACAGCAGCAATTTTCAGGCCGCCGCGCAGTTTGTTAACAACAAGAGTTGCCAGCGCTTCGCCTTCAACGTCCTCAGCAATGATCAGCAGCGGCTTTTGCGACTGGATCACCTGCTCGAGCAGCGGAACCATCGGCTGCAGCGAGGACAGTTTCTTTTCGTGCAGCAGGATCATGCAGTCGTCGAGTTCTGCGATCATCTTGTCTGCGTTGGTGACGAAGTAAGGCGACAGGTAGCCACGGTCGAACTGCATACCTTCGACAACATCGGTCTCGGTTTCCAGACCTTTGTTTTCTTCGACGGTGATGACGCCTTCGTTGCCAACCTTCTGCATCGCGTCTGCGATCTGCTGGCCGATTTCGGCTTCGCCGTTGGCCGAGATGGTGCCAACCTGAGCAACTTCTGCCGAGTCTTTGACTTCGCGCGAGGCGTCTTTGATGCCTTCAACAACCTTGGCGGTTGCCAGGTCGATACCGCGCTTCAGGTCCATCGGGTTCAGGCCCGCTGCAACCTGCTTCAGGCCTTCGCGAACGATTGCCTGCGCAAGAACGGTTGCGGTGGTGGTGCCGTCGCCGGCTTCGTCATTAGTGCGGCTGGCGACTTCTTTCACCATCTGCGCGCCCATGTTCTCGAACTTGTCTTCCAGTTCGATTTCCTTGGCAACCGATACACCGTCTTTGGTGATGCGCGGTGCGCCAAAGGATTTGTCCAGTACCACGTTGCGGCCTTTAGGGCCCAGGGTCACTTTGACAGCGTCAGCCAGGATGTTCACACCTGACAGCATGCGGTTGCGGGCATCGGTGTCGAACTTGACGTCCTTAGCAGCCATGTTGTTTCTCCTTGAGAAAATGTATTGGAATGAAGATCAGAGGAAGCGGGTCGCTTACTCGATGATCCCCATGATGTCGCTTTCTTTCATCATCAGCAGCTCTTCGCCGTTGACCTGAACCTCGGTGCCCGACCATTTGCCGAACAGGATCTTGTCACCGGATTTTACAGCCATTGCGATCAGTTCGCCGCTGTCCTTGCGTGCGCCTTCGCCGGTTGCAACGACTTCGCCTTCGCTAGGCTTTTCTTTAGCGCTGTCAGGAATGATCAGACCACCAGCGGTTTTTTCTTCGCTTTCGGTACGGCGAACCAACACGCGGTCATGAAGCGGTTTCAATGCCATCTTTGCAGCTCCTTGGGCTCAAAGTTTATTTATCCTCCCCTCGCCGGATGGCGAGGCGTTAGCACTCGGGTGATGAGAGTGATAACGACGCATAGCTAGGGGGTCGCAATCCCCGAGTCAACAAGCTGTGATCGATTTTTTGCAACCGGGCTCAGTCAGGCTGTTCCCAGCTGTAAGCCCAGTGTTTCAGACCGTCCTGCCCGGCGGCGGTCAGGTCGTAGACGCCCTTTTCCACCTTACCGAACCAACCGTAGTGATTGTCGCGCATCAGGCGAGTGGCCTCAGGAACACCGGTTGCCTTGGCGACTTCGGACCCTTTGGTTGCCCCACATTCCGCCAGATGTGCCGCGCATTTCAGGGCGTCCTGACGATAGGCCGTGACGATCCCGTGTCGCGTGGCGCCGCCTGCATTGGGATCGCCTTCTAGCCGGTCGAACTCACGCAACAGTCGTGCAGTCTTAGCCTTGGACTTGCGCGGTGCGTACGGGCCGGGATCACATTGCACCTCGACCTTGCCATCGGCCCGCACGGTGATCAGCCCCAACCCCAGCCGGCGACACAACGCCAGATTGTCCTTCAGCGCCCGACGCGCGCTGCGGCCTTTGGGCTTGCACACCCCGATGTAAACCTGATCCGTCACTTTCAGCCGTGTGATCGCCTGATGGAACAATGCCAGCGAAAACCGCAGCTTAAGCTCGACGATGACCGGTTCTTCGCCATCCCGCACGGCCACGATATCAGCCGCGCCAACCTCGCCTTTGACGGAATAGCCCTGACGCTCTAACAGCGCCTTGATGGGGGGATAGAGATCCTGCTCGCGGTTCATGTTTGCATGCTATGCGATTTGCGGCGGAATGCCAGACGCCAGGCGCAGCTTTCCAATCGGCCTTGCACCCATTCACCTGCCGAGGCAGTGTTTCAGCAACTCTGATTTCAAAGGAAATTTCCACATGCGCATTATTCTGCTGGTGATCTGCCTGTTGCTGCCCGTCACGGTTCACGCAGCTTGCGAGGGGCGCGATCTAAAGGGCGAATTGTCACCTGCAGCCCACGCCGAGCTGAAAGAAACCCTGACCAACGTCCCATTTGCAGAAGGCAACCACTGGATCGCAACAAAGGGCACAACGGTGCTGCACCTGATAGGCACGATGCACCTGAACGATCCGCGCATGGATGCAATTGTCGCAAACCTGACGCCAACACTCAGCCAAGCCGATGCATTTTATTTCGAAGTAACCCAAGACGAGATGAAGGCCTGGGAAAAGGAACTGGCTCTGGACCCGAGCCCGATCTTGATTACGTCCGGCCCCACCTTGATTGACCTGCTACCCGAAGAGGCTTGGACAACCCTGTCTTCCGCCCTAGCCGAACGCGGCATACCCAGTTGGATGGGAGCGAAAATGCGCCCCTGGTTTCTGGGCATGACTCTGGCCATGCCTACATGCCTACTTCAGGACCCGAACGCCAATCATGGGCTGGATGCGCGTCTGACCGTTTTAGCTGAAGATCAAGGCATCCCTCAATTTTCGCTGGAGAGCATTGAGGAACTGATGACCATGTTTGAAATCCACTCGATTGAGGAACAGGCGGAATCGCTAGCGCGGTGGGTCAATTCGTACGAAACCAGCGACGACCAGCTGGCCACCATGACAAACTCATATTTCGAGGAAAATCACGCACAATCCATCGAACTAGGCCGTATTTTGGCGCGAGAGCATTCTGGCATGTCGCCCGAAGTGTTTGACGAAGAATGGCAGGCGTTCGAACAGCACTTACTGGTCGGGCGAAACAACAATTGGATGCCGAGAATTCTGGACATTCAAGATCAGACCGCCGTGATCGCAGTGGGTGCTGGACATCTAGGCGGCGCGCATGGATTGCTGAACCAATTGCAGCAGGCTGGATATATATTGACCCGCGCGCCATTCTGATCGTGCTCGGCGAAAGACAGACCAACCGTCGCAGCGAGGATTCTGCCGGGTGACAACCCCGGCGGACCGCCCTATAAGGCGCGCAAATTATCATCCTCAGGACGCTGACATGACAACCCTTGTATTTGGCCACAAATCTCCCGACACCGACTCCACAGGCTCACCGATCCTGTGGTCGTGGTACCTGAACGAAGTCAAAGGCGAACAGGCCGAGCCCGTTCTGCTGGGCGAGCCCAACACCGAAGCCGCGTTCATGCTGCAGCGCTGGGACCTGCCCAAGCCGCGTATCATCGACGACGTCGAAGCCGACGCACCGGTTGTCATCGTTGACACCAACAACCCGGCCGAACTGCCCGCCAGCATCAACAGTGCCGATATCCAAGCCATCATCGACCACCACAAGCTGGTCGGCGGCCTGGAAACCAAAGGCCCGATCGACATCACCGTGCGCCCGCTGGCCTGCACCGCCACCATCATGGTCGACCTGATGGGCGACGACGCAGCCAAGATGCCCGACGCCATCAAAGGCGCGGCGCTGACTTGCATCCTGTCGGATACTTTGGAGTTCCGCTCGCCCACCACCACTGCGCATGATCGCGAAGTGGCCGAGAAACTGGCTGCTGAACTGGGCCTGGACGTATCGGCTTATGCCGCCGACATGTTTGCGGCAAAATCGGATGTATCGTCCTTCACAGACGCCGAACTGATCCGCATGGACAGCAAGGAATACGAGGTCGACGGCACCAAATTCCGCGTCTCTGTTCTGGAGACCACCGCACCGGGCGTTGTGCTGGACCGCAAGGCCAGCCTGGCGGACTCGATGGTCAGTGTGGCCAGCGAGGACGGCGTCGATCAGGTGCTGCTGTTCGTGGTCGACATTCTGAACGAAGAGGCCACTCTGCTGGTGCCGAACGATCTAGTCAAAGGCGTGGCCGAGAAAAGCTTTGGCGCATCGGTCAACGGCGACGCCGTGGTTCTGCCGGGCGTCATGAGCCGCAAAAAACAGATCATTCCGAACCTCAAGGTCTGATCTTTAGATCTTTCCAAAGAAAAGGCGCCCAAGTGGGGCGCCTTTTTTTGTTGAGGCATAGGATTTGCGCGATCCGCTTCCATTGCTACTCTGGTCAGGAGAGCAAGTAGCGGATCAGTTCCGACATATGAGTACACGCAAGTTCAGCACCACCCGAGACATCCTGCGGTTTGAAGGCAAGGACAGAGCAGCCTATTGGCGGCGCTTTGCGATGCTGCTGACCCTATCGGTTGTGATCGCTACGATGGGCATGCTTCGCGATTCAGGCGCGGTGGTGATTGCCGCAATGCTGGTGGCGCCGCTGATGGCCCCCATATTGGGCGTGGCGGCGGCTATGGTCATGGGGTGGCTAGGGCGTGCGTTCTATCTGGCTCTGATTGTCTGCGGTGCGGCCATTCTTTGCGTTTTGCTCGCGTGGCTCTTGGTCTATGTCGCAGATGTCCCGCGCGGCATCCTGATCCCTGATCAAGTCTTGGCCCGGACCGACCCCGGAACCGAGGACCTGATTGTCGCTCTGGCCGCAGGCGTCGCCGGTGCATACGTGCAAATCAACCGTTCCGAAGCCAGCTTGCTGCCCGGCGCGGCCATCGGCGTGTCACTGGTGCCGCCCCTGTCCGCCTCGGGCGTTCTGCTGTATTTCGGCGAACCTGGCGAGGCGTATGAGGCCGGGTTGTTGTTCGCCACCAACCTTGGCGCGATCATCCTGTCCGCCTGCGCGGTTTATATCGTGTACGCGGCCCGCTCGATGGTCTTCAGCAAAGGTCGCCGGAAACTGAACTTTACCGCCAGTGTGACTGTGACATTGGCCTTTCTGGCTCTTGTCGTTTTGCAGTTGGGCAAATCCACCTATAATCGCTATCTCGAAACCCGAACCGAAGCTCAGGTCGCACAAGCCATCCGCGATTGGGCAGACCCGGTGTCGGTCGAGGTCATCCGCATTGACGTAAACGCCAAACGCAAGCAGGCAGATATCTGGCTGATCGTCGACCTGCCGATTGAAGCGGCTTACAAAGTCTCCTCGGTCGCTGGATTGCTGCCAGAAAGCCTGCGCGAGACACCTTTGGTCGAAATCCTTCAAGATCAACTGGGTCCAGGCTATCTGGTGGTGGTGCGGTTCCAAAACAGGATTGGCGCGCAAGTCATTCTGGGCACCGATGCCGTCCAGCAGGCGCCGGATGTCGACGAGATCAGCGAAGAAAACTGACCGACACAGCCATTTAACGGCGGCAATTGGCATTGCGGGATGGTCAAAGCCCGTCAGCTTTGCAATAGCTGACGCAACCTTGCATTCAACTCGCCCGAGGTCCTCAATGACTCAGATCGTCCACGCCCTGTCCGACATATCCGACCGCTACAAAGCACTGTTCGTTGACCTTTGGGGCTGTGTTCACAACGGCATCACCGCCTTCCCCGAGGCCGTCGCTGCCCTCAAAGCCTATCGTGCGAAAGGCGGGATTGTCGTGCTGGTGACGAACTCTCCAAAACCCCGCGCGGGCGTTGCCCAACAATTGGTGCAATTCAACGTCCCTGAAGATGCCTATGACACCATCGCCACCAGCGGCGATTCTGCGCGGTCGGCGATGTTCCGGGGCGCCGTCGGGGAAAAGGTCTATTTCATGGGCGAATGGCAGCGCGATGCGGGGTTCTTTGAGCCGCTGAAAATACTGCACCACCCGATCCACATCGAACGGGTCCCGCTGGATGAGGCCGAAGGGATCGTCTGTTGCGGTCCATTTGATCCGATGGCGGACCCGTCCGTCAACCGCGCGGATTTCCTCTATGCCAAGCAAAAGGGCATGAAGCTGCTGTGCGCCAATCCCGATATTGTGGTCGACCGGGGCGAGGTGCGCGAATGGTGTGCCGGGGCGCTGGCCAAACTGTATACCGAGATGGGCGGCGAAAGCCTGTACTTCGGCAAACCCCACCCGCCGATCTATGATCTGGCCCGCCGTAGGCTGCAAGAACTGGGCCACGACATCCCCGATGGCGACATTTTGGTGATCGGTGACGGCCCCCATACCGACATTCTGGGCGGCATGGGTGAGGGGATTGATTCTCTGTTTATCTCGGGTGGATTGGCTGCTGCAGAAACAAAAACTGAGCATCATCCGCACCACGAATCGCTAACTGACTACATCGCAAGGGAAAATATAAATCCCACCTATACAATCGGTCGCCTGAGATAAGCAGAAAAGGCTTGATTTTCTGCGCTTGCGAAGTAATAAAGTTGCCGAACACGGGCAACATTGATCCTTTTGTTGCTCAACGGATTCTAGTGAGGGCGACATGTTGGACAATCTTCCGCGCGGCACGATCTGTATTGAAGACATCGAAATGGGCATGACCCGTCACCTGCGCAAAGTGGTGACTGACGAAGATATCGAGATGTTTGCGCAGGTTTCGACCGACCGGAATCCGGTGCATCTGGATGATGACTATGCCCGCGACACGATCTTTGAGGGGCGCATCGCCCATGGGATGCTGACGGCGGGCCTGATCTCGGCCGTCATCGGCGAACAACTGCCCGGCCACGGCACCGTGTATATGGGTCAGTCGCTGAAATTCCTGGCCCCCGTGCGCCCCGGTGACATGGTCTATGCCGAGGTCAAAGTGATCGACATCGACTTTGCCAAGCGTCGGGTGAAACTGGATTGCCACTGCGCCGTAGATGGCAAAAAGGTTCTGGTCGGCGAAGCAATGGTTCTGGCCCCGTCGCGCAAGTTCGACTGATCCAAAGCACAGCTTTACCAGCCTTGTTTCGTTGACAATTACGGACCGCGAATCGTTTCGACAGCCCCGTTAGTGGTGCAATTCCAAACCACAGTAGAACCTAGCCAAGCTGGATGCAGACAGAAACGCAATGCGTTGGCACTCCGCAAAGGACCGCTTAATTGTTGGATGTGTTGAACCGGGGCTGGCTTCGACGGTTTAGGGTCGGCTTGCCTGTACCATTTCGGCTCAATCAGATGCTTGAACCCGAACCGCAGTCCCGTTAGGCAGATGCTATGCGCATCATCCGTGACTTTCAGTTCATCGAGCCTCAGGACCGCGGCGCCAGCGTGGCGATCGGGAATTTTGACGGCGTCCACATCGGCCACCAGTCTGTGATCGAACTGGCCCGCAATGCCGCACCGAATGCGCCCTTGGGGGTGATGACCTTTGAGCCGCACCCACGCGAGTATTTCGCACCCGCAGCCCCGCCTTTTCGCCTGATGCGCTGCAATGCCCGTGCGCACCGGCTGGAAAAGCTGGGTGTCAAGAAATTGTATGAACTGCCCTTCAATTCCGCCCTTGCCGGGCTGACTCCGAAAGAATTCGCGTCGAACGTGATTTGCGATGGGTTGGGCCTGTCGCATGTGGTTGTCGGTGCTGATTTTTGTTTCGGCAAGGGGCGCAGCGGTACGGCGGATGATCTGGTTCGGTTCGGTCAACAAATGGGCTTTGGCGTCACCATCGCACCTTTGATGGAGCGGTCCGAGAATATCGTGTCGTCCACCGCGATCCGTACAGCGCTGACCGAAGGCCGCCCTCGCGATGCGGCAACCATGCTGGGCCATTGGCATCGGATCGAGGGTCCGGTGATCGGCGGCGAACAACGTGGCCGCGAGTTGGGCTTCCCGACCGCCAACATGTCCATCGAAGGTTTGCACCCGCCAAAATTCGGCGTCTACGCGGTGCTGGTCGATGTGTTGGACGGCCCGCATCAAGGCAGCTATCAAGGCGCGGCCTCGGTCGGGACGCGGCCAATGTTTAAGGGCGAAGTGCCGAATATCGAAACCTTCCTGTTCGACTTTTCAGGCGACCTTTATGGTGCGACCCTATCGATTGGTCTGGTTGAATATCTACGACCTGAATTGACCTTCGACGGGCTGGACGGGTTGATTGCACAAATGAACTCTGATTGTGACAAGGCCCGAACACTGCTGGCGACGCTATGACCGCCGATCCTATTGATCGCACTGGCCTGAGCCCCCGGTTCTGGGAACGCAAACCCCTAGCCAAGATGAACGAGCAAGAGTGGGAGGCGCTTTGCGACGGCTGCGGCAAGTGTTGTCTGAACAAGCTTGAAGACGAAGACACAGGCGAGGTGGCCCTGACCTGCGTCGCCTGCCGTCTGCTGGATGATGAGACCTGCCGCTGCACCCAATACGATATCCGCCACCAGTTCGTGCCGGAATGTATTGTGATGAAGCCCGACAATATCGACGATCACGCCTATTGGCTGCCACAAACGTGCGCTTACAGGCTGTTGTGGGAAGGGAAACCTCTTTACGACTGGCACCCATTGATATCAGGTACAGCGGACAGTGTTCACGCTGCCGGAATCTCGGTTCAGGAGCGCACGGTGTCCGAGTTCGAAACACCCATCGAAGAATGGGAAGACTATATCATCGAGGAGCCCAGCTGATGTATTTTGCCTCTGACAATTCCGGGCCAGTTCATCCGCAGGTCATGACCGCTTTGAACGAAGCAAATCAGGGCTATCAGATGGCCTATGGGGCCGACACACTGATGAATGAGGTGCGCGATCGAATTCGCGGCATCTTTGAAGCGCCCGGTGCTGCGGTGTATCTGGTAGCCACCGGAACGGCGGCAAACTCGCTGGCTCTGGCTACGTTGGCACAGCCATGGGAGACGGTGTTCTGTTCGCCCGTCGCCCATATCCACGAGGATGAATGCAACGCGCCGGAATTCTACAGCGGCACCAAGCTGACGTTGGTACCCGGCGGCGACAAGATGGATCCCGAAGCGTTGCGCCGTTCCATTCTGGCAGAAGAAACCCGCGGTGTGCATGGTCCGCAACGCGGACCGGTTTCGATCACCCAGGTGACCGAGCGCGGCTCGGTCTATTCGCTGGAGGAGTTGCAGGCATTGTGCGGCGTAGCAAAGGAGTTTGACCTGCCCGTCCACCTGGATGGAGCTCGGTTCACAAACGCTTTGGTCGCGCTGAACTGTTCTCCGGCCGAAATGACGTGGAAAGCGGGCGTCGATGCGGTCAGCTTTGGCGGCACCAAGAACGGTTTGATGGGGGTCGAGGCAGTTGTCTTCTTTGACGAATCCAAAGCCTGGGAGTTTGAACTGCGGCGCAAGCGCGGTGCGCATCTGTTTTCAAAACATCGCTATCTGTCCGCACAGATGGCAGCCTATTTGCAGGATGACCTGTGGTTGACTATGGCACGTAAGGCCAACGCCAATTGTGCCCACCTGGCCGACGGCCTGCGCGCCAAGGGCGCGACTTTCCTGCACGAGCCGCAGGCCAACATGGTGTTCGCCCAGTTTTCCCGCGCCCGGCACAAGCAACTGCATGAGGCCGGGGCGATCTACCACCTTTGGGGGGCCGAACTTGACGGGGCAAGTGACGAAGAGACGCTCGCCTGCCGTCTGGTCTGTGACTGGTCGATCAGCAGCGACGATATCGACCGTTTCCTCGACCTGCTTTGACTGGCATGCCGGTCAACCCTTGGCCTCGGTCAGGTGCCGGTCCAGATCATCCAAACGGTCCTGCCCCCAAAACCGCTGGCCATCCTCAGTAATGTAGAACGGCGCGCCAAAGACGCCACGTTCAACGGCCTCTTCCAGATTGGCGGCATAGGTTTCGGCACCGACCAGCAGGCCACTGTCTGCCAGATTTGGGTCAAAGCCCGCCTGCGTCAGGCAATCGCGGATCACATCATCCTGTGCGATGTCTTTTTCCTCGGCCCAACAGGCCCGCAGCAAAGACTGGACCAACTTACCTACATCCCCTGCCCCATCCTTCATCGCTGCAATCACCGCATAGGACGACGGCGCCATATTGGTCGGCCAATACGCCGGTTGCAGATTGAATTCTATTCCCAGGTTCTTGGATTGGCGCAGCAGTTCCTGCGCCCTGTATTCATTGCGCGACGGGTGGCGATCTTTTGGCGGCGTTCCCCCCGTACGCCCGAACAGCGCCATGATATCCAGCGGTTTGTAATTGATCGTCGCGCCATGCTTGGCCGCGACCTCCTCCAGCCGCTCACCTGCCAAATAGGTGAATGGCGAAATTGTCGCAAAATAGTAGTCAATCCGGGCCATGTGCACTTTCTCCGCTGCGTTACCTTTGCTGGACGGTAAGGCCATGCTAAGCGGTGTCAACATCACGAATCTGTCACATTTGCCATTGCTGCCCGGGGACCTCAGCCGATGCCGACACTCAACGAACCCAAGCTTATCGCTGGGAACGCAAATCTTCCGCTTGCCGAATCCATAGCTCGCCGCATGAGCCTGTATCGCGGCGTCGATCAGGGTCTGGTCGATGCGAGAGTTGAACGGTTCAATGACGGCGAGATTTTCGTCGAAGTGTTCGAAAACGTGCGTGGCGAGGACATGTTCATCGTCCAGCCAACCTCGAACCCCGCCAATGACAATCTGATGGAGCTGCTGATCATTGCCGACGCGCTGCGCCGGTCATCGGCCCAACGGATCACCGCTGTTATCCCCTACTTCGGTTATGCCCGACAGGACCGCCGCACCAAGGCCCGCACGCCGATCAGCGCCAAACTGGTGGCCAACATGCTGACCGGTGCAGGGATCGAGCGGATCCTTACCATGGACCTGCACGCAGCGCAGATTCAGGGGTTCTTCGATATGCCGGTCGACAACCTCTATGCCTCGCCAATCTTTGCACTGGATGTAAAACACCAGTTCAAGAACAACCTGGATGAACTTATGGTTGTCTCGCCCGACGTGGGCGGTGTGGCCCGTGCACGTGAACTTGCCAAACGCATCAGCGCTCCCTTGTCGATCGTTGACAAACGACGCGAAAAGGCTGGCGAAGTGGCAGAAATGACCGTGATCGGCGATGTCAAAGACAAGATTTGCCTGATCGTAGACGACATGTGCGACACTGCCGGCACGTTGTGCAAAGCGGCTCAGGTACTGATGGATAACGGTGCGAAAGAGGTTCACTCTTACATCACACACGGCGTCATGAGCGGCCCGGCAGTCGAACGCGTAACCAATTCGGTAATGAAGTCGTTGGTGCTAACCGACACGATCCAGCCAACCCCAGAGATCGCAAAAGCCAAGAACATCCGCATCGTACCAACGTCTCCGATCTTTACGCAGGCGATCCTGAATATCTGGAACGGTACCAGCGTGTCGTCGCTATTCGAAGACAAGACCTTGATCCCGATCTACGAGTCTATGTACCACATGGACTAAGTTTGGATCGGGCGGTCCTTTTGGGCCGCCCTTCCCTGTGCAGGCCTCCGCGCCCGCGACCAACCTGCCACGAAAATCAGCGTGGTTATCTGTGGAAAGTCCCATGACAGTCAACAAACGCATCGTTCTCTCCAGTGACCACGCAGCCATTGACCTGCGTCAGGCCGTTGCCGCCCATATTGCTGCAAATGGCTGGGAAGTGGTGGACATCGGCCCCACAACTCCCGAAAGCACGCATTACCCCAAGCACGGCAAAGCCGCCGCGCAGGCCGTAGCCTCGGGCGATTGCCTATTGGGAATCGTTCTATGCGGCACCGGTCAAGGCATCATGATGGCCGCCAACAAAGTCCCCGGCATCCGTTGTGGTGTTTGTTCCGACGCGTTTTCGGCCCGGATGATCCGCCAGCATAACGATGCCAACATGCTGTCCATCGGTGCGCGCGTTGTGGGTGAAGGTCAGGCGTTGGATATCGTCGATGCCTTTCTGACCGCCGAATTTGAAGGCGGCCGTCACGCGACCCGTGTGGACATGATTGAGGGAAATGAGGCCTAGAGCAGCATTTCACGCCACTTCAGACCACCGCAATCCTGGCAACGCCCGCTTGCAGAGCTTGGTTGGACCGTGTCTGGAACACGTCAATGCATGTCGGCGAAACAACTTTATGAGCGACCTGTGCCTTAGCGCTACGAATGTTGTCAAACGTAGAAAAGTTCAGACGTCCCACACCCAATTATGTTGCGGCTCCTTTCTTGGCCTCGGCGCATCAATTGCGCTGACGTCGGACCAATTTTCAACACATTGCCCTGGCAAAAAACCTACAAGCACTAACTGATAGAGTTTCAGAACTCGACCCATGTCCAACACAAGCTTTCAAGACCGCATTCAACGCATCAACGCCAATAACCCTCAAGCAACCTCTGACCTTTCGCAAAAAGTAACAAAAGCTCCATCACTCCGACCAAATCACTGGAAGGTCCTTGTCGGCATACTGTTTTTGAGTGTCGGCCAACAAGCAGTAAAACAGGCGAACGAAAGTTACGAGGTTATAAAGCAAAGCTATGGGATCGGTGCCGCAGCCGGGCTGGGTGTTGCGGGGGTGTTCGCGTTAGTGGCTGGCTGTATCCTTATGTACCGCGGCATTTTGGCTGGTAACAAACAGCGGAACAAGGCGATCTCGGACGCCTCCGAAACGGGAGGGCGTCGAAAGCGTATTACGTCAAACAGGGCTCGGACCATATGTTCCATAGTAGGCTTCAGCTTTGGCGCCATTGCCACATTTTACCTTATTACAGGCAAAATCGCCCTCTCGATGGATACCGAGAGTGCCCGAGAGTACGCCCTTGGGGCCAGCGTGATTATGATTGGTCTCCCTATGCTTTCTCTGCTCATAGGATTTATCGGACTTTTCGTGCGTGGTTTTGCCTTGGGTCGTGTTCCCGTCTTTTGCGTGCTTGGAGCCGTCATAACGATTTGCGCCATAATTCTGAGCGGTGCTAATCCTTACGAGTGGAACTGGTTGTTTTCCAGACTACACTGATTATCCCGAAAAGCGCGCAGCATGTTTTTCAAACCACTTCCTGGCTCAGGCGTTGAATCAATCACGAGATATCCCAGTCATCCTCATGTGCGACCTCACCAATGGCCGTCCATGTCACCCGTATCCGGGCAATTCGCGTATCCGACCAGGTTCGGAATACGGCAACAAAGCCCTCAGGTGTAATGTCCGCAGTCGTCACCTCGGCACGTAGCGCCGAGGACGTGTCCACATCCCATAAAGACACCCCAATTTGAACCACCGGTGCGGTTCGAAATGACTGACTGAAGAGGATCGCAGACCGCCGTTCGCGTGGCCCCTCGCCCGTCCACATATCGCCGCCATCAGCGAAATCGGAAAACAGCACTGACTCGCCTTGGTCGATACCAATAGGGTGGGTTCGAAAAGTCTTCATTGTTGATGTCTTTGTCTTTGTATTCCTTACACCTATCCTGCGGCCTCGGCAAAATCACGACAAAAAAACGGCCCCGCGCAGGCGGAGCCGTTAAAATTCACAAGAATTGCCAGAGCCTTACAGGCTCATATGCGTTCCAAGGGCTTCCATGTCGGCCAGCAACTTGGCAGCGTCGTCAACGATGGACTGATCATCGCCTTCCTTCGCTGCCTCGTGCGACGCGCGTGCCTCGGCGATCAGATCGTCCAGGTGTGAGCGTGTCACTTCGGCAACCGGGATCGCCTTTTCGGCCAGAACCGACAGGCCATCGCCATTGATCTGAGCAAACCCACCGGTGACCAGGTATTCGCTGGACCCTTCAGGTGCTTCGACCTTCAGGATGCCCGGGCGCAGCGTGGTGATGGTGGGGGCATGGTCGGGCATTGCCGTCATGTCCCCGTCCGCGCCGGGAATCTGGACCGCCGTCGCGCTGAGCGAAGCAAGGCTCCGCTCGGGGCTGACGAGGTCGAATTGCATCGTGTTTGCCATCAGGGATACTCCTTAGGCGGCTTCTGCGGCCATCTTTTCCGCTTTGGCGATCACTTCGTCGATGCCGCCAACCATCAGGAAGGCCGCTTCGGGCAGGTGATCGTATTCGCCAGCCACAACGGCCTTGAACGACGCGATGGTGACATCCAGAGGAACCTGAACGCCCGGCGAGCCGGTGAAGACCTGCGCCACGTCGAACGGCTGCGACATGAAGCGTTCGATCTTACGGGCACGGGCCACGGTCAGTTTGTCCTCTTCCGACAGCTCGTCCATGCCAAGGATGGCGATGATGTCCTGTAGCGACTTGTAGCGCTGAAGGATCTGCTGAACATCGGTCGCAACCTGATAATGCTCTTCGCCAACGATGGCCGGGTCGAGCAGACGCGAAGTCGAGTCGAGCGGGTCAACCGCAGGGTAGATACCCTTTTCCGAGATCGCTCGGTTAAGAACGGTAGTCGCATCCAAGTGAGCGAACGAGGTTGCCGGCGCAGGGTCGGTAAGGTCGTCCGCAGGCACGTAGATCGCCTGCACCGAGGTGATCGAGCCCGACTTGGTCGAGGTGATGCGTTCCTGCAGGGCACCCATGTCAGTGGCCAGTGTCGGCTGGTAGCCCACCGCCGAAGGAATACGACCCAGCAGAGCCGAAACCTCGGAACCCGCCTGCGTAAAGCGGAAGATGTTGTCGACGAAGAACAGAACGTCGGTACCGGACTGGTCGCGGAACTGCTCGGCCAGGGTCAGGCCGGTCAGAGCAACACGCGCACGCGCTCCGGGAGGTTCGTTCATCTGACCGTAAACCAGGGCCACCTGCGATTCCGACAGGTTGTCCGGCTTGATAACATTCGATTCGATCATCTCGTGGTACAGGTCGTTCCCTTCACGGGTCCGTTCACCAACACCCGCGAACACCGAGAAGCCCGAGTGCACTTTTGCGATGTTGTTGATCAGTTCCATGATCAGAACGGTTTTACCAACGCCGGCGCCGCCGAACAGGCCGATCTTACCGCCTTTGGCGTAAGGGGCCAGCAGGTCCACAACCTTGATGCCGGTGACCAGAACTTCCGACTCGGTCGACTGTTCTGCAAAGGTCGGTGCAGGCTGGTGGATGGCGCGGGATTCGGTTGCCTCAACAGGGCCCTTCTCGTCGATGGGATCGCCAACGACGTTCAGGATGCGGCCCAGGGTGGCGTTACCAACCGGAACCGAGATCGGCGCGCCCATGTCGGTGACTTCCGCGCCACGAACCAGACCTTCGGTCGCGTCCATCGCGATGGTGCGGACAGTGTTTTCACCCAGGTGCTGGGCAACTTCCAGAACCAGACGCTTGCCGTTGTTTTCGGTTTCCAGCGCGTTCAGAATTTCAGGCAGCTGATCTTCGAAGTGCACGTCGACGACGGCCCCGATGATCTGTGTGACTTTGCCTTTTGCATTCGCCATATTGTTGTCTCCGGTTTTCTTACAGCGCTTCGGCGCCGGAAATAATTTCAATCAGCTCGTTGGTGATCACGGCCTGACGCGAGCGGTTGAATTGGATCGTCAACTTGTCGATCATCTCACCCGCGTTGCGTGTCGCGTTGTCCATTGCGGACATCCGTGCACCCTGTTCAGACGCTCCGTTTTCGAGCAGGGCCGAGAAGATCGCGGTTGCAACCCCCTTGGGCAGCAGGTCGGCCAAGATGGCCTCTTCGCTGGGCTCGTAGTCGAAAACAGCACCGCTATCGTCACCCTCGGTTTCCTCGAACGAGGCGGGGATGACCTGCTGTGCCGTCGGGATTTGGGTCACAACGTTGACGAACTTCGAATAGAAGATCGTGGCAACGTCGAACTCACCCCCGTCAAAGCGCGACAGGACGTCCTTCGCGATGTCTTGCGCATTGGTGTAACCCAGACGCTTGACCTCGCTCAGGTCGATATGTCCAACGAACAGATCGCCAAAATCACGCTTCAGCGCGTCGCGGCCTTTTTTGCCGACGGTCAGAACTTTGATCGTCTTGCCTTTGGCGCGCAGCTCGTCCGCCTTTTGGCGGGCCAGCTTGGCGATGTTCGAGTTGAAGCCGCCGCACAGGCCGCGTTCAGCTGTCATGACAACCAGCAGATGGACATCATCACTGCCCGTACCACGGAGCAGCTTGGGGGCGCTGTCGCTGCCCCCGACCGACGCCGCCAGCCCCGCCATCACGGCATTGAACCGTTCGGCATAGGGGCGCGAGGCTTCGGCAGATTCCTGGGCGCGGCGCAGTTTTGCAGCCGCGACCATCTGCATGGCCTTGGTGATCTTGCGGGTCGATTTGACCGACTCGATCCTGTTTTTAAGGTCCTTAAGATTTGGCATATGCCCGCCTCTCCCTTAAGCGAAGGTTGCGGCGTATTCGTCCAGCGCAGCCTTGATCTTATCGGAAGCGTCACCCTTGATCTTGGGATCTTCGTCCGTGATCCACTGAAGCAGATCCGCGTGCTTGCCACGCAGGTGCGCCAGCAGGCCAGCTTCGTAACGGCCAACATCGGACACGTCGATCTTGTCGAGGTAACCGTTGGTACCGGCGAAGATGACGCAGACGATTTCAGCATTGGTCAGCGGCGAGTACTGCGGCTGTTTCATAAGCTCGGTCAGACGCGCACCACGGTTCAGCAGCTGCTGGGTCGCGGCGTCCAGGTCGGAACCGAACTGAGCAAACGCAGCCATTTCACGGTACTGAGCCAGTTCCAGTTTAACCGGACCGGCAACCGACTTCATCGAGTTGGTCTGAGCCGAAGAGCCCACACGCGAAACCGACAGACCGGTGTTCACAGCAGGACGGATACCCTGGTAGAACAGTTCGGTTTCCAGGAAGATCTGGCCGTCGGTGATCGAAATCACGTTGGTCGGAATAAACGCCGAAACGTCACCACCCTGAGTTTCGATAACCGGCAGAGCAGTCAGCGAGCCCGCACCGAAATCCTCGTTCAGCTTGGCCGAACGCTCCAGCAGGCGCGAGTGGAGGTAGAAAACGTCGCCAGGATAGGCTTCACGTCCGGGCGGGCGGCGCAGCAGCAGCGACATCTGACGATAGGACACAGCCTGCTTAGACAAGTCATCATAGATGATCAGCGCGTGACGGCCATTGTCTCGGAAGTATTCGGCCATCGCGGTTGCAGCGTAGGGTGCCAGGAACTGCATTGGTGCCGGGTCGGACGCGGTTGCGGCCACAACGATCGAGTATTCAATCGCACCGGATTCTTCCAGCTTCTTCACCAGCTGCGCAACGGTCGAACGCTTTTGACCGATGGCAACGTAAACGCAGTACAGTTTCTTCGACTCGTCGTCGCCTGCTGCGTCATTGTACACTTTCTGGTTCAGGATCGCGTCCAGAGCAACGGCAGTTTTACCGGTCTGACGGTCACCAATGATCAGCTCACGCTGGCCGCGGCCAATCGGGATCATCGCGTCAACCGATTTCAGGCCGGTTGCCATCGGCTCGTGAACCGACTTACGCGGGATGATGCCTGGTGCCTTAACGTCTGCGACGCCACGCTTGGTTGCGTTGATCGGGCCTTTGCCGTCCAGCGGGTTGCCCAGACCGTCAACAACACGGCCCAGCAGCTCGTCACCGATCGGAACGTCCACGATCGAGTTGGTGCGCTTGACGGTGTCACCTTCTTTAATGTCACGGTCGGAACCGAAGATAACGACACCGACGTTGTCGCTTTCCAGGTTCAGCGCCATGCCCATGATGCCACCGGGGAATTCGACCATCTCACCGGCTTGTACGTTGTCCAGGCCGTATACACGGGCAATCCCGTCACCGACGCTTAGCACGCGGCCAATCTCGGCCACTTCGGCTTCCTGACCAAAATTCTTGATCTGGTCCTTCAGGATTGCAGAAATCTCTGCAGCTTGGATTCCCATTTATCCGACCTCTTTCATTGCATTCTGTAGGGAGTTCAGCTTCGAACGGATCGAGCTATCGATCATTTTCGAGCCCACTTTAACGACAAGACCGCCGATGAGGCTTTCATCAACGGTCGCATTGATTGTCACGGTCTTGCCCACACGCTCGGACAGCGTTTTGGACAGTTTATCCAGTTGGGTCTTGGTCAACGCCTTGGCCGAGGCGACATCGGCGGTCACTTCGCCGCGTTCGTCTGCCAGCATGTCGCGCAGTACCTGCACCAGTTGCGGAATAACAAACAGGCGGCGCTTTTCGGCCATCAGACCCAGCGTGTTGCGCAGGATGGTATGCAGACCCATCTTGTCGGCAATCGCGGTAATCGCTGCTTCCTGTTCGGCGCGGGATACCAGCGGCGATGCAATCAGGTCGCGCAAGTCGGCGCTTTCGCCCAAAGCTGCTGCCAAATCGTTGATGCCGGTTTCCAGACCTGCAAGGTCATTATTCTCTTTGGCGATCTCAAAGATCGCGGTGGCATAGCGTTCAGCAATGCCAGTGGAAATCGAAGCTGGTTCGGACACGTCCACCCTTCCGATATTTGAGGCCCCGATTTTGAGTAGCGGCCGCTACCACGGGGGCGTGAGGAAACCCCGCCCAGACGGCCGGGGATCAAAATCACCGGGGATGTAGCAGAGCCGAACCAAGCTAGCAATATATTATCACGGCAAGCACTTTATCCACAAAATGTTTTGTTTCAATTACTTACGGAGGGTGCGACCCTTTTATCCGGCTGGAAGGCAGGAAAAATGTTACGAAAGTGTAGGTTTTTGCGATTCCTGTGACCTATTTCCCGCAAATTCGGGCGTTGAAACGTCCCAAATCGACACAAGAATTATGCTGGCTTCAACAGTCCATCTAGCGCCTTGATCGGGCGACGTTCGGTATCTTTTGTGACGGTGCCGCTGGGGGGGCGGATGTGCTTGGTGACCTCTACCATCAGCACGCCCCCGGCCATCACCGTTGGCATGCGCTGACCGGTTTTTTCGATCAGACTGCCCGATTTCAACCAGAACCGGCGAAACGATGGCGGCATATACAGGGCCGAGCAGTGGCCTTCGGGAATGAAGTGATGCGCCTTGAGCTGGCTCTCCAACTGCGACGCCGAATACGGGCGCCCGAATCCAAAGGGCGTTCGATCTGATCGCGACCACAGCCCGGCCCGGTTCGGCACAATGAAAATCGCGCGCCCTCCTGGTCCGAGAACCCGCCAGCATTCGTTCAGCAATTCGCTGGGCTGGCCTGAGGTCTCCAACCCGTGCATCACGACCAATTTGTCTACGTGCCCGGTTTCAATGGGCCAGAGTGTTTCTTCGGTCAGCACTGAGACATTGGGCATACCGGCAGGCCAGGGCATGACCCCCTGCGGCCCCGGCATCAAGCCGATCACCCGGCGTGCATCTGCCAGATATGGCCGCAAAAGTGGCACCGCGAAGCCAAAGCCTACTACGGTCTGACCTTTGGCCTCGGGCCACAACTGCGTCAGCCGTCCACGAATAGCGGCCTGCGCGGCACGGCCCAATGTGCTGCGGTAGTAGAAATTCCTCAGATCCTGCACATCAAGATGCATTGCGGACACCCGGTCAATCGGCTTAGCTGGGCGCAGTCTAGCAACGAAAGGGCAAAAGGCCATGCCTCTTGAGATCGTAACCATCCCCTGTCTCAGCGATAATTATGCTTTTCTGGCGCATGACGCCACCAGTGGCCAGACCGCCCTGATTGACGCCCCCGAAGCTGGGCCGATTCTGGCAGAACTGGACGCCCGCGGCTGGACTCTAAGTCACGTGTTGCTGACCCATCATCATTGGGATCATGTCGACGGGCTGACCGGTATTCTGGAAAAACACTCCCCTACGGTCTTCGGTGCCGCTGCCGACGTCCACCGCCTGCCCCCGTTGAACCAACAAGTGGCCGAGGGCGACTCGTTCGAGATTGGCGGCGAACCGGTGCAGGTTTTGGATGTGTCGGGCCATACAGTCGGCCACGTTGCATTTTACATGCCGCAAAGCTCTGCTGTTTTCACCGCTGACAGCCTAATGGCCCTGGGCTGCGGTCGCCTTTTCGAGGGGACCGCGCCGCAGATGTGGGAGTCTCTTTCCAAGTTGGCCGCACTGCCTGACGAAACAATCGTGTACTCGGGTCACGAATATACGCAATCCAACGCCAATTTCGCCACTACGGTCGATCCGGGCAATGCCGCACTGCAGCAACGCATGGCGGATATCGACACCGCCCGCGCCGCCGGAAAACCTACGGTTCCCTCGAGCCTGGCGCTGGAAAAGGCCACAAACCCGTTCTTGCGTGCCACTGATGCGTCGATTCAGGCCAATCTGGGTATGGAAAACGCCGAACCGGCTGCAGTATTTGCCGAAATCAGGGCTAGAAAAGACCGCTTCTAATGCCTATTTCGCCCTCTTCACGGCCACGGTCACAGGAAATGTGACTGTCAAGTGAAAGAAAACCCTTGAAGCCGGGCCACGATCAACCAAACTCTATTAGTATGAGGACATGGTTGAACCGGGGCCACATCCTGCCCCTTTCGACCCAAGATAGAGGAGCACCCGCGTGCCTTCATTCTCGAGCACTTTAGAACAAGCCATCCACGCGGCCCTTGCGGCTGCGAATGAACGGCGACATGAATTTGCAACGCTGGAACATCTGCTGCTGGCGCTGCTGGAAGAACCCGACGCCATCCGCGTCATGAAAGCCTGCAGCGTCGATCTGGAAGAATTGCGCAGCACTTTGGTCGAATTCATCGACGAAGACCTGTCCAATCTGGTCACCGACATTGATGGGTCCGAGGCCGTACCAACCGCCGCTTTCCAGCGCGTGATTCAGCGCGCCGCGATCCACGTGCAAAGTTCGGGCCGCACCGAAGTGACCGGAGCCAACGTACTGGTCGCTATCTTTGCTGAACGCGAAAGCAACGCGGCCTATTTCCTGCAAGAACAGGACATGACGCGCTATGACGCGGTGAATTTCATCGCACACGGTGTGGCCAAAGATCCGGCATATGGCGAAAACCGCTCAGTTTCCGGCGCGGATCAGGTCGAGGAAGAGGCTCAATCCAGCACCACTGATGGTGATCAGAAAGAAAGCGCGCTGGGGAAATATTGCATCGATCTGAACGCCAAGTCGCGTGCAGGCGATGTCGACCCCCTGATCGGTCGCGCCGACGAGGTGGAACGCTGCATTCAGGTGCTATGCCGTCGCCGCAAGAACAACCCGCTGCTGGTGGGTGACCCGGGCGTGGGCAAAACCGCCATTGCCGAGGGTCTGGCCCACAAGATCGTGGGCGGCGAAGCCCCTGATGTGCTGTCGAACACCACCATTTATTCGCTGGATATGGGCGCGCTGCTTGCGGGCACCCGCTATCGCGGTGATTTCGAGGAACGGCTGAAAGCAGTCGTGACGGAATTGGAAGATCACCCCGACGCTGTGCTGTTTATTGACGAGATTCACACCGTGATCGGTGCCGGTGCGACTTCGGGTGGCGCGATGGATGCGTCGAACCTGCTGAAACCTGCCCTGCAGGGCGGCAAGCTGCGCACCATGGGCTCGACCACTTATAAAGAGTTCCGTCAACATTTCGAAAAAGACCGCGCGCTCAGCCGCCGGTTCCAGAAGATCGACGTGAATGAACCTTCGGTCGAAGACAGCGTAAAAATCCTGCGCGGTCTGAAACCCTATTTTGAGAAGCATCACGAGATCAAGTACACTGCGGATGCGATCAAAACCGCCGTAGAACTGTCGGCGCGCTATATCAACGACCGCAAACTGCCAGATAAGGCCATCGACGTGATCGATGAGGCCGGTGCCGCACAGCATCTGGTCGCAGAAAGCAAACGCCGCAAGACCATCGGTGTGAAAGAGATCGAGGCCGTCGTTGCCAAGATCGCGCGCATTCCGCCCAAAAACGTCACCAAGGACGATGCGGAGGTTCTGAAAGATCTGGAAACTTCGTTGAAACGGGTGGTGTTTGGTCAGGACGAAGCTATCGAGGCGCTTTCCAGCGCAATCAAGCTGGCCCGTGCTGGTCTGCGCGAACCAGAAAAACCCATCGGCAACTATCTGTTCGCTGGTCCAACCGGTGTGGGTAAGACCGAAGTGGCCAAACAGTTGGCAGATACGTTGGGCGTGGAACTGCTGCGCTTTGACATGTCGGAATATATGGAGAAACACGCAGTCTCCCGTCTGATCGGTGCCCCTCCGGGTTATGTCGGGTTCGATCAGGGTGGTCTGCTGACTGACGGCGTCGACCAGCATCCGCATTGCGTGCTGCTGCTGGATGAGATCGAAAAGGCCCACCCGGACGTGTTCAACATCCTGCTGCAGGTGATGGACCACGGGGAGCTGACCGATCACAACGGCCGCACGGTGAATTTCCGCAACGTGGTTCTGATCATGACGTCGAACGCGGGTGCGCAGGAACAGGCCAAGGCCGCCATTGGCTTTGCCCGTGACCGCCGCGAGGGCGAGGATACCGCTGCGATCGAACGCATGTTCACGCCGGAATTCCGCAACCGTCTCGACGCCGTAATCTCATTCGCACCTCTGCCGAAAGAGGTCATCCTGCAAGTGGTCGAGAAATTCGTCCTGCAGCTTGAGGCGCAATTGCTGGATCGCAATGTGACCATCGACCTGACACCCAAAGCCGCCGAATGGCTGGCCGACAAGGGTTATGACGACAAGATGGGCGCGCGTCCTTTGGGCCGCGTGATCCAGGAACACATCAAGAAACCTCTGGCCGAAGAACTGCTGTTCGGCAAGCTGGCCAAGGGTGGTGTGGTCCGTGTCTCGGTCAAGAAGGGCGAGTTGAACCTGGAAATCTTTGGCCCCGATCAGCCGCGCATTCCGGGGGACAAGCCCCCGCTGCTGACCGCGGATTGATTGCATCGTAATTCAGAAAGAAACCCGCCTTCATTGGCGGGTTTTTTTATGTTTATTTGGTGCGCTGCGGATGCGGGCTGTGAATATACTCTGATCGACGGCGCCGTAAAGCGCGATAGGCCGACAGAAAGACATGAGCATAACGCAGCCCGTCGAAACTCTGAGACAAAGCGGACAACAACGCGATTCCAACGTCCCTGGCTTTGCGAATGCGCCCGGCCCTGGTTTGCACGAAATATTCGAAATCAATGAAACGAATTCGCTGCCCGTCCCAGCACATATCCCGAAAAGCCGGGCGCCCATGGGCTAGGTCGATTGAATGCAAGCGTGCCAACGCTTGCCCCGCCGCATGACATGCCTTTTCTTTTTCCTCAGCGGTCAAAGAGTTAGACTTGCAGATGTCAGTCAGACTGGCGCCAGCATCTTCAAGCACAAAGTAGTCCGTACCTTCGGTCACAATTGCCGGGACTGGCACACCGCTGTGCCACAGGAAATGATGTGAACACCGGTCCCGGTCGAACGCCATATTCGGAGTTCCCTTTACCAGCCAAAGCAGAGGCGCAGACCGCTCAATGCGCTTCATCCAAAACGGGGTTCCTTTTAAGGTCTCAAACCGGGCCACACGCCGATGAGGTGCTTGCAGGGCTTCATCAACCGCGCTTTGCAATTCAACTGCCAATTTGTTCAAATCCGTACCTGCTCAACCTATGGTGCAGATATAGGGGCATCACACTCGCCTTTCACCCAGCGCGAGCTAAAATTGCGGCGGATCGAAGCCACTTTCGTCTGCCTGAAAAAGCCCATTGTAGCGATTTAACGCTCAGTCAATTTCAACTCGATCCTGCGGTTCTGGGCGCGGGCTTCGGGGGTATCGGCGGGATTGACAGGCTGGAACTCACCAAACCCGTTGGCGGCCAGCCGGTTCGGCGGGATACCCAGCGCTTCGACCATGTATCGCACCACCGAAAGCGCCCGGCCCTGGCTGAGTTCCCAATTGTCGCGATACCGGCCCGTCCCGGCCAGAGGTACGTTGTCCGTGTGGCCATCGACACGGATGACCCAGTTCAGACCCTCGGGAATTTCTGCCGCTACACTGCGCAGGATATTGGCCACCTTGGCGACCTCTTGCTGCCCGACCGGCGACAAAACAGCCGAACCCGTATCGAACAGTACTTCGGATGAGAAAACGAATCTGTCCCCTTCGATCCGTACGCCCTCTTCATCGCCTAAAACTTCACGCAAACGGCCGAAGAACTCGGAACGGTAACGCTGCAGGTCCTCGGCCTGTGCTGCCAGTTCTTCGGCCTCGGCCTCTAGGCGAACGCGCTCGGCCTCTTCCAGCAGTCGGCGGCGACGTTCTTCCGAGGCGGCCCGCGCCAACGCTGCATTCAGGTCCTGACCCAGCGTCTGGATACGAATATCGGCGGCCGCATTGCGCTCCTGATAGTCGTCCAGCAACGCCTGCAACCCACCCAATTGTTCGCGCAGTGCCGCCATTTGCTGATTGAGCAATGCCGTTTCGCGCTGCGCTTTTTCCGAGATCGCCTGCTCATTCGACAGCGTATCACGCGCAACGGCCAGCAAGGCCGCGCGTTCTTCGGCCAATGTGCGTTGTTCCTGCGCTTCTGCCTGAGCCTCGGTTCGAGCTGCCAAAGCCGCCTCAAGCTGGGCTCGCAATTCTTCTGCGTTCAAGGCCCCAAACTGCCGTTCCAATTCGGCTTTTGCAGCCTGTGCAGCGGCCAACAGTGTCAAGGTCTCTTCAGCCTCTTTCCGCTGCGCTTCCAGCGCCAAGGTCATGGCCGTCAGTTCAGCATCCGCGTTCAGCAATCGGTTGCGCAGATTTTCGGCGGCGGCGGCCTCAGCCAGCTTGGCAGCCTCTTCGGTGCTCAGTTGTTCTTCTAGCTCAGAAATCCGCGTGGACTGCGACGCATCGCTTTGTTCCAGATCAGCAACCAAGGCTTCCAGCGCCTCGCGTTGCGCTGCAGCCAGACGCGCGGCTTCGGTCTGTTCATCGATCTCAGCGCGGCTTTGCGCCAAGGCCAGATTCAACGCGCCCTGCTCATCAACCAACTCGGCGATTTGACCCTGTGCACGCTCCTGCTCTACCAGCAGGGCCGCGACCTGAGCCTCAAAATCGGTCAGTTGGATCTGCGCTTGCACCAGTTCGTTCTCTACCTGCGACAGAGTCGAGTTCAACACACCCAACCGCGCTTGCAACCGGCTGTTTTCCCGTTCTTCCAGCCCCAACGCTCCGGCCAGCGCAGCAACCTCATCCGACAAGGCGGTCAGTTCGTCCTCTTGCCCGGAAATAGTCTCACGCAGCACAAACTGCACGACCATGAAGATCGTCAGCACAAATGTCAGCACCATCAGGAGCCCGGTGATCGCATCCACGAAACCGGGCCAGACCGAACCTTGAAACCGTTGACCGGTGCGTCGGGACAGAGCCATGGATTACTCTCCTTCCGGAGCAGTACGCACGGCGCCTCGGGGTAAGGTAAGGGCTTTGACCAGCAATTCGATATCCTTGCGCAACTCGCTCATGCTTTCCTGACGGCCAGCCGAGATTTCTTCGAGAATACGAAGCAACTGCACATCCATCGAGCGCAGGCGCATACGGCTTTCGGCGTCTATCCCGTCTCCAGCGCCCTGTTCGCGCATGTGATCCAGCAGGGCGTCCTGCCCAAGCGCAACCCGTTCCAAGGCAGCTGTCACGCCCTCGGTATCGGACTGTCGCACGTTCATTTCGCCGATCGAATCCGCCAATTGGCCCAGTTTGGACGACACCGCAGCGCGATCAGCCTCTTGCGCTGAAAACAGATCCTGCAGCGCGTTCATCTGTTCGGACATGGCATCCAATACTGGCGTCAGAACCGCCAGTTCAGCGCCACCTTCATCGCTGGCCCCGAAGCCAACGCGGGTGATCGAGGACAACCATTCCTCAAGCTCGCGGTAGAACCGGTTCTGTCCATGGCCCGCAAACAATTCCAGCAGACCAACGATCAGCGAGCCAGCCAGACCCAACAACGAAGACCCGAAGGCCACGCCCATGCCCTGCAGCTGCGATTCCAGCCCGACCATAAGGCGATTGAACACGGCCAGCCCCTCTTCACCTTCCTGCGGGTTAAGGCTGCGGATTGTGTCCACGATGGCGGGAACCGTGGTGGCCAGCCCGAAGAACGTACCCAAAAGACCCAGATAGATCAGGACGTTGGTGATATAACGGGTGATCTCACGTTCTTCCTCGACCCGTTCTGCGACTGAATCCAGAATGGACCGTGTCGAGGTTGAGCTGATCTGAGACCGCGCGCCCCGTTCGCGCAGCAGGGATGCCAACGGTGCCAGCAATTGCGGTGTGCGGGCATCTTCGCGCACAACACCGCCCACAAACGCCTCGATCCATCGGACAGAGCCGATCAGTTGGGTCACCTGAAAAAAACAGGCGAAAACACCGATGATGAACACCAAGATAATAAAGCCGTTCAGGTATGGGTTGGCCTCAATCACCGGCATCACATAGGGCAAGGCCATAAAGACGCCCAACCCGGCCAGACCTATTGCGACCAACATCATCACAATCTGTCGAATGGGATGCGAGAAATGAGGTCTCGCGCCCTGATGTGCCTGCGCCATGCGCGTGGTTCCCGGTTTTTGCCTGCTCTACGCTGAATCTAGCGAACTTATACCGGTGACGCCAAGGGTTTATGCGGTGATATCACGCACACGTTGCGCCAACCACTCAAGATCGGGGTCGCGCAGGTCGATCTCGGCCAAATGTTCGGCGGTGTTATAGAGGTATTCGGTGTTTGGCCCCCGCCCGCCGACCGCATGGGCGATTATCTGGGCCTGCTCTTCCAGAGGGATACCGCCGCAATACTGCACATGATGGGCGTCGATCACGTAAGTCACGGCATTCACAACCTCGCCGCTGTCCAGGTGCAGGTCCAGCATTTTCTCGACATAGGCCGACGAGATCAGCTCGCGCTCGCGCAATTCATGCAGGGTGCGGTCTTCGTGTCCTGCCTCAACCGCCAGAGCCAGCCCCTTGCAATTGGCGTCGGCCTGTTCGTCCAGCGCCAGAACCAGACCAGGATGGTCTTCAGTACCGCGATGGTGGATCGAGCTCATGCAAAAGGACCGCGCATAACCGTTCAGTGTGGCGCGTTCGCTGCGGGCCACCGGAAAACCCGGATTCCACAGCAGCGATCCATATCCGAAAACCCACATCGTCATAGCACTGGTCCTTGCCCGTTTGCGTCTATAAACATCAATTCCGAGGTGGGAAAAAGGGCGAACTGCCATGCGCGGTCTGATACGGGTAATCATTTTCATCGCTGTAATCTGGAGCGTCTATTGGTTCGTCGCCGGCTTCGGCCTGCGCAACGCGATCACCACATGGTTTGACAAACAGCAGGAACAGGGCTGGCAGGCTGATTTTTCAGACGTTGAAACTGCCGGGTATCCACTGAACCACATGACGCGCCTGAATAACCCGGCGCTGGCCGATCCGGTCAATGGCACCGCCTGGAGCGCGGACTGGATCGAATTCCAAAGCCCGGCAATCTGGCCTGGTCGACAAGTGCTGCGTTTTGCCGGCACACCGCAGCGCCTGTCCTATTTCGACCAGACCGCAACCATTCAGGCCACCGACCTGCAGGCCGAACTGGAACTGCAACCCGGCGTGGCGCTTATGTTGGAAAAGATGGCTCTGACTGCCGGGCCGTGGTCGATCACCGATGATTCCGAGGCTTTGGCCGGGGGCAACACATTGGCCCTTGTGATGGAACAGACCGCCACCCCCGAGGCATATGTGATCAGCGCGCAGGCAGACGGCTTCACCCCCGGCGATGACCTGCGCGAACTGATGCGTTCGGCCACTACCCTGCCGCAAGCGTTTGAAACGCTGGAGCTGGACCTGACGGCCACTTTCGACAAGGCATGGGATCGATCCGCGCTGGAACAAAGCAGACCGCAACCGGTTAAGCTGGACTTGCGCCTGGCTGAAATGAAATGGGGCGCGCTGCGCCTGTTCGCAACCGGAGAGCTGGACGTAGACCCGCAGGGCATTCCCACCGGAGAAATCGCGATCCGGGCCGAAAACTGGCGCGACATGATCGCCATGGCCAATGCAGCGGGCGCCCTGCCCGATCAGGCGGTGGACCCAGTGACAACGACTCTGAATTTTCTGGCAGGGCTCGGTGGCAACCCCAATGCGTTGGACGTGCAACTGAATTTCCGTGATGGGTTTGTCGCCTTGGGCCCTATCCCTTTAGGCCCCGCGCCGCGTCTGATCCTGCGTTAACGGCAGTACGGCCCGCGACGATGGCGTGCCGTATCCAGGTGGAAATGATCGCGATGATACCGGTCCGCATTCGGCCCCAGAACCGTGCCAAACGGGCCGCACGCACCGCGCCAGACTTTGGTCAGCTGACGTTTTGACGGGTTCTTTCGCCAGCCTTTCAGAACGGTCACGACCTCTCCGTCTGCCATTTTAAAGCCCGAGATGTCGATTGCCCGGCCTTTGCCGTGTTCTGAAATTCTGGCCCCTTTTTGATTGTTTCGGGTCCGACAGGCGTAATGGGCAGCAATCTGAAGCTCGGCCACCGGACCGCGCCGTTTGAAGGTGGGTTTGACCGTTTTGTCGACCCATTTGTTCAACGCTATCGCCGTACCGCAATCCATCGTCGACGGGCGGCTGAGTACCACACCTGAAACCGATGTGATTTGCACAGCATCCTTGATGCCGCAGGCCTTGATACGACCGGGCACATTTCCGACAGGCTTGCCCTGAATAGCAATATCCCCACAGACCGAAGTTTTGCGCAGTTTGCGTTTCTTGAACAACGCCTCCTGTTCCAATTCCTTGGGCCGTAGATACGGCATCAACGAGGTATCCGGCCCCAGCAACGGCAATTCCGAGGGGCGCGCTGCCACGGCTAAGACCTGCGGCGACTCAGGGCGCAATACAGGCCGTGTCTTCACATTGGGCAACGGGCTGGCAAAAGCCAGAACAGCGGTCGTTGCGGGCCGCGCCATAGGAACGAGCGACTGTTCAGGAGGCGCCGCGTTGGACACTGTGGCGCAGACCGCCAAATATCCAATCGCAAGGAACCTCCAGCCGCGTTTCATGGGTTCGCCTTTCCCCGTCCGAAATCAGGCGCATCCGTATCCTGCCCCGCATCGATAATCCCACGCCGGATCGCGCGGGTACGAGTGAAATAGTCAAACAGATGTTCGCCATCGCCGGTGCGAATAGCACGTTGCAGCGCAAAAAGCTCCTCGGTAAAGCGCCCGAGGATTTCCAGGGTCGCGTCCTTGTTGGTCAGGAACACATCGCGCCACATGGTCGGGTCCGACGCCGCGATGCGGGTGAAGTCCCGAAAACCAGCGGCCGAATACTTGATGACCTCGCTATCGGTGACGCGGCGCAGATCGTCTGCCACGCCAACCATCGTGTAAGCAATCAGGTGCGGCGCATGTGAGGTCACGGCCAGAACCAGATCGTGGTGGTCCGCGTCCATCTCATCCACATTCGCGCCCATTCCTTCCCAAAGCGCACGCAAACGGGCGATTGCGTCCGGGTCCGAACCTTCAACCGGCACCAGCAGACTCCAGCGATTATCGAACAGTTCGGCAAACCCGGATTCGGGGCCGGAATGCTCGGTCCCTGCCAGCGGGTGCGCCGGTATGAAATGCACTCCTTCGGGAATATGGGGTGAGACCGCCTCTATCACGTGCCGCTTGACCGAGCCCACATCGGTCACTGTCGCGCCCGGTTTCAGGAGCGGTGCGATTTCTTGCGCGACCGTCCCCATTGCGCCGACGGGTACGCAAAGCACTACCAAATCCGCACCCTCAACCGCCTCTTGCACCGTGTCACAGACGCGGTCGCACAGGCCTATCCGACGGGCAGTATCGCGTGTGGCCTCGGACCGGGCATAGCCGGTGACCTCACCCGCAAGGCCCGCGCGTTTGATGGCCCAGAACATGGACGACGCAATCAGGCCCAGCCCGATCAGTGCGACGCGGTCGTATACCTGGCTCATGCGGCGCCCCCTTTGAATGCGGTGATGGCCGCAACGACACGGCGGCATGCCTCTTCATCGCCCACGGTAATCCGCAAGGCGTTGGGCAGGTTGTAACCCGCCACACGGCGCACGATCAAACCCTGCGTCTTGAGGTAATCGTCACATGCCTCGGCCTCGGCCTGATCGGTGAAACGGGCCAGTATGAAATTGGTGCAAGACGGGTCTGTAGGCACGCCAATCTTGGCAAGTTCTTCCGAAAGCCAAACGCGCAGCCGGGCGTTTTCGCCGTGACAGAAGGTCAGGTAGTCGTCGTCTTTCACCGCCGCTTCGGCCGCAGCCAACGCGGTCAGAGACAGGTTGAACGGCTGGCGCACACGATTCAGCACGTCGATGATCGATTGCGCGGCAAAGCCCCAACCGACCCGCATCCCGCCCAGCCCGTAGATCTTGGAAAACGTACGTGTCATGATGACGTTTTCAAACCGATCCACTAAAGACGCACCACCATCGAACCCATCGACGAATTCTGCATAGGCTCCGTCAATGACCATCAGACAGCTTTGCGGCAAAGCTTCGGCCAACCGCACAAGGTCCGCCTCGCCGATCATAGTCGAGGTCGGATTGCCCGGATTGGTGACAAACACGATGCGCGTTTGCTCGGTAACCGCGGCAAGGATATTGTCCACATCCACGTGACGATCCCGTTCCGCCACCATGACCGGCGTTGCCCCGGCCATACGGGCGATAATCGGGTACATGGAAAACCCGTGCTCGGTGTAAATGACCTCATCCCCCGGCCCGGCATAGGCTTGCGCCACGAATTGCAGCACCTCGTCACTGCCCACACCGCAGATGATCCGCGCGGGGTCCAGCGCGTGACGTTCCCCGATCGCGGCACGCAGGCTAGCGTGGTCGGTGCTGGGATAACGATGCAAGGTCACGGCACTGTCGCGCACCGCCTCAATCGCCTTGGGACTGGGCCCGAACGGGTTTTCGTTAGAGCTGAGCTTGATCACATGCTCGACCCCGGCCACATGCGACTGGCCGCCCTGATACAGCGCGATGTCCATAATGCCGGGTTGAGGGGTGATCTTGGTCATAAGAGGCTCCGTTAATTGGAGCCTCTCATACCCGTCTCAACGCGTTGAGAAAAGCGGCAATTCCGTCACGCCGCTTTGAAGCGGGCCGTTGCCGGGTCAGCGTTGTAGAATGGCACGAACTCTTCGGTCCGGTGGGACAGGTCATTAACACTGTCGATGATGAACTGAACAGTCTCTTCGCTCATCAAATACGAGAAGTTCAGCCGCACCCAGCCGGGTTTCTTCATCTCTTCCCCCGCGGACAGGGCCGCGTGCAATTCATCCGAGGTTGCGCGGTCGATCCCCAGAAGACGGTGCGCATATGGCCCCGCACAGGCACAGCCGCCGCGCGCCTGAATGCCATAAATATCGCTAAGCATCCGGGTGAACAGTTGCTGATGAACAGGCTGGCCAGAGTTATCCCGCACAAGGAAGGAATAGATCGGCAGGCGATGCGGGTTATCGACGCCCAGCAAGGTCAGGTTCGGGTTATCACCCCACCCGTCCAGCGCCATACGGTTAAACTGCGCCTCTTTTTCGGCGATCTCATCAGTGCCGACAACATCCTTGACGACAAAGGCCAGCGCCGCGCGGATGTCTCCGACCACGTTGGGTGTTCCGGCCTCTTCGCGCGTGGCTAGGTCCTCGCTGTAGTCGTGCCGCCAGGGCGAAACAAAACTGACCGTGCCACCACCGGGCCAACTGGGGCATGTGCGGCGCACGGCGGTCTGATTGACGATCAGAACACCCGACGCCCCCGGCCCGCCCGGAAACTTATGCGGAGACACAACGATAGCATCCTTGCGCGCATCCTCTGGCCCCATGTCCATCGGCAGATAAGGACCACCGCCTGCGTAATCCCAGACCGAAACGGCGCCATGCGCCTTGAGCAGTCGGGTGATCGGATCCGGGTCGGTAATGATTCCGGTTACATTCGACGCAGCCGAAAACGACCCGATGATCAGATCCGATGCAGCATTGTCGATCAGAACCTGCTCCAGCGCCGCCAGATCAACCCCACCTTCAATAGCTTCAGGAATCTCGATCACCTGTGCCTTGCTTTCACGCCACGGCAAAATGTTCGAATGATGCTCGTACGGCCCAATCAAAACGACCGGCCGGTCAGCCGCATCCACACCCAACAAGCTGACCAGCCGGTTCAGACCCGCAGTAGCGCCGGACCCGGTGAATATCACCGCGTCTTCTCCCCTCGCGCCAACGATGCGGGCAATCTCTGCACGCGCCTCGCGGCGCAACCGAGTCATGTATGAACCGCAATAGGAGGCCTCGGTGTGGCTGTTGGCATAAAAAGGCAGCACCTGTTCGGTGACAAAATCCTCAACCTGCCGCAGCGCACGGCCCGAAGCGACGTAATCCGCATAAACCAGCGGCACGTCCCCATGTAGACCCGGGATCAGAACGTTCTCTCCGATCAGCCCGTCGCGCAGGCTTGAATTGCGAGTGGTGGACAGGATGTCTGCGCGAAATTTGGACAGGGTCATGGCATAGTCTCCGTATTGCCCTACCAATGTGATTGCTTTTGCCTGAGTAAACTTCACCGTTCTTTTGATAGATTTTCAATAATTTGTGTCATATGATCAGGAATGGTGGAAAAAATAGATCAAATTGATAAACGCATCCTGCGTGAGCTGCAAACAGACGCGACCTTGTCCCAACGCGAACTGGCCGATCGGGTCGGGCTGTCGCAGAACGCCTGTTGGCGGCGGTTGAAGGCACTGAATGAGGATGGCGTGATTACCGGCTCAACCGCACGGATCGCACGGGAGAAGCTGGGGCTGAGCCTTGTGGTTTTTGTTATGCTGCGCACCCGGCATCACTCGGCCGAGTGGTTGCAGGCATTTCGCAGCCACGTACTAACCATCCCCGAAGTGGTGGATTTCCACCGGATTGGTGGCGACTATGACTATCAGTTGAAGGTCGTGACCGAGGACATGGCGTCATATGACAAGGTCTATCAACGCCTGATCGAAAAAGTCGAACTGGACAGCGTGACCTCGTATTTCGCGATGGAAGCAATCGCCGAAGGTCGCCCCTTGCCGATCTGATCCGCTTTTTCATATGGCCAAAAATACCTCGGGGGAGTCGCGCATCGACTGGGGCAGAGCCCCTACAAACAAAAAAAGACCGCGCTGAAAGCGCGGCCCTTTAAATTTTGCGTCTCGGCGAAGATTAGTTCTTCGCGTAGAATTCGACGACCAGGTTCGGCTCCATCATGACCGGGTACGGCACATCGCCCAGACCCGGTGCGCGCACGAAAATCGCGGTCATTTTCGAGTGGTCCGCGTCGATGTAGTCAGGCACATCACGCTCAGCCAGAGCAACAGCTTCCAGAACAACAGCCAGCTGCTTGGACTTGTCGCGCACTTCGATCACATCACCTTCTTTGACGCGGTAGCTGGGGATGTTGACCCGCTTGCCGTTCACTTTGACGTGGCCGTGGTTCACGAACTGACGTGCGGCAAACACAGTCGGGACGAACTTGGCGCGGTAAACAACAGCGTCCAGACGGCGCTCCAGCAGACCGATCAGGTTTTCACCAGTATCACCGTTCACACGGACGGCTTCTGCGTAGATGCGGCGGAACTGTTTCTCGGTCAGGTCGCCATAGTAACCTTTCAGCTTCTGCTTGGCGCGCAGCTGCAGACCGAAGTCCGACAGTTTACCCTTGCGGCGCTGACCGTGCTGGCCGGGGCCGTATTCGCGGCGGTTGACCGGGGATTTCGGACGACCCCAGATGTTTTCGCCCATCCGGCGGTCGATTTTGTGCTTGGCAGACGTGCGTTTGGTCACGGCTGATCTCCTTCTTAAGGTCGAGGTCCAGACGGACCACTATGAAGGGCGTTGTCCTCTTGAGGTTTCCCCCATGACAGGCATCCCCTTGCGGGGGCCACCAACACCAATGAAGCCGCGCTTATATCCGCGAAACTGGCAGAGTCAACACACCATGCCATGCAACATTGGAATTTCCATTGAAATCGAGGTTTACCTGCGGGTCAGTCAGCTCTGCGTCCGACAGAAACCGCCCTCTGCTGATCTTGATCATCCAGGACCGGAGTGGATCGGGATGGGAACGCTATGACAGTCTCATCCATCCCGGTTGCTTCGTTCCCCTGGCCCGCAGATTCGGCGACTTCACTAATCCAGAAATCCTGATCCCGCTCCGGGCAATCCCCTTCGAAGACCAGCATCGGGGCTGATTCGCCAGCAACTGGGAACAACGCCGCTGTGAAAGTTTGCGCACCGTTGGTCAACACAAGCAGGCCACTCGCTTCCTCTGAAAGGTTTTGAACATGCGCGCAATGGCTCAGCGTCGCTAAGTCGGAACCAATGTCTTCGGCTACTTCCAGCATCTGCACAGAGGAATTCTTCAAAAATCGTGCCTGTCCGCGCCACGACCAGGCAGCTCCGACGCTCAAAAAGGACAAGGGCGCTGCCTCAAGTCCATCGATTTCCGTCTGCCTCCAAAAAATGGCTATACGACCGCTTTGTCCGGTTCTCATATTACCGCCTGTACCCTTAAACCCATCACTGCGTACTGGGCTACCCTTATCAACGTAAATTAAGGCGGAAAAGAGACGTTAATGTATTGTTAACGAAATTGTGGCCTTTGAGATTCAACTATTGACTTCCGGAGGGGTATTTTCCCGCCAGAATCGATCAACTTTTGTTGATTTAGGATTTCTAACTCAGCCACACTTGGAATGCCCGCAACTGCGGCAGGTCATGCAACCTTCGATCATCACCATATCGAACTGACCACAGGACGGGCAGGCTTTGCCGCGTGGCGCATCCATGTTGACCACCTGCGCCTGAGGGTCGGATTTCAGCCCCATGCCTTCCCCTTCAAGAAAGCCGATATTGATCAGGTGCTGCTCGATCACGCCACCAATCGCGGCCAGGATCGACGGGATGTATTTGCCCTGAACCCAGGCTCCGCCGCGCGGGTCAAACACAGCCTTCAACTCTTCGACCACAAAGGACACATCCCCGCCCCGCCGGAATACGGCCGAGATCATCCGGGTTAGCGCCAGCGTCCAAGCGTAGTGTTCCATGTTCTTCGAGTTGATGAACACCTCGAACGGGCGACGCCGGCCGCCGATGACAATGTCATTGATGGTCAGATAGATTGCGTGCTCGCTATCGGGCCACTTCAGTTTATAGGTCGACCCCTCCAACGCCTGCGGACGATCCAAAGGCTCGGACATGTACACGACTTCGCCTCCATCGACCTCATGCGGCGCAGCGGCGCTTTCGCCCGGCGCAGTGTCGGCACTTTCCGAAACGGTCAGCACCGACCCGGTCACGTCATTCGGTCGATAGGTGGTGCAGCCTTTGCACCCCTGATCCCACGCCTGCATGTATACATCCTTGAACGCGTCAAAGCTGATGTCCTCGGGGCAGTTGATCGTCTTGGAAATCGAACTGTCGATCCATTTCTGCGCCGCGGCCTGCATCTTGACGTGATCGGACGGTGGTAGCGTCTGCGCATTGACGAAATAGTCGGGCAATTCCGCGTCCCCGAACTTATCACGCCACATCTGCACGGCATAATCCACCACCTCTTCCTCGGTGCGCGAGCCGTCTTTCTGCAGAACTTTGCGCGTATAGGCATAAGCAAAGACCGGCTCGATTCCCGATGACACGTTCCCAGCGTAAAGGGAGATCGTCCCCGTGGGCGCAATCGAGGTCAGCAATGCATTGCGGATGCCATGTTCACGGATCGCATCGCGCACATCCTCGTCCATTTGCTGCATCGTGCCGCTGGCCAGGAATTTCTCGGCATCGAACAGGGGGAACGCCCCTTTTTCCTTCGCCAAGTCCACCGACGCCAGATACGCGGCGCGGGCGATCGCGTGCAGCCAGCGCTCGGTCTGACGCGCCGCCTCGTCCGAGCCATAGCGCAGGCCCTTCATCAACAATGCATCGGCCAGACCTGTCACACCCAGCCCGATGCGGCGTTTGGCTTGCGCTTCGGCCGCCTGCTCCGGCAGCGGGAATTTCGACGCGTCGACCACATTGTCCATCATGCGTACGGCGGTGGCGACCAGATCCTGCAATGCGCCCTCATCCAGGTGTGCCGCATCCTCGAAAGGTTCAGCTACCAATCGCGCAAGGTTGATCGAGCCCAGCAGACACGCGCCATATGGCGGCAGGGGCTGTTCACCACATGGGTTGGTGGCGGCGATGGTTTCCACATAGCTCAGGTTGTTGGCCTGGTTGATGCGGTCGATGAAGATCACGCCCGGCTCGGCATAGTCATAGGTGGCCTGCATGATCTTGTTCCACAGATCGCGCGCCTGAACGGTGTGATAGACCTTTTCACCAAAGACCAAATCCCACGGGCCGTCGGCTTTGACGGCTTCCATGAAGGGGTCGGTCACCAGCACCGACATATTAAACATGCGCAGGCGGGCCGGGTCGGATTTGGCTGTGATAAACTGTTCGATATCCGGGTGATCGCAGCGCATGGTGGCCATCATCGCACCCCTGCGCGAACCCGCCGACATGATAGTGCGGCACATCGCGTCCCACACATCCATGAACGACAACGGCCCCGAGGCATCGGCGGCCACCCCATGCACATCAGCCCCACGTGGGCGGATGGTCGAGAAATCATAGCCGATCCCCCCACCCTGCTGCATGGTCAACGCAGCCTCTTTCAGCATGTCAAAGATACCGCCCATGCTGTCGGGAACGGTTCCCATGACAAAACAGTTGAACAGGGTCACCTGCCGTGCAGTACCTGCGCCCGCAGTGATACGACCTGCGGGCAGGTATTTGAAATCTTCCAGCGCTTCAAAGAACTTATCTTCCCAATGCCCCTGATCTTTTTCCACTCGTGCCAAATCGCGGGCAATGCGCCGCCAGCTGTCTTCGACTGTCTGGTCGATCGGTGTGCCATCCGCCTGTTTGAAGCGGTATTTCATGTCCCAGATCTGCTCGGCGATGGGGGCGGCAAAGCGGCTCATTGGTGATTCCCTGTACTGAAAGAGGTATCCAGACTATCCTAAATCACACGTCCACCACAACACCTTGATGACGCCGGTCATCAGGCTACAATATAAAGGTGGGCCTTGGGACGACTCTGTGGGAAAGCTGTGGATAAGTACGTAAACCTGATAAAACTCTCGGTCGGATCGGAAAGTGTAGACACGCTGATCGCGTGGCAGGACAGCCGTAAACCGCTGTACGAGGATGGTTGCCCGCGCCATGTCACCCGCATGTGGCCCAAGCGCGAGGCCGAGATTTTGAACGGCGGGTCAATTTATTGGGTGATCAAGGGTGTAATCCAATGCCGTCAGCGCATCCTGCGGCTGGATGAGGTGCGCGGTGAGGACGGCATCCGCCGTTGCGCCATCGTGCTTGATCCAGAGGTGCACCGTACGCAAACCGCTCTGAAGCGCCCGTTTCAGGGCTGGCGCTATTTGAAACCCGAAGACACCCCTGCCGATCTACCACAAGGGCGCGAGCAGGACGACGCCCTGCCCGATGATTTGAACCGCGCGCTGGCCGAAATCGGAGTGCTTTGATCAGGTCAGGTGATCCAGTAACTTGGATAGAACCGCTTTGTCATCGGCTGAATAGTTGGGCACCCTGCTGCGCCACAGTGTCGCCTGCGACCGTAAGATCACTCCGTCCGACAGAATCTTCAGGTGATTGGCGCGGAGTGTTTCACCCGTCGAGGTGATATCGGCAATCGCTTCGGCCGTTTCATTCATCACCGTGCCTTCGGTCGCGCCCTGGCTATCCACCAAGGTGTAATCGGCGACGCCCGCATCGGTCAGAAACTCGCGCACCAGCCGGTGGTACTTTGTGGCAATCCGCAAGCGGTGACCGTGGGTTTTGCGAAAGGCCGCCGCAGCGGCGTCCAGATCATCCAGCGTGTCGACATCCACCCAGCAGGCCGGTGTCGCAATGATCAGGTCAGCCTTGCCGAAGCCCAGCTGCGATACCTCTTCCACCTGCTGTTCCCAGCGCGGCAGCTTTTCCTGCACCAGATCAATACCGGTCACGCCCAGATGAATACGCCCAGCCGCCAGTTCGCGCGGAATTTCCCCTGCAGACAGCAGAATCAGCGATACGCCCTCAATCCCTTCGACCTTGCCGGCATATTCCCGGTCCGAACCACTGCGCGACAGGGTAATGCCGCGCTTTTCAAACCACGAGAAGGTTTTCTCCATCAACCGGCCCTTCGAGGGCACGCCCAGTTTCAGGCTCATTGCGCGCCCTCCTCGATTTCCAGGATCAGGTCAGGGCGCAGCACGCCACCCACAGCAGGGATTTCAGCGCCATTGCCCAATTGCCGGGTCAGCGCATCATACCGCCCGCCTGTGGCAACCGGAGGAAGGTCCGGGCGTCCCTCGGCATAAAAGCCAAAGACGAACCCGTCGTAATATTCCATGGAAGTACGGCCATAGGCTGCTTCGAAGTCCAGCCGCTCGACATCGACGCCACGCGCCTGCAATGCGGCCACGCGTGTCTCAAGACGGTCCAGCGCCGGGGTAATCTGCGGCAGGTCTACCGCCACATCGCGCAGTTGCTCTAACGCAAAAGGCATGGTTTCGCGCACGTTGAGCAAGGTTTCCAACCCGCCTAGTTCGCTGTCGGAAATCGGCGGGGTGTCGCGGTCTTCGCGCAAGGCTTCGATCCGCGCCTCAATCTCGCTTGCGCGGCGTTTGCCGATCATCGGCACATCCATGGCCAGCGGGTCCTGGGAATCCAGCAAGGCATCACGGCCTTCTGGCACCGGCTTGCGCCCTGCAAACCGATCCAGCAGATTGCGGAAACGACGCGGATGCCACAGGTGCCGCATCAGGGCGGCCTTGCGGCGATCCGTGGTGCGCAGGCCCTGAACCGCAGCCATCAGGATACCAATATCGCCGGTCGCCGCACGCAACGGCAGCCCGCGCAGCTGAAGGGCGAACAGCGAAAAAACCTCGGCATCTGCGCCCGAGGGATCGTCGCGGTCAAAGACCTCGTACCCCACCTGAATGTATTCGTTTGATCGATCCGGGTCGTGTTCCTGACGCCGGAACACTTCGCCTGAATAGGTGTAGCGCGCGGGTTCAGCCCCATCGCTCATGTGCATCTGCACGACTGGCAGCGTGAAATCTGGGCGCAACATCTGTTCGCCGCGCAGCGCATCCGAGGTCACATAGGCGCGGGCACGGATATCTTCGCCATAGAGGTCCAGCAGCGTTTCGGCTGGTTGCAACAGGGGCGGGTCGACGACCTGTGCGCCAGCGGCCTCGAACCGGACCCGCATCATCGCGGCGCGGGCTTGTATCTGGGAACGGTTGGCCATGGATCAGTCCTGACTGTCCAGAATTTCGCGCACCTTGGCGACCAGATCGCCACGCGGCACTTCAAACTGGCTTGGGCGTTCTTTCCATTCCTCCAGCGTGGCGCTTTCGGCGATCTTCGCACCCAGGATCAGGTCTTTGATCTGTATGATGCCATTGGCCTTTTCATCGCCGCCTTCAATCACCGCGATCGGAGAGTTCCTCTTATCCGCATATTTCAGCTGATTGCCAAAGTTCTTGGGATTGCCCAGATAGACCTCGGCCCGGATGCCAGCATTGCGCAGCTCGGCCACCATGGTCTGATAGTCGGCCATCCGATCCCGGTCCATGACAGTCACAACGACGGGGCCTGTCGCCTGCGCAGCGATCCGACCCTTTTCGCGCAACGCGGCCAGCAAACGGTCGACGCCGATGGAAATACCGGTCGCAGGCACTTCCTGCCCGGTAAATCGCTTGACCAGATCGTCATAGCGACCACCGCCAGAGACCGACCCGAACTGCCGCTTGCGGCCTTTCTCGTCGAAAATCTCAAAGGTCAGTTCGGCCTCATACACCGGCCCGGTATAGTAACCGAGGCCACGCACGACTGAAGGGTCAATCTCGATCCGATCCGCACCGTAGCCGCCCGCATCCAGCAACGCGCCGATCTGTTCCAGTTCGGCAATACCATCGGCACCGATCTTGCTGTCACCGACAGCAGCACGCAGGTTGGCCAATGTCCCAGCGGTGTCTGCGGCTTTCGAAGTCAGGAAAGCAATCACTGGTTCAGCCTGAGCGTCGCTGAGGCCCACGCCGTCGATAAACGCCCCCGAGGCATCCAGACGGCCTTTGGTCAGCAACTCGCGCACGCCCTGCTCACCCACCTTGTCGAACTTGTCGATGGTGCGCAGGACATTGTCGCGGGCAGCAGCGTCTTCGCCCAGACCCATCGCCTCAAGCACGCCGTTCAGAACTTTGCGGTTGTTGACCCGTACCAAGTAGTCGCCGCGCGGGATGCCCACGGTTTCCAGCGTGTCCGACAACATGGCGCAAATCTCGGCATCGGCCGCCATCGAGGCCGTACCCACAGTATCCGCGTCACACTGATAAAACTGACGATAGCGTCCCGGACCCGGCTTTTCGTTGCGCCATACCGGGCCCATCGCATAGCGGCGATAAGGTGTCGGTAAATCATTGCGGTGCTGCGCATAGACTCGGGCCAGTGGCGCGGTCAGGTCATAGCGCAGGGCCATCCAGTCGCCCTTGTCATTCTCGTCCACTTCCTGCCACGCGAACACACCCTCGTTCGGGCGATCTACGTCGGGAAGGAACTTGCCCAGCGCCTCAACGGTCTCAACCGCGCTGCTCTCTAAGGCATCGAAACCATATCGATGATAGACGTCCGCAATAGCCCGCAGCATCTCGGTGCGCTGCGTGACTTCCTGGCCGAAATAGTCGCGGAACCCTTTTGGCGTTACTGCCTTGGGGCGGGGCTGTTTCTTGGGCTTGGCCATGTGGGGCGTCCTTGGGCGTTTAGTGTTCCGCGCGCGGTCTATCCCATGGCCCGCATCGGGGCAAGGCGCGCTTTCGCTGGCCTTGGGCCTCACGTGTCGCTATGACCGGCAAAGAAGGAGTCCCCCATGCAGCATCTGGAAGAGCAGATCGCCCATCTTACCCGCACGGTCGAAGAACTAAACACGGTTGTCACTCGCCAGCAATCCGAGATCGACCGCCTGACCCGCCGGGTCGAGATGCTGATGCGCCGCGAAGGCGAACGGGCGCAGGAAGGATCAGGTGGTGTTGTGTTCGGAGACGAACGTCCGCCGCACTATTGAGCGCTTTTTGTGTACCCCCTTTATCAAGAGGCTGAAGTTCTATTTCTTCAGTCTCATTGGTGAAACGGGTTGCATTCACAGCAACCAAATAACCGGAGAAAATTAATGGTCAAAAAACTCGCTCTGGTTACCGGTGCCGCGCGCGGTATTGGGCTGGCTACCTCAAGACTGTTTCTCCAGGACGGGTGGCACGTTGCGATGGTCGATCGTGATGCGGAAGCATTGACCGAGGCGGCGAGCAATCTTGATGGCACGATGCCGATTGTTGCCGATGTTTCAGATCCAGATCAGGTGGACGATACAATACAGGCCGTTATATCGAATTTTGGACGAATTGACGCCGTGGTGAACAATGCGGGTATCGCCGAATTTGGACCAATCGAGCAACACGACTTTGCGGTGTGGCGCCGCGTCATGGAAACCAATCTTGACGGTGTGTTTCTGGTTTCACAGGCTTCAATTCCAGCCCTTCGCGAAAGCCGGGGCTCTATTGTCAATATCGCCTCGATCTCGGGACTGCGGGCCAGCACCCTACGTGTTGCGTACGGCACTTCAAAAGCTGGCGTCGTCCACCTGACCAAACAGCAAGCCGCAGAATTGGGAGAATACGGGATTCGAGCCAATTGCGTCTGTCCCGGCCCGGTTCGTACCAAGCTGGCGATGGCCGTTCACACACCCGAAATCATCAACGCGTATCATGACGCCATTCCGCTGAACCGTTATGGTTCGGAAGAAGAGATCGCTCAGGTGATCTTATTTCTTTGCTCGGACAAGGCCAGCTATGTAACTGGCCAAGTGATTGCGTCCGATGGCGGGTTCGAGAGCACTGGCGTCGGGCTGCCCGCACTGCGGTCACCCGACTGAATTCTCAATCCTGAAATCTGGTCAGAGATATGGAAAACCGTTGATCACAGACCCAGCGTTGTTTTCACTGCGTTGTCGACCACCCCGCCCAAGAGGGCATGCTTATCCGCGGCGCAGCCTTCCGACAGTGCGGCTATGAAAGCTTCACGCAGTTGGGCCTTTTCTTCGTCCGTGGTCGCGTGATCTTCGATATTGATCTGGCGATTATAGAGGGACAGAGCCGTCATCTTACCAACAACCTCTACAACAAAGGCTTCATCCCCGTCCGCCTCCTCGGCAATCGAGGCGCAGGTATAGTGCATCACAGGCAATGCGTCCTGCACCATCTGTTCAGCCGCATCATCGGCCATCGCCACGCTCGGAGACACCAGGATTGCGGCGCAAACAAGCATTCTGAATCTAACAAACCGCATCACAATCACTTCCAGTTATGTCCGATAATGGCCCCGGCCACACCACCGATGGCTGCACCCTTGCCGTCGCCGATCAACGCGCCTACGCCCGCGCCGATCAAAGCGCCTTCGATCGTTTGCTTTTTCTTCTTGTCATCCTTGTCATCTGCCAGCGACCCGGACGCCACCGCCAGTGACGCAGCGGCTGCCAATGCAAATGTTCTGAACCCAATAGCTGTAATTGCCATAGCTGTGCCCTCCTGTGACACACCCCGAAACGGAGCATAAGTCCAGCCTAGCGGCGCAAAAACACTGTGGCAACAAAAGGGTGGGTCAGATTTCCTCGACCATGGTGACGCCATCCAAAGATTTAATGGCCCCCTTGATCTGCGGATTGATTGGGAAATCCTGTCCCAGATCCATCTCAACATCCCCCGGCAGACCGGGATCCAGCAGACAGATGTGGATCGGCCCTTTGGCCGCGCGCTTGGCTGCACCAGCCGCGTCTTCTAGAACCTTGGCGACCGTCGGAAGCACCTCGGGGACGTCAACAAATATTCGCAACCCCGTTGCGCCTGCTTCGGCAACTACAGAATCAACCGGCCCAACAGAATTCGCAAGCAACTTGAGCTGATCGGATTCCATTTCGGCTTTGACGGTCAGCACCACTTGCGATCCGGTCTCTAGAAACTCGCGCGATTTCTCCAGGGTTTCCGAGAACAGCGTGACCTCGTACGCCCCACTTGGATCAGACAATTGCGCAAAAGCAAAGCGGTTGCCCTTGGCCGATTTGCGTTCCTGACGCCCAGACACCACACCGGCCATCTTGGCAATAAACGGACCCGAGCGCGCCTGTTGCGTCACCTCATCCAATGTCATGACCTTCTTGCGTTTCAGCGCGGGCATGTAGTCGTCCAGCGGGTGACCGGACAGATAGAAACCGATGGCTTTGAACTCTTCGCTCAGGCGTTCTGCAGGCAGCCAGTCCGGCGTCTGCGACAGGCGGGGTTCGGGTAGATCATCGCCAGCCTCACCGAACAATGATACCTGGTTCGAGTTCTTTTGGTCGTGGATCGCCGCCGAGTATTGTACCAGCGGATCAAGGCTTTCGAACACACGGCGGCGGTTTTTGTCAAGCTGGTCGAATGCTCCGGCCCGCGCCAGCATTTCAAGCGGGCGTTTGCCGACTTTCTTCAGGTCCACCCGGCGGGCAAAGTCGAACAGGTTGACGAATGGCTTATCGCCTCGGCCATCAACCACGAGGGTCATGGCCTCGGCGCCCACGTTCTTGAGCGCGCCCAGCGCATAGACCAACTGCCCGTCGACCACATCAAAGGTTGACAGGGATCGGTTCACGCAGGGCGGCACGTAGGGCAGCTCTAACCCCTTGCGAACCTCTTCGAAATACACGGCCAGTTTGTCGGTCAGATGGATATCGCAGTTCATGACACCCGCCATGAACTCGACCGGGTGGTTCGCCTTCAGCCAACCGGTTTGATAGCTGACCACCGCATAGGCAGCGGCGTGGGACTTGTTGAAACCATAGTTGGCGAATTTTTCCAACAGGTCGAAAACCTCAGAGGCTTTCTTGGCATCCACGCCATTCTCACCCGCGCCCTTTTCGAATTTGGGGCGTTCGGCATCCATCGCCTCTTTGATCTTCTTACCCATCGCGCGGCGCAACAGGTCCGCGCCACCAAGGCTGTACCCAGCCATCACCTGCGCGATCTGCATCACTTGTTCCTGATAGACGATGATGCCTTGGGTTTCCTCAAGGATGTGGTCGATCAGAGGATGTACGGATTCAATCTTTCGAAGCCCATTCTTGACCTCGCAGTAGGTGGGGATGTTTTCCATTGGCCCCGGGCGATAGAGCGCCACAAGCGCCACGATATCCTCAATACACGTGGGCTTCATGCGTTTCAGCGCATCCATCATCCCCGACGATTCCACCTGGAACACCGCTACGGTTTTGGCGGCTGAATAGAGCTTGTACGTCGCTTCGTCATCCAGCGGGATAGCGTTGATCTGGTTTTCGGCCCCCTCGGCGGGCTCATACAGTTCCGTGCTATCGGCGGCGATGTGCAGGGGTCGCCCGGATTTGAAGATCAGATCCATCGCATTCTGGATTACGGTCAGGGTTTTCAGACCCAAGAAGTCGAACTTGACGAGACCGGCCTGTTCCACCCATTTCATATTGAATTGGGTTGCAGGCATATCCGAACGCGGATCTTGATACAGCGGCACCAGCGCGTCCAGCGGACGGTCCCCAATCACTACCCCCGCCGCGTGGGTCGAGGCGTTCCGCAACAGACCCTCGACCTGCTGGCCATAGGTAAGCAGCCGGTCCACGACCTCTTCACTGCGGGCCTCTTCGCGCAGGCGGGGTTCGTCTTTCAACGCTTTTTCGATGGAGACGGGTTTGACACCCTCGACCGGGATCATCTTGGACAGACGATCCACCTGGCCATAGGGCATCTGTAACACTCGCCCGATATCGCGTACAGCGGCCTTGGACAGCAAGGCACCAAAAGTGATAATCTGCCCAACCCTATCGCGGCCGTATTTCTGCTGCACGTAGCGGATCACCTCTTCACGGCGGTCCATGCAAAAGTCGATATCGAAGTCGGGCATAGAAACCCGTTCGGGGTTCAGGAACCGTTCGAACAACAGTGAATAACGTAGCGGATCAAGGTCCGTGATGGTCAGAGCATAGGCCACCAGCGAGCCCGCACCCGAACCCCGCCCCGGCCCCACCGGGATGTCTTCGTCTTTCGCCCATTGGATAAAGTCAGCAACGATCAGGAAATAGCCGGGAAACCCCATGCCTTCGATTATGTCCAGTTCGAAATCCAGCCGTTCCTGATATTCCTCGGGCGTCACCGCATGCGGGATCACCGCCAAACGTTTTTGCAGACCCTCATTGGCGATGCGGCGCAATTCGGCGACCTCGTCATCGGCGAATTTCGGCAGGATCGGGTCGCGGCGATAAGCCATGAAGGCGCATCGTTTGGCGATTTCCACCGTATTCTCGATCGCCTCGGGCAAATCGGCGAACAGTGTCACCATTTCCTGCTGCGACTTGAAGTAATGCTGCGCAGTCAGACGGCGGCGCCCGTCCTGCTGATCGACATACGCCCCTTCGGAAATACAGATCAGCGCATCATGGGCCTCGTACATGTCCGAGGTGGGAAAAAAGACATCATTGGTGGCGACCAGCGGCAGGTTCTTGGCATAGGCCATTTCGACATGCCCACGCTCGGTCAGGTGTTCGGCCTCGGGCTGACCACCCTCGCCCGGATGGCGTTGCAACTCGATGTAAAGACGATCAGGGAACATGCCCGCCAGCCGATCCACCAAAGCCTCAGCCGCCGGGCGTTGGCCTTGCTGCAGTAACATACCCACCGGCCCGTCCGGCCCACCTGTCAGGCAGATCAGGCCGTCCGAGTGCTGTGCCAGTTCTTCCAAAGTGACTTGCGGAAGCTGTCCGCCCTTGTCCACATAAAGACAGGAGCTCAGCTTCATCAGGTTCTCATATCCGACCTCGGACTGCGCCAGCAGCACCAGCGGAGCCGGGATTTTCGGCTTTTCACCTGGCTGCGCATGCACATAGGTCAGATCAACCTGGCACCCCATAATCGGTTGCACCCCTGCCCCGCTTGCGGTGACCGAAAACTCCAAAGCCGAGAACATGCTGTTGGTGTCGGTCACGGCGACGGCTGGCATCTCCATTTTTTCGCATAATGCGGGCAGTTTTTTTAGCCGTACGGCGCCTTCCAGCAGGGAATATTCGGTGTGAACGCGGAGGTGAATGAATCGTGTGGTGCTGCTCATACCACCTACGCTATCCCAGCCAGCGGCGCGACAAAAGCGGGAACCGATGCTTTTGAAAGCTTAAAAAATCAAAAACGATTGTTCGGTTTTTACAGAAGGTGCTTCGGGCAGAAATTCGTTGGATTGACAGAAAACAGTTTAATTTCAGATGCCTGAATATTACAGAAACCCGGTGTTTTTTCGCAAATCGGTCCTAATGGTACATCATATAGGCAGTTTTTCTTGCCAGATAACCTGCCCTGTTTCTAACATCTAATGGCAAGCTTTCCGCCCGCCACTCTTTCTACGTCGCATCGAAGGAGGGCCACAGGGGCGCAACCGGGTAAGGCGACGGGTTTCTCGAATGGATATCACGTTTCTTCTGAACGGAGAGACAGTGGAACTGGCGGATGTCGATCCGACAGCGACCCTGCTGGATTGGCTACGCGAGGATCGGGGCCTGACCGGTACCAAGGAAGGCTGCAACGAAGGTGATTGCGGGGCTTGCACCGTCATGGTCACGGATGAAGGCGGCGCCAAGGCGCTGAATTCCTGCATCCTGTTTTTACCGCAACTGCACGGCAAAGCGGTTCGTACCGTCGAAGGTGCAAGCGGCCCAAATGGCGAAGCCCATCCGGTGCAGCAGGCCATGGTTGATCTGCATGGATCGCAATGCGGCTTTTGCACCCCCGGTTTCGTGATGTCGATGGTTGCCAGCCATTCGAGCGGGGCAAAGGATCATGACACGCAGTTGGCGGGGAACCTTTGTCGCTGCACCGGATACGCCCCGATCATCCGCGCGGCCAAAGCCGCCGAAGAACACCCCGTGCCCGTCTGGGTCAAGGACAAACCTGTTTCTACACCTGCCACGATACCCATGCTGCCGGACTCCTCTGACGAATTGGCCGCGGTCTATGCCGAACGCCCAGATGCCACTCTGGTCGCGGGCGCAACCGATGTAGGGCTGTGGGTCACCAAGCAATTGCGCGATCTTGATCCGGTGATCTTCCTGAATCGCTGTGACGATCTGAAAGACATTACAATAACGGACGATGAAATTCGTTTTGGGGCCATGGTCGATATGAACCGCATGGGCGAGGCGCTGACCGATTTGCACCCCTCGTACGCCGAGATGATCCGCCGATATGCCAGCGTTCAGGTGCGCCACGCGGCCACCGTCGGCGGCAACATCGCCAATGGCTCCCCCATCGGGGACAACCCGCCCGCGCTGATTGCCCTGAACGCCACCCTGCATCTGCGCAAGGGCAACGACCGCCGTTCGATACCGCTGGAGGAGTTCTTCATCGACTACGGCAAGCAGGACCGCAGCCCCGGCGAGTTTGTCGAGGCCGTCAGCTTCCCACGTCAGGCGGATCGCCTGAAGGCTTATAAGATCAGCAAACGGTTCGATCAGGATATCTCGGCCGTGTGTGGCTGTTTCAACATCACCGTTTCAGATGGTGTCGTCGACCAGGCGCGCATCGCCTTTGGCGGCATGGCCGGCGTCCCAAAACGCGCCACTCAAGTCGAGGCCGCGTTGAACGGGAATCCATGGACACGTGAAACGGTGCATACTGCGATGCTGGCCTTTGACGATGACTTTACACCAATGACGGATATGCGCGCCTCGGCCACCTATCGGCTTGAGACGGCCAAGGCGCTGCTGGAAAGGTATTACCTTGAAGATCAGGGCCACGTGACCAACGTGCTGGGGGTGTCGGCATGAGCGTGACAAAACCCCTCCCCCACGACGCAGCGCCGCTTCATGTGTCCGGCACCGCCCGCTACGTAGATGACATTCCGACGCCCAAGGGAACGCTTTATCTGGCGTTCGGTATGAGCCCGATTGCCAAGGGCAAGATCACCGCGATGGATTTGTCCGCTGTCAAAGCAGCCGAAGGCGTCGAGATGGTCATGACGGCCGAAGACCTGCCTTTTGCCAACGATGTCTCGCCCTCTATCCATGATGAGCCGCTGCTGTCTGACGGCACCGTTCACTATATCGGCCAACCCGTTTTTCTGGTGGTCGCCACCAGCCATCTGGCCGCCCGCAAGGCCGCACGGCTGGGCAAGATCGACTATGACGAAGAAACCCCAATCCTGACGGTCGAAGAGGCGCTTGCTGCCAATAGCCGGTTCGAGGAAGGCCCGCGCATTTATGCCAAGGGCGACGCGGATGCGGCTATTGCGGGCGCGACCCATGTGATCGACGGGGGCTTTGAGCTCGGCGGGCAGGAACATTTCTATTTGGAGGGTCAGGCGGCCTTAGCCGTGCCGAACGAAGGTGCGGATATGCTGGTGCATTCCTCAACACAGCACCCGACCGAGATTCAGCACAAGGTTGCTGACGCTTTGGGCGTTCCGATGCACGCCGTCCGGGTCGAAACCCGCCGCATGGGCGGAGGGTTCGGCGGCAAGGAAAGCCAGGGCAACGCGCTGGCCGTGGCCTGTGCCATTGCCGCGCGTGTAACCGGCAAGGCCTGCAAGATGCGCTATGACCGCGACGATGACATGGTCATCACCGGCAAGCGCCATGCGTTCCGGATTTCGTATCGCGCAGGCTTTGATGAGCATGGTCATATTCAGGGCGTGTCCTTCCTGCAATACGCCATCTGCGGCTGGGCGCAGGACCTGTCCCTGCCTGTCGCTGACCGTGCCATGCTGCATTCGGATAATGCCTATCTGCTGCCTAATGCGCGGATTGAAAGCCACCGGCTGAAAACCAACACCCAATCCGCCACCGCCTACCGCGGATTTGGCGGCCCGCAGGGTATGATCGCGATTGAACGGGTCATGGACCATGCCGCTTATGAATTGGGTCTGGACCCGGTCGAGCTGCGCCGCCGGAACTATTACGACCCTGCCCATCCGCCAACCATGGAACCTGAACATCTGGCAAGGCGTCCGTTGGAACGCGTCGATCCGCATGAGGATCTGACAAGTCTTGGCGCTGTTGAGCAGGTTGAGACCGCTCCGCCCGTGCGCCCGGTGCCGGAAGGCGGCAATACAACGCCCTACGGCATGGAAGTCACCGATTTCGAACTGCACGGCATGACCGAAGCGCTGCTGAAATCCAGCGATTATGCCGCGCGCAAGGCGGCTATCGCGGCGTGGAACGCCGAAAACAGCGTGGTTAAGAAAGGCATCGCCTTCTCTCCGGTGAAATTCGGGATATCCTTCACACTAACCCACCTGAATCAGGCGGGTGCGCTGGTGCATGTGTATCAGGACGGTTCGGTCCACTTGAACCATGGCGGCACAGAAATGGGCCAGGGCCTGTTCCAGAAAGTCGCGCAGGTTGCAGCCTCGCGCTTTGGCATTCCGCTCGAGTTGGTAAAGATCACCGCCACAGACACGGCCAAGGTGCCGAATACCTCTGCCACGGCCGCGTCTTCGGGCAGTGACCTGAACGGCATGGCGGTGAAGGCCGCGTGCGACACGATCCGCGATCGGATGGCCGACTATCTGGCCGAACGGCATCAGGCTGATCCGTCCAGCGTTACCTTCACGGATGGCCACGTCTCGGTCGGCGAAGAACGCTATACCTTTGCCGAAGCCGCTGCATTGGCGTATCAAGGGCGCATCAGTCTGTCTGCAACCGGGTTCTATAAGACGCCTAAGATCGAATGGGACCGGATCAAGGGCCGGGGCCGCCCGTTTTACTACTTTGCTTATGGTGCTTCGATCACCGAGGTTGCCGTCGACACATTGACCGGAGAGAACCGCATTCTGCGCACCGACATCCTGCATGATGCGGGTGCGTCGCTGAACCCGGCACTGGATATCGGGCAGGTAGAAGGTGGCTATGTGCAAGGCGCAGGCTGGCTGACGACCGAAGAACTGGTCTGGGACGGCAAGGGCAACCTGCGCACGCATGCACCGTCAACCTACAAAATCCCCGCCTGTTCAGACCGACCCGACATTTTCAACGTCGCACTCTGGGATGGTGAGAATCGCGAGGACACGATCTATCGCTCAAAAGCGGTGGGTGAGCCGCCCTTTATGTTGGGAATTTCCGCCTGGCTGGCACTGTCCAACGCGGTGGCGGCCTGTGGAGACAGCTATCCGGCACTGGATGCGCCTGCCACGGCCGAAGAAGTCTGGCGCGGCGTTCAAAGGGTGAAGGGAGGCATCTGATGGGATTCGACCTGGAGGCTTTGAGGGAGGCGGTCAAAACCCACGGAAAAGTAACTCGGGTGGTCATCGCGGCGATCAAAGGGTCGTCCCCACGCGAAGTTGGGGCCGCTATGCTGGTTTGGAAGGATGGGCAAAGCGGTACAATCGGGGGTGGCGTACTTGAATACGAAGCAGCCCAGGCCGCACGAACCCAAATCGTATCCTCGCGCCTGACGCATCATGCGCTTGGCCCAGACATGGGGCAGTGCTGCGGCGGCGCGGTCTCGTTGTTTAGCGAAGTCTTTGACGCAAACGCGGTGGACGCTCTGGACGATACGGTCATCGCAAGAACGGCGGCGGGAGGTGACATGCCCCTGTCCGTCAAACGCCTGCTGGCGGCTGCGCGCGGTCAGGGTATCGCGCCCGATCCGCAACTGATCGACGGCTGGATGGTTGAACCGGTACACAAACCGGCCCGCAATCTGTGGATCTGGGGTGCAGGTCATGTCGGCCGTGCACTTGTGGATGTGCTCGCACCACTGCCCGATCTGGCAATCACATGGGTCGACACTGCACCTGAGCGTTTTCCGAACACGGTTCCAAACGGAGTAACAGTGGTTCCGGTCGCAAAACCGGCCGAATTGGTGCGCCACGCGCCGACCAATGCCGAACATCTTGTGCTGACTTATTCACACAATCTGGACCTGGAGCTGTGCAACCGGCTGCTTTCACACGATTTCCGCTTTGCGGGGCTGATCGGCTCGGCTACGAAATGGGCGCGATTCCGGTCTCGGTTGGCAGCGCTGGGGCATATGCCCGAACGAATCAACCGGATCACCTGCCCAATCGGCGACCCCGGTTTGGGCAAACACCCGCAAATGATCGCCGTTGGCGTTGCAGCAGACCTGCTGCGTCCCACGCGGCAGAACGAATTGAAGAAGGACCTGAGCGCGTGACCACTCCACTACTAAGCTTACAAGGTTTGACCAAGGCCTATCCAGGCGTCGTGGCCAATGATCAGGTGTCCTTTGACATCGGTGAGGGTGAAGTTCACGCCCTGCTGGGCGAAAACGGCGCGGGTAAATCCACGCTGGTGAAAATGATCTATGGGCTGGTGAAGCCCGACAGCGGCACAATGCTGCTGCGCGGTCAGGCGTTTGCGCCACCGGAACCCCGCGCCGCACGAGCCGACGGTATCGCGATGGTGTTCCAGCACTTCTCGCTGTTTGACGCGCTGAACGTGGCCGAAAATATCGCGCTGGGGATGGAGAACCCGCCGCCGATGGGCGATCTGGCCTCGCGTATCCGCGAAGTGTCGGAAACCTATGGCCTGCCGCTGGACCCGTTCCGCACCGTTGGCGATCTATCCGCCGGCGAGCGTCAGCGGGTCGAGATCATCCGCTGCCTGTTGCAGGACCCCAAGCTGCTGATCATGGACGAGCCGACCTCGGTTCTGACCCCGCAAGAGGTTGAGATCCTGTTCGAAACACTGAACAAATTGCGGTCCGAGGGCACCTCGATCCTGTATATCTCGCACAAGCTGGAAGAAATTCGCACGCTTTGCGACCACGCCACCATTTTGCGTCTGGGCAAGAACGTAGGTGAGTGTGTGCCGTCTGAAACCTCGGCGCGGGACATGGCCGAGATGATGGTCGGCTCAACCTTGCAGACACCGGAACGCTCGGGGCGTGAATTTGGCGAGGTAGCGCTGGATGTCAGCGGGCTTTCAGTTCCGTCGCCCTCGGAATTTGGCACGGCTTTGAAGAACGTTCACATGACGGTCCGTAAGGGCGAAGTTCTTGGTGTCGGCGGCGTGGCTGGCAACGGTCAGGATGAACTGCTGGGCGTGTTGTCCGGTGAAATCCAGACAACAGCAGATGCCATCAAGTTCAACGGCCAGCCGATCGGCAAACTGGGGCCGACGGCCCGACGCAAGCTTGGCGTGCTGACGGCACCCGAAGAACGACTGGGCCATGCTGCTGCCCCGGACATGAGCCTGACCGAAAACGCTTTGCTGACCGGTTCGGTGCGCGAAGGTTTGGAAAGCAACGGCTTTCTGAAGTGGTCAGAAACCAAAAGTTTCGCCGAGAAAATCATCAGCGCCTTCGACGTCCGCACGCCGGGGCCCGAAAATGCGGCGCGGTCATTATCAGGCGGCAACCTGCAGAAATTCGTGATCGGACGCGAGGTGTTGCAGAACCCTGACGTTCTGGTGGTGAACCAGCCCACCTGGGGCGTGGACGCGGCGGCGGCAGCCTCGATCCGGCAGTCCATTCTGGACCTGGCGGCTAAAGGAACCGCAGTCATCTGCATTAGCCAAGATCTAGATGAATTAATGGAAATCTCGGACAGCTTTGCCGCCCTCAACGAAGGGCGTCTGAGCGCGCCGCGCCCAACCACCGGCCTGACCGTGGATGAGATTGGCCTGATGATGGGCGGCGCACATGGCATGGAGGTGGCCCATGTCTAACCCATTACAAAAGAATGAAATCAGGGGGATGAGCGGATGATTGTGTTGGAGAAACGGCCGCAGCCGTCCAAGGCGTGGTCTTATGCCACCCCCCTGGTGGCGGTGTTGGCAACGATGGTGTTTGGCGGCATTCTGTTCGCAATTCTGGGTAAGAACCCGATCGAAGCAATCGGCACCATTTTCTGGGAACCTCTGTTCGGAGAATTCGCCTTTTATTACCGTCCGCAATTGCTGGTGAAAGGGGCACCTCTGGTGCTGATCGCTATTGGCCTATCGCTGGGTTTCCGCGCCGGTATCTGGAATATCGGGGCCGAGGGTCAATACATCATGGGTGCCATCTTTGGTGCCGGTGCGGGCTTGGCCTTCTATCCGCTAGAGGCGTTTTACGTTTTTCCGATCATGGTGATCGCTGGCGCGCTTGGCGGTTGGTTGTGGGCATCCATTCCGGCCTTTCTAAAGGTCCGTTTCGGCACCAATGAAATACTTGTTTCGCTGATGCTGGTGTACGTGGCCGAACAGATGCTGGCCTCGGTCTCGCTGGGCCTGCTGAAAAACCCTGAAGGCTTCGGCTTTCCCGGCTCGCGTAACCTGCAATCCTATGAAAGCGCACATAATGCGGAACTGATCGCGGGGTCCGGGATGCACTGGGGTGTCGTGACCGCACTGATCGCGGTGATCTTTGCCTATGTCCTGCTGAACCGGCACATGTTGGGCTTCCACATCCGGCTGACCGGAGAAGCCCCTCGCGCGGCAAAGTTTGCAGGCGTGAACCCGGCGCGGCTGATCTTGTTCTGCCTGGGTCTGTCCGGCGCGCTGGCCGGGCTTGCGGGCATGTTCGAAGTGTCCGGCCCCTCGGGTGTGGTCAGCATCGACTTTAACGTCGGCTATGGCTTTACCGCGATCATCGTGGCCTTTCTGGGCCGTCTGCATCCGGTGGGTATCCTGCTGGCCGGTGGCCTGATGGCGCTGACTTATATCGGCGGTGAAATCGCGCAGTCTCAGCTGGGCCTGCCCGCCGCTGCCATTCAGGTGTTCCAGGGGATGCTTCTGTTCTTCCTGCTGGCTTTCGATCTTTTGACCAACTACCGCATCCGTGCGGCCCATAGCGAGGTGGCGTGACCCATGGATTTAGGTGAAATCAATCCCGTACTTCTGATCGCCTCGCTGATGGTGGCCGCAACTCCGCTGCTGTTGGCTGCAATCGGAGAGCTGGTGGTCGAGAAAGCAGGCGTCCTGAACCTTGGCGTCGAGGGTATGATGATCGTGGGTGCAATCAGCGGATTTGCGATCTCGGTCGAAACCGGCTCACCCTGGCTGGGGTTCATTGCGGCGGCCATCGGCGGCGCCGTACTGTCGCTACTGTTTGTGCTTCTGACACAGTTCGCGCTGGCCAATCAGGTTGCAAGTGGTTTGGCCCTAACCCTGTTTGGCCTGGGTTTCAGCGCCCTTCTGGGCCAAAGCTATGTAGGTATCAAGCCGCCCAGCATGGGTGACATCCACATCCCGGTGATCAGCGATATCCCGGTGATCGGCCCGATCCTGTTCCAGCATGACCCGATCCTGTATGTCGGTATCGCCCTGACAGCCGCCGTGTGGGCCGTTCTGAAATACACTCGCGTCGGTTTGATCCTGCGCGCGGTGGGTGAAAACCACGATGCGGCTCACGCCTTGGGTTACAAGGTTATCAAGATCCGCATCATGGCGATCCTGTTCGGTGGCGCGTGCGCGGGCCTCGGCGGAGCCTATATCAGCCTGATCCGCGTCCCGCAGTGGACCGAGGGGATGACGGCCGGTGTCGGCTGGATCGCCCTGGCGCTGGTGGTCTTCGCCAGCTGGAAGCCATGGCGCGCCTTGCTGGGTGCCTATTTGTTCGGCGGAATCACGGTGTTGCAGCTTAATTTGCAGGCGGCGGGCGTTGCCATTCCAGTCGAGTATCTGGCAATGTCGCCCTATATCATCACGATCCTTGTGCTTGTGATCCTTTCGGCCGACAAGAGCAGCGCACCTGCCTCACTAGGCCGGATCTTCCATGCCTCACACTAGGGGCCAATTAAACCAACTTGGGGAGTAACACATGAAATTCACATCACTTTTGGCAAGCGCCGCCATGGCGCTGGGTTTGGCGACAAACGCCATGGCCGAAGACAAAACCAAAGTCGGTTTCGTCTATGTCGGCCCCGTCGGCGACGGCGGCTGGACCTATGAACACGACAAGGGCCGTCTGGCGGTCGAAGAGCATTTCGGTGACAAGGTCGAAACTGTATTCGTGGAATCAGTGCCCGAAGGCCCGGACGCTGAACGTGTGATGACTCAGATGGCGCTGGAAGGGGCTGACCTGATCTTTACCACGTCGTTCGGCTATATGGACCCGACCATCAACGTGGCCAAGAAATTCCCAAACGTGAAATTCGAGCATGCGACTGGCTACAAGACCGCCGACAACGTTTCGGTCTATTCTGCTCGCTTTTATGAAGGTCGTGCCGTTCAGGGCCACATCGCCGGTAAAATGACCGAGTCGAACATCGTCGGCTATATTGGTTCCTACCCGATCCCCGAAGTGATCCGCGGCATCAACTCAGCCTATATTCACGCCAAGAAGGTGAACCCGGATGTCGAGTTCAAGATTGTCTGGGCTTACACTTGGTTCGATCCCGCAAAAGAAGCGGACGCCGCCACCGTTCTGATCGAACAGGGCGCCGACGTGATCCTGCAGCACACCGACTCGACCGCGCCGCAGGCGGCCGCGCAAGAGGCAGGCAACGTAATCACCTTCGGGCAGGCCTCGGACATGAGCGAATACGCCCCCAAGCCGCGCGTATCCTCGATCATCGACAACTGGGCGCCATACTACATCGCGCGCACTCAGGCTGTTATGGATGGGTCGTGGGAAACCGTGAACACCTGGGACGGCATCAAAGAAGGCATGGTTGAGATTGGCGAAATCTCGGACGCGGTTCCTGCCGAAGTGAAAGAAGAAGCGCTGGCGATGAAGGCCGCCATGGCCGCAGGTGAATACCACCCCTTCACGGGTCCGCTGAAAAAGCAGGACGGCAGCGACTGGCTGGCCGAAGGCGAAACCGCCGATGACGGAACGCTGGCGGGCATGAACTTCTATGTCGAAGGGCTGGAAGGCGACATTCCGCAGTAAACCTAACAACACTCACACCGAAGGGCTGGCCATTTGGCTGGCCCTTTTTTGTTGGAGTGCGCCTTGACGAACGGGCCGGCACCAGACCTGATGGGGCCGGTGATCCATCAACGGTGGGACGAAAAACCGATGCAAACCAAGGCACAAGATCGCAGCCGCTGGTGGATACTTGGCGCGATGGGGGCCATTCTTGGCGTCATATTGCTGGATGAAACAGTCGTCAGTGTCGCGTTGCCCACCATCCGGGCCGAACTAAATCTGTCGCGGTTGGATGCGCATTGGGTGGTCAATATTTACCTTTTGGTGTTGGCCTGTTTTGCCGGCGCTGCGGGACGATTGGGCGACATTTTGGGCATCCGGGTTTTGCTGAGCGTGGGCCTTCTAATCTTTGGTCTATCCTCAGCGTTGGGAGGGTTTGCCGAGAGCGGCCTGGCGCTGCTGACGGCCCGCGCGGTTCAGGGCGTTGGTGCTGCGCTGATCTTTCCCTTGTCGATGGTGGTGCTGATCCAATCCTTCGATGAAAAGGAACGCGGTCTTGCCCTTGGTCTGTACGGCGGCATCGGAACAGTCTTTCTGTCACTCGGGCCACTGGTCGGAGGCATACTGACCGAATACTTGTCGTGGCGCTGGATTTTCTGGGTCAACCCGCCAATTGTATTGGCTGTTGCCGCGATTGCCTTGGTCTACTGGCGTGATCCACCACACCAGCCTGAACTTGGGTTTGACTGGAAGGGTCTGTTGCTGCTGGTGCCGGGTCTGGCTGCGCTGGTGTTCGGGATCATGGAGGGGCCAGATCGGGGCTGGACCCAGCCCGAGGTGATTATGGCGCTTCTTGCAGGCTTCGTAGCGCTGGCCCTATTTGTCCGGGTCGAACAACGCATTCAAACGCCACTGATTGCAATATCACTATTTGCAAAGCCGGGTTTCGCGGCCTCGAACATGATCCTGTTCACTGCGCAGTTCGGCAAGATTGCCCTGTTTGTGTTCGGCGCGTCGTATTTTCAAACCAAACTTGGCTTTTCACCGCTGGCCGCCGGTGCCGCCCTTTTGCCAATCGCGTTTCCGCAGATCTTCGTGGCCCCATTGGCCGGTAAGGTGGCCGACAGGTTTGGCACGCGCGGCCCATCGCTGACGGGCACAGCGTTGGGGACACTGGCCATCGTGCTGGTTGCGTTGGGAATGCATCTGGAAGTCACGGCGCCGATCTTCGCTGGCTATGTTTTGTGGGGGTGTTGCGTACCGTTCCTGTTTGTCCCGCCCCGGCGGACCATCATGCTTGCCGTGCCACAGGATCTGCACGGGCAGGCCAGCGGGATATCCATGACGTTTCAACTGTTGGGTGGCACGGTCGGCATGGCCTTGGGCAGTTCCGTCTATGCCCTCAGCAACTCATACACCATGGTATTTGGCTTTGTGGCAGGCTTCGCAGCCTGCGTTCTGGCCTATTCTTATGCCTCGCTGACCGAGGCGAAAATACCCGGCCGCGCAACTAAGTGACGGCGCGGCCGGGGTTGGTTTAATGACCGGTCAAAACCAACGTATTCACCGGCATCAGGATCAGACGCAGGCGCAGGCCCGCAGCGTGAACAACGCCAATCGTGTCGATCACATGAAGCGTTGCAGATTTCCAGAAACCCAAATCCTCATGCTCTAGCCGTTCGTGGTTATCGGTATAGACATTGGCCAGACAGTTGCTGCCCGGCGGGATGTCATCGGCCATGCTTTCATAAAGCGGCTCCATATACACCAGGATTGATCCGGGATTGGTATTGGCCTGCACATCCCGCAGCTCATCCGAAGGGCGTATTTGGCCCGAGGGGATAACATCCTGCACCTCAACCACGACCATCGGGATCACGGTGAACGGCTTGGTCATACAACCCAGCTCTCCGATCATGCCCGGTTTGATGACTTGCGCGGACATTTGGTTGAACGCGGCCTGAAACCGATCATGGCCCGAGTGTGACGGCACCAAGATACCTGCCGGACGCAACAGAGGGCTGACATAGTCGCCGACCTGCAGGCCAAACTGTTCAATCCGGCCAGTGACCCCGGCGCTGATCACGGTTTTGTCCAGCTCGGTCAGGGCAGCGTCCAGCTGAGCGTTGGCGCTGGCCAGTTGAGCGGGGATCAACTCCTCGATCTGCTGCACGACTGCTGCGCGCTGTGACTCGGCGGCCCGCAATTGTGCCTCACGCTCGGCTACCAGGTTTTCCAGCCGGTCAATCTCGGCCAGACGCACGGCGCTGGACCCTTCGTCCCGCAGCGTGGTGTTGCGTTCAAGATCCTCCAGCGACTGATCCAACGCAGCGCGTGCCCCGGCGATGCCAGCCTCAGCCTCAGCCAGATCGGTCTGCGCCACCCTGAGCGATGCCTGAACCTGCGCTATATCGGCGTGCGCGGCCTCGACCATGGCTCTCTGTGTGAAATCCTCGATCCGGAAGATCGGCTGTCCAGCGGTCACCGTTTCGTTGTTGCGCACATAAACCTCGGACACACGCCCGCCCAGTTGCGGCAGGATCGTCACGGTGCGGAAATACGAGGCCGCGGTTTTGCTGGCGGGATGAAAATAAAACAGCGTGGTGATCACTGTCAGCGCCAGAATGGCGCAAGTGGTCAGACCCCAGCGCAATTCGTACCACATGGTGAACAGCGTGATTTCATGCCCGATCCGCTTACCCTGAACGTAGCGGCGAAACAGATAGTCGGGCAGCACCGTCACCAGCGCGCACATCAATGTCTCAAGCATATTCTAATGCTCCTGCTGCGCGGTGGGTTCGGTGGGTTGGGCCGTTGCGGGGCCTTCGGGGCGTTGATTGCCCAAAGATCGGATTGCATCCGCAATGGCTCTGAGTGGAGCGGCCACATCGGGGAACTGGAACCCAGCCACCAGAATGGCGGCGACCCAGAACAACCCGTTATGGGTGAACAGCGCCAGCAAGGCCAGTATCCCGACCAACTGGAACTGAGGGTGGTTGGATTCGTGCGCTATCTTTTCGGGGATCGAATGCAGGGTGAAATATCCAACCCCGATCAGAACAATCACCAAAACGGTAAACACAAACATGAACGTTAAAAGAAAATCACTGCCGTCCGCCTGGGTCACGTAGGACGGAATATGCCCCGTGGCCATCGGGTGTAGATCTGCGGTACTCACCCTGCCCTCCTGTTATTGCTTGTTACTTCTTTGGATGGGTTGATGCGCAAATTCAAGCCTGCTTAGAGTTCCAGACAGGTTAGGACGATCGGTTTCGCCATAGTAGGTACGCGGTGAAAAGGGGACATATGATTGATTTTCTTGTCATAGGCGGCGGTATCGCCGGTCTGAGCGCCGGGGCACGCCTGTCATATCACGGTCGGGTAACTGTGCTCGAGGCTGAGGATGCGTTGGGCTATCACGCGTCTGGCCGGTCCGCCGCGTTGTTCGAGGAAAACTATGGTCCGCCCTCCGTCGTTGCGCTGAACAGGGCCAGTGCCGCGTTTATGCGAGCTGAAAACGGCGGGTATCTGACGCCCCGCGATCTGATGTTGGTTGGTCGTAAGGATCAGGCCGAAATCTTTGAACGGGACGTCCATGATCTGAATATGCAAGTGATCCAAACGGCGCAGGCGCTGGCACGTGTGCCAATCCTGAACCCCGACACCCTTGGGTTCGCAGCGCTCAGCAGTGGGGCATTTGATATCGACACGGACCGGTTGCTGCAGGATTTCGCCCGCACCATTCGCGGCAATGGCGGTGACGTGGTGACCAAGGCCAGGGTCACCGCCATTCGCAAGGATGGGCGCTGGGTCGTCGAGGCTGGGGAAGTCTACGAAGCCCGCATCCTGATCAATGCTGCCGGCCCTTGGGTTGACGAGATCGCCGTGATGGCGGGGATTGCAACAATCGGAATAATTCCGAAACGCAGGTCGATGGCGCGGCTGCCTGCCCCCGGCGGGCATGACCTGAGCGGCTGGCCGATGATGTTGGGCGCGGGTGAGACATGGTATGCCAAGCCAGATGCGGGCAAACTGTTGGTTTCCCCGTGCGAGGCCGACCCCGTACCACCGCAGGATGCCTACGCCGATGACATGGTGTTGGCTGAGGGGCTAGCCCGGTACGAAGAGATGGTGACCGAACCCGTCACCCGGGTTGAGGTAAACTGGGCAGGGCTACGCAGCTTCGCGCCGGATGGAACTTTGGTATTGGGGCCCGATCCGTCTGATCCGACCTTTGTCTGGTCTGCGGGTCAAGGTGGCTATGGGTTCCAGACCTCTCCGGCGGCTTCGCAACTGGTTGCTGATCTGACGACCGGCGCGACATCTGAACTGGACCCTGAAATCATTGCCGACCTCAGCCCTGAAAGGTTGCGTCAATGAGCAAAAGAACCCTCCCCTCCAACGCCAGCGTTGCCACCGAAGGTCAGGACGGGCGGCTTGTCGCCCCTGCCGCGACCCGCAATGCCGAAGCTTTGTGTGACCTACTGGCTCAATGGGCCCCCAAAGCAGGCCGGGCGGTGGAAATTGCCAGCGGCACCGGCCAGCATGTCAGCGCATTCGCCCAGTGCCTGCCAAACCTCATCTGGCAACCGACCGAAGTCGAGGTCGAGCGGATAACCAGCATCAAAGCCTATGCTGCCGATCTGCCCAACGTTGTGGACGCAGTGGCTTTGGACGCCACTGCGCAAGGTTGGCACACCGAGTTCGCCGGTCAGGACCTGATCGTCCTGATCAATCTGGTGCATCTGATCAGCTGGCCGGAAACACAAATGCTGGTGACCGAAACCGCGCAGGCGTTGGCCCCCAAGGGGCGGTTTATCCTTTACGGACCATTCAAACGTTCGGGGCAATTGACCAGCGATGGCGACCAACGCTTTCACGATGCTCTGGTCCAGCAAGACGCTGAGATCGGGTATAAGGATGACGATGACATTGCCGCGCTGATGCGCGACCAGAACCTAACCATTGTCGAAATCGTTGAGATGCCTGCAAACAACCTGGCCTTTATCGCGGAAAAGCCGGGCCAATAGCAAAACAGGCGGCACCTCTGCGCCGCCTGTTCTCTGTCCGGGTTAACCGTCCTTGCGGATGGTTTCGTTTTTCGGATCGTAGGGGCTGTCGCAGGTCACGACCGCATCCCAAAGCTTGTCCTGAATTTTGACCTTCAGCTTGGTGCCTTCGACTGCCATTTCAGGTTTCACGTAGCCCATACCGATGGACTTTTCGAACGCCACCGAGTAGCCGCCCGAAGTCAGACGTCCCACACGCTCGCCTTCTGGCGTATACAGCGCCTCGCGGCCCCACGGGTCGGCATCGTCCGGCCCGTCGATCAACAAAGTGCAGCACTTCACACGCACGCCGGTTTCTTCCAGCTTGGCCTTGCCGTGGAAGTCCTTGGACAGGTCGACAAAACGCGGCAGGTCAGCTTCCAGTGGGGTCGCGTCGCGGCCCAGTTCGGTTCCAAAGGCGCGATAGGATTTCTCCTGACGCAACCAGTTCTGGGCGCGCGCGCCAACCAGCTTCATACCGTGCTTCTCACCCGCTTTTTCCAGCAAGTCGAACAGGTAGTTCTGCATTTCGATCGGGTGGTGCAGTTCCCAGCCCAGTTCACCGGTATAGGCCACTCGGATCGCGTTGACCGGGCACATGCCCAGTTCGATCTGACGGGCCGACAGCCACGGGAAACGCTTGTTGGACAGCGCGGTTTCCGGATCGGCGTCCTTGATGACCTCTTTCAGAACGTCACGCGACTTGGGTCCGGCGATGGCGAAGACGCCCCACTGGGTGGTTACGTCCTGGATTTCGATGTAGCCGAACTCTTCCATCTTGTCCTCAGCCGCCTTACGCAGATAGTCGGCGTCATATTCGGTCCAAGCGCCGGCTGAGACGATGTAATAGTTATTCTCGCCATTGCGGACGATGGTGTATTCGGTTCGGGTGGTGCCATGCGAGGTCAGCGCGTAGGTCAGGTTGATACGACCAACTTTGGGCAGCTTGTTGCAGGTGAACCAGTCCAGAAACTGGGTGGCGCCGGGGCCTTTGACGACATGCTTGGTAAACGCGGATGCATCGACCAGACCCACGCCTTCACGGATCGCTTTGGCCTCTTCGACGGCGTATTGCCACCAGCCACCACGACGGAACGAACGGCTTTCCTTATCAAAGTTATCTGGTGCATCGGTGGGACCGAAGTAGTTCGGACGTTCCCATCCGTTAACCCAACCGAACTGCGCGCCGCGTGCTTTCTGACGGTCGTAGGCCGGAACAGTCCGCAGCGGACGGCAGGCTTCACGCTCTTCATCCGGGTGGTGCAGGATGTAGACGTGCTCATAGCATTCTTCGTTCTTGCGGGCCGCGAACTCGGTGGTCATCCAGTTACTGCTGTAGCGTTTGGGGTCCAGCGAGGCCATGTCGATCTCGGCTTCGCCATCCACCATCATCTGTGCCAGATAGTAGCCGGTGCCGCCTGCAGCCGTGATACCAAAGCTGAAGCCCTCAGCCAGCCACATGTTGCGTAGGCCCGGAGCCGGACCAACCAGCGGGTTGCCGTCGGGGGTATAGCAGATCGGGCCGTTGAAATCGTCTTTCAGACCAGACTCGGCGCAGGACGGCACGCGTTCGGCCATCGCCATGTACTGATCAGCAATCCGGTCCAGATCCAGCGGGAACAGGTCCGCGCGGAAGCTGTCCGGCACGCCGTGTTCGAACTGCGCAGGCGCGCCGTGTTCGTAGATACCCAGAATCCAGCCGCCACGTTCCTCGCGGGCGTAAGATTCGTTGTCAGCATCGCGGACAACAGGGTGTTCGGGGTTGCCAGCTTCGCGCCATTTGACCAGCTCGGGGTCTTTGTCCATGACGATAAAGGTGTGCTCGACCGGGATCGCAGGCATTTTGATGCCCAGCATCTTGGCCGTGCGCTGCGCGTGGTTTCCGGAAGCGGTGACGACATGCTCGGCGGTGATAACAACCTGCTCATCCGAAGGAATGAGGTTGCCGCCCTTCTCGACCATCTTAGTGCAGGTGACTTCCCAGTGGGTACCGTTCCAGTGGAACGCATCGGCTTGCATCTTGCGGACGATATCGACGCCGCGTTGACGGGCACCTTTGGCCATCGCCTGCGTCACGTCGGCCGGGTTAATGTAGCCGTCTTCAGTGTGGTAAATCGCTCCCTTCAGGTCCGACGTCTCGATCAGCGGCCAGCGTTCCTTGATCTGGTCCGGGGTCAGCCATTCATATGCAACGTCGCAGGTCTCGGCCGTGGACGCATACAGCATGTATTCGTCCATACGTTCTTGCGTTTGGGCCATGCGCAGGTTGCCGACCACAGCAAACCCTGCGTTCAGACCGGTTTCTTCCTCAAGCGTCTTGTAGAAGTCGACCGAGTACTTGTGGATGTGAGTTGTCGCGTAGGACATGTTGAACAACGGCAGCAGGCCAGCGGCGTGCCAGGTCGAGCCGGACGTCAGCTCATCCCGTTCAATCAACATCACATCATCCCAACCCGCTTTGGCCAGATGATAGGCAATCGAGGTCCCAACGGCGCCGCCGCCAACAACCAATGCTTTGACTTGGGTTTTCATAACCGGGCGTCTCCCCTTGAATTCAGTTGACACCATATGGCGCATTTGAAGCACCCGGCGCGACATTCATCCGACCAGTGAGAGAAAAAAAACGACCCGCCACCGTAAACAGACTGCGGAATCATCGTGATTGGCGTTATTGCCCCGAGGCTGAACACCGCTTGATGCTGCCAACCTGCGCGCAGGACGTCCCCAGCCCGCCCTTATGCACGCGCACTGGTTGCGAGGTTTTTTTCGGAGCCGGTTTCACTGCCGTATCCTTGTACTTGGGCGCTGCAAAGGCTGGCAGTTTGTTTTTCAGCCTGTTGAAAAAACCCGATCCTTCGGCCTGGTCCTCTTCTGCCAAAGCCGCCTGGCGCTGATCAGAGTCCAACAGCAGTTTTTGCGCCCGACCATACCCGATTTGCAGGATGTCCTGATTTTCGAATACCTCACCCCCGGTAATATCCATGATGCCATCGCTGTTGAAATCCGACGCCGTCAACGAATTGACCATCATGGCCGTGACATCCAGATTCTTGAGCTTTTCATCGGTGATCTTTTCCTGAACCAACTGCATTTCCTTATACAGCTGATCCATCTTTTCGGCGACCTCTGGCTGGCGGTCTTGCTGGACCGAAACACCCTGCCCCACCACAAGCGACGGATAAGTCAGTAAAGTGTTAAGGGCGGCATAATCGACGGCCTCCAAAAGCTCTAGAATCGTGGCGTCATCGGCATTAGTGCCCATCCGGATCACAACCTCTTCGTCAATCCCGATCCGCCCGATGATCCTGCGATAATCCACCGCTTCAGTGGGATTGGTCAGGTCCTGAGTGATTTCCATGAATGCGACACCGTCAATCACCGCAAAACCCTGTTTGATCGCGGTATGCGACATGAAATTTTGCTGCCGCGAAAGGGCCATGCCCGCCAGCGAGTTACGCGCCGATTTTGGTTTGAGGCTGATGTCGAACCAGACGACCTCATCACCTTTGGCATATACCAGCCCGGTTTCGCTCAGCTTGCGCGCGATCCCTTTCTTGCCGCCTTTCACCAGACGCATCAGTTCAGCCGTACCAGATACCGAACTGATCAGGGGGATCGGGGCATAATTCGAAAGCACCGTATCGACGGGCGCGCTGTCCATCTGGGTCAGCTCAAATTGTGCCCATCCGGCGCTGGCTGCTGGCAGATAAGACTTGGCCCCGGCTTTCCAGCGTTTTTTCCGGTTACGTTCGACGGCTTTGGCCTCACGCTCTTCCTGTTGTTGCGCAAAACGGTGCTTGATCGATTCGACATAACCACTGACGGACAAAGTGCCTTCGTGCTTTTTGCCCTGTTGGTAATAATCAAGGCCCGCAATAGTCGATATTACGACCACCATAAAACCAAAAATCCGCAAAATGCCCATCTGAGATTCCAAAATCAATCGCTGCTCATTTTTGCGAAAGATAGAATGGAATTTGGGCAGCCTTGTGGCTTTCAGCCCGAAATTTTAACGATGGTCGAAATCTGCATTCGACAGGATTTTCCCCGGGTTCATGATGTTGTCCGGGTCGAGTGCTTTTTTGATTGCATCCATATAGCTGACCGCCGCGCCCAGTTCCTTGATCAGATAGGGTCGCTTGCCCTGCCCGATTCCATGCTCACCGGTACACGTGCCCTCCATCGAGATGGCCAGATCGTTCAGCCAACCGACAAACCCATCCGCCCGCGCCACCTCATCGGCGTTGTCCATGTCGATCAACAGCAGAGTGTGAAAATTCCCGTCCCCCACATGCCCCACGATCGGTGCCATCAGGCCCAGTTCCTTGGCCTTGTCCCGGGTCGTGGTGACGCATTCCGCCAGGCGCGAGATCGGAACGCAGACATCGGTGGAAATCCCCCGCGCACCGGGGCGCAATTGCAGACTGGCCCAGTACATATCATGCCGGGCCTGCCACAGCCTGTTGCGCTCTTCCGTTGTTGAGGTGGCGGCGAAATCCGTACCACCGAACTCTTCAGCGATCTGACCAAAGGTTTCGGCCTGCTCAACCGCGCCGGATTCCGATCCGTGGAATTCCAACAGCAGCAAAGGCGTTTCCGGCAGGCTAAGCCCAGAATAGGCGTTGGCTGCCTTGACTGACAGTTCGTCCAGCAGCTCGATCCGGGCCACGGGCACGCCGTATTGGATCGTCATCATCACCGCCTGACAGGCCGCATCAACCGTTGGAAAGGAGCACCGGGCCGAGGTGATCGCCTCGGGGATGCCCTGCAGGCGCAGGGTGAGTTCGGTGATTATGCCCAGCGTGCCCTCGGCCCCAATCAGCAAGCGGGTCAGGTCATACCCGGCCGAGGATTTCCGTGCCCTGCGGCCGGTGCGGATGATCTGACCATCGGGCATGACCGCTTCAAGGCTTAGGATATTGTCCTTCATCGTGCCATAGCGCACCGCGTTGGTGCCCGAGGCCCGCGTTGCCGCCATCCCGCCCAGCGATGCATTGGCACCGGGGTCAATGGGAAAGAACAGGCCCTGATCGCGCAGATGGGTATTCAGGTCTTCTCGCGTCACCCCTGGTTGCACGACGCAATCCAGATCACCTGCATGCACGGCCAGCACCTGATCCATCTGACCCAGGTCGACCGAGATACCACCCGCCGGGGCGTTCACATGCCCTTCCAGCGATGTGCCGGTGCCAAAGGCGATCACCGGCACCTTGTGCTGGGCACAGGTTTTGACAATCTCGGATACTTCCGCGGTCGAACGGGGGAAAACCACCGCGTCCGGAACCTGATTGTTGATCCAGGTCGTCGTGTGGCCATGCTGTTCTCGGACCGACTCGCCAGTTTGCAGGCGATCACCAAACTTCTGCTTTAGAATACTGACAGCCGTTTCAATCCCGGCCTCGTTTCGCGGCAACGCTGCTGCCTGCACCATTTAATTTTCCTTTTATTCGCCCAGCGCGATGCCTTCGCGACGTGGATCCGCGCCACCGGTTAGGACCTCTCCGATCTCGATCGCATGCAGGCCAGACGTCAGATCGCGCGGGTTCACCTCGAACCCCAGCTCGATCAACGGGTCCGAGAACCCTTCGGCTGCGGTGCCTTGTTCCACATCATAGGTGCCAAAGCGATTAACCAGATGCGGCAGTGACAACGCCTGTTGCACATCCATATCCCAATCAGCCCAGGCGATAATCGACTTGGCGACATAGCCAATGATACGGCTTCCACCCGGTGATCCGATGGCCAATACCGGTTTGCCATCTTGCATGACTATCGTCGGGCTCATCGAAGAGCGAGGCCGCTTGCCGGGCTCTAACCGGTTAGCAATCGGAACACCATCGCTGTGGGTTTTGAACGAGAAATCGGTCAGTTCGTTATTCAGCAGGAACCCGTTGGTCATCAACCGTGAGCCGAACCCGTTTTCAATCGTCGTGGTCATCGACAGCACATTGCCATATTGGTCGACAATCGAGATATGCGAGGTCGAGGGCAACTCGAGCGAGACATCATCCGCCCAGTTCGACGCGTGATCGAACTCTGGATTGCCCGGGGTCGCTTCGATCAACGCGCCCTCACCGCCCAGCAGTTGCCCGCGTTCAGACAGATAGGAGGGTTCGACCAGACCCTGCGTGGGCATCGGCACATAGTCGTGATCGGCCATGTAACGGCCGCGATCCGCAAAGGCCAAACGCGACGCATCGCCGATCAACCGCCAAGCATTCGCATCCTCGGGGCCCATCGCGGTCAGATCATACCCGTCTAGCATGCCAAGGATCTGACCGACCGTCAGCGCCCCGGATGAGGGCGGCCCCATGCCGCAAACCTCATAAACACGATAGGCAGCGCAGACCGGTTCGCGTTCAATCACCTGATACAGCGCCAGATCTACGCCGGACAGAACTCCGGGATTTCCGGGCGCTCCGCGCACCGTGCTGACGATGCCGGCGGCGATTTCACCGCCGTAGAACCCGGCCGACCCTTCACTGGCCAAAACACGCAACGTGTTCGCATAGTCCGGGTTCATCAGGCGCTGACCTTGCTGCAAAGGCGTACCACCGGGCAGGAAGTATTCAGCCGTCACAGGAAAACGCGATAACCTCTCAGCATCTGCCTCGACCAAAGTGGCCAATCGCGGAGATACAAGGAACCCTTCATCCGCCAGCGTGATGCCATCCTGAAACAGGCTGGGCCACGGGCTGCGACCCCAACGCCGGTGCGCCTCTTCCAGCAACGCTGGCGTACCGGGCGTACCGACTGACAGCCCCCCCACCACGGCATCGTAGAATTGCAAGGGCTCACCATTCTCATCGTGGAATAGGCGGTGGTTCGCTTCCAGCGGAGCCGTCTCGCGCCCATCCAGCGTGGTCAAATTGTCAGTTGCCGCGTCGTACCAAACCAGAAACGCGCCGCCACCAAGGCCCGAGGATTGAGGCTCGACCAACCCCAGCACAACCTGCACCGCGACCATGGCATCCGCCGCAGACCCTCCGGCCCGCAGAACCTTGGCTCCGGCCTCAACGGCCAACGGGTTCGCCGCAGCAACCATCCAGTTCTGCGAAGTTACGGGCTGACCGGCCAACTTCGCCTCAAGCGAGGCAATCACTTCGTCGGTCAGGCCCTGAACCTGCCCGTCCGAGGCACCCTCGGGTGCTACCGCATCCGCTGTTTCCTGCGCAAAGGACGCCCCGCCAAAGGTCAATGCCGTCACAAACAATCCTGATATCAGATTTCGTCGCATCGTATCCTCCTGAAAAAAATGTTCCTTCGGCGCGGGTGCGTCACAACATGGATGGCACAACCTGATCCGGCGGGCGGTGCCCGTCTTCGAAGGTCTTGATATTGATAATGACTTTCTCGCCCATCTCGATCCGGCCTTCCAGCGTGGCCGATCCCATATGAGGCAGCAGAACAACATTAGGCAATTGCCGCAAACGCGGGTTCACTTGAGTGCCATGTTCGTAGACATCCAACCCCGCGCCTGCGATATCACCCGATCGGATCAGGCGCGTGAGCGCATTCTCGTCAATCACTTCACCCCGAGAGGTGTTGATAACTACCGCCGAGGGCTTCAGCAACTTTAACCGACGCGCGTTCATCAGATGAAAGGTAGACGGGGTCGACGGGCAATGAATTGAAAGAACATCCATCCGAGCGACCATCTGGTCTAGGCTTTCCCAATAGGTGGCTTCCAACTCGTCTTCGACCTCAGGGCGTAGGCGACGGCGATTGTGGTAATGCACCTGCATTCCAAAGACACGGGCACGGCGGGCCACGGCCTGGCCGATCCGACCCATGCCCAGAATGCCAAGGCGACGTCCACCGATCCGTCCACCCAACAGTGCGGTCGGCGCCCAGCCGGTCCAATCCCCCCGTTGCATCACACCGACCCCCTCGGGAAAACGCCGTGTGACCGCAAGGATCAATGCCATGGTCATATCGGCCGTATCGTCTGTCAGCACACCGGGGGTGTTGGAAACAAGAATGCCTCTCTGTCGCGCCGTCGACACATCAATATTGTCGACACCGGCCCCATAATTGGCGATCAAGCGCAGGTTTTCGCCCGCCTGCCCCAGCAAACCGCCATCAATTGTGTCGGTCACCGTTGGAACAAGGACATCTGCACTCTGAACTGCTGCGACCAGCTCTTCGCGCGACATGGGGGTGTCATCCTCGCGCAGCTGGACGTCGAACAACTCGCTCAGTCTGGTTTCCACTGCCTCGGGCAACCGTCGCGTTACAACAACACTCAGACGTTCTCTTGGCACTTTCGCCCTCCCATCGCTTTGCAAACCTTCGCGCGCCATGGCATCGTGGCGCAGGATAAGGCGGGGCACAAGAACCCCAACGCATTGAGACGACCTTTTTTCGGAACCAAATCAACAGGCACAAGAGCAGGCAGTCAGTGAGTGGTTTTCTATCGGTAAAACGCCGCCTTCTGGTGGTTTTGTCCGTATTTCTGTTTGTGCTGGGCACTTTGGCTGCCAGCGCACAGGATGCCCGCGGCCCTGTGACCAACCTGCCATTGCCAAGATATGTTTCGATGAAGGCCGCCGAGGGCAATGTTCGGCGGGGTCCTTCGTTAACACATCGAATCGACTGGGTGTTCAAACGGCGCGGCATGCCGCTGCAAATCACGGCTGAATACGGCAATTGGCGCAAGGTTCAGGACCGTGACGGTGCCGGCGGATGGGTTCACTATGCCCTACTGTCCGGCGTGCGGACCGTATTGATCGAATCCGAAATGCTGCCTGTCTATGCCAGCCCCGACCCAAATGCGCAGATCAGTGCCCAATTCGAATCCGGGGTGGTGGCGCGCCTAGGCAGTTGCAGCCTGGACTGGTGCCAAATCTCGGCTGGCGGTTACCGCGGCTGGGCCCGGAAATCGAGCCTATGGGGAGTCGACCCCTCTGAAATCCGCGAGTAACGGGGGCGACCGCAGCCGCCCCGTCGCCTATTCCGTAGCCTGGGTGGGTCGCGTGCCCATATCCTTGTCCAACAGCAACAGGTTCCACCGATCGCCATTGGCCGCCTTGGTCTTGTCGAGAATCTTGCCAAACAAGTCTTCTTCTTCGTTCTGCTCGGCCAAAAACCAGTTCAGCATGTTTTGCGTGCTGTACTCCTTGACCCCGTGCGCCAGTTCAAACAGCGCATTGATCTGACCTGTGACCTTTTCCTCGTTGGCAAGCGCATATTCCAGCGCCTCGACCGGCGAGTCATAGTCCATCTTGGGTGTGTCGATGCCTTCCAGTTCGATTCTCCCGCCACGCTGTGCCACAAAATCGAAGATACGCATGGCATGTGTTTGTTCTTCAACCGAGTGACCGCGGAACCATTGCGCGAATCCTGGCAGATCCTGCGATTCAAAATATGCGGCCATCGCAAGGTAGGTGTAGGATGCCTGAAGTTCACTGTTGATTTGACGGTTCAGTGCTTCTGCGACATTCGGGTTCAGCTTCATCTTCGTCTCCTGTGACACGGGGTACCGGTTCATTTGCATTGCTACGTATTTTCAAGGAATCCCGCAACCCAGTTTCTTATTTTTATAATTTAATTTCAATATTTTAGATGCCGCTCCCTGCAAATGAAAGGCGTCTGCAAATCCGGCGCGAATTTCCGGGTCAATGTATTTCCCAGCTTCAAAACGCCGCTCAGAACGTGAGTGAAAGACCCTCCGCCCTTCGAACACAGTGGCCGTGCTCAACACTTTCAGACCTTTCCCATAGGCTTTGTGACCAATAAATCCTTTTCCAGATAGGCAAGCCATGACCGGAAATTTCGCCAATTTGGATCGTCGGGAGCGTGGAAAAAAATTTTTGCTCCAAGTCAGTTTTTTTCACTCGAAAGCCCTTGAACCCTCCAACCAACAATCGTAGACAGCGCCTCACCGTTGGGGTGTAGCCAAGTGGTAAGGCAGCGGTTTTTGGTACCGTGTATCGTAGGTTCGAATCCTACCACCCCAGCCATTTTTTCTCTTAATTGCGAATTAACTATAAGCGTGCAAATTTCACTCGGTTCGTGCAAATCGATGTCAATAAGTTTGTCTACTCACACTGTGTCGATGATCAGCTTCAATGAAGTTCCTGATGGGCTTCATACAATGACCACTCTCCCGGCAGACCCTTGAGTGATTGCTTTTCGATGAATGCAAGCTCGAGCTTGGAGCCAACGACCAGATCTTTCACTGTGCCTGAAACCCGTATCTGGCTCGGTAATGCAGAGTCCATAATTCGCGCTGCAATGTGAACTGCCAGCCCGCCAATATCACCGCCACGTCGTTCACATTCTCCAGTGTGGATACCGGCCTTCACTTTTAACTTGGTATTGGCCAAGTCAGAGTTAATTGCGTTAGCACACTGAATTGCACGTGTCGGTCCTGTGAAAGCGGTGATGAACCCATCCCCCGTAGTGTTGATTTCAGAGCCATCGTAAATTCCCAGCTGTCGACGCACGATCTCATCATGTTGGTCTAGCAAGGCACGCCATTGATCATCACCCAAACTGGCGGCCAGTTCTGTGGAACCTACGATATCTGTCATCAATATCGTCAGCAGCACCCGCTCGCTTGGAGTGACGGTTTTTTGGCCCGTCGCAAACTCTTCGATTTCGTTTATTACCCGGTCCTGATCTCCATACCAGACCAGGTGATCAATGCCGGGAACGAACTTCAAAACCGAATTGGGAATAAGGTCGGCCACGAATTGCGCCTCATCTTTTGGATGCCAGACATCATTTTCGCGATTAACTATGAGCGTAGGGGCATCGATCAGTGGTAAGATTTCACGAATGTCGAGCTCCGCGTTCAATCGGGTTATTAACTCCGCAGTTTTTGGACTTGCCGAATTGCGCATGTAGCCGCCCCACCACTCACATGCCTCAGCATCTTTTGCCATACTTGGCGCGGCTTCATCGAGCCCAAATGCACTTCCCCAGTTTTCGCGGAGATAGCTGATCGTATTCTCAGTAGCCTGCTGTGTCGGCGCCCAAGGGTAGTCTGGAGCCCAACTACCTTTAGCTGATGTTCCACTCAAAATGACAGCTCGTGTACGTTCTGGGTAAGTAGCTGCGAATAATGCACTTATGTTGGCGCCTTCTGATACACCAAGTAACACGGCCTGATCCGAACCGATGGCATTGAGCACAGCGGTGATGTCCTCAATGCGTTGCTCCAGCGTTGGAAAACCAACATTGCGCTCAGAAAGACCAGTCCCACGCTTGTCGTAGAAAATCAGTCGGCAAAACCGGCTGAGTTTGGATAGAAAATTCGCATAGTGCGGGCTTTGCCAAGCATATTCGATATTGGTCAGCCAACCTTGGCTATACACAACATCTATAGGTCCATCGCCAATCACCTGGTACGCGATGGCAATGTCGTCTGCGAATGCATACTGAGTTTGCGGTTGTTTCATTGTCCGATTGAATAGGCTCTCCGGGCTCAAACCAACGTCCGAGCTCACCAGCTCAATTCATGCCAGACAAGTCCAATCGGATCAACTTCCTGCTTCGGGCGCCCTGCTTTATCTGACTGATAGTGGACTTTTAGTTCAGTTCGCTGCTTCATACACTTTGGGCTCGTAGTCGACCTTCGCTACCTCTCGCATAATTGGCTGGAGGCAGCCCCAAGCGGACATTCGTAACAAGTATTTTCAGCTCCTGCTTCGGACCATAGGCCGTCAGAGATTGATAGGAGGTGTCGTCACACTGGTTAGCGTCGCCGTTGCAAACAGGATCAGGACAACAGCCAACATCTCCATTGAAATCGACCGCCGGAGAGCAATTTCCGCGCCACGCTTCTCAGCCCTGAGAGCCGGAACAAATCTCAGCTTGTTCAGCGCCGCCAGGCCAAGAAGGGCAGAAACGATAACGACCTTGGCCAAAAGTACCAATCCATAGGCCGTTCCGAACAAGGCGACCACAGAGCCCGAAAGCAGCCATGCGAGTGCTGCGCCAGCAACAATCAGGACGGCAACTCCGTAAGCAGCGACATTGCCAAAATGGTGCAGTAGATCGGCCCCAGTGGGAGTGAGCGCCGCTTTGTGCAGGGGCAGAAGAGCGCCAACCCAAAAGGCGACTGCCAGAAGATGAAGAACCAGTAAGACTGCGAGAGGCGCCCTGGGCTCTCCAAGCGAGTGTCCCACCTGAGCAAAGGAAATCGCTATGGCAAGGCTGCCCGCCAAAGCGACCCACTGCCCTACGCGGGGGAGCAGGATTGCCAATATCGCGAGTTCGCCCACCCCTCGCCAAATCGCAGCGGTGCCAAGCGGGCTGTCCCAGACAATGCCAAGCATCATTGGGTCCGTCGCGCCCTCAAAGCCCATTCCGGATATCCGCGCCGCTCTGATGCCGAAACGTAGAGCCAGAACGGCGAGACCGAGAAGCGCCGCACCGACCGAGAGGTGACGTGCAAGGCGCAAAACGGACGCCTCGGCGCGCGTGGCAAAGAGAACGGTGAACAGGATGCTGCCCATCGCCAGCAGCGCCGCGCCGTAGCCAAGTGCTTTCGCCAAAATGGCCAAGACGACAACACCGTCAATGGGGGCCAGTCCGGTCACTCAGCGACCGTGAAAGAGAAGCTGCCCTGCATCGGGTGACCGTCTGACGCCATACCTCGCCAGTCGAAGCGGTAGCTTCCCGGTGCAAGCTCTTCCAACGGCATGGCCCGGAATTCTGTGGCGGGGTCCATATCTGTCTCGCGTTCAATTTCGACGTCGCCATCTGAGGAGGTCAGCGTAATCGAAATGATGCGCATCGGATCATCGAACCGCATGGAAATCTCCGGCGCGTTCGTGACAGTCGCGCCGTCAGCCGGTGTCGTTGCTTCAGACTTTGAATGCGCAGCCGCAAGCATCGGAGCCATTGCAACGGCCAAACCGAAAAGAGTTTGTTTGATCATCTGAGTTGTTTCCTATTCGGACTGGGCATTCAGTTCGTCATGATACTCACGAAGGTCATCGGGCCAGGTTGATTTGATAAAGGATAGCACCGCAATGATTTCGTCATCGCTGAGCACACCTTCATAGACCGGCATACCAGTTGCGGGCGCAATCTCTATCAGCCCGGCCAGGCCAAATTTGGTCAGGGTGAAAAGCGTTTCATCATCGTGGTGCCACGTATGCCCTGTGGCGTCATGCGGAGGTGCCGGTAGCAAACCATCCTCGCCGCGTATCCGCCAGTTTGGCTGTCCTTCCAGGCGTGCTCCGTGGCAGGCAGCACATTGTTCCGCGTAAATTATTTGGCCAATGGCGACCAGTTCAGCGTCATCCGGTGTCAATAGACCGACCGCTTTGGTGGGCTGGGCCAGAACGAATGCTACGGTGAAACCGGCGAGCGCAAGCCCGCCGGTGACCAATAATGTTGTGCGCCCAGCCATCAGGTGTCGAACGGCTGCGCGGTGCCCGCGCGGTAGTACACCGTTCCGGTTCCAGCCTTTCCCCCAAATGCAATGACATCATAGCGGGCGGACGGATCGTCGCCCATACCAGGGGACCCCACTGGCATGCCGGGAACAGCAAGCCCTGTGATGTCAGGCCGATCCTTCAACACGGCTTCCAGTGCTTCAAACGGCACATGGCCTTCAAAGACATAACCATCGGCTTCAATGGTGTGACAGGATGCGAGGTTCAGCGGGATACCCCGCGCTGACTTCTGTGCCTCGGGGTCTGTCAGTTCCTCAACGGTTACGGCGTAGCCACGTGCGCGAGCCAAGTCGGCCCAGGCGTGACAACATCCGCAACCTGGTGAGCTGAGCACGTGCATTGGGGTGCCTGCACGGACTGGAAGAGCGGTCGCGATGAGGGCAGTTGCAGACAGTGTGGTGAAGTGACGACGTGTGATCATGTCTGTCGGTCCTTTGATGTGAATTTTGAACGGATTGCGGGCGGGCGCCCATTGCCGTTCAGGCTTTCGGAGGACCGGTGGGGACGCCCATTGCGAGGCCCGAAAAATCGGAATCAGCGTGCGTCACACCACCCTCTGAGATCGCGAATGGAGCAATCGGCAAAATCCCCGCCGTGGCGACAAGATCACCAAAACAGGATGCTGAACCCATGCCGCTGGTGGTGTCGCAACAATCCGCAACAGCTTTCTCGGCATTAGCCAATGGATCGTCGTCCGCCATTTGAGCATGATGACCAGAATGATTCGATCCATGGATCAAGCCATGCTTCACGGACGCTGCGGATGCGCCAGAGAATGCAACAACAAGAAGTATCGACAAGATCAAGCGAAACATACCAAATATCTACTGGGGGTATGTAGTTTTGACAAGTTACGAGGATGTGTCGAAGCAAACGATCCTAGTTGCATCCATTGAAGTTGCGCCACATCTCTGGATCCGGCCCGTCTAAAGCGGTTGTACATGAATCACCTGAAATTCCGGTAAAACTGAATTTTGACTGACCTGCTTATTTGTCAGCAACGGAAAGGTCAGCAGGTGGGCGTTTAGCCCAGAGTGATGCCGGTGATGAAGGTGTACGAGCTTTCAACCAGATCGATGACGACATCCAGCTCTTCGGGTGTGGTTGGAGTATAGATCATGACAAAGCCGCTCCACCCAGGACGCTGCTTGGCCCAAGGGTGAGCTACGGCCCAGCCAGCCTCAATTGCCCTTCGAGCCATTTCTGGGTCGAGCGAGGCGTGCAAGCTGCCATCAGGATGCATGTGCGCAAACTCAAACCCACCGACGATAGAGTTCGGTTGGGACAACAACATATCGGGATCAAGCTGAAAGCCAATCGCTCCAGGTAATGATATGCGCGTGGGGCCAAGTGTGACCCCCGGGAATTGCGCAACTCGCTCCAGTAATAGCTGGGCCAAATCGGCATTAATTTCGACACCAATCTGAGTGTGCGGCACGCCGCTTGTCGTTTCGGGACGGGGCGAGATGCGCTCCGGCAAGGAGCGCTCTTGCGCGGACGCCATCGAGCACATCAATGTCACCGCTGTCGCGGCAGCCGCCAGTAGTTTCAGGAACACATTCATTTTTGTCAGCCGGTCAAAAGTTAAGAATGAGCGCTCGGCACCATATCAGTTCCCTTGCACACATCATTCAGCCTTTAACGCTTCGACATTGATCAAGACCGCTATTTCGTCGCTCACCGCAGGTGCAAATGCCCCAAGTCCGAATTCAGACCGCACGATAGTCGCCGTGGCTGCCAGCCCCAAGGTCGGCGTGCCCTCCTTTTCGCCAAAAGGGTATGGCGCTGACTTGTTAAGCGTTGTTTCCAGAACAACAGGTTTGGTGACGCCATTCATGGTCAGGTCGCCAGAAATATTTGCGGAATTGTCCCCGGTCACTTCAATGCTGGTCGAGGCGAAAGTGACCACGTCATCGTCCCTCGCACTGAAAAAGTCATCGGACATGAAGTGTTGCAGACGGGCGTCCCAGCCCGTGATCATGGATTTTACAGGCATAGACACTGTGACAGATGACGCAGACGGATCATCTTCGTTGAAATCTATCTCGCCGCTAAAACCAGAGAACATTCCAAACGTTTCTGAGAACCCGATGTGGTTGTAGCTGAACAATACCTGGCTGTGTCCAGGATCCAGCTCGTAAGTGCCACTCTCGGACAACGCGGTTGTCGCGCCCATCGATAAGAGTACCGCCAGCGGGGTTGCTGCCACTTTGAACATTGATACGCTCCCATTTTGACAAGACGTGTTCGCGGAATTGAGTATTGAGCTTCAGCTTTTAGCCGGCCATACTTTTAGTACAAAATGTTCTGCTGCGCAACAGTACGTTCTATAGGAGGGGCGGTTGAAAGAAGATCCTAGGCTGATCGCCACACGGCAGGCCGCGCTTGATGCGGCGCAAAGGATACTGGTGGATGAGGGCGTGCTGCACGTAACTCATGGCGCAGTTTCAAAGGCAACTGGCATTTCGCGCAGCACACTTTACAGGCACTGGCCAGATGTGCGTTGTCTGCGTGATGCAGCGTTCAGGCGCATCGCAACACCGCCGAACATACCGCCCAAAACCGATGGCCCGATGCGATCTGACCTGCGCTGGTTGCTCGGAGTACTGATGGGAGCCTTGAATGACACACCATGGGGCCAAATCGCACCTCAAGTGGTCGCTGCTGCGTCCACCGACGAAGAGGCGCGGTTAGTGATAACTGAATTCATGAAAGACAGGTTCGCAAGTGTAGAAGCAGTATTTGCAGCCGCAATCGGCCGCGGTGAGATCACCGCCGACGTTCCGGTTGACCAGCTCATAGAACTAGCAGTCGCTGCACCTTATTTTCGCAAGCTCATACGTCACGAGGCCCTGGACGAAGATTGGTTGGATCGACATGTCGATCTGCTTTGCAGTTTTGCGAAAACCAATTCTGGACGGTGAGAACCGCCTGAAATTGCAAACAAAGCGGCCAATAAACATAACAGTTTCCAAGATCGCAGTATGGCTACGTTCGCCGCTTGACATCAGCACGTCGCAGGGTCAATTCGAACCGCTCCCCACAACGTTGACGACTTCACCCTGATTTGTCGCTGCCGCTAATTCACAATGCAACATGAACACCTTTGGGTTCAGTGTCGCCCACGGCAATGTCGACTTTCGGGAACCGGCCAAACATTGCAATGTCCAGTATCCTCCTCGGATGCGCCTTTCGCTGACTTGCACATAAGTGACTAGAAGCAGCCCAAACTGAACCTTCTCACCCAAGCATTGCAATTTAGTAAACTCGCAACGAAGCGGCATTTAGACTATTTCCGCCCAAAAACCGCTTCCAAAACGCGATCCCCCAAGCTGACTTGGTAATGTCAGGTTCAATGTGGGCGTCACGCGTACCAATGCTGCCCGATTAGTCCGTTGCGAAGCAATAAAACAGACCTGCCCCGCCTGAACGTGGCAGATGTTCCTCTCCGCAACCGCGCGAGCCGTGCGATGAGTTCCAGGACACCATGTTTCGGGCATCGTTGAGACCGATACGGTCATGATGCCCGACAATCGCAGATCCATCCTCACTATTCGAAGTCCAGTTGCTGCATGTCGTATCACCTCCTGCCGTCGAGAAGAAACCCGCAGAATCGGAGCCCGTCAAAATGTCATGTTTGTTCGGCTGACTGCCACGCCCATTGACAGGGTTACCATTTTCGTCGAGCGCGGTCTGAAGGTTAATATTCACGCTGTCGCTGTGCAGGTCCTCAACATTGTTGGCGATGAGCTCTCCATCGGCATTATGCCACGGACCCGATCCGATCCGGTCGCGTGCAGAAACGCCATTGGTGATTGTCATCGGGTCGGTGCTGCGATCAATGGACATTGAGGTGCTCAGATAGGCCGCGAAAGTCTTGGAAGAACCGGTCGCGGAGGCAAGCGCATTGCAATGAGCATCGGCGCCTTCGAGGCCACCTAAGTTGGCACCGTCGCCCTTGCCCACACTAGTGATGAAGAACGACATCTCCTCGCCTGCCGATTGCGCCTGTGCGGTCGCCGCGATACAGCAGATTAGGAGTGCAACAACCCCGTGGGCAGTTTTTCGTTTGGTGAACTTCGACATGTGTGTCTCCCTTCGTGCTGTGTGATCACTGATGCTAGCCGTATGTAACAATCGGGTCCATCCGAGTAACAGATGTATGACGCTGTGGTGCCAGCGCCATTCACGACAGCCGGTCGAGCATGACCGACCCTACGGCCCTGTTCATCTTTATCCTAATCCTGTCTTACGTGTTAAGCACGATAGCTCATCTGTTCCTAGGATCTCTTGTAACGATTGACTGAGGCTCGTGACCGAATGACACAAAAATTTGCTCTTTGGTCCATTCCGATTTCCATTGCGGTACTGGCTCTGAAACTGCTGGCCTGGTGGCTGACGGGCTCGGTGGCGTTGTTGTCAGACGCAATGGAATCAACCGTGAACGTCGTTGCGGCGCTGCTGGCGTATTTCGCAGTTCGCGTTGCAAACAAGCCTCCTGACGAAAACCACCCGTTTGGTCACAAAAAAGCTGAGTATCTTTCCGCCGTCGCCGAGGGCGTACTGATTGTGCTGGCAGCTTTCCTGATCATCAGAGAAGCTGTGCTGGCGCTCCCTAACCCGCATCTTGAGGATGCGCCGCTGCTTGGAATTGCCGTCAATGTCATTGCAACAGGTGTGAATGGCGCATGGGCCTACCTATTGCTCAAAATCGGCCGGCGCGAGGGTTCGCCTGCATTGGAGGCAAGCGCCCGGCACATTTTTACGGATGTCATGACTTCAGTTGGTGTCATAGCAGGTCTGATACTTGCACTTGTCACCGGCTGGCTGATCCTCGACCCGATTCTGGCAATTCTTGTTGCACTGAACATCTTGTGGGAGGGATGGAAAGTTATTCGGGCATCCATCGATGGCCTGATGGATGTGAGCCTTTCAGACCATGACTTGCGGGCTATTTCTAACGCAATCGAAGCAAATCTCGGCGCAGCCTTAGAGTACCACGATCTCAAAGGGCGCAGATCCGCGAATGTCATCTTCGTGGAGTTTCATCTTGTTGTGGACGGCACAATGCCAGTCAGCGCGGCGCATGATATATGCAATGACATCGAGGAAGAATTGGATCGTTTGTATCCGGGTTCCGTCTTTGTCATTCACCTCGAACCTGATGACGAGTTGAAGGGTGACGGGGTTAATTCCCACTAAACTGGTCAAATGGCTCAGCAAAAACTCTATTGGTTTGACTGATCTGACTAAGACGTTCGGCTTGAAATTCGTCAGACCTAAGCCCGATGTGGGAAAGCCGAACCAGAAGTAACCTGTCTCCAACGTCACGAAGCGTGACGCTTAGAAATGGAGGCGAAAATGAAAATTCAAAGAAAGCTGGGTCAACTTCTTAGTACAGCAGCGTTGGCTTCGTTGATTGCGGCTACGCCTTATGTGCCAGCGTTTGATGCCGATGGTCGCCTACATTTTGAACCGTCCTATGCCTTTGCCAAGAGCGGCAAGGGGAAAGACGGGGATGGTCGCGACGATGATCGGGATGATGATCGTAACGACGACAGAGATGATGACCGCGACGACAACTCGGGGTCAGGTAATAGCGGCCGTGGTGGTGACCGGGACGATGATCGTGATGACGATAGAGACGATGATCGCGACGACGACAGAGATGATGATCGTGACGACAATTCGGGATCAGGAAAAAGTGGTCGCGACGACGATGACGATGATGATGATGATGATGATGCCTCCAAACGCTCCAACAAAGGCAGCGGAAAGAAGGATCGGTCTCAAACAGGGGGCAAGCCGTCGGGTTCGGCTGGGATAACAAAGATCGAAACAAACGCTAACGGCATTGAAGTGCGTTACGCCGACGGAACCAAGGAGGAGATCGAAAACGGGCGGTATGAAAGAAAGAATGCTCAGAACCGAACTGTTGAGGAGCGCCCCGCGACTGGTGCTGACGTCTCAAGGCTCCGGTCTTTGGCAAATGGCATCTCAATCGGCAACGTGCGCTCTTCAGGGCAAGGCGGCGCTGCTGGAAGTCGGCCCACGAAAATCGAACGCCAGGGCAACAACATCGAAGTGAACTATGCCAATGGTTGGAAAGAGGAGATCGAGTTTGGGCGCTACGAGTTGAAAGACCCGTACAACCGAACTGTTGTTGAAAGAAACGCAACGGCCTCTGATCGCAGGAGGTTGCAGTCGGTTGCCAACTGAACAGCAACTCCAGTCGATAATCCGTTGGCGGCTTCTTTGAGTGAGGGGCCGTCATCGTCTTCAAAGAGACCGCAGTTAATCTCCCTTGTTCCAAACATCATGCGCAATGAGCGCGGCCTCTACCCGATTTCGCGCATGAAGCTTGGACAGGATTGCCGTCATGTAGTGCTTCACGGTCTTTTCCTGAAGGTCTAACTCATCAGCGATTTCACGATTGCTCAGTCCCTTGGCCACGCGTCGAAGTATTTCTTCCTCACGATGCGTAAGATCATCGAGAATGCTGCTGTTGATAGACATGCCAGTGTCAGCGTTGATTTGAAGCAATACCCGCGAGGCCAAGCCCGGAGAAACGAACCCTTCACCTGCGGCGATGCTGTGTAAGGAAGCGGTCAATTCGCTCGCGGTTACGCCCTTTACAATGTACCCAATCGCGCCCGCCTCCAAGGCGTCCGCGACATCGCTGCTGTTCTCTGAGACCGTTAAGATTGCAATGATGGGCGGATTTGCCATTGCCGCAATTTCACGTGTTGCGCTTATCCCGCCACCGGGCATCGAGAGGTCAAGAATGGCTATGTCCGGCTGATGCGTGACGACCAGCGATACTGCATCTTCCGCGCTGGACCCAGCAGCCAAAACTTCAAAACCATCAGCTTCATCCAGCGTGCGTTGCAAGCCATCCCTGAATATCGGGTGATCATCAGCTATTACGACAGATGTAGTCATGATGTGCCTAACTTTCTGGGAAAGAGTGTCATAGAAATGGTCGTGCCCTCACCCGGTCTCGATGCGACTTCGAACCTGCCGCCAATACTCTCGACCCGATCTCGCAAGCCCATAAGCCCCTGGCCACCATCGTCTCGCAACGCGGCTTCTTCTGACCTGTCAAATCCAGGTCCGTCGTCTTTGACCTTTACAACTATGCGGTCGTTCTGCGCCTCAGAAATAACAGTGCACTTGGAAGCTGGAGCATATCTCGCGGCATTGGAAAGCGTCTCCTGAAGGAAACGAAAAACGCACAGCTTGTCGGACAATGACAACCTTGGGGCCTGGCTACCCAGGAATGAAATATCCGGTCGCAACGGGCTGTGTTCGGCGTGATCCTCTACGGCTCTCTTCACAACATCGGCAAGCGCCAGGTTGTCGATGTCCGGGGCGGACAGCCCTCGCGATATTGCACGAATTTCAACCAGAGATTTTTGCAAAGACTGCTGAATTCCCTCTGCCTCTTTAGGCCTTTCGGACTCTTTGGAAAACGCCGCCTCCAGTCTAAGGGCAGCGAGCGACAGGTATTGTGCAGGACCATCATGCAGCTCGGCACCGAGTTTCTTGAGGAACCGATCTGTTTGCGTGGCATATCTTTCTGACGCCTCGACCACACGCGACCGCAGCAGGGCATTCTGCTCAGCCATCCTTTCACTTTCTGTCAAGCGCTGTTTAAGAAGAGTCCCCTGTCGTCGAATTGTTTTGTCGCCAATTGCGACGATGGAATACAAGACAATCGTACTTGCAAGAAATGCGGAACCGACGACCAACCAACTCGTTCGCCTGGCCTTGGCTAAGTCTAACTCCAGTTGGTCAGCTCTTTCGTAGAACTCCGCGACCGCGATGATTTCGCCGGACCAGAGTTCGCGGATAGGGCTGTAAACTTCAAGTAGTGGTATCCCCAGTGCTGCCTCGGCAGCGCTTTCGGCATGATCAAGCTCTTCAAAAGAGCCGGAGATATTTCCACCCCATGCTCGTTTCAGGTCATCCGTTGGATTGAAACGGTTTCCTATGATGTCTATATCCGAGGCATGTGCAATCACGCCGCCTTGCTTCCAGAATTTGTAGGAAACAATGCGGTCACGCATTGGCTGGCTCATGAAAATCTCGTCCAGCGCTAGGCTCGCCTGCTCGGAAAGGCGGTAGCCATGTGCCAATTCCTGGCTGAGCGGGGATACTACGCTTTCCATATACAGCGCCGCGGAGTTGGCGGAGTTTTGCACGACTGCGTTCTGGATTCGATTAGACACCCAGACCCCGACGATTGCGGTAGCAGTACCCATCACGAAAATGCTGGCCGCAAGAAAGACTCGCGACAACGACCAATTTCCAATCGTCAGGTCAGTTACTTTGGCTCTCATCGTGAAATCGACTATGAACTACAATCTGTTATCGCACCACGGACCTTGGTCTGACGTGATCTGGCTAAATCTCGGATACTGAGCTTCTGCCCAGTGGCCGGAGTCAGATATCATCCATCGTTCTCAGTCTTTGCAGCATCGGGCAGTGAACGTTACCGCTATCACAATTGGCCGTAAGCTCACTCAAGGCGTGCTCCAGTTGTCTGAGCTCATCAATCTTGCTTCGAACGCTGGCAATGTGTGCCTCGGCCAATTCTTTCACTGACCGGCAATCTTCAGCACTTCCTTCTGACAGCTCTAAAAGCACCTTTGCGTCAGATAGAGGAAACCCCAGGTCGCGGCACTTCTTCAAAAATCGAAGTCTTCCCACATCGTTTGCTGAATAGAGGCGACGATTGTTCAGAGCTCGTGCGGGTCCTGGTACGATACCTTCGCGTTCGTAGTAGCGGATAGTTTCTATGCCGACCCCGCTTTGCCGGGAAGCCTCACCAATCGCAATCATGTGAAGTGCCTCCACTTGATCCTGTAGTTACTACAGGAGTTATACGCTCTGAATGCCGGTGCCTCAACACAATCAAATAGAGTACCTCGGGAGCAAAAGATGAAGAAATATTTGAGCCTCAGCTACTTGGGATCGGTTTCAGCTCTGGGGGTCGCGACATGCTGTGTTCTTCCAATGGCCATGATGTTGCTCGGCTTGGGTGGCAGTTGGTTGGCGATATTCGGAAAAATAGCGGCAGCAAGCTACTATGTTCTCGCCATCTCAACAGCGCTGGTCGCGGTTTCGTTGTTCGTAGCGCATCGAAACGGGACGTTGGCAAATCTGAAATGGTGGCTTGTCGGAAGCACGGCGACTACCGCGTTGGCATGGGTCATCGTGTTCAATGAGGCTCAAATCAACGATTATCTAATCATGCAGATGTGAGACAATGACAAAACAAACTGTGGTGCTGAATAGCATTTTGACCTGCCCTCGGTGTGGGCACGTTGAAACCGAGAAAATGTCAACTGAATCGTGCCAGTGGTTTTATGAATGCAAGTCATGCAAGGCAGTCTTGAAACCGTTAGAAGGCGATTGCTGTGTTTTTTGTTCCTACGCAACTGTCCCGTGCCCGCCAATTCAGTTAGGTGATTGCTGTTGTGGATGAGCGGGCCGCAACCGCAATATCCGACAAAGATGTTGAGTGTCTTAATTGGCTCGTCCGCCAAAGTTTGCAATGTCTGCTTTCTGCGCTTCGCTGACGTAGTACAATCGGGATGCTGCGCGGCAGAGAATTGAATCTTTGCCCGCAAAGCGGAAGTTGACCGGAGCCATCTCAATATCCGATTTCGGCGCAGTAGGTAGCTCTCAAAAAAGCCTTCGATCTGCGATGCTCGCCGAAGCCAGTCAAATCTGGGATGGTCTAGCGTTGTTTCGAAATTTACGACGTGGGCTGGCACTTCCAGTGCTTTTGATCTTTGTTCTGCATTTGCATGCTTATGCTTCCTAAATTTGGGCTTGCACGCTTATGCTTCATGCGTTGCACAGTTATGGTGTTCCATCAAACTTACTACTGTCTAAAATGTTGTTTTTAAAGGGGATTTTTACACAACCTATGCGCGAAAACACTGATTCGTGCACGCTTATGCTCAATTTGCAAGAAAAGCCAGGAAAATAAGGGGCGACAAAGCCTCCGGAAAATCCGATGTGTCACAGCATTCGGAAACTGTGACACATGCTGTGACACAGCCAGCAAGAAATCGACCCGGCGCGCGGTCGCGCAAACCTCGAGTTCCGATCCCAGCATGTCGTCAATTGAGTCGCAGTGCTTGAACCGTGCTCCGTCAATCGCGCCCAGAACCTTTGCCTTCCGGTCAGGCAACCTTGCCCAACTGGCATAACAGTGCACTTACTGATCCAGTGCATTTGCGCTGGATCAGCAAACATACGGTGTTTTCCCGCAAAAATTGGATAGACATGCTCAATGAATAGGCTCGCTTTAGGTTTTCTTTCTGTCTTTCTTTCAGCCAACGCCACTTGATGTCAGGCCGCGACTGACCTTCAGTTTGCCTTCTTAAGCAGCTTTGTTGCTTTCATTTTAATCTGACCCAAGCACGCGAAGATTGGTGAAACGCTCTTGGGATTCAGGCGTAAGTGTCACGGTGCTCTCCCAAAACTCATCGACCCAGACTTCCTGCTCCTCTTCAGTCAGTTCATCGGGCTGCAGACTGGGACGAATCCGGCATTGCCCCCATCTCCATCTTTCTTCATTTACAAATTAAAACATTCATTTTATTGATTTCGTATGAATGAAAATACGTTTTCGCGGCGCAGCTTCTTGTACGGTGCCGCTTGTATAACAGCGGTTGGAGCGCAATCCAAAATCGCTTGGGCAGAGCTACAACTTGGTTCATCGGCTCGGATTGCAACCATGTCAGACGGGTACCTCTCATTGCCTCCAGAAATGGTCTTCGGCGCCATGCCGAAGGAAGAACTCAGGCAGCTTCTTGACAGCTACAAGGTGGACGCTATCAAGTACGACCCAGAGTGCAACGTGGCGCTTTATCGAGATGATCAAAACACGGTGCTGTTCGATGTGGGGGCTGGACCCGATTTCATGCCCACTTCCGGTAAACTTCTGGAAACTCTTGAAACTATCAACCTGTCGCCCGAAGATATCTCGCACGTGATCTTCACACATGCGCACCCGGATCACATCTGGGGCGTTTTGGATGATTTCGACGACCTTCTTTTCCCCAACGCCACGCATCACTTTGGCCGAAATGAGTGGGATTATTGGTGGAACCCCTCGACGGTGGATACCATTGGAGAAGATCGCGCTGCGTTCGCTGTGGGCGCGAAGCGGCGTATGGCAGCAATTGAGGATCAAGTCGCGTTCTTTGACGACGGACAAGAGATCCTTCCCGGTATTGCCGCACGCGCAAGCTTTGGACACACACCCGGCCACATGGCGTTCGAAGTTCGAGGCGGCAGTGAATCCGTGATGGTTGCCGGCGACGCGTTGGGAAATCCACACGTAGCTTTTGAACGCCCCGACTGGCTCAGCGGCACGGATCAGGATCAACAGGCGGCCGCAGCAACTCGGAATTCGCTGCTGGATCAGATTTCCCACGAGCAAATGAAAATAATTGGTTTCCACCTTCCGAATGGTGGGATCGGCCGGGTCGAAAAGACTGGGTCTGCTTATAAGTTCATTGGAGAACCATAATGATGCGATCGCTGGCGATTGTCTTGGCCCTGGGCACACCAGCTTGGGCAAGCGAGGATATTGCAGACCAATACCCGCAAAGTGTGCTGTATTCCAAACCGGTCGAATACATCCCAGGCGTCTATTCTGCCATTGGCGCAACCGCCCCGCCGACCTACGAAAACTCTGGTCACAACAACAACCTCAGCTTCATAGTTACCGGAGAGGGCGTGATCGTCATAAACGGCGGCGCAGCCTATGTGCTTGCTGAAGCGCTTCACCAGGAAATTCAGGCAATCACGGATCAGCCGGTTAAGCTTGTCTTCAACGAAAATGGTCAGGGGCACGCGACGCTTGGCAACGCCTACTGGTCAGAGCTCGGTATTCCGATCATCGCCCATTCAGATGCTGCGGCTGAATTCGAGGAATACGGCCCACAGATCCTTGAAGGTATGCAGCGGTACAACCAGGACAAGGCTGAAAGAACCTTCCTGGCTGGCCCAACCGAGACATTCGAGGATGAATACGTGGTTGAAATGGGTGATTTCCGGATTGAGGCCAAATATCTCGGGCCGGCCCATAGTCCCGGCGATATCTCGATTTGGCTGCCGAACCAAAGCCTTGTTATCGCGGGTGATATGGCGTTTCACGAGCGAATGCTGCCGATCTTTCAAGAGACCTATACAGCGGATTGGCTTGAAACATGGGACAACGAGTTCGAAGCTTTGGGAGCCAAATATGTCATCCCCGGACATGGTCATCCGACGAACATGGATCAGGTGCGCCGTTATACACGCGACTACCTGGTCTATCTGCGCGGCAAGATCCAAGAGCACATGGATGCCGGCGGCGATCTGGCAGAGGCTTACTATGTCGATCAGTCACCGTATGCCCATTTGGACACGTATGAGGAACTGGCGACAAAAAATGCCGGGCGGGTATATGAGCAGATGGAATTCGAATAACTCAGGACGTTTGAGGAACAGGGATTCGGCGCATTAACCTATGCGCGCTTATCGCTCCAACCCACATGAAGAAAACGGCAAGCCACGCCGTCAATGACAGGGCGGACCCTCCTGAAAGCCCTGCACCCACTGCGCAACCTCCGGCCAGCATGGCTCCAAACCCCATGAGGACAGCTCCAACAAGGTAGCGCTCCATCGGAGTATCCGGGCCAAAACGTTCGATCTTCCACTCCCCTGCAGTTAGGGCCGAGCCTGCGGCACCAATTGCTACGCCTGGAACAAGGCCGATACCGAAGGACAACACGACGTTTTGCTTCGCAACCAACGCCATCAGTGTATCCGTAGCCGGTCCGGTGAACGTGACTGACGACACGGGCACGACGTCAAAAGATGCTTGCGCGATCGCAAATGTCATTAACCAGCCGAGCGCCACCGTCACACCAACGCCTGCGGCTGTTACGATCCTGATAGGCGCAACTCGCCGGTGGAATGCAAATGCAATTGCCGACACCATTCCCATCGCTGCAACGGCTGAATAAGCCGCTGGCGAAAATCCAAGAATTTCTGAAAGATCTCTCGAGGCGCCTCCTGAGACAGTCCAGATCCCGGAAAGCAATTCGCGGGCGGGACTAAGAACGCCCGTGTAAGCAGCCTGAGCCACTAAGGTTAAAACCAAACCTGTAATCAGGGCGCGCAGATTACCGCAGGAGGCCAATACCAACAGGCGAGATGCACACCCACGCGCCAGAACCATGCCGGCACCGAACAGCGCCCCGCCAATTATTGCTCCGCTGAGGCTACCCGTCGACGCGATCGCGCGTGTCTCGGAAAGGTTTAACCACTCAAACGCGACAAACGCCTGTACTAAGGTGAGCGCTGCGGTGAAGGCGATCAGCCAAACCGCCAGGCGAGGACCAAGCTCGCCTTCGGCGACCTCGATGGTCGACGCCCGCAAACAAAAGTGAGATTTCTGGGCCGTCACGCCGAACAGGAGACCTACAAGCGCACCGGCAAATGCCAAAGCGCCAGGGTCTCCCAACAAATCGATGAGCCTTTCCATCAACAGAAACTCTCACTTCGTTGCTTGCGCGTCCTTGTCTTCGGTCAAGTTGTCATTGTCACTGCGCAGCCATTGGCCTGCGGGCCAATTGGCATTGGGTCCATAACTCACCCAAGGCAGATACCAGTCGATCCACGTCTTCGGTGGAATGCACTGGGGAAGGTGTAATCCGTAGACGTTCTGTTCCCTTGGGGACGGTCGGATAGTTGATCGGCTGGATGTAAATCCCATAGTCACGCATCAGCACGTCAGAGATGAAGCGACACTTGACCGGATCGCCTACCATGACCGGAATGATGTGACTTGGGTTCGGTGTATGCGGGATGCCCAGATCGTCCAGCCTGTCTCGCACGTCGCGCACGCGCTGCTGGTGCAAATGTCGTTCCGCATTGCTTTGCTTCAGGTGCCGAACCGAAGCGGCAGCTCCTGCGGCCACGGCGGGAGGCAATGCAGTGGTGAAGATAAACCCACTGGCAAAGGATCGGACAAAATCGACAAGCTCTGTCGACGCGGCGATGTATCCACCAACTACGCCGAACGCTTTGCCTAATGTCCCCTCGATGACAGTTATCCGATCCATCAGGCCTTCGCGCTCAGCTATGCCTCCGCCGCGCGTCCCATAAAGCCCCACCGCGTGAACCTCATCCAAATAGGTCATCGCGCCATAGCGATCCGCCAGATCACAGATCTCGGCAATTGGTGCAAGATCGCCATCCATGGAATAGACGCTCTCGAACGCAATGAGCTTAGGAGCGTCGGCAGGCAGTTCAGCAAGGTGCCTTTCAAGGTCTGCCACGTCGTTGTGTTTCCAGATACGTTTCTGGCACCGACTGTGGCGAATGCCCTCGATCATCGAGGCATGGTTCAACTCGTCAGACAAGACTGTGATGCCAGGAATGCGAGACGCCAGAGTTCCCAGTGCGGCCCAGTTCGAAACGTAACCAGACGTAAACAGCAACGCAGCGTCCTTGCCATGCAGGTCAGCAAGCTCTTGCTCCAGCAAAACATGCTGGTGGGTCGTTCCAGAGATATTACGCGTTCCTCCCGCCCCGGCACCAACCTCATCAATCACTTTGTGCATTGCTGCAACAACACTGGGGTGCTGACCCATCCCCAGATAATCATTTGAGCACCACACAGTGATTTTCTCGGGGCCATCTTCCGCGTAGCTACGCGCTGTCGGAAACGCGCCACGCTGCCTTTCGAGATCCGCAAAGACCCGATAGTTCCCTTCCTCCTGAAGCTGGTCGAGTTGACCACGAAAAAACTGCTGATAGTTCATTTCAGTTCCCAACGGCTTCTTCTACGATCCCGGACAACAGGGTCTGAACCTTTTGCATTGGTCCATCAGGATAGCTTCGGTATCCAACCATCACGCCGTCGTCGTCTTCGGCTACAAAAATCCCATAGGGGCAGAAGCCAATATTCATCGGGTCTGCTTCCATCACTTCACGCGAGACTTTTGCCGAGCAGAAGATGAAGATTTCTGCAGCTGCAAATATCTGTTTGTCGCTGCCGACATCAGCGCCTGTTCGATTCAACATGTCGCCGACGTGGCTTACATAGTCGATGACCAGTCCCTGTCCCACAATCGCGGACTCGACGGCGAATGTTGCATCATCAAAACTGCCGTCGAAGGGTATAGTGATGATCTCTTCTGCCAGCCCTTGGCTCGCCAGAACAGTGGAAAACGCGGCTGCGGCAATATAGTGTTTCATGGTTTTAGTCCTCCTCCTGAACCGCATTTTCTCAGATTGATCATCGGGGTCTTTGACACCGGTCAAAGCCCCCGATTGCCTCAACCAAACATGTCCGACGTGATACCGGCGTACCAACCCAGTGACTCTTCGTAAGTCGCTTTTCTCAAATCGGCATCTTCACCGGTTTGACTGATAAAGCCATCGACTTTCGCGATCTTTTCTGGCGTCGCCTCATAAGTTGCGCCAACCTTAACGCCATCATCAGTATCGATCAGCGACCAGCATGTGTTCGAGAACTTGGCCGGGAATACTTTAGACCCGGTCAACGCACCTCGTACCGCATTCGCACATACTTTCGCCTGGCTGTTTGCCGAAAAACCGGATTTCGGCATGTCACCCTGCTGGCTGGCATCACCAAGAACATAAACGTCCGAATCGGCTTTGGAGGACATGTCCGCAGCGTTCACTGGTGCCCAGTTACCGTCGGTTACTCCCGCCATTTCCGCAATGCGACCTGCTTTCATCGCTGGGATCACATTACAGACATCGACTTTTGTCTCTTCGCCGTCGATAGTCACCGTCATTGCATCCGGATTCACGGATACATTGCCACCGCCGAAATCTTCGCCGATCCAGTCGACCATTCCTTCGTAGTTGTTTCCCCAGCCTTCTTGGAACAAAGCCATTTTCGAGAATTTCGGCTTCGGATCGGCTACAATGATCTTTGCTGTTGGGTTGTTTGCCTTCAGCACATGCGCCACCATCGAAACCCGTTCATACGGCCCGGGCGGGCAACGGTACGGGTTAGGAGGAGCGACCATCGCGAAGGTACCGCCCTCGGGCATCGCCATGATCTGCGCTTTCAAAAGCTCTGTCTGAGAACCAGCTTTGTAAGCATGCGGCATCTTATTTTGGGCCGAGAGGTCCCAGCCCTCTACCGCACCATCAACAAAGTCGATACCCGGGCTAAGGATCAGCTTGTCATAAGGAACTGATCCGCCGCCTGCCAAGGACACCGTCTTAGCGTCGCGGTCGACCCCAGTGGCCCAATCATGCACGATGTTGATACCGTAGTTCGCGGCAAGCGTGCCATAGCTGTGGGCGATGTCCGATAGCTCCTGAAAACCTCCCAAATAAAGGTTTGAGAAGAAACAGGTGTAGTAGGTCCGAGACGGCTCGATCAGCGTCACGTCAATCTCACCTTTGCTGTCCTTCGCTATGTAACGCGCGGCAGTCGCACCGCCCGCACCGCCGCCGACAACCACTACACGGGGTTTGCCTTGAGCCAGCACCATCGGAGCAGATAGCCCGGCGGCCACTATCCCGGCGGCTCCAAGAAATACTCGTCTATTGAGTGTCATCGCGTTTCCTCCCCTTAGACACTGTCACTCTGGATTATTGAAGTATGCGGCCAATGCCGCGATTTCGTCATTGCTCAACCGCCCAGCGATCATTTGCATGACCGGATGTGGCCGCTGTTTGTCCTTGTAAGCGTGCATGGCGACCACGAAGTCTTCGTCAGGCCAATACACAATCGAAGGAATGCCCTCATCGCCTCCTTCAATCTGGTGACATGTCGTACATTCGCTGCTGAGGTATGCGCCGTACTCAGGATCTCCTTGAATCGCGAGAATCGTGGGGTCGATAGAATGATCCGTTCCTATTGCCGTCGGGTCCGCTTCCGGGATGTCCTGAGGATTGTCGGAAAACGCCCGCAAATAGGCGATCACATTGGCGCGGTCTTCCGGGTCTTTCAGACCACGAAAACTCATCCTGGTGCCAGACGCAAATGCACGCGGATTTTCGATGTAGGCGGATAGAGTGTCAGCGTGCCATTCCAGACCCGAATTACCCGCGCGCACAAGACTCTTGGAATATTTGAACCCCTCGAGACCTGCAGCTTTCCGACCAAAAACACCGTTTAGATGCGGGCCTATTTTATTCTCTGCTCCTTTGCCAACCTGATGGCAGCCTTTGCATTTGGCGAACACTTTTTTCCCAGCTTCGGCGTCGCCGAGGTTTTCGGCGGCGTGGGTGGATGCGGCGATAGCAACCATAACCGCAGCGCACTTCAAAATGTTCGACCAGCGCATGATCAGCTTCCGAACGACTTGAGGTAAACGATCACGGCTTCAATATCGTCTGGTTTCTTAAGCCCAGCAAAGGACATGCGTGTACCCTTCATGTAGTCCTTGGGTTTTGCCAGGAAGGCCGCCATTTCTTCTTCGGTCCAAACAAGACCAGCCTCGGCAGCTGTTTTCATAGCTTTTGAGTATTTGAACCCTTCAACCGACCCTGCGTTGGCCCCTATAACCCCGTTCAGCGCCGGACCCGTACTGTCCTTTGCACCGTCACCAACCTGATGGCAGGATTTACATTTCTTGAAGACCTTCTCACCAGCTGCGAACAGTTCCGTAGTCTGGTCAGCCTCGTCGGTTTCTTGAACAGCCGGTGTTGCGGCGGCTTCTTCCTCAGGCTTTGGCGCTTCGGCCGGAATGAACGAGGGCCCTTCCACCGTGAACGTCGGCAACTCGTCCGCGCTGGCTTCGTTCATGACCGAATTCGAACCGCCTTCTGGTGGCGTCTCAACCAGAAATACAGAGCGCATAGTAACAGCGGCTTCTGTTTTGCAGTTCTCCATACAGGGCTCTTCTCGCCATTCTGCGTACTCAGTCTCAGGTCGCGTATCGACGACAAACCCATCCTTGTTGTGCATCTCGAATTCGGCGAAGTTTTCATTGCTGAGAACGAAATCGTCATCCACCAGATCATTGGAATAAAGGATATAGGCGACGATTGCGTAGGTCTCATCCGCCGTAAGCGTACCCGCTTCACCAAATGGCATTGAGCGGGAAATATAGTCCCAAGCGGTCGACAAATGCGGCCAATAAGACCCGACGGTTTTTACAGGATCCTCGTCGGCAAGCGTGTCGAATCCACCGGCCAGAACAGGCCAATTGTCGGCGCCTTCGGCAAACTCGCCGTGACAGGACGCACATCGGTCGACAAACACTTCTTCTCCCGTCCAGACATCGCCTGATCCAACCGGCAAGCCACGCCCGTCGGGCAAGATGTCAACGTCCCAGGCAGCGATCTCTTCCTCCAATGCAGGACGTCCAAGCCCAATAGTACCGTCGCGACTGGGCGCTGGTGCAGTTAGGTTCGCACCATTTGCAACCCGCTCCGCAGCGGCCGCTTGGATTTCTTCGACTTTAGTCTCGAGTTCAGCCGCTCGATTGGCCTCCGCTTGCGCGTTTTCCAGAGCTGATGCTGCATGCGCTTCAACCTGACCTATCCGGGTTTCCAAAGTGTCTATCTTCGACTGGCCGTAGTTCCGATTGGCAAATACCAAAGCTGCCGCAAGCACCAAGGCTGTGCCACCAAATACGGGCAGGAAAACATGACTAAGAGACTTCGACATTCTCAGCGATCCCTTCTGCGCTCACGTACCAAGTTTGGATACAGTTGTTGTGGTAGACCGCGTTTTCTCCGCGCTTTTCGCGTAGCTGGTCTTTGGCTGGCTGCACATAGCCGGTCTCGTCTATCGCCCGGGCCTGTAACAACATTGGTGCTCCGTCCCAATTCGTATCAAGATAGAAACGCGTCAAAGCCTTGCTGTCGCCCTGCTTGCCAAGACGCGCCGTCTCCCAGGTGATCCCACCGTCCTTGGACACATCGACACGCGTAATTTGCCCGTGGCCTGACCAGGCAAGCCCGGAAATGACCAATGGTCCCGGTCCGTGTTTGATGGGCATTTGCGGGCTGGGTGAAGTAATGACGGACTTTGCATCCATCACCCACGTCCATTTCTGGGCTGTGCCATCGGCGTAGACATCAGTATACTTTGATGTTTCTTCGCGGCTTTCGACCGCCATATCGACGACCTCAATGCGGCGCAGCCACTTGACCCACATGTTGCCTTCCCAGCCAGGAACAACCAGTCGCACCGGATATCCATGCTCCATGCGCAGCGCTTCACCATTTGCTTTGAAAGCCACCAACACGTCATCCAGTGCTTTTTCCATCGGGATGGAGCGGCCATTTGATGACGCGTCTGCGCCTTCAACATAGACCCATTTGTCTGGTGAGATATCGGCGCCTGCTTCCTGCAACAGCGTGCGCAAAGGAACGCCAGTGTATTCCATGTTATGAATCATGCCGTGCGTAAATTGGACGCCATTGAGTTGAGCACCAGCCCACTCCATACCGGTGTTCGCCGCGCATTCGCAGAAATACACATGGTTTTCGCGCGGGAAACGCTCAATGTCTTCATAAGTAAACACAAGCGGTCGATCGACCAGCCCGTTGATCATCAGGCGATAATCCTCCTTGCGCAGCTCGATCGCACCCGAATGGTGACGCTCAAAGGCGCATCCTTGCGGGGTGATAGTGCCATCAAGCGCGTGGATCGGTGTGAAGTTGATCGACGAAATTGGAGAGGCGGTCAGCCATTCAACGTTGCGCCGAACGACATGAGATTCGAAGCTGATCGGCATGCCATAAGGTGACTCATCAACACCAGCACCCGTGTAAGACGCCCAATCCTGAAGCTCTGTTATCAGTGGGTCGGGCGTGTCTGCCGCTGCCGCACCCGCAACTGATCCTGCGGCGACCGCAGCGCTGCCTGTCAGGAAGGCCCGGCGCGACGGTTTGAACGCGTCATCCATAACTCTTAGGTCTCCATCTGTTTCTTAAGCGCCGGCAACATCGACGCTGGTGTTCTCTTGCACCGTGACGGTGCCAAGGTTGCGAATGTGGTTTTCGACGACATCCCAGATCGGCGGCCCCTCGGTGCCTTCGTTGACACTGGCCCAACCAGCTACGACGTAGGTTTTCGATGGATCAATCGCTTCACCCGTTTTGAGCAAAGTCATTTCGCTGATCCGTTGCCCTTGTGGCTTGTTCACATCGATGCGGTAGCCAAGCCCACCGACGCGGACCATATCGCCGCCCTGCTGGTAATACGGGTCGGGGTTGAACAGGTTGTCGCCGACATCCTCGAGGATCACATGGATGAATTCGCCTGTCATTTCTGTGCGATAGGCATTGGGATACGACATCGATGTGACGTTCCAGATGTCCTCACGCGTGATATCTTGTCCCGGCAGGATTGAGGGTCCCCAACGGACGCCAGGCGACATCGCGATGTCTGCCTCACGCTCATTGATCAGGGCATCGCAAATCAGGTCATCCCAGGTGCCGTTAAAGTTGCCTCGGCGGTAGAGCAACGAATCCGTTTTGCCAATCACCTCACTCAGCGCAGCCTCGTACGGCGCGCGCTGATCATTTATCAGAGCGGTGATCGCAGGATCAGGAGCGATGACGTCAGAGAAGATCGGGATCAGCTTGTGCTTCAGCCCCATCATCTGCCCGTCCCTCACGTCGAGATCGACGCGGCTGACGAATTTTCCGTTCGAACCAGACGCGATGATATGCGTTTTTCCGACCAGAACCGGCTCCGGCAGCGCGTCATGAGTGTGGCCGCTGAGGATCACGTCGATCCCTTGCACTCGACCTGCCATCTTCTTGTCCACGTCAAAGCCGTTGTGGCTGAGGACGACAACGACATCAGCGCCGGCATCGCGAACCTCGTCGACCATGGCCTGCATGTTTTCATCCCGGATACCGAACGAATATTCTGGGAACATCCAGCCTGGGTTCGCGATTGGCATGTAAGGAAACGCTTGTCCGATAACAGCAACCTTTGCACCGCCCCGATCAAAAAACTTATAGGGCTGGAACAATTCTGCAGGTTCGTCCCACTCGGCATCAAAGATGTTTTGACCTAAGGCCGCAAAGGGCAAACCTTCGACGATTTCGTTAACCCTGTCGCTGCCCAACGTGAACTCCCAATGGAAGGTCATAGCATCGGGTTTCAGAGCGTTCATGACATTGACCATGTCCTGACCGGCCGTCTGATAGCAGGTGTAGGAACCGTGCCAAGTGTCGCCCCCGTCCAGTAGCAGGGCATCAGGACGGTCAGCACGAATGGCGTTAATGACAGTTGAGACTCGGTCCAATCCACCAACCCGACCATAGGTCTTGGCCAGCGAAGAGAAATCATTGTAGGTCAGCGCATAGGCCGACGGGCTTCCATCTTCGATCCCGTAGGCCTTGCGGAACGCCGCCCCTGTGACATGCGGCATCTGCCCTCGTGCATCGCCAATACCAAGGTTTATCTCAGGTTCGCGGAAATAGATCGGTTTGAGTTGCGCGTGAATATCGGTGACATGTATCAGGCTGATATTTCCGAAGGTCTCGAACTCCAACAATTGATCCTGCGTTAGGCTTTGCTGCGCGGCAAGTCTGGCCCAGTTGCCGAACCCGGACGCCCCGTACAAAGCCGATGCAGCCATTGAAACCTGCAAGAAGTCACGTCGAGAAATCATCTATCAGCTTTCCTATAACACATATAAATGTGTGAATGTTATCTTCCTGGAAAAACCCGCGCAGGACACTGTTTACGCGGGTCGTTCACTATTGCCGTACTGCAGGAGTTTCGACTGAAAGCCCGTTGCCACGCGAGGCCACATAAAGCTCAAGCGCGCGAAACTCGTCCGATCCTTCGGCAAAAGTTTCCGCCCGCGTATCGCGAATACAGCCACGGAAACGGTTGTGGCGCGAAATCAGCTTTGCTTGTTTCAGACGATATGTTGGGAACCCGTTGATCATACCCTGGCTCAGGTGGTCGGCACGGATCATGTTACCCCAGTTGTCTTCATGACAATTGGCACAGCTCAACTCCAGCTGACCATAGCGAGTATAATACATCTCTTTGCCCTGCTCCCAATACGGGGCGGCATCGCCATCAATCGCGACATTCATTGGCATGCCGCGTGATTGCAGTCCGATCAAAGCGACCATGCCCTGCATATCGCCCCCGGACCATTTCCAGGCATCGGCTTCCATGCGGTCCGTACGGCACTTGTTGATTAGGTCTTCCATGACGACCAGCTTACCAGTTTCGGCATCCACCTTCGGCATGGACGCCTGCAATCCCTTGAAGCTTTCCACCCCATCGTGGCATGAGGCACAGCTCTCGCCAGCGGCACCATCAACGGTCTCAAAGAGATCGGCGGCCTGATCGACGAAGATCATTGCAGGATTGTCGAAGTCATCAATTTGCAGCGCTTGCGTTTCATCCGTGCGAAAATGCCAACCCGAGTAGATCGTGTCCAAATTTTCCAGATGTGCCGGAGCTTCAGTGACCGAGGTCATGTCCAACTCATCATTGATCACCAAATTGTCTTCGTCCGGTCCAGCCATCGCTGCAGCCGGGAAAACCAGAATTGCCGCGATCGCCGTAAGTGCCTTGGTATTCATTGCGTTCCTCCCTTGGTGGATCAGCGCCAACTCCTCCTACCAGCGCTGATCTGCCTTAGTGTTCGAGCCGTCAGGCGATCTCGATCGTTTTTTTCTCATAGTAGACAGAGCCGTCATCATCGTACCAAGTGAAGACAAACTCACCGGCCTCGGGCACAGTCGCTTCGAACTGGAAGTACGGGTTGGTTGAAATCGCCGGCTCCATCGTCACATCCACCACCATTTCTCCATTAAACTCGCAGGTGAAACGGTTGATGATCGAACGCGGGATCACGTTGCCTTCTTTATCCTTACGCTGGCCGCTTTCCATCTTGTGGCTGATCAATGTTTTGATCGTAACGGTTTCGCCAGCGGCGGCTGTCTTTGGAACCTTGACACGGGGTTTTACACCGGAAGCCATTGGTTAATCTCCTGTTCTTCGAGGCGCGCGTGGCGATCAGCCGCCGCAGCCGCCGATTGTCACTTTTACGGTCGCGGACGCTTTGGCAAAGCTGCCATCTGTCATCTTCGCCACGGCAATGACATCCTGCGTTCCGGCAAGACGAATACGGGTTGATGCGGCTTGTTCAGCAGCCAACGGACCGAAATTGAAAGTTGCAACGCCCGGTTCGGGGTTACCTGCAGCCACGATGAGAATTGCAGCTGCGCCCGGAGCACTGACTTCGATTGGTACGGTATTGCCGTTTTCTGCGATTTCCGGTGCAGTCAATGTAACACCGCCGTCAGCCACATCTGCGCCGCCTGTAAATGCCGCGATGGCATCTTCAGCAGCTGCATTTGCGCGTAGCGGCATAATTGTCAGGAACGCGGCGCCCAGCCCAAGGGCCAGTGTCTCGCGGCGAGAGAGTTCCATTTTCAATCTCCTTTGAAACTTCGAAAATTCACGCTTTAAAGCGCGACTATTCCTCTTTCAGGGTCGCAAGAAACGCGACCACATCCTCGATTTCTTGCGCTGTCAGGATCGACGTCAAAGGCGCGGTCGGGGCTTTTCCGGTATAGGCGTCGCCCGGGCGGATATATCCGTCATCCTTGTAGAACGCAGGCATCACCGAGCCTTCGAATGTCATCTTTGCATTTGCGACCAATCCGCGAAGTTCCGCTTCGGTCCAACGATCGCCAGCGCCATCCAGCATCGGACCAACTTCGCCATGGAACGGTATTTCGGCCAAAGCCGAGACCGCGTGGCATGCCACGCAATTGCCTTTTGATTTGTCGCCAACGATAAGCGCGCCATTTGCCGCATCACCATTAGCTCCAGTCAAAGAGACTTCGATAGCGCCATAGTCGTCATAGGTTACGTCTTTCGGGTCTGTATCTGCCGCAAATGCGGCGACGCCCGTCATTGCGCAGACCAATGTTAAGAGTCTCAGCTTCATGATCCCTCCCATTTGCTAACACGCCGGCGGCGCCTTGCGACCCAAAGCATTTGTGTACCGTAGTCGACGAGTGCCGCCTGTCGCAACATTAAATTCATCATAATGAATTTTTTTATTTGTAGTGATGGAGCTCAATCTTGAGAAATATTATTTCGCTCCTGAATGCGCCGGGCATGATACCGTTGAAAATCTTCGCCATTATCAAGTTCGTATCGCTTCTCGTCGACCCAGGTGAAAAGATCCAAGGTTGTCCCCTTAGAGAAAGCTCCCGGCATCACAGCGACCGCAGCGTCAATGGCTGTGGCATCCTCCGTCACCTCTTCCGGCAGAAAAACAAGTGTCGGGGTAAACAGAATCCCCCATTTGCGCATCAGTGCTCTTTGCTCATCCTCTTCCCCGTCAAAGTCGGTGGCCGTGGTGCTGCCATGCAAATCCAGTTGGACGACAAAGAAGTTCTCTTCGATGAACGCTGCGAGGTCAGACTGGGGAAACACTTCATCGTGCATTTTTTTGCAGTAGATACAGCCCTGCTGTTCAATAAATAACACCAACCGCTTACCTTCGCTTGAGGCCTCTTCAAGATCCTCTCGGAGGTCTTTGAACGTGTCGCGCATCCACGGCGTTTTATGCAAACCGTCGTCGCCGAGTTCAGCGGCGGAAACTACCCCGCCGATCAGACAAGCGATCAATACTGACAAAACTCGTTTCATGTCTTCCTCCCGAATTAACCGATGGCTGCGAGCCAAGGCATATGGTCGAGCATCCATTGTGCGATGTGATTGATGGAGTTGGTTGCGATGAGGATGCCGAAGAGCACCAGAAAGCCACCCATTGCCTTTTCGATGAGGGGCAAGTGCTTTCTGAACTTTGCCATCCATTGCATGAAGGGGCGAACCAGAAAGGCCGCCAGAACAAACGGTGCGGTCATTCCAACCCCGTAGACGAATAAAAGCGCCGCTCCGCGCCAAGCCGTTTCGGTTCCGGCCGCTGTAAACAAGATCGCAGCGAGCACAGGGCCGACGCAGGGTGTCCAGCCAAAAGCAAATGCCAAGCCCAAGACGTAAGCCCCAATCAGGCTAACGCTTGATGCCTCTCCGACGTCCGCACGAAATTGGCGATACAGGAAACCGATGCGAATGAACCCCAGGAAATGCAGCCCCATCGCAATGATGATGGCCGCTGCAATCCAACGCAGAATGTCGAAATACTCTCGGACCAATTGACCGAAAATCGACGCAGTCGCTCCAAGTGCCATGAAGATCGTAATGATTCCAGCTGCAAATGCCATCGCAGAAAGCGCTGCCTTGCGACGAACGCCGGCGGAAAGTGTTGACCCCGCAGAAATCTGATCAATCCCGACGCCGGCCAGATAGCTAAGATAAAACGGCACGATAGGTAGGATGCAGGGCGACAGGAACGACAATAGCCCTGCGACTAAAGCTCCCGCAAATGTAATGTCGAGCATGGTCAAACCCGTCCTGGCGCGCTATCATTCACACATTCAAAATAATAAAGATATATCGCTGCGGTCAATCGGAGCTTGAGATGCGCCACCTAATTCTACTATTGCTTGCAATCACGTTGTTTGTTTCTCCCGTGGTTTCACGGGCAGAAATGACGCTTCTGATGGCCGAAGAAGATGGGTGTATGTGGTGCGCACGTTGGGACACCGACATCTCGGATATCTACCCCAAGACACCGGAAGGACATGCCGCTCCACTTCAGCGCGTCGATATCCACGCAGCTATACCTGATGGCATCGCATTGGAGCGGCCTCTCTACTACACGCCAACCTTTGTTCTGCTGGACGATGGCCAAGAGGTCGGCCGGATAGAAGGTTATCCCGGCGAAGATTTTTTCTGGGGATTGCTGGGCGTTTTGCTGCGTGACGCGGGGGTACCGATTGAGACCTCTGGATAAACTGTGGCGCATTACATAAACTGTTATGAATGCGTGAAGCTATGAAAGCGAGGCGATCTTGTTGCACAAATCTTCGAAACTGCCTGTGTTCTCCAAGGACATGTGCGCCGAAGACATGGACAGAATGATGGAGAATGCTCAGACAGCGTCAAATTTCCTCAAGGCAATCAGCCATGAGGGGCGCCTGATGATTTTGTGTTATCTGTCGTCAGGGGAAAAATCGGTCACGCAGATGGAAGAAATGCTCTCAGCACGCCAGGCTGCCGTGTCTCAGCAACTATCCCGCTTGCGCTTTGAGGGCTTGGTCAAGACACGACGCGAGGGGAAAACGATCTACTATAGATTGGCGGATGATCGATCGACACAGATTCTGGAAGTCGTCTACGATCTATTCTGCAGGGAAAAGTAGAAGCCGCCAAAAATACCCGCCAGCTTTGGGAGGAGACTGGCAATGTTTGAAACATTGGGAGACGCCAACACCGTCGCCCTGATCGGTTTGATCGGTGGCATTGTGTTGGGCTTGGCCGCACGCATTGGCCGTTTTTGCACGCTGGGTGCAATCGAAGACTACCTTTACGCAGATGATGACCGGCGGCTGCGCATGTGGGCAATTGCGATCGGCGTAGCAATTGTCGGCAGCCACTTGGCTATGGCTTTCGGGTGGCTGGACCCTGTTGGAACAAGGTATCTTGCACAGACCTGGAACCCACTTGGGTCGATCATAGGTGGCCTCATGTTCGGTTACGGAATGGCCATCAGCGGGAATTGCGGCTATGGCGCGCTGGCAAGGCTTGGAGGTGGCGACCTTCGATCATTCGTCATCGTATTGATCATGGGTCTATCTGCTTACGTTGTCATGTCCGGGCCCCTCGCATATCTGCGCGTTTGGGTCTTTCCAGAAGAGATGGATCTCAAGGGTCCCCAAAGCATTAGCTTCCTTGCTGAACAGCTAACCTCTATCCCAGCTTGGCTCATTGGCTCCGTTATCGGCGTTGCCTTAGTGATTTTCGCATTAGCGAACCAGCGCTTCCGCCGCAATCCTGCACAAGTGTTCTGGGGATCTGTAGTTGGACTGGCGATTATTTCAGGCTGGCTTGGCACGAATTGGGTTGCGACGCACGGTTTCGACGGTGAGCCGGTGCAAACTCACACCTTCGCTGCACCCCTTGGCGACACAGTATTCTACCTCATGACAGCATCTGGAAACACTTTGTCCTTTGCGGTCGGATCAGTCTCCGGCGTTCTCATTGGCGCATTTTTGGGGTCTTGGTCCAAAGGTCATTTCCGATGGGAAGCATGCGAGGATCCACGTGAACTAAAGCGGCAAATGCTCGGCGCGGCGATTATGGGACCAGGCGCGATCATCGCGGTCGGTTGCAGTGTCGGACAAGGTATATCTGCCTTCTCACTTTTGGCCTACAGCGCGCCTGTAACATTCGCTGCCATCTTCGCCGGCGCGGCGCTTGGCTTGAAACAACTCGTGTCTGGGCTGTCCTTCATAACTGAGCGTTGAGTTTACAGTTCAAATCAGTCTGCGTCCGGATTCGCATCCGCGCTGCTCACGCGCTGCACCAAAACTGATAGAAACTCGGTTAGTTTGGTATGGTGCCGGCGGCTCTGCCACACAATAGCAGGCCAAAGTGCTCTTTTTCTGACTTCGCCCTCGATCTCTCCACTAAGGACATACCAAACCTCACCTTGCCCATGAGTCAGCACCGCCAGCTTCAGTAGCCGGAAAAAAGAGCTCATGTTTTAGGAAGGACGAAGCTTAAAAATGGAATGTCTGCTTTTCGCCGATTTGTTGGCTTCCTTCGCCTTGGCCGCTAATGGCCGTTTCCCGCCCGATCCCGCGCAAGTCGTATGACCGGCGAGCTCGTTAGCGTCCCAAAAGTCAAAAGCAGAAAAGTGAGGCACAATACTGGGCTCAAACCAATTTCCGAACACTACCCATTGACCCCATTTCCTTTATTTTGTTAATTTTCAATATGTTGACAAAAAAACCTACCACCCCAGCCACTTTTTCTCTTAGTGTGCCATCCGGTATGAATCGCGACTTGTCCGGTTAGAAAACCAACTTTTGTCGGGCTAGAACGCAATCTTCAACAAATTCGGCGGATTTGGTAGTGGGCTCTCGGCCTAGTTTGCTGATTTGTTCATTTCCAAGAACCACCGCGGCACATGCTGCCAAGGGACTAAAAAGTCGGTAATTGGCGCGGAAAGTGTGCATTCGCCGCTCCGCAGCGAGGATTTCCGGAGATCGAGGAAGCGGACCTTCGCCCCCACGAACCCGGGTTGGTACTGTTTCGGGACGGTTCTTCAGGGAGGCGAACGTTCGCTGCCAATGCACAGAAATCCGCTCGTTCTTCCGAATGCAGACATTACTGGCCGGAAATGCCAGACTGACTTTTAGCTGCCGAAAGCCGCTGAAAGCTCCGAAACTCTTCGGATATACGAAGTTGACCGCATAGATTGTTCTTAAACCGCGACAGCAAAGGATCACAGCAGGTTTTAGCGGTCCATCCCAAGACGTCTAACCTCAATATTGAAATTTCCACAAACTGGGTTTTTAGTTCTTCTGTGCGCGAAACCTAAGCCACACCGGAAAGGTGAAAAACTGCGGTAACGCCTAATTTCCCAGGTACACGACCTATTCCAACGACACCCAAAGAACCTGCGCGTCTTCTTCACTGGTCGACACACAGCCATGCCCCATGCTGCTGTCATAATACAGTGAATCACCCGTTTTCATCGGCAGAGGGCGGTAGTGTTCCGAGATAAAGATCAACTCGCCACTCAGCACGTACATGAATTCTTCGCCCGAATGTCGGATCCAGGGGTCAAACTCAGAGATATCGCGGGCCCGTATCGTGGCCACATAGGGCAGCATGCGTTTGCTTGTCAGATCCGAACACAGCAATTCGTGCAAATAGGTGGCGGTTTCCCGGAACTCACCCTGCCCCTTAGCGGTATAGTCCCGCCGACCGTTTATGCCTGACTGACCCGATTGAAGAAAAAGTTGCGGAGGGTTCATATCCAGCGCCTGTGTCAACCGCCGCACGATCTCAAAGCTGGGTTTGGTTTGATTGTTTTCGATCTTCGACAGGGTCGATCGCCCGATACCTGCCGCACGCCCGGCCTCTTCCAGAGTCCAGCCCTTTTCCCGTCGCGCGTCGCGGATGGAACGCCCCAAGGCCGCCCCTTCATCCAGTTCTTCGGGTGTAACCCCTTCGTTTCTTTGGTCTTCGCCCATGAAAATCTCCCCGTTCTTTCCAGCTTACATATTCCCTTAGTCGCACGCAACTTCACGAATAAGAGATTTATGTTGCTTTAAGGGAACCAATTCCACTATAGGAAACTTAGTTTCGAACCGGAGATTCGAAATCAGAGGAGATGACCATGTTCAAAACGTCGCTTACACAGGCCGATCCGACCATTGCTGCATCAATTGCTCGCGAGGGCGCACGTCAGGCCGAACAGATCGAACTGATCGCATCTGAAAACATCGTCTCTCAGGCTGTGATTGACGCTCAGGGCTCGGTTCTGACCAACAAATATGCCGAAGGGTATCCCGGTCGCCGCTATTATGGCGGATGTGAATATGTGGATGAGGTCGAGCAGGAAGCCATCGACCGGTTGAAGCAGCTGTTTGGCTGCGAATTTGCGAATGTGCAGCCCCATTCGGGCGCCCAGGCCAATGGCGCGGTCAAGCTGGCACTGCTCAGCCCCGGTGACACCATTCTGGGCATGTCGCTAGACGCCGGCGGCCACCTGACCCATGGCGCGAAACCGGCGCAATCCGGCAAATGGTTCCGTCCGATCCAATATGGTCTGACCGATGCGGGGCTGATCGACTATGATCAGGTCGAAGCACTGGCCAAGGCCGAAAAGCCCCAACTGATCATTGCTGGCGCGTCGGCTTATTCGCAAAAAATCGACTTTGCCCGTTTCCGCGCGATTGCGGATGAGGTTGGCGCCTGGTTGCTAGCCGACATGGCGCATATCGCCGGTCTGGTTGCAACCGGCCTACACCCTTCTCCCGTCGGGCACGCTCATATCGTGACATCGACCACGCATAAAACCCTGCGCGGTCCGCGCGGTGGCATCATCCTGACCAATGACGAAGCGCTGGCGAAAAAGATCAACTCAGCCGTATTCCCCGGTTTGCAGGGCGGCCCGCTGATGCATGTGATCGCCGGTAAGGCCGTCGCTTTCGGTGAGGCTCTGAAACCCGAATTCAAAGAGTACATGCAGCGCGTGGTCGACAGTGCCTCGGCTCTGGCCAACGTTATGATGGCACGCGGCTGCGACATCGTCTCGGGCGGTACGGAAAACCACCTGATGCTGGTGGATCTGCGCCCGGTTGGCGTAACCGGTAAAGACGCCGAAGCCGCGCTGGAACGCGCTGGCTTTACCTGCAACAAAAACAGCGTGCCCGGTGACCCCGAGAAACCCACCATCACCAGCGGTATTCGTCTGGGTACTGCGGCCGGTTGCAGCCGGGGCTTTGGCCCCGAGGAATTCAAGCAGATCGGCCATCTGATCGGTGACGTTCTGGACGCGCTGGCGCAGAACCCGGGCGGAGACGAAGCCGTTGAAAAAGCAACCCGTGAAAAAGTGCGCGCCCTGTGCGCAAGCCACCCGATCTACTGAAAGTTAGCGTCATGACCTACGATCTGATTGTCATCGGGGGCGGACCTGGCGGCTATGTCGCTGCGATCCGCGCGGCTCAGCTGGGACTGAAAGTGGCCTGCGTCGAAGGGCGCGGGGCACTTGGCGGGACCTGTCTGAATGTGGGGTGCATCCCTTCCAAAGCGTTGCTGACCTCCTCGGCCAAGTATGCCGAACTTGCACATCTCTCCTCCCACGGCATTGCGGTCGAGGGGGCCAGCATCGACGTACCCGCGATGATGGGGCGTAAGGACAAGATCGTAGGCGACCTGACCAAAGGCATCGCGTTTCTGTTCAAGAAAAACGGGGTCGACCATATCGATGGCTGGGCCAGCATCCCCTCTGCCGGACAGGTCAAGGTCGGCGATGATGTCTATCAAGCGAAAAACATTCTGATCGCCACCGGCTCGGAACCGACCTCGCTGCCGGGGATCGAGATCGACGAGCAGGACATCCTCAGTTCGACCGGTGCGATTGCATTGGAGAGCGTACCGGACCATCTGGTCGTGATCGGCGCAGGTGTGATTGGGCTGGAACTGGGGCAGGTTTGGTCCCGTCTGGGCGCAAAGGTTACCGTGGTCGAGTATCTGGACCGCGTTCTACCCGGCATTGATGGTGAAATCGCCAAGCTGGCACAACGCGCACTGTCCAAGCGCGGGTTGAAATTCCAGCTGGGTCGTGCGCTGAAAACGGTCGAAAAGACCGATACCGGTCTGGTGCTGACCGTTGATCGCGTCGGCAAAGACAAAGAAGAAGTGATCGAGGCTGATAAGGTCCTGATCGCTGTGGGCCGCCGCCCTGTCACCCGTGGGCTGGGCCTGGAGGAGCTGGGCGTTACAGTAAGTCAGCGCGGCTTCATCGAGGTGGATGGGACGTTCCAGACCTCGGTTCCCGGCATTTACGCCATCGGCGACTGCGTGCCCGGTCCGATGCTGGCGCACAAGGCCGAAGAAGACGGCGTCGCCTGCGTGGAAACTCTCGCAGGACAAGCTGGCCATGTCGATTACAACACCGTGCCGGGGGTCGTGTATACCGACCCCGAGGTCGCTTCGGTCGGTCTGACCGAAGAAGCGCTGAAAGAGGCTGGCACCGAGTATTCGGTTGGCAAGTTCGCCTTCATGGCCAACTCGCGCGCCCGTTCGACCGGCGACACCGACGGCGCAGTCAAGGTTCTGGCGGACCCAAGCGGCAAAATCCTGGGCGCCCACATCTGTGGCGCCCACGGAGGAGACCTGATTGCCGAGTTGGTTCTGGCCATGACCAAAGGCGCAACCGTCGCCGAGGTCGCTGCCACTTGTCATGCACACCCAGCCATGGGCGAGGCGGTCAAAGAAGCCTGCCTTGACGCCATGGGCCGCGCAATCCACGCCTAAGAGGGACCTGCCAGATGACCATCCAGCTTCGCCCCCGCCACCCTGAAAAGGCCAAGAAGGCAGACAGTGTCATCCCGCGTAAGCCCAAGTGGATTCGCAAGAAAAAGGGCGACAGCGCCGAGTATTACGAAACCCGTCGTCTGATGCGCGAGCACAATCTGGCGACCGTCTGCGAAGAGGCCGCCTGCCCCAATATCGGCGAATGCTGGTCCAAACGTCACGCCACCATGATGATCATGGGCGAGATCTGCACCCGCGGTTGCTCCTTCTGCAACGTGGCCACGGGACGTCCCGATGCATTGGACGCATTTGAACCGGGCCGCGTCGCAGCGGCGGTCAAAAAGCTGGGCCTGCGCCATGTGGTGATCACATCCGTGGACCGGGACGATCTGGCTGATGGCGGGGCCGAACATATCGCTCAGACCATTAGGGCCGTCCGCCACCAAAACCCAGGCACAACGGTCGAGGTTCTTACCCCCGATTTTCTAGGTAAAGGCGACGCGGCGGATGTCGTGTTCCAGGCTGCCCCAGACGTCTTCAACCACAATTTGGAAACCGTTCCACATCTGTATCCGTCCGTTCGCCCCGGCGCGCGCTACTATACCTCGCTGCGGCTACTGGACGATGCCAAGCGCGCCAACCCCGAGATCTTCACCAAATCCGGCTTGATGGTCGGGTTGGGAGAAACCCTAAACGATGTTCGCCAGGTGATGGATGACCTGCGCGCGGCTCAGGTCGATTTCCTGACGGTCGGGCAATACCTGCAACCGACCGCGAAACACCACCCGATTGATCGTTTTTGGTCTCCGGACGAATTCGCCCAACTGGAGCAAATCGCGCGCTCCAAGGGCTTTCTGCACGTGTCAGCAACCCCGCTGACCCGTTCGTCGTTCCATGCGGACGAAGACTTTGCCGCCCTCAAGCAAGCCCGCCAACGGGCTATCGCCACCGGGGCATAATCCAAACGCAAATGGGAGGGAAACCATGGAAGCGTTAAATTCAATCGTAGGGGCCATCAATGGCGTCGTGTGGGGGCCGCTCATGCTGGTTCTCATTCTTGGCGTCGGCTTCTTCTTGCAGGTGGGGCTGAAATTCATGCCGATCCTGCGCATCGGCACTGGCTTTAAGCTGTTGTTCGCAGGCCGCGAAGGTCAGGGTGACGGTCAGATCAGCCCGTTCAACGCGCTGATGACGTCGCTGTCGGCGACCATCGGTACGGGTAACATCGCCGGTGTGGCCACTGCTGTCTTCCTGGGCGGTCCGGGCGCATTGTTCTGGATGTGGATGACCGCCCTGGTGGGCATGGCCACCAAATATGCCGAAGCCGTCTGCGCGGTGAAGTATCGCGAGAAGGACGAGCTGGGCAATTTTGTTGGCGGCCCGATGTACTACATCAAGAACGGTCTGTCGTCGAATTGGCACTGGCTGGGTTGGGCCTTCGCCCTATTTGGTGCCATTGCTGCCTTCGGCATCGGTAACGGTGTACAAGCAAACGGTGTGGCACAAGTTCTGGAATCGAATTTCGGCGTGAATACCTCGGTCACCGGAATTGTTCTGATGGTCCTGACCGCCGCCGTTATCCTGGGTGGCATTACCCGCATCGGTGCGGTTGCCGGTAAGTTGGTTCCGGCCATGGCGATCGCTTACATCGTCGCTGGCCTGTTAGTTCTGATCATCAACATCGGCGAAATCGGTAACGCCCTCTCGCTGGTCTTCACCTACGCCTTCACCCCATCTGCCGCCGAAGGTGGTTTCGCGGGTGCAGCCGTTTGGGCCGCGATCCGCTTTGGTGTGGCACGTGGTGTGTTCTCCAACGAAGCTGGTCTGGGCTCCGCTCCGATCGCACACGCAGCAGCCGAGACCAAAGGTCCGGTCAATCAGGGCCTAATCGCGATGCTGGGTACGTTCATCGACACCATCATCGTCTGCTCGATCACCGGTCTGGCAATCATCTCGACCGGCGCATGGACTTCTGGTGAGTCCGGCGCTGCCCTGACCTCGCTGGCATTTGCAACCTCGCTTCCGGGCGGTGGTCACCTGATTGCAATCGCGCTGTCGATCTTTGCCTTCACTACCATCCTTGGCTGGTCGTTCTATGGCGAGAAATGTGTTGAGTTCCTGCTGGGCGTCAAATCCCTGCTGCCCTACCGCATCCTTTGGATCGTTGCGATCTATTTCGGTGCGACTGCAGATCTGGGCTTTGTCTGGCTGCTGGCGGATACGCTGAACGCCATGATGGCCATCCCGAACCTGATCGCTCTGGCATTGCTGAGCCCGATCGTCTTCAAACTGACGAAAGAGTTCTTTGCCTCGAACGGTCAGTCCGAAGAACCGGGCGGCTCACCTGCCGAATAACTTCGGCACTGACAAAATAAAACGGGGGGCCAACCCGGCCCCCCGCCTTTGAAACAAATTTTCTATCTCGAGGAGAGACGTGATGGCCACGAAAATCCTGCTGCCGATTGATCACACTGACGACCGCTCGTGGAAACTGGCTTTGCCGGTCGCTTTGGAACAGGCAAAATTCTATGGTGCCGAACTGCACACGGTCGCCGTCATCCCCGAGATCATCCAGTTGCCGAACCTACCCGCCAACTATGGCGCAGGCGCCAAAGACCACGTGCGGGGTGCGGTTCAGGCCATACTGGATCACGCCAATGCCTCTGATGTGCCGGTGCATGTCGAAGAAGGCAGCGTCTACCGCGAAATTCTGAAGCTTGCCTATAAGGACGGCTTTGATCTGATCGTCATGGCGTCGACCAAAGGCGATTTCCCGAACTATGAGATTGGCCCAAACCTGGCCCGTGTTGTGCGCAACGCGCATTGCACCGTCATGGTTGTCCGTGACCAGTCCCGTTGATTGAAAGGCTACAGCTATGACTGACTTAAAACGCACTCCTCTCTACGATCTCCATGTTGAGTTGGGAGGCAAGCTGGTTGATTTTGCTGGGTGGGAGATGCCTGTTCAGTATCCGCTGGGGATTATGGGTGAGCATAAGCAGTGTCGTGAGAAGGCGGCGGTGTTTGATGTGTCGCATATGGGTCAGGTGATCCTGCGCGGTGAGGATGTGGGCGCGAAGCTTGAGGCGATCTGCCCGCAGGCCTATGCGACGCTGAAGGAAGGCAAAGCCCGCTACGGGTTCTTCACGAACGAAGACGGCGGGATCATGGATG